>JAKFVU010000009.1:0-13102 GCA_021732025.1 Candidatus Obscuribacterales bacterium | reverse complement strand
AAAATATTTCTACTCAAGCTTTCTGAGGATCAAGTCAAATTTTTCTTTGGTCCGCCGAACACAGTGAAAAAGTATGACAAACGAGTAAAGACTGCCCACCTTAACCAAGTATTCGAATATGCATGCTACAACGATGATCTTTTAAGCAATCTCTTTATTGGATTTGAGAAAAAAGTTGTTTGCAGAGTAGTGGTGAAACATTAGGATCCTACGATGGGCACACCAGGTTTGGGAAATGAGCACACCCAGAAAGATTGATGTCCTTAGTGGCAAGAACGACGCGTTTGACCGAATGCATTAGAGACTTTAGGTTCGACCAATCGACTAATCTTGGCACTCATCTTTTGGCGCTTCTGTTTTCCATTTGATTGTTTTGAAAGATTCTTTCACTTCGCCTATGTGCCTCTCGTATTGAGCAGGTGGCGCTGTGAATTCTATTTCGGCTTCCATTGGCGATTCTGGCCGGGTGGGGAATTGATTGAACAGAATTTTGTAGACAACGAGATTGTCGTCCTCTCTCTTTCCCCATATAGCTATTACTTTTTTACCGTCAATTTCTTCCGTTTGTGCGTTGGTATAGAATTCGCGATCTTCAATTGATCTTAGTTCTGCTAATGAGAGGATGTGAGCCGGTTCCTTCAGCAACTTTTTGAGGTTGGTATCGTCACGAGGATAGGCACCAGGGCAAGAGAAACTTAATTCGGCAGGCGGGTAATTTTTTGCAATAAAAGTCTTGTTATAGATCTCTCCTCCACCGCCAAGTGCGTATTCTCTCCGTTGGTACTCCCACCACCCACGCGGCAACTTCATCGACTTGATTGGTATTGCGTTGAAATACCAATCAGTTGGAACTTTGTTGACGAAAACTGGTTTTGGTTCTTTGCGTATCCATGGCTTAGATGGTGGCGGTTGATGCGACTGCCTCAGTGCTTCATCGAGCTTCTTTTGGGATTTATTAGGCATTGCTGGATTGTCGCGCTGAAGTTTCTTGTCGGCGTACCGTACTTCGGCTATTTCTTGCTGTTTGGTAAAAACTTGTGGTGGTTCTAGCGGCATTTGTAATTCCACTACTATTTGCTCGGATCAATTTCGACTTTGTGGATCCAGCGAATGGTTTTCAATGCAGCCTTAAATGCCTTTATATGATGCTTGTACTGAGATGGCGGAGCCGAGAATGTAATCACTGCTTGTACGCAAACTCCATACGCATCTGGATTGTGGTTGAATTCAAGCTGATACATATCTAGGTTCTTTTCTTTGAAGTGGCCCTCAAATACAATCACACGTTTGCCGTTGAGATCTTCTGAATGTCCGGCAACGAATGAACCACTGGGATAAAAGTAAGCAATTTCATCGTTGGTTAACGGCGAAGGTTCGCGGCTAAGTATTTTTCTGAATTTCGAATTCTCTCCCTCCAAATCTCCGCCGCAGCCGAAATTAATTGTTATTGACGGCTTTTTCTTTAGCGAAACATTGTAGGCGTATGGAGCGGTCGGCAGCTTCTCTAATTGCCACGGGCCGTGCGGCAACGTCATTGATACTATGGGAAGTGCTTCAAACCAATCGCGGGGTTGAATTTCTGAAACGTATATTGGTTTTTCTTCTTTCGGTCTATTTCTTGAGGATGGTGGCAGACCTGCAATTGTCTCGGTACTCGTGGTCCGCGATAAATACCTGACTTCCGCTACGTCAATGTGCTTTTGGAAATTAGGCGGTGGTTCGAATAGCATTCTAGGCTCCGAATATTCTAGTGATTAGGACGTTCTGCAGGATATTTACTGAGCCACCCCTCAATCGATGATTTCCACAGAGTCAATTGTTTGTCATCTGGGTGGCGTGCAATCCAATCTTTTAATTCAGGATCTGGATGTTGTTGCTCGTATTCAAGCGCTGTCGTGGCTGGGTAAGCTGATTTTAACTTATCTGGTAGATCAAGCCAATTTTTAATCAGGGTCTTCAACTGACCAGGGTGGTTCTGAAAATAGGATACTCTGCTCAGGAGGGCAGGTTCGGCCGCGCCAGGGGCTATTTTGCTTGAAAAAATACTTAGCGCTATTTCAGCTACGTGTACGGACGGTCTGCCGTTGCGATCTTTTGACTCCTCCCATGTATTGTCGAATGCTAAATTCTTGCTATCTACGTCAATAGCACTAATGACCAAGAAGTGAGCACCAGCTAGGTCTAGACTGACTGGTGGCAAAGAGGCATCTAGCCGAACTATCGGTGGCCACTCTCCTTTTCCCTCTACGGTTTGCAGGGCGGCGAAAACTTCAGATGGGTTGAAGGGATTCTGTATTCCTTTGTCTCTGTTGTCTAAATCATAGATTTTTCGTATCGCACTATTGCTCGCTTCGCTTGGCGACAAGCAAGCTGCTGAGATTACAAACTTATTTTCGTCTTTTCCGCTGATGCAGTAGGCCGTTCTTGAAATGTCAACATCTGTGATCTGGCGGTCTTTTCCGCTCCCGAATGGCTTAGTGTCCCTCGTTGTAATATCGATAACCTGCCCGGTGGATCGGTTTTTCGTAAGTTCCCATTGTATGGCGCTCGGCTGCTCATACCTAAACCCTCTCGGCTGAAGGGCCAAGTTAATTGCGGTCACTTCAAATAGCTGTGAGGCAAAGCTTCTTGCGTCTGAATATGGCAAATTCCAGACAAAAATTTCCTTACCCTTCACTTCCCTCTCCACCGAAAATTGCTTGGAAAACGGATCCGGTATCAAATTATCTGGGCATTTCGTCAAGTCAATCTTCGTTCCACCTGCAGTGGCTTCATAGTTGCCCGTAAGAAGCACATCAGTGACCAGTCGAGCTACTGCTGCTGGCTCGCGGTAGTATTCACGCACCTCTAGTGAAGCTGCGGCACAGACAGCCATCTTGCCTTGGCTTATCGTGAATGGCTCGGCGGCTTGGTGAATAATTTGCTCGGCTACGCGCACGCGCCAAGGAGTTTCGCCTTCTTTGAGCTGGCATTGTGGGTATTTGGTTAATATATCGGAATCGGCTGACAGTAGACGAGAGAGTTGGGTATAGGTATCAGCCAGTTCCCGTAGCTTTTCCGTAGCACTTTTGGTGCTTCGTTGTTCGAAATTAGTTTTGAAATGCTTCATGTCATCGAGAAACTGCTTCTGCTCGGTTGGATTCTGAATTTTTTCGCCCACTAACCTCCTCAGCTCATTTTCACAGTTGGTTAAATCGGATGGAGCGGTTAAATCTGCCAGCGGTGCCAAAGCGTCGCTTGGTCGCCTTACTTCTAATGAGGGTGTCGGGTTAGGCAATTCGATATGAGGAATTGGTGTCGGTGTTGGTCTAGGCAGCTCGATGTGTGGAAGCGGCACCGCTATTGGCTTCGGTAAGTCTAAATGTGGCGTTGGCGTCGGAAGATCGTGTTTGGGCAACGGCATCGGCAATGGCAAGGGCATTGGCTTAAACACAGTCGGCTCTTTGGCCTGGGCAAGCACCTCGCTAGGTAATCGGTGCTTTCGTGATTCGACACTGCCTCCGAAGTCAATTTCAAGGCTGTGGTCTTGCGATTCATCGAGAGAGCCAGAGCTTAAGTTGGTTCTCTTTTTGGCGATGAGATTCATTATTGTCGAGTCAATGCTACCGACTTCGCGCGCGGCTTTACTCTCGGGTCGACCGTCGTGATTTTTCTCGGGGCGATTTTCTTGCCCGCTGTCAGTTTTCTGATAGCTGTCTTTCTTTTTGAAGTCTTCGCTCATTTAATGCTTTGCAGTTGGTCATCTTTGTCGACGATACTGATGGTAACTCTTTTGCCCAGCGCGGAAGCAACACGCTGAAGCATCTTGACCGAATGTCCGTCATATTCAGCGCTTTCCAGTCTTGAGATAACCGATCCAGTCGTGCCGACCATTTCAGCTAGCTCTTCTTGAGTGATATTTGCTTCTTTGCGCAGGTCGTAAATCTGTTGGCCGATTTGTAGCTTTTCGAATTCTTCTTCGACCATCTTTTTCATTTTTTCATCTTTGTGAACATACTTCCTGTCCAGCAATTCAATGCCGTCAGTGATTTTTCTTGATTTAGGTTGTTTGTTCATAGTATTGCTCGACTTCGTGATAGCTGTATTTATCTGGATCTGAGATATATAGGTTTTTGTTTTCGATTGCTTTGTCAATTTCTTGGTCCGGGACTGCATCTTCCTTAATTATGCCGTGGCTTATGATGACGCAATTCTGACCGTGAAAAAAATAGAGCAATCTGTAGTTGGTGTTTCTAATCTCGGTTCTTAACTCGCGGATTCCACCTCTGAGGGTGTCAGTGCGAGGGCGCTTTAGTTCATATCCTTCTTGAGCAAGCAACTTGATTAGTGCGATGCATTTTGCTTTGACTCTACTTTGTTTTTGTTGGTCTAAAAACTTGATTACTGGCACTGACTCGTCAGCTGCCTTGAAAAATACGACTTGGGTTGCTGGCATTGTATACCTCATTATTTCGCAAAATTGCTAAGTTGGCAAGCTAAGTAGGCGTTTGGGCCTGAAGCAGTCGCCGCCCTAACGAGGAGAGTGAATGTTTCTTGATATAGGCTGTTCAAGGCAGAGGGAGTGAGGCCATCCTGCTGTCATAAGCGATAACCGAATTTAGACTTGTGAACTCGCTATGTCATTTCCAGAAGATGCGTTTGGGCCCTTGATTGGCAGATCCTAGAATAGCTTCTAGCCTACAACTGCATTGTTGGGGAAGCAAGCGCTATGCCCGCAGAAAAATGGTTCAATTTTCTGCACGAACGATTTGTGGTATGTATCCATCATGAGCAATATGCTTTCTGAAGCTCCATCAAACCAAATTGCGCTACATGACGCCGACCACTCGGCTTCATCTCTTGCGGGAATGTTACTGCTCATTGGGCTGGCATACGCTTTGCCTTTTGCGCTTTATCCCACGACCCATGCTTTGAATGGACCAACCAGTCCTGAGATTCTCAACCTCAATTTTATGGTCGGATGGATGGGTCTGGCGCACTTTATTTATGCCTATAAGGGGCAGGCAAATGCCTTATCTCGCGCCCGCAAGAATATCGCACCCTTTATTGCACTCCTTCTTGTCGGAGTGGCAATTCTTCTCACGCTTCGACATCTTCTTGGCTATGTACTCTTCAGCTTTTTGATGTGGATTTATTTTCTGCCCCACTTTGTTAGAGCGGAAATTCTTTTCACTAATGCGGGCGCTAACGCTAACACTAAAGCTGGTGCCAAATCTAGTGCCAATTCTAGTAGCAATTTTAGTGGCGATGTGAGCGCCAGTGCTAGTAACGACAATCTAGCCACCTCCGGCACCGCCACAAGCGGCAAAGCCGAACCTTCTCCCAGCGCAGGTGTTTACATATTTCCAGCACTGGCATTTGCATTTTTTACGTTTGCATTGTTCGGGCCAGTTGAGATTCTTTCCAACCGCTGGAACCTAATCTTGCTTGCAGAAGCTACTGTGGGTGCAGGATTCTTGCTAAATCTGCGGCGGCAATTGAAAGATAAGCACCTTTCGAAATATGCACTATTGGCGGTGGCGTTGATTGCCGAAGGTATGGTTTGGGCAACATACCGACAGTACATGGTTTTTCAATTTCAACAGGGCGTTTATGTCTTTCACATCGCCATGGCAAGTTTCTATCATTATCTGAGGGCATATGAGTACGTTTGTCGCACGGGGACAGCGCAAGGACGGCCTGTAAGCAAAATGTTTGTTCTGAGAATTCTAGCTGTAAATGTCGGCGTAATTGTGGTTGGCTACGTGCTGACAAATTATTTCGCCGAGGCGCCAACGAAGTTCGTTTTTGATGTTTCCTATTTTACATTTTGGGTCGGCCTTCACCAATTTGCCAGCGATGTTTTCAACTGGTTGAAGCATCGGGGTTAAACTATCGCCAAAACTAACCAGAATGCAAGTTCCTTCGTTGCAATTCCGTCATATTTTCACCTGACTTTCTCGAAGGTCTATAATAGTAGAGTGTGCTAGTGAGGCTGTTATCAGCTGAAATCTATAAGCTGTAATTTAGCAGCTATTCGCCACCAGCCACCAGTCGGTAGAGACTCGTCTTTTTAAGACATTCTTGAGGACAAAACCATGAATCTAAATATGAACCTGAGTACGAACCTAAGTACCAATAGGTTTTACAAATGTATGATCGCAACAGCCGCCATTGTGGCTGTAAACGGTCTTAATCCGTGTGCTGTTTGTGCCCAAGGCGGCTTTAGCCCTGCCATGGCTCAGCAAGCCATCCAGAAAGGTACGGTCCCTCAAGGACAGAACCTTAACCCAGCGAAGCCTTTGCCCAATTTAGGTCGGCAATATGTCGATTCTAAGAATAGTTCGGGTAGACTAGGTGCCAGGGGATATCAAATGAATTCAATTGGCGATTTTCCGCTGCCACAATTGAATTTCCCACGTGAGACTAAACCGCACTAGGGTGTCATGCAAATTAAACCGACTTACAGCGAGTTTTCCGACCCGCGCTTGGTAGCGATCTACGATACGGTCAACGCCATTCATGAGTATAAAGATTTCTACGTTGAGTTGGCCAGTAGGCTTGGTGCAACTTCGATTATTGATATCGGATGTGGTACCGGTCTCTTAACTTACGAATTGTCGAAGCAGGGTCACAAGCTCATTGCTGTGGAGCCTTCCTTGCCAATGATTGAGCGCACGCTTGAGCGGGTTTACGACTCACCGATCAGATTTATTCATGGTGGTTTGGAAAGTCTTGATAGTTTGGGCGCATTGGAAGAGTCTGGTGCGCTCGACTTTGACCTTGCCATCATGAGCGGGCACGTGGCGCAATTTTTCCTCGACGATGCTGATTGGAGCGCTGCTCTTGCATCGATTCACAAAGCCCTGCGCCCTGGTGGGCATGTTGCCTTTGAATGCCGCAATCCGGTGGTGCAGCCATGGTTTGTAGATACAACGAATCTTACGAACGGCGCTCCCGATAATCATGCGCATCATATTGATTGGCCATCTGCCGTTAATCGGCGCAAAGTAACTGACCCTGCAGTCGGAGCTATCGAGTGGTGGGCGCAGCTGTTGCAAGTTAATGGTGACCGCGTTAGTTATGAAATCCACTATTTATTTACTGCCACTGATGTGGCGCTTGTCTCTATCAACGAATTGCGTTTTCGCTCGCGAGTACAGCTCGAACAATCACTTGTCGATGCTGGTTTTGTTGTCGAAAATGTATACGGTAATTGGGACTTTAGCGATGCTCACTCCCGAAGTCCTGAATTTATTTTTCTGGCGACTAAGCCCTGATGTCACCAGTAAAAGTCGTTAGTTTGCTAAACTGAGGCCTGGTTAATCAGAATTTTGCGAGGCAAAAGTGATGCAAAGCAAGGCTTTACTCAGGTGTCGCGTTGTCGTTAGTGCTTTGCTGCTGCCTACTTTATTGTCAGTTTGCTCGCCTCTCCTATTTCCAAGTCCGGCTGTGGGCCAAAGCGCTGGTAAAGTCTCAAATCAGTCAGACCCTAACGAGAAGGATTTTACGCTAAATTGGGGCGATGTGAAGAGCCGGAAGGGCTCTAATCAGAATACACGGCAAGGCTCTGCCGGCGACCGGTTTAGCGAACTGCGGAAGCAGAGCGCAGAATTTTATGAGGGTCTAGTCCTCCGCGAAGATTGGGTTGACAGCGCTCGCAATCGAACAATTCCTGTCAAAATCTATCAACCTAAGACTACGGGGCCATGGCCGGTCGTCATTTTCTCGCATGGATTGGGAGGGTCTCGCGAAGCCGCTGGATATTTTGGCGATGCTTTGCGCGACAATGGCTATTTGGCGGTGCATGTGCAACATCCTGGTAGTGACTCATCAGTCTGGATCAACTCAATTCGCAATGGCAGAGTAAAAGTTGGCCAGGGTGATTTTCGAAAGAATATTCAGAACGAAATGAAGCAGGCCATGACTGGTGAGAATCTTCGTGCCCGTGTTGATGACGTCAAGTTTGTTCTAAACCAGCTTGAGCAAAAGAATAGCGTTGCTGGTCCGTGGTATCACAAAATTGATATGACTAAGGTTGGCTGTGCTGGTCATTCTTTCGGAGCTGGAACCACGATGGCCATTGCCGGTCAAACCTTTGGTGTTGGTGCTAACAAAATTTGTGTGGCCGACCCGAGGGTGAAGGCGGCGGTCTACATGAGCCCTCCAGTTAATCTTGCTGGGCGCGATGCCAAGGCGCTCTATGGCTCGATTAAGATTCCGGGCATGGTCATGACCGGAACTGAAGACAATTCGCCGATCAACAATAATTCGGCTGCAGATCGCATTATTCCATATCAGAACATTAACGCCCCTGAGCAGTATTTGGTGATTTTTAACGGTGGCGACCACGCCATTTTTGGTGGTACCCAGGCTCGTAACCTTGGTTCGCGCGACCAGTCGAAAGATGCGCAGTATCATGCCCTAATTTATAGATTAGGCGTAGCTTTCTTTAATGCTTACCTGAGAGGCGACGAGACCGAGAAGCAGTGGCTCAAGCATAGTTCTAAAAGCTTTCTTGGCAATCGGGCCACGATTGAGAGTAAATAGCCACTTGCATTGTCAAGACGTTATCCTGTAGCGATAACGGAGGTGCGTATGCACAAACAGTTCGCCTTAGCGCTTGGTCTTATGCTTGTCGGCTTGCCATGTTGGGCTGGAATTTCGGTTGATGAGGCTTTGCTTTCACCGCAGAGTTTGACAGTTAGCGCTGGCAAAGATGGAAAGACTGAATTGCAATCGATGCTCGACCGCGTGCGGCATCTCAAAGGTTATTGCTACGACAGTGTTCTCACCACTTATACCAGCGGTAAGCCGGTGGTTGAGATTGGCAAACTCTATTACAAGAGCCCTAACCTTGTGCGCTTCGAAGTGATTAAAAGTGGCTCCCGCAGCGGAGCAGTTGTGGTGCGCCAAGCCGACGGCAAAATTCGCGGGCAGATGGGTGGACTTTTCCGCGGTATCAAACTGACTCTTGCACCTGATTCAAAGATTCTGAAATCAGCTAATGGCTTCAGTATTATGCAGTCGGATTTGGAGAGTCTGTTGAGCGGTGCCGAGAAGAAAGCTAAGAGCGACTTCAAGTGTTTGGCTGTGGCGGCTGGTTCTGGTCGGCCGGCAGTGGTCGAGCTGATTGAGAGCGACGGCGATGTCAAAGACCGCATTGCTGTAGACGGGCGCGGTAAGCTTCCTTCTGAGTGGAATATTTTTAACAGCAACAAACTTGTCTCAGCGTTGCAATTGAACAATGTTGAGCCACGCACTGATTTATCAGATGACCTATTTACGCTCAATAGTGATGGTGATTCTAAGTCGTTGGTCAGTGAACTTTCTACTACTCTTGGCTTAGGTGCTCTGCAGCTGTCTCCTGGTAAGCCGATTGATGTTGCTACCTGCAAAGACATCAACCGTGTCATGAAAGAAATAGATGTGGTCATGCAGCGTCTGCCTGAAGCTGTTGTTGAAGGAGACGGCTGGGTGAGTGGATCGCGCGAAGCGTTGCTTTCTGCCTGTACCGATTTTGAATCGTTGCATTATGCACTTGCTCCGGTGGGTGGAGCAATTGGTATCACCGGCAATGCTAATACAGCAGCTAGTATCGCTTCTCAATGGAACAGCTCTGCTGCAGCTTGTCGTGCCTCTGTTGATGAATTGATTGATCAGCTATCGCTGGATAAGCCTGATGATGCCGTGGTGAAGAGAGCCTGTAGTGAGCTGAAAGCGCATGCAAAAGCGCTTCGTGCCGCTAGTGAGCGCATAGAGAATTTGCTCTGATGTCTTGTCAAAGATTGGGAAGCTTTCTTTCGTTGTCGCTTTCTTCTGGGTTGTCGCTTTCCTCGGCGCTGTCGCTGGCCCTATCTTTGTCATTGGTATTTTCTTTGTCGCTGACTTCGCTTGAACTTGCACCAGCCTATGCGGGGCCGTCGGCTTCTTCGGCACCTATCACAAAAGACGAGGACGACCATCCGCTCGAAGTCGCCCGCACTCTCAACGCCAACGGTAATTATCGCCGCGCACTCGTTGTCTTGCAAGCGAATATTGATGCTAATAATCCCCCGAAGGGGCCAATAAAAATTTCTGTCGAAGACTGGCATTTTGATAATACCGGGCTAAATCTTGCCCTGCGTGAATTGAGCACAGAGCAGCTGCGAAATCTGCACTATAGCGAGGTTTACAACCTGCGTGGTCTGACTTTGTCTTTTTTGAAACGGTATGCGGATGCTGAAGCCAGTTTGCTTAAAGCCGTTGCACTGAATCCTCAGAATGGGGCGGCGCTTTCAAATTTGAGTGTGGTTTGCTTGCAGCTTGGGCGCGCGGACGAAGCGATTGCATTTGCCACCAAAGCTCTGAAAATTAGTGACCGTTTTCTTGATGCTCATAAGAACCTCGCATCTATTTACAGGGCTAAGAATCAGCTTGAGTTAGAGCGAAAAGAGATTGAAGCATACAACCGTTGTCGCAAACTTACTCTTGAAGATAAGCTCAGTCGCTCGGGTTTGAGCAGAGCAAAATATATGTTGAGCCTGATCTCTCAGAGGCCGCCTTCGGCAAAGAGATCAATCGCTCTTGGAGTTATCTACAAGCAATTCAACAGCTTTGCCGAGGCCGAGAAATGTTATTTGTCGGGCATTAAGGCTGATGGAAAACTGGTTGAGGGGCATTGGGCCTATGGTTTATTGCTTTCGACCCAGCGTCGCTATGGAGATGCTGTAAAAGAGTTTAGTGAAGCGATTGCACTTGATCCGACTTATGGAATGCCGCATTTCAATAGAGGCAATGCATATTCGCATCTTAAGAAATACAGTAATGCTATTGACGACTATACTAAATTTCTTGAGATGAATCCACGAACGGCTATTGTGATTGTTGATGCGTACTTCGGTCGGGCTGGCTGCTATGGCCAGATGAAGCAGTATGCTGCTGGTATTAAAGATTTGAATAAGGCTCTCGCCCTCAAGATTGCGCCGAACATCCGCGCTGAGATCTTGAGCAATCGCGGTTCGTTGTATGAGGCTTTAGGTAACAAGACTCAGGCCCTCAAAGACTATGAGGCGGCTATGGAGCTTGCTCCCAATAGCAAAGTCATTAGTGAACAGCGCGGCAAGATCATGCTTTCGCTTGGAGAGTTCGAACAGGCCACGATTGACCTTGGCCGCTCTAATACTACAGAAGTGGATGAGGTCTCGAAAGAACCTCCTAGTGCAGCGGATTTGAAGGCTCAGATTGATCACTATGATAAATTGATCAAGATGTTTCCTAACAAGTCTATTGATAGTCTCTACAACCGCGGTCTCTTGTATCTCACCATGGGTGATGCCATTAAGGCTGGTGCCGACATGCAGGCGGTAGTGACTCTATCGAAGGAAAGCAATGCTACGGCTGACTATGCTGCCTGTTACGGGAGTATTGCTTTGCGCATGCAGAAGAGAACGGCCGAAGCCGATAACTTACTTCAAGCTTACAGCAAGAAGCCTCGCCGTGAGCCTGCACCGCCGGAGGTGCAATTCCTTATGAATCGAGCTCGAGCTATTACTCCTGGAAAGCTCACTATTGCTGATGCTAAGCAGAGAACACGAATACTCACTCTACTAGGGCTAGACTCGCTGGCTCGCAACGATATGAACTCCGCGCGCAAGGTACTAAGTTCGGTGCGCAACAGTGGTGACCCGTCGATGGACGAGTACGCTCTGGCTGTGTTCTACCTCAAGCGCTTGGGTCATACTTAGTTGATCGTGCTTTAGAAACTAAATACCGGACGGTCTGGTAGTTGCTCAAATTCTTTCTGATCGAATCGATAGAGCTTAGCCGGCCTAAATGAACCTTGCTGGGTGGTTTCATCTAGTTCTTGTAGCACCCCTAATTTGAGAAACTTTTTGCGGAAGTTGCGGTTGTCTACTGGTCTGCCTAAAACCGCTTCATAGACTGATTGTAGGTCGCGCAAGGTGAATTTTTCTGGCAGCAAACTAAAGGCCGCTGCCGAATATTCGATTTTGTATTTTATTCTTTGGTGGGCATATTCAATGATTCGTTTGTGGTCGAATGCCAGTTTTGGCAAGTCGAGAACGGGCCACCATGCTACTCCGCTGGCGTCAGAGCTGGCGATGAGTTTGAGGTCATCTTGGCGCAATAGGGCCAGGTATGAGACTGTCACCACCCGGGCCCGCGGGTCGCGGTGCTTGTCGCCGAAGGTAAAGAGCTGCTCTAGGTAAACATCGCCAACGTTGGTTTCTTCGAGCAAGACTCTGGCCGCTGCCTGCTCCACACTTTCGTCGTGCTCGTGCAAGAAACCGCCCGGCAGAGCCCACATTGTTTTGAAGGGGTCGTGCTTGCGCCGAATCAAGACAATCTCCAGTTGGCCTTCTTGGGCTGCGAGGGCGACTGTGTCTACGGTTAGCTTGATGGGTTCGACGGTCATGTATTTGAGTGGGTCATGTGTGGGTGAGTCGGTTACTTATGTTGCGGCCATTGCTTAAGTATACCTTAATAAGCGTATTTGTAACGTTTGTCTCGCCCTGTTCGCGCGCTTCTGGTGCGCTGGCGGGTTGCTGGGAGAATGCCAGGGGATTGTTAGGGCTGTTGGCTTCTCTGAGGCTGTGGTTTGGAATCCCTGCTGCCGTGGGCGTTCCGGGCTGTCTTGTTGACCGGATGTTTTGACCAGCTTATGTGGCGCAAGGCTCATTGGTGCTGCAAAATGCAAGATTAATCTCTTTCTCGCCCAACAGGGTCAATATTTAGGTGCATTGTCAAACGGTAAGTGGTAAAACATAAATAGTAAAACGTAAAAAGTACGCTTACTCGTTGAAAGTTACCCAAAAGCCAAGGGCACAAATCAACTGTTGATTACGACAAGCTCCAGGCATTCGATTACGACAAGCTCCAGACAGTCAATACGGCAAATGCCAGACAGTCAGTTGCGACGCCAGACCAAAAAGCATACGAGGATGAAACAACATCGATGAACACATCTGCAACTCCGCGAGAAGCGGCATACGAGATTGATAGTCATACTCAGAAGCTTGTTGACGAAATTAAGCAGCTGAGCAAGAAGCGCAATGCTGTCATTCTCGCTCACAACTATCAGATTCCCATTATTCAAGACATAGCTGATTTCGTTGGCGATTCG
>JAKFVU010000013.1 GCA_021732025.1 Candidatus Obscuribacterales bacterium | reverse complement strand
GAGTCTCTTTCTTGATGCTGTAGTCTGGTTGGCCGAGGCAATGCATGCCGATTGAAATGATGGAATCGGGCGTTGTCACTGGCATTTGTGCTAAAGAAAAAACACAAGTCTCAAGCGGTTGTTCTCTGAATCTGCGCACAAACCGCATCCATGCTTCTTTTGAATGAACTAGATTAGCTGTTTCAAGTGAAACGCCGAGCGCGCCGAGGTCGAGTAGTTCGCCGATGAGTGGAATGAACGGCGCTGAAATTTCTAGTGCCTGACTGCTTTTGAAAGGTTTTGTACGAAGCACGAAGTACTCAGTGTGTTCGGCAATGCTGGAGATTTCTTCAGCAGATGCCACCGGTGTGTACCATGAAGCTTGTTCCTCAAAGTGCCTATGCAGGGTCTTGCTGTGCGACTTTATTTCGTATTTAACTTCACGAGCATCGAGTAACTCGCGGCAATCTTGAGTCACTTCTCCTTTTGTTGGAACGTAGAAAACCAGCGATGGCCAGAAGCTTTCGCAGAATTCGATGCGACGGCTGTGCCAGTCTACTAAAACATTTTCTGCATGTATGTCGACGAATTCGCGCACCGCTGTGAGCTTTTCAACATCTTCAGCTTTCATCATGACGCAGGGTTCTTTGTCTCTGCATTCAATGATTTCGTCGTTAGTGAGTAGCCGTTGCTTTGTTGCTTCTAGCTCCGCCAGAGTCGTGCCTAGAGGTACCACAAACTGAGGTACAAGAACTTCTGTTGGTTCAGCTTTTTGCTCTGTAACTTCTTCCAATTCCGAGCTCCTGAATTGGGCGCTCCCTGAGGCCCTTCATGTGGCTTTTAATTGTAGCAGCCAATTAAGGTGGCAAAATCGTGGGCATAGATGGTTTGGGGAATCTCTAACTTTGGCATCGAGCAATTAGATGACGTCAGGCGACTTAAAAGTTTTGGATTTAAAGGCAGAAATTGTGCCTATTCAATTGCGCTCCGCCTGGAATGATAATATGCTGCATCGTTTGCCGCCGGATAGAGACATTGAGCTGATCCTTAACACTGCCTACGGTTGGTATGGAGCCGATCTGACGTTTTTGGAAACAGTGCCACGACTCAAATCAGTGCAAATTGTTGGATCTAAGCCAATTCAGGCAATTAGTTTGCCTTATAGCCTGGAGTCTATTTTCCTTGGCAAGCCACTTGCATGTAACATTGATTTCACCAAACTACCATACTTGAAAAAGGTTTTTCTTGATTGGTCTGAACACATAGAGTCAATTCAATATGTGGGCAGTATTACTGATCTGCAGATCTATAAGTTTAAGTTCTCAGATCTGACTTCACTGCATCGATTGACAGAGCTAAATGCCTTGAGGATTGTCCAATCATCAATAAGCAGTCTTAGTGGAGCGGAGAATTTCAAACATTTACGAAAACTAGAATTATCTTACTGTCCAAAACTCACCACGATTTCTGCTCTGGCTGGCATTTTGTGTTTAGAAGAGTTGGATTTTAAGAACTGCAAGAAAATAATTGACTGGACAAGTCTTCGCAATTTGATCCAGTTGAAGTCGCTAAGAATTGAAAACTGTAAAGAGATTGCCAGTCTCAATTTCCTCACTAACCATCAGAATTTGCAGCGTTTAGATGTCACAGAAACTAATGTTTTAGATGGTGATTTTGGGCAGCTACTACAGTGTAAATCTTTAGTGTCTGTGCGCTACGAGAAGAAGCGACATTACTCGCATACAAGTGACCAGTGGCATAAAGCAAGGTTCCCGAATGCTGTGTGGACTCAAGGATTTTGATTATACGTCTTTGAGCACCACTGTGGCACCGTCTGGTACGTCTACTAGCTGTGCACCAATATCTAGTGCAAAAAGATAAGCATCAAGTGCTGGTACGGGTTTCTTCTCTCTTTTTTCAAGAGTCACTCGCTCAGATCTTACAATCGATTTGAACCATAGTGGTGGTGTGATTGATAGGCATTGATCACCATGCATCTCGGCAACAACAGCCTGCCAGCCGGACCACCTGAGCGTGCTGTAGTAAGCTTCAAGGTCACCGTGGAGGCAGAAGCTGTAGATGAATTCGCTATAGGTCAGGCCCATATTTTCCCACGCCAAAGTATCAGGAGCCAGGTAAGAGACATGATTGCGGAGGCCTTCATCGTCGGCGTACATGGCATAAAAGCCGCCCAAGACGTCGTCGCCAATGAGAATTTCTGGTGACTCATGTAGACGAATGCCGGTTGCTTCCAACGTCCACTGTGTAATTGTTCTTTTAAGCTTTTCATGGCCCGATCCCAGAATTCTCAGCCAGCCATGGTCAATTAGCAGACCACCGGTTTCGTAGACGATAGTGCCCATTATTGAACGAGTCGTCACTTGAGTTTCTAGTAGCGCCTCGTTGCGAGCTGGGTCGCTGGCCGGAAGAACTTCAACATGGTTTTTTGCTTCAGCAATCCACTCTTGAACTTCTGGCCAGCCCGGATCGTCGAGACAAATTAGCTCTTCGAGTGTTTTTTCTGGCATTTGGCGAATTCCTGCATTGCTTGCACCGCAAAGTATACTAGCAGTATGTACACCTTATTATTTCGAGTAAGCAGATTCGCCGTTTTAGCGCTTATTCTGGGCTTGGCTTATCCTTTGACTAACTCATACAGCTGTCATTCGGCCTACGATATTAACTGTAAACGGATTAGTAGTCTTGAGCTGATCAAGCAGGTAAAAGGCCAAGGGTCATGCGGAAGAAGAATTGTTTCTGTAACGATAGAAGTAATTGAGAAGACAGTTTATCTAAAGTTTTCAGATGGTTCGAAGAAGGACTTTCTTGTGCTCAACTATGACCAGGACATGGAAGCCGTTCTTCATGCTTGCTTAGATTCCAACACTCCAGTATTCACTATGACTCCGTGTCCTCGCCCTTGGTTTTACTGGATTTTTTCCAGCTGATTGTTCAGTCCGTATGTTTCCAGTCCCCTGTTCTCTCGTTAGCCTCAACTATGTAAAGTAACTCAGCTGCTCTATTAAAATCGAAGCAAACGGCAGGCAGAGGCCTTAAATTAGCTTGTTAAAGCACCTCCAGTTCGGTAACTTGCTTATATATTCACTCTCTTATTTATTCACCAATCAAGAACTAAATGTAAGCCGAAACAACCACACCGGTAGCTTTTACGAATTCTTCATCTGGGCACATGCCTCTGCGTAGCAAGCTGTGTCATCTCATCATCAACAAAAACCACTTTTATGAACACAGTAATTTTCGTGCCCACGATTAGCTCCAGCGCTGCGTGGATTTTCTGCAATCGCGAAGCCGCCTTCAAGAATGGAGTGCTCAACGCCGCAGGCAAAATTCTTACCGGTTATCAAAACCGCGAAGATGCCATTTCTGAATTTCTTGCTAAGCAACCAGCCGAGCCATTTGCCTTGTTGCGCTTGAGCATCAGTAATGCCACTCAACAATTTTTGGCCATCAAAGGTTGGATGGTTGGCACTAACGAAAGTGCGTCTGGCTCTCCTTTGTGGACGATTGCTCAAACCGGTTGCATCTACCTCGGCGCCCCTGATAAAACAGAATTGACCATGGAAATAATTCCTGTTCCAGCGCAGAAAATCGTTCTGTACTAATTATCGGCTGATATCTGCCAACAATTGCCAATGTTCGCCAATATTCGCCAATGATTGCCAACATCAAAAACAACACAATGACTACACAAAATCATCCCGTTTGGATTGATAACGGAAAAATCGAAATCGACAACGGTGAAATACTCACCATATTGAATGGCGTCTGCTTAGAGAAAGGCTGCTCCATTGAGCTTGTAGCTGGGTCTGTGACTAGCATGCATCCGATGATTGTCACAGTTGCACCTGAGCAAACTATTCTTCCCCGCCACGTTGAAGGTGTTTTGCTGCACGGCGTAATCAAAGTGCCGAACACTGCAAGCAGGCTTGCAAGCGGCTTGTATAGAGAGGTGCCGGTAAAAGACGGAGCGATAGTGCGCATTTTTATTCAGAGTCGCAAGTAGTGAATTAAGCTGCCATTGCCACTGTGCTTCTTTTTCGGTGCCAAAGTTGTCTCAAATTCATCATGAATTTGAGACAACTTTGTACTTTGAGATTAGCTACTACACTTAATTTTTGCAATTTTCACATCTTCTTATTTCACTTAGGTAAAAAAAAGACCCCGTTACATTATAGAATATAGTATAAAGGCTCTTTTGAAAAATTGCGGTCACTTAACAGCGATTGCTTAATAAGGGTCCACCTATCCGATAAGCTCTCTGCAAGCGAATTGCAGAAAAAGTATCGGATAGGAGAACGCCATTATTTGTCGGACTAGACTTAGCCTGTCTTAGGTGAACGACACAGTCAGGCGACACTTGCCGATCAAGCGATCAGCCATGCCGTAGAAGATGTCGAAGACGTGCTCGTCATCGTTCTTTGCCAGGTCAGGTCTTTCGACCATGCCGGTGGGGAAGACAACGTTGTTGACGATGCCGGACAACTCTTCGGGAGTTTCAGGCTTGAGGATTGTGGTGGGCGAGACGTAGAGCAGGCGGTGGGGTTCATCGCCATCGTGCAGCAAGAGGCCAGCGCTGTAGCAGCTATGGTAGCGGCCGGTGGGCTTGCCATCAATCTCCGTAGGCACCTGATCGACGCCGTGGAAGATTTCCAGCCAACCCTGCTTGATGCGAATCGGCACAGTGCCAGCACCAACCTTGAAGCAGCCCCAGTTTTCACCAGGAGCGAGCACGAGGTCAGATTCGGTGACGTTGAGCAGATTGCTCAGGTTGTCTTTGACAGGAGCCAGGGGAATGTAGGCGATGCGCACGCACTGACGTTCGGTCGGGTCGGCCTTGAAGGTCGACTGAATCTGGTCGAGAGTTCCAGAAACAGGAACATTGACCATAGGCCGATGGTACATGGCAAGGCAGATTTCGCCACTGGGTGAGAAGACGGGTTCGGGGAAGAAGGCAGCGTCCTTGTCGTCTTGGGCCAGGCCGAAGACTGAAGGAATGTGAACGAGACCGAGGCGCTTCCACTTATAGCCATCCTGCGACGTTGCCAGCGCGATGCGCGGACCTTCGAAGCCGAAAGCGGTGTAGCACATGACGAAAAGGTCGAGCTCAGGGATGAAAGTGACACGAGCATCTTCGCAGCCTTCACCGCCGACCAGTTCGAACGAACCGCTGGTGGTGGCGCGACGACGGCGCTCATATTTGGCCTGAGGAACGAGGGCGAAGCCGACACGTTCGAAACCAACTTCGTTGCCACTGGCATCGAGGGCGGGTTTGCCATCTTTCCAGATCTGACGAAGCGTCTCCAGGCGCGACTGATTGCCAACGGCAACAGAACGCATGATCATGACGAGATGTCCGTCACGATCCTGAAAAACTGCCGGGTTGAGCACGCCTTCTTCTTGAAAGCGGCCGTGGGGCGAGGCGATGACACCGAGTCTTTCGACAGAGATGTTGGCAGCGATATTGTTCTTCTTGAGTTGCACAGTAAATTCCTTGATCTTAACTAGTTGCTGCAAATGGCAGCATGAAAAAGCAAGGGAGCAATCTTGCGACTGCCCCCTTGCGAGCGGCTGAGGCCTCTTGGTGGGCCTATTTTGCCTGGCTTACTTGCCCGGCTTGAAGTAGATTGCCTCGATGCGATCAGCGTAACGCTTCATCGCTTCTTCGGTGCGAATCTTGAGAGTGGCGGTGAGCAGGCCGTTGGCGACGGTTGCTTCATCGGCGATGATTTCCACCTTCTTCACGGTTTCCCAGTGTTCGAGGCGGGTGTTGCCTTCAGTGATCGCCGCCTTGATTGCTTCTTTGACAAGGTCGTGGCCAGCCAGGAAAGTCTGCACGCTTTCGGCAGAACCGGCAGGACAAGCCACACCCTTGGCGGTGAGCAATTCTTTTGCAGCCAGTGCGTTGACGAAAATCAGCGCACCGATGAAGGGCCGGTCGTTGCCGACGGGCACGATGGCCTGGATGATGGCCGAGCCGTCGAAAGCCTTTTCGACCTTTTCGGGAGCGACATACTTGCCGCCCTCGGTCTTGAAGAGGCGCTTGGCGCGGCCGGTGATCACCAGGCAGTCGTCTTCGTCGAGGTGACCGATGTCGCCAGTGTTGAACCAGCCATCGGTGTCGAACGACTTGGCGTTGTCTTCCGGCAGGTTCCAGTAGCCAGAGCAGACCGGGCCACCTTTGAGGTAGATGATACCGCCCTTGGCGTCAGAGGCAGCACCAGGCAGCGGCACGAACTTGATTTCAACACCGGGAATGACCTTGCCCACGGTGCCGACCTTGTTGGAGGAAGGACTGTTGGCTGCGATCGCTCCGCAGGTTTCGGTCAGGCCGTAACCCTGGACGATGTTGAGGCCGATGCTCTTGTAGAAGCTGATCACCTCTGCAGAGATTGCCGCACCGCCAGAACCCATGATGCGCAGACGACCACCGAGCCCAGCGCGAATGGTGCGGAAGACCAGCTTGTCAGCGATCCAGCGCGAGAAACCCGACTCTTGCTTGAAGGCCCACTTGATCAGTTTGGCCTTGAAGCCCTTGGCGGCGGCGATTTCGGCTTCGATCTTTTCCTTGATCTTGCGCCACACCTGGGGAACGCCGAGCAGAATCGTGGGGCGAATGATCTTCACCACTTTGCCCACTTCTTCCACTTTGCAGAAGGCGGTGGGAACGGCGTTCCAGAGGCAGATGTACTGGCCATTGATGCGCTCGTAGCAGTGTGCCAGAGGCAAGTAGCTCAGGTAGACATCAGACTCGTTGAAGTCGAAGCCGTGGTCGTGAACACCTTCGCACGAAGCGGTGATGTTGCCGTTGGTGAGAGCGACACCCTTGGGCTGGCCGGTCGAACCAGAGGTGTAGATCATGGTGCAGATGTCGCTCATGCGAATGCCTTGAGGCTGTTCGCCGGGAGCAGCAACTTCCATGAAGGCCACGTTCTTGTCGCTCGTGAGAGGACCAGCGGCGCTGCCGACATGGAGGAAGCCCAAGACTGCCTTGGCTTCATCACTGACTTTGACCGGTTCGTGGTCGATAATCAGGCCAGGCAACTCCTTGCGTTCGACGCCCTTGACACGCCACTGATAGGTCTCGGACTTGCCGGCCAGATCAGAGAAGAGCAGTGTCTTTACGGGGCTGTCTGCATGCACTTTCTTCGTCTGGCTGACGTCGTCGCCGATCAGGAGAGTGGCGCCGCAGTCGTTGACGATGTAGTTGACTGCGTCAGATGCGCTGTTCGGGTAGATGGGAACGGCGACTGCACCCAGAGTTTGGATGGCGATGTCGGTCCAGACCCATTCGGGGCAGTTCCAGGAGAGGATGGCGACGCGGTCACCGCGCTTCACACCATTCTTCTGCAAGGTAACGATCATCTCGGCTACGATTTCACCGACCTGTTTCCAGGGCAGATCAACGTACTCGCGAGGTTTTACAACGATGACTCCGCCACCGCCCATGGGACCAGCTACTGTGGTGATGAACTCGGTTTTGGGGTTGGGGTTTTTCAGCAGAACTGCGGCCGCATCCTGCTTCGTGAATACATGTTGCCAGAAACGGCCAACAAGCATTGTTTGATTGCTTATCATATTTGACTCCGTCGACGTGGTTGCCAAGCGAAAGCCGGCGATATCCTGATCGCTTCTTTCGCTGCTAAAGAAATGGGACTAGACTTGCTCTTGACTACGAAGCGTTGGTCAGTTGGACACTAGTGTTTGCCTAGGTGTGTAACTGGTGTCCAACGGGCGCTTCGTGAGCGGTACAGATGTGGGGGTAGAGATGTGCTGTGTGTCTGTTAGCGGTGTTTGGTGTTTGTTTTTAGTTTGAGATTTAGAAAGAATGACGGCCGAAGCCTACGCGATCTTGTCGCTCTTTCTCAAGAACATCCAAAACTTACTATCTAAAGCTTTTCTTTGAATCTCACGTAAAACATCTAGAATCCGCATCAGGAGCTGCTTGACAAGTGATTTTGTGTAACAGCGTTAGCGGAACTGATCACCTTGGCGCAGGCATGCAAACTGTTGCACTGGAAAGCATGTCGCAGATCTAATTTAGATATGCTTTTAACCTAATGTCATGAAGTAAGAGCCAATACAGCCCTATTTACCGTTGAGTTTGGTAACGCGGAGTTACTAGTATCTGAACGTCATTCTTTCAAACCAAAATAACAAAAAGGTTCCTCTCACCCCCTTACTTTTCTTCTCCTTCACGCCTTAGGCCCCGCACAGACGTCCAGACTGGTGTCTGTGATTTTTGCTGGGGTCATGGGCTCATTCGCTGCAAATTTTATTTGTGGCCCTAAAGCTCATGGAGCAAACAATGAGTGCCAATACTAAAAAAACGGTGGTACCGTCCAATCCGGACACTCCACCTGAAATGCATTTGCTTGTATCCAGCGGCGGTTCCCGAGCCATCCTTGCAGGTGCCGGAGTAATCCTCGCCTGCGATCACGCCGGCATCAAAAACTGGAAATCTGCTGGAGGCATCAGCGGCGGGTCTTTGCCCACTGTCATGATGGCTTCTGGCATGGATGCCAAAACCACGGTAACCACTGCGATCGACGTTGACTTTTCCAGTCTTCTCACACGTCGCGGCAGTATGCTGAAAATTCTCTTTGCATACCTGATGCAGAGTCGTTACGAAACCAGTCGTCCCCGCTTCGGCGTTCTCAGTTCTGAGAAAGTGGGCGAATTCATCGAACGTGTCGTTGGCCAGCAGATGGGTTCGCCCATCTGGCCGACTAAATACTGGACGATGGCCAATGTCGGTGATGACCAGCTGGTCTTCAACTCCACCGGCGTTCACCAGATGCGCAAGAACGGTGGCTACCGCTTGCTCAACACTGAATCGGGACCTCTCGGAGCTTCCATTCGTGGCAGCTGCGCGGTGCCTGGCATCATCGATGCTGTTCCGATCGAAGTCGCTGGTGAAAACTTCTGGCTGCACGATGGTGCCCTTTCTGATGAAGGCCGCACCCCCGTCAGCATTCCCGAAAAGTTCTACGGTGCTCAACCGCAGAACATCATCGTCTGTGACGTCGGAGACGGCGCCCACGATGAAAAGTCGCGTCGTCGTGAGAATCGCAAGATGACTCTCTGGCGTTGGGTCTGTGGCAAGCTCTGCGTGCCCGGATTCGAACCGGAACCCCTCGACACTTCGAAGGGTTACATCCTCATCCTGCCGACGATCACCAACTTCAGCTCCCTGCAGTTCACGCTCACTCGCGACCAGAAATGGCAAGCGGTGATGTCGGGCTACATGGGCTCTGTGCCTGCGTTGGAAAAGGCTGGTCTGCTCACTGGTGCTGCTCTCGAGCAGGCCAAGAAGGTGGTTGCCGCGTTCAACGCCATCGTCGCCGACTGCACCAAGACCAAACAGCCCGTAGGTGTCCTTACCAGCCGCACCGAGGCTCTCTTGCAAGAGAACGGCCTCTGGTCGCGCTGAATTTCTTCTCCGGGGAGGGTAGACGGCAGATGGTGAATAGCCATTTGCTGTCATCCCCTCTCTGAGTTACTGCAACAACAAATCCTGCCGCTTGGCAGGCGAGTGTCTCTCAGGCTTTGGCAAGAAGTTGCTATTCGTCTGGGGGTGCTCGACAATAAAGCCATAATCTACGGAGAATCTCATGAAATCCGGATCAAAAGTCTATCTTCTCTCTGGCAGTCGTACCCCCATCGGTTCCTTCGGCCGTAGCCTCAAGTCGGTTACGGTTGATAAGTTGGCCGGCCACGCGATGCTCAATGCCATCCGTCGCGCCAACATCGTCGCCGATTCCATCGACCAAATCATTCTTGGTCATGGCTACCAGAGTTCCTACACGCCGAATACGGCGCGTTTCGCGCAGCTTGAGTCGGGGCTGCCTGCTTCCATTCCCGCTTACACCGTCCAGCGCCAGTGCGGCTCCGGTATGCAGGCCGTCAATGACGGTATGCGCCAGATCGCTCTCGGCGACGCTGACCTGATTCTCGCCGGCGGCGCAGAATCGATGTCGACCATTCCCTACCTCCTGCCTGGTTCGCTGCGCTGGACGGGTCTGATCGCCAAGTACGTCAAGTTCGCCAAAATGGGACCCCGTCCCACTCCCTTCGCCCTCGCCGACAATGGTCTGGCGCCTACCAAGCTGCTCAAGGACATGAAGACGGTCTACATGGCCGGCACTGCCCAGCGTTTGGCTGATGCCTACAGCGTCACGCGCGAAGAGGCCGATGAGTACGCTCTGCGTTCTCAGACCCTGGCCAACGAAGCCATCAAGAGCGGTCGTTTCGACATCGAAATCGACCCCATCGAAGTTCCCGGCAAGGGCTTCTTCACCCGCGACGAGCACGCGCGCAAGACGAGCAAGGAAGCCCTTGCCGGTCTCAAGCCTGTTCTCGGCACCAAGGTGATCACCGCCGGCAACGCCTCTGGTATCAACGACGGTGCCTGCGCTCTCGTCATCGCTTCTGAAGCGAAGACCAAAGAGCTGGGCGCCACGCCTCTGGCCGAACTGGTCGACAGCTGCACCGCTGGTGTCGACCCCGAGCAGATGGGTATCGGCCCTGTCGCCGCTATCAACAAGCTGCTCGAGCGCAACGGTCTCACCCTTGCTGACATCGACTTGATCGAGCTGAACGAAGCTTTCGCCACCCAGTATCTGGCTTGCGAAAAGCTGCTCGGCCTCGACCGCAGCAAGGTCAACGTCAACGGCGGCGCCATCGCCCTGGGTCACCCCATCGGCGTCTCGGGTGCTCGCCTGATTCTCACCCTGGCCCACGAGCTGAAGCTCCGCAAGAAGGCCCTGGGTATTGCTGCTCTTTGTATCGGTGGTGGCATGGGTATTGCCACTCTCATCCGCAACCCCGAATTCGAGGGAAAGTAATATGACCAACAAAATCGTCTCTCTCAACATGCTGGCGGGGGGCATCGCGCACGTCGTGATCGACACCCCCGACAGCAAACTCAACGTTCTCTCGCAGGCATTCTTCAGCGAGTTCAACGCTGTTCTCACTGACCTGGAAGCCCGCCAAGGCATCTACGCAGATGTGCGCGGCCTCGTCATCTCGTCGGGCAAGGAAGACAACTTCTTCGCCGGCGCCGACGTCAAGGAAATCCGTTTCCTCCAGAATCAGCCCTCCAAGCAGATTTACGATGCCACCATGAATGGCCGTAACTGCTTCAACCGCATCACCGCTCTGCCCTATCCCACCGTGGCTGCCATCAATGGCACCTGCCTGGGTGGTGGTCTGGAGCTGTCGCTGGCCTGCAAGTACCGCATCGCTTCCACCTCTCCCAAGACCTCTCTTGGTCTTCCGGAAACGCAGCTGGGCTTCTTGCCTGGCTGGGGTGGCACCATCCGTCTGCCCAAGCTGATCGGCTTGCAGCAGGGCTTCCAGATGATCTCCACGGGTTCCCGTGTCGATGGACTCAAGGCCTGGCGCCTTGGCCTCGTCGACGAAACGGCCGTTCCCGCTGACCTGGTCAAGCGTGCGGTGGAAATCGCTTCGGGTGCCAAGCCCAAGCGCTTCCAGAAGCCTTTCAAGCAGCGCATGATCGACGCTGGCATCGAGACCAAGGCTGGTCGCGCCGTCTTCGCCAACATGGCGACCAAGATGGTGCTGGCTCAGACCAAGGGCAAGTATCCGGCTCCGCTGGAAGCGCTCAAGCTCATCCTCAAGACCTGGAACATGCCGCAGGCTAAGGCCTTCGAGATGGAATCGCTGATCTTCTCGCGCCTGGCGGTAACGTCGGTTTCGCGGGCACTGGTCGGCATTCTCTTCGCCGAAACCGAAAGCAAGCGCATGCCCGAAGGCGTCAAGCCTAGCATCAAGGTCGGTACCGTTGGTGTGCTCGGCGCCGGCGTCATGGGTGCAGGCATCGCTCAGGCGGCTGCCTACTCTGGCTACGCTGTCGTGCTCAAGGACATCGACCAGGCTGCGCTCGACAAGGGCATGGCCGGCATCAAGGCGCTCTTCGACGGCCTGGTGGCCAAGCGCAAGATGTCTCAGACCGAAGCCGACATGAAGTACGGCGCCATCAAGGCCACCGTCAACTACGCCGACATGTCTGACTGCGACCTCGTTATCGAGGCTGTGGTCGAGAAGATGGCGGTGAAGAAAGCGGTTCTGGCTGAATTGGAGAAGGTGATCACCAAGCCCTTCGTCTTCGCTTCGAACACCTCTTCGTTGTCGATGGACGAGATGGCCAAGGCTGCTCGCGTTCCGGCCAACGTCGTCGGTCTGCACTTCTTCAACCCGGTGCACAAGATGAAGCTGGTGGAAGTGGTCAAGGCGGAAGACAGCTCTGCTGAAACCGTCGCTCTGGCCAAAGCCTTCGGCATGCGTCTGGGCAAGACCACGGTCGTCACCAATGATGGCCCGGGCTTCGTCGTCAACCGCGTGTTGTCGCCCTACATGAAGGAAGCGTTCACGCTTCTGTTGGAAGGCGTCGCCGCCGACGACATCGACAAGGCTGCCACCAAGTTCGGCATGCCCATGGGCCCGATCGCCCTGATGGACGAAGTCGGACTCGACATCGTCGCCCACGTCATCGACGTCATGCACGCTGCTCTCGGCGCGCGTCTGGCCCCCCCGGCCATGATCGCTATGATCAAGAGCACCAAGCTGCTCGGCAAGAAGGGCGGCAAGGGCCTCTACCTGTACGACCCCAAGACCGGTCGTCGCGCTGGTATCAACCCTGATATCGCCGCAGCGATCACGGCCTCGCCCAAGATCATGACGGTTGGAGCGATCCAGGATCGCCTCTTCCTGCCCATGGTCAACGAAGCGGCGCTGTGCTTGCAGGAAGGCATCATCACCGACCCGTCGCAGCTCGACTTGGCCATGATCTTTGGAACGGGCTTTGCTCCGTTCATGGGTGGTGTGCTCGGTTACGCTGACCAGGTCGGCATGCGCACGATTCACCAGAAGCTGCAGTACCTCTCGCAGGTGGCTGGTGACAACTACAAGCCCGCTCAGCTCATCGTCGACAAGGCGAAGCGCGGCGAGGCTTTCTACAGCTAAGTCTCTAGGGGCTTAGTTTCAAAAAGAAATTTTTGGAGACGGGGAGAATGGCACTAGCTGTTCTCTCCGTCTTTTTTTCTCAGTTGTAGCACTATAAAATGTAGTAGAAAAAATAAAGGTCAGCGGATTTTCGAGCGCCAAAAGCAAAAATATGCCACGAAGAATCAAGGTTTCGGGGCTTCACTCCTCGTGGCACTGTCTTTGTGTTACCCGCCGTGCACTAGGTCACCGTTAGGGCTAAAGTCACGAATGATGGCATTGCCATTCTTGTCAAAGCTGGTGTTGGTGCTTGATCCATCTCGTCTCTTTGTCTCAGAGTGGGTAACAGTACCATCGGCGTCAAATACGTTAGTGTTCTTTGTGCCATCGTTTTCGTATTTAGTGTTTACCGAGCTGCCATCAGAGCGCTTGGTTTCAGAATTAGTAATATTGCCGTCTCTGTCAAAGTGACTAGTATTTCTGGTGCCGTCTTGGCTATAGGTTGAATTGTCGGAAGATCCATCTGCCTTCTTGCTCTCTGACTGAACGCGATCGCCATTGGCATCAAATACATTGGTGTTTTTGCTGCCATCAGCTTCATACTTTGTGTTTATTGAACTGCCGTCAGGGCGTCTGGTCTCAGAGTTGGTCAGGTTGCCATCTTTGTCGAAGTGATTGGTGTCTCTTGTGCCGTCATTTCTATAGGTTGAATTGTCAGAAGAGCCATCAGCCTTCTTGCTTTCAGATTGAACCCGATTACCATCTTTGTCGAAGACATTTGTGTTCTTGCTGCCATCTTGCTCATAGCTGGTATTGATTGAGCTTCCGTCAGGACGCCTTGTCTCTGAGTTAGTCTTGTTGCCGTTCTCATCAAATCTTGAGCTTTCGCGTGTGCCATCGCTGGTAGTGCTGGTCTGTACGCTTGTACCATCACTATTTTTGACTGTTCCTTGCATGTTAGTCTTAGCGGCATTGTCAGAAGGTCCGAAAGAAATGCCCTTGTCGTCTATGCTTCCTTGTGGCAATGCTCCAGCAGAAGTATCAGCTCCTTTAGCTGCTTCAGGGCGCATACCAGGGTTATAGGCTTCAGCGGCCGATGAGCTGGCGGCTCTTTCGGCGCCACTATCACGGACATTTTCAATAGGCTGAGACTGATTGACATTGTCGCTCATGAACACTCCTTCTCTATAACCAAATTTTGCTTAGTAAGTTTGCGATCTAAATTTGCGGATTTACGTATAAGTTCGTAGCGGCTTTGAACACGTTCATAATCAACGGGCGATCGTGAAAAACTCGTGACTGTGGGCTGTCACAGTACTTTCACATTGTAAAAAGTGGAGCTAATTTGCTCAAGAAATCGCCCCTCAAAATGTAGAGTCATCAATTCATCAACTGTTCTTTTCTGCATCTTTTCATTGGTCAGCTTGCCTAGACTGATGACATTGGCGCCGAACTGTTAGAAAAGGAAAAAGCATGAACAGATTGAAAAGGGCTGTGAGCGCAGGTTTACTGGCAACGCTCTTGAGTGTCAACTACACAGCTGCCATTGCTGCATCGATTGAGCCCGCAGCTGCACCAACATCGACAGCGCAAACGGAAGTGGTAGAAGTGTCATCAACAGTTAAAGATAAGGCACCGCTGGTTGAAAAATATTTTTTAGATGGCCGCCTAAAAGAGGGTGATGTGGCTCTATCAGCCCATTTGAAGGAACATCCTAGTGATGACCAAGCGCGCTTTGGGCTCGGAGTCTTACAGTTTCTGCGTGCAGTAGAGGGCCTTGGTCAGTCACTGACACGCTATGGCGTACGTACTCATAATGGCAGCGGTTTTGTCCTGCCCTTTTTGAGACTGCCAGCTAATACCAACGAAAATGGCAAGAAAATTGACTATCTCAAAGCTCGGGAAATCGTCGACACCTTTCAAAAACAGTTGATGCAGGCAGAAGCTACTCTCTCTCCTATCAGCGATGCTGAGGTCAAATTACCACTACATTTTGGCATGATCAAGTTAGACTTTAATGGCACAGGTAGTCATTCTTATTCTACTCAGGCCTCAGCGAATCAGTCGGATGATGATAATCGAAGTCTCTGGAAGGTCTATGCAAAGCTAACAAATAATTCGAATATTCCCATTGAAAAAGCTGAGCAGTTCTTCATCAAGTTTGATCGTGGAGACGTTCATTGGCTCAGAGGCTACTGCCATCTGCTTTCGACAGTCTGTGATATCTATTTAGCACACGATAGCAAAGACTTATTTGATCGGACTGCTCATCTGTTTTTCAACAAAGTCGACTCACCGTATGCCTTTTTGAGCAAGGCTAAACGCATTCGCTCAATCGGCAGTGGCGATCTAGAGATTTTTGACTTAGTTGCATTTGTGCATTTGCTTAGATGCGATGTGGTTGAGCCGAAGAGAATGGCTTCTGCACTTAACCATATGCAAGCTGTGATTGACCAAAGTCGTGAGACCTGGAAGTGGATCATGGCCGAAGAAGATGATGACCATGAGTGGCTACCTAATCCTCGGCAAACTGGCGTTATTCCCAACGCTCGTGTGACTGAGCAGATGGTAGTGGCTTGGGCTGGCATTATGAATGAGAGCGAGAAAATATTGGCTGGAGAATTGTTGATTCCGTTTTGGCGTGGCAGTGACAGTGACCATCGCGGTATCAATTTGCGCAAAGTCTTCTTGGAGCCAAGGCAGTTCGATCTTGTTCTTTGGGTGCAAGGCTCTGCTGCAGCGCCATATCTAGAAGAAGGAAAGCTCACGAAGGGGCGTACGTGGAGGGAACTGCGCGGCGAGTTCGGGAATCATTTTCCTGGTTTTGCTTTGTGGTTTAACTAGCCCCTCTGTCTATCCAATCGATTTAGTTGGTGCAACTGGCCTGTTGTGCCGCTTTTCGTTGTATGTAAACAGCCTATCTCTACCATCGCTAAGTGTGTTGACGCTATCGTTGCTAGTTGTTTCACGAGTTAGCTTAAGCGCATGCCATAAAAGTTCTCAAGAATGTAGTGGATTTGTAAAAGCACCAGCTTTGGTTGCACTCTAATTGCACTTCGATTTCATGACATCTAAACTTTAAGCACTTTTGATGTCATGGGTTTTTCGCTTCAACTTGTTGTCAGAAGCTAAGAGTCGTTACCAGTGCAGGTATGAAGAGTTGTAGTTGTAGTCGATCTAGTAATTGGCTTAGTACATTACGCGCCTGTCGTTATCTTGAGAATAGGAAGTTAATGGTGATATTCATGAGTTCTATACATATTCTCTTTAAACTTCAGTCACGCAGATAGAACCTACACCCGACTCAAATCACTCAAATTCTCCTTTCACCCCGCGTGAATTGATGAACGCCTGAGTTAAGAGCCACTGTCTGTCTGCCCTTTCAATGTCTAACAACTGAAAGAGAGGAACGTCATGAACGATATGACCAACTCACTGACCTGGAAACGCCTATATGCAATTGCCAAACCCTTCTGGGTATCGTCACAGAAAGGTCGAGGAATCGCCCTTCTTGTGGCTGTTCTGGTATTGCTCTTCGGTATTTCTGCGGTCAATGTCTACGTTAACTACATCGCCGGCAAATTCGCTACTGCTCTGCAGTCGAAAGATGTCGGTCAGTACTATGTCTTCTTATTCTCGTACGCAGGAGCGTTGGTGTTGGCTAGTCCCATCATCATCTTCTACCAGTTTCTGCGCACAAAACTTTCCTTGGTCTGGCGCCGTTGGCTGTCGCAGCACCTGATCAGTCGCTACTTCACCAACCGCGCTTACTACAAAATCAGCTCTGACCCCAGCATAGACAATCCAGATGAGCGGCTGACGCAAGACGTTGAAACGTTCTGCAATTCGGCTGTGGGGCTGTCTATTGCTGTGCTCGATTCGGTGATTACGGTGATTAGTTTCGTGGGCGTGCTCTACACAATCTCGGGCACGCTTACCTTGGTAGTCATCGGATATTCGCTGCTCGGTTGCTTTCTCACGCTCTACATCGGCCGTCGCTTGGTCGACTTGCAGTTTCAGCACACCAAGCTCGAAGCTGACTTGCGCTACACCATGACCGATGTGCGTCGCGATGTTGAGTCGATTGCCTTCTATGGCGGTGAACGGCGCGCTAAGCTGCAAGTTTTCCGTGCGGTCAAAGATGCAGTCACCAACCTCGAGTTGATGATGATTCTCAACCGCAACCTCGGCTTCTTCACCACCAACTACAATGCTTTGGTCGTCCTGATTCCTGCTGCAATTATCGCCCCGCTCTACTTTGCCGGCGATATGCAGTTCGGTGACATCACCAGAGCGGGTATGGCTTTCGCTCAGGTTTTTGGTGGCATGACCTTGCTGATCGGGCAGTTTATTGGCATCAGTGCCTTCACTGCCAACATCAACCGACTGGGCTCGTTTCTTGAGTCAATGGATGCCCTGGCCGAAAAGAAGGCTCCGCAGCCGGGCAAAGAAATCGAAATGGTTGAGTCAGACCGCCTCGCTCTCGCCAATGTGTCGGTGCTCAATCCTGATGCCACCCGCACTTTGATCGAGTCTTTGACGCTGACCGTTCCCGCTGGTTCGGCTCTGCTTATCACGGGCCCCAGCGGCACAGGTAAGTCGTCGCTCTTGCGCGCTATCGCTGGTCTCTGGCAGACCGGTAGCGGTCGCATCGAAAGGCCAGCGAGGGAGAAACTGATGTTTCTTCCTCAGCGCCCCTTCGTGCCCAAATCGACTCTGCGTAAGGCTCTGTGCTATCCAATGACGAACACTCGTCAGAGCGACACACAGCTGCTTGCCCTGCTCAAGCTCGTCAACCTGCCCGACCTGGCTGTTCAGTCAGGCGGTCTCGATGTCGAGCATGACTGGCGTGACAAGCTCTCTCTTGGCGAACAGCAGCGTCTGAGCTTTGCTCGGGTGATTCTGGCCAAGCCTGAGTATGCCTTTCTCGACGAGGCCAGTTCGGCCCTCGATGACAGCAACGAGAAGTTGCTCTACACGCTGCTGAGCAGTGCTGGTAGTACGGTCATCAGTGTCGGTCATCGTCGCAGCCTGGTGGAACACCACGACACCATCCTTGAGCTCAAGGGTGGCGGTGCCTGGGAGTTGCGCTCGGCGAAGTAATGCCAGGAATAGCAAGACCCGTCTGAGTAAGACCGGTCTGAACTAGACCTGCCTAAGTAAGACACAGAGCCTAGAACTAGCTCCTAGGTTTGGCTCCTGGGTTTGGCACTGCAGCTATGCGCTGCAGAGCCAAGCCTTAGTCGTGCTTACGCGCATTTTGCGGCCCGCCTTCGACTGAAGGCGGGCCGAATTTCTAATTTCAAAACACCAACTTCAACAGAAGTGGAGAACATCATGAAAAAGCGTAATTCACAAAATCGCTCCGCTCCTCTTTCGCGCAACATCAGTGCCAGCAATGACATGATGTTGGAACGGGTTCAGCGTGCACACTTCCAGTATTTCGTCGACTATCAGGACAAGACCACCGGTCTTATCTTGGACCGCACCAAGCTGAACGGCCCTGCCACCATCGCCGGTGTCGGTTTCGCTTTGAGTGCCTACGGCGCCGCTTGCGAGCGTCTGTGGATCAGTCGCGCTGAAGCCGTGGCCTACACTCTGCGCGTCTTGCGCACTCTGTGGAATGTTCCGCAGGGTGAGCAGGCCGAAGGTTCGAGTGGCTACCGCGGCTATTTCTATCATTTCCTCAACCCGGCCACTGGTACAAGGGCCACTGCTCCGCAGTTCTGGAATTCAGAGCTGTCGAGCATCGACACGGCATTGCTTATGGCGGGCGTTCGATTCGCTCGTTACTTCTACCTGGGTAAGTCGGAAGCAGAGGTCGAGATTCGCGACCTTGCCGACCGGCTGTATAACCGGGTGGAGTGGAATTGGCTTGTTCGCGAGAACGGGCTGATTGGCCACGGTTGGTCACCGGAGGGGGGTATGATTCCGAGTGTTTACTCTGGTTATAGTGAAGCACCACTGCTTTACTTGTTGGCTCTTGGTTCGCCCACGCATCCGGCTCCGGCTGCTTCGTGGGACGCGCTTTTGGCCAAACCTGAGTTTGCACAGCACGCTGGCAAAACCTATGTCAGCATGCCAGGTCAGCCTCTCTTCTGTTACCAATTCCCGCAGAGTTTCATCGACTTCCGCGGCATCAAAGACAAACTCAACCGCTCGCTCGGTATCGATTATTTCGAGAACAGCAAGCGTGCAACGTTGGCACAGCATCAGTATGCCATCGACAATCCCCAGGGCTTCCGCGGTTACGACCGTCTGAACTGGGGCCTGACTGCGTGTGACGGACCGGGCGACGGCACCAAAGTTGTGGACGGCAAGGAACGCACCTTCTCTTGGTACAGAGAGCGGGGCTGTCCTGTTGGTCATGACGACGGCACCATTGCTCCGACTGCAGCAGTAAGCTCGCTGCCCTTCGCCCCGCGCATTGTGCTCAGCACCATTCGCGGTTGGTTGAAGAACCGTCCGGAGCTTTTCTCGATGCACGGTTTTGCCGATGCATTCAACATGACCTTCGATACCAGCAAGCCTTCTGGCTGGGTCGATGAAGAGCGCATCGCCATCGACCAGGGGCCAATCGTGCTCATGATCGAGAACTACCGCTCAGGTCTGATTTGGAAGGTCATGCGTCGTGATCCGGCACTGGTGAGAGCCCTGCGCAAAGCAGACTTTCGCGGCGGCTGGCTTTCGTAACAACCAGATTTACTAACCACCTAACGAGGTAAAATCATGTCCAACAGCAAACATACAGGCACTGCTTCTGGCGCATCAGCGGCCACGCAGGTTGCAGCAGCATCTTCAAAGGGCACCCACATGGGCTATGTCTTCCCCAAATTCAACGCCGCTCAGAGCCCTGTGCCAGTGCGCCGTTACAACCTCCCCAAGGGCTTCGTCTTTGGGGCTTCCACCTCGGCCTACCAGATTGAAGGTGCCACCGACCAGGCCCAGTACGGCCGCGGCCCATCCATCTGGGAAGACTACTTCACCGCCCGTCCGTTGCTCGACAACGGTGCGGTGGCCTGCGATCACTACAATCGCATGAAAGAAGACGTGGCCATGATCAAGCGCATGGGCCACAAGGTCTATCGCTTCTCGGTCTCCTGGCCGCGCATCATCCCCAATGGCGTTGGTGAAATCAACGAGCAGGGCTTGCAGTTCTACTCGGATCTCGTCGACGAGCTTCTGGCTCAGGGCATCGAGCCCTACCTGACGCTCTATCATTGGGACCTGCCACGTGCCATGGAAGCCATCGGCGGTTGGACCAGCCGAGCTGTGGCCGAACACTTCGCTGATTTCGCCGAAGTGGTCGTGCGTCGTCTCGGCGACCGCGTCAAGAAGTGGTGCACCTTCAACGAGCCAGAAGTGATCGTCGCCGGCTACATCGGTGATGGTCTCGCCCCTGGCCTGAGCAACCCCAAGTTGCGCGTCACCGTGGCGCATACGCTCATGGTTGCTCATGGTCTGGCCACCAAGCGCATCCGCTCTATCAACAGTGCACTCGATGTCGGCATCGTCGTCAATCTGGTGCCGGTCGAACCTGCCACCAAAGCCGCTACCAAAGTGGCTCGCAAGATGTGGCAGCGCAACTATGCCATCTACCTCGATGGCATTCTCAAGGGCAAATACTCTGACACCGTGTTGGAGGAAGCCGCTGAACAGGGCGTTTCTATCACAGCCGAAGACATGGCGCTGATCGCTCAGCCCATCGACTACCTCGGCATCAACTGGTACCTGCGCCTGGTGGTCAACTCTCGTGGTCGTGTGATCAAGGTGCCTGCTGCTGAAGAAACGCTGATGGGGTGGGAAATCTGCCCGGCGGCTCTGACGCGCATGCTGCTTGCCATGAACAAAGAGTACAAGCTGCCGCCCATCTACATCACCGAAAACGGTGCTGCTCTGGCCGACACCCATACGGCTACCGGCGTGCACGACAACCGTCGCATGCTCTACATTCACGAGCACCTGAGCGCTATCGAGCTTGCCATCGCCGGCGGTGTCGACATGCGTGGCTACTTTGCCTGGAGCTTGATGGACAACTTGGAATGGTCGCTTGGCTTTTCCAAGACCTTTGGTATGGTCCACGTGGACCGTCAGACTCTCGTGCGTACCATCAAAGACAGCGGTCTTTGGTATCGGGCCATGATCAAGGCGAATCGCCGCTAATAGTCGAGTGAAGATTGTATCCATCGGCAAGCAGTTTTGCTGGTGCAATCAACACAATCAAGGCTTAACACCACCAACCGCTACTAGCCTTCAGAGCTAGGGCGAGTTGGTGGTGCAAACCGGAGCCCACAATGCAAATTCAACTCAATACAGATTCTTGCAAACTTGTTCTGAGTGATGGCGTCAAAGCCACGCTCAGCCAACACAGACCCGGGGCTGTGCGCCTCGATTTTGAATTCAACGGTGCGGGGCATGCCATCGTGCGTGTACCTGTGGCCATCAAGCTGCCAGACAACTATGTCTTTCAGTTTGCTGTTGCCGGTCAGAGCCCCATCAATACGCTCGAAATCAAGCTGCTCGACAAATCTACCGACAATGTCTGGTGGGTGCATCGTCCCAACTTCGCATTCAGTGGCGCCAAGCAGGTGCTCGTCAACAAGGCTCGGCATTTCTCTTATGCCTGGGGTCCGAACAAAGAAGCAATGGCTGAAGTGTCGTTTATCGACCTCACCCTCACCGCCAGCGCCGGTGGCAAGGGCACCATCTACTTCAGCGACCTCGCTTTCGAAGAGCGTCCTAGTCAGTCGCAAGCGCTGAGCGCTCCAAGTGTTTGGGCCAGCTCGACAAGAAAAGACGCCACCAACGTTCTCGATGGCGACGACTACACGCTCTGGCAGAGCGGCCTCAGTGAGCGTCAGAGTCTGGTTTTCACTTTTCCTCAGCAGCGCGAATTCAGCGCCGTGCTGATCGATTGGGGCGACAACTTTGCGCGCAACTACCAAGTGCAAATCAAGGGAGAGCGCGGCGCCTGGCAGAACATCGACACCATCATTGGTGCCAGTGGTGGTCGGCAGTACTTGCGTCTTCCTGACCGCGACATCAAAGCTTTACGCATAGTCTTGCGTAAATCGAGCAGCGGCAAAGGCTACAGTGTTCGCTCTGTGAGGTTCATGGGTCTCGACTATGCGCCCAACGCCAACGAATTCTGGCGCCGCATTGCCCGCGACCATCCCGCCGGATTCTTCCCTCGCTACTTCGACAACGAGCAGTCTTTCTGGACTGTTGTCGGCGTCAGCGGTGGGCGGCAGGAAGCAATCATCAACGAAGAAGGCCTGCTTGAGCTCGGTCGCCAGACTGCCTCAATCGAGCCCTTCATTCACGACGGCAATGAGCTTCTCACCTGGAAGCATGGCCGTCACGAACAGCGCCTAGAAGACGGCTATCTGCCGATTGCGGTGGTCAAACGCGTGCACGATAAGGTCGCTCTCGAGGTCAAGGCGTTCGCCGTCGGACCCAGAGACGACGCCACTCTCTACGCGCGCTACAAAGTCATCAACCGCACCGGCGTTAAGCAAACGGGCAAGCTGTTTCTGGCTATCCGCCAGTTCCAGGTCAACCCACCATGGCAGTTCCTCAACACCCCTGGTGGTCACACGCCTATCCACACTTTCTCCCATGCCGGTGACACCGTGTATGTAGGCGACAGCCTCAAGGTGCGCACGCTCAGCCGGGCCGATGCCTTTGGTGCCACCACCCTTGCTACCGGAGACATCGTCGAACACCTCAACTACGGGCTCTTGCCTGAGTACGGTGGTCTGGCAGATACGCGTGGATTCGGCTCTGCCGCTCTGATGTACGCCTACGAGCTGGATGCACATTCCGAAGTAACGTTCGACATTTCGGTGCCCTACTCGCGCTACTCGACCTTGCAAGAAGTCGATGATGCATTGGCTGCGGCCAAGCGCGAATGGCATGGCAAGCTCGACAATGTCGGAGTCAGCATTCCGGCAGCGCCTGAGCTGAACGACACGATCAAGAGTCAGCTCGCCTACATTCTCGTCAATCGAGATGGACCGGCCATCCAGCCTGGGTCACGCTGCTACCGCCGCACCTGGATTCGCGACGGTTCGCTCACCTCAGCAGCCTTGTTGCAGCATGGATTCGTCTCTGAAGTGCGCGAGTTCATCAACTGGTTTGCGCCCTATCAGTACCCCAGCGGCAAAGTGCCTTGCTGTGTGGATAAGCGCGGCTCGGACCCCACACCCGAGCACGATAGCCACGGTGAGTTCATTTATCTGGTCATGGAATACTACCGCTACACCGGCGACAAGGCGTTCTTGGCTGATATTTTTCCGCGCATTCTCAAGGCTGTGGAATACATCGAGGTGTTGCGTCAGCAGAATTTGAGCGCGCTCAAGTCTCGGTCTCTGATTGCTGGTGCTTCTGGCGATGCCGAGAGTATCTCGCACCTTCACGGTATTCTGCCCCCGTCGATCAGCCACGAAGGCTATTCGGCGCATCCGGCCCATTCAAACTGGGATAACCTCTTCGCTATGAAGGGGCTGGATGATGCAGTGTCGGCCGCGCTCGCGCTCGCAGAGACTGACCAGGCAGAAAAGCTTGGCACCATCCGCGATGGCTTTCGCCGTGACTTGCTTGCCTCGGTGAAGAACTCGATGCGCGTACATGGCATCGATTACATTCCTGGGGCAGCCGATCTCGGTGATTTGGACCCGACCTCGACCACCATTGGCCTCGACCCCTGCGAAGTCTTTTCGGCCTTGCCGCAAGAGGTGGAGCAGACCTTTGCCCGCTACTGGAAGTTCTTTCAGGAGCGGCGTGACGATGTCATCGAATGGGATGCCTATACGCCCTACGAGTGGCGTTCGGTCGGCACCTTCGTGCGCTTGGGAGAGGTGGAAAAGGCACACGCTGCCATCGACTACTTCATGGGTCATCGTCGCCCGCGGCATTGGAACCATTGGGCCGAGGTGATTTACCGCGACCCTCTGACCCCGCGCTTCATCGGCGACGCTCCTCACGGTTGGGTCGGTTCAGATTTTCTGCGCAGTGTGCGCAATCTCTTTGTCTACGAGCGTGAGAACACACTTGTTCTGGCCGCAGGTATCAAGCCTGATTGGCTGGACAAGGGCGTTTCGATCACCAACTTGCCCACCTATTTCGGCCGGCTGTCTTTGACTGCCCGTCGAGAAAGTGTTGTCCAAACAATGGGCAATCAGGGGGCTTATCAGGTGGTCTACCAAGTGGAAGGGACGGTTACTTGCCCCATGTATTTGGCGGTAGGTGTGCGAAATGACACCTCTAAGGTCGGCAATGGCAGTGGCAGTGTCACGTCCAGTTCCGCAGCCAGTGTCACAGTCAATGGACAGCCCGCAGATGTACAAGACGGCATGGTGAGCATCAAGACTCTGCCAGCGCGAATTGTGGTCAACGGCGTCTAATTCAAAATAGTCTCAAATCATTCACCCTTTGGGCAGGAAGAAGCTAGCAATAGCTTCTTCCTGCTTTTTTTCTCAGCACTTTTTCTCTCCAGCTTTGTCTCTTTACTTTTTTTTTGGTCTTTTTTGGTCTTTTTTGCACTTTTAAGGGCCTTTACAGCCATATCGCAATTTTTTTTGGCCTTTTTTCGCACTTTTTGGTACTTTTTTGGTCTTTTTCTGCTTTTTTTGCACTTTAAAATGGTTTTTGCTCTCGATCTCCACGATATTTATTCGTCTGCTCAGATCAAGAGGCGCACTACACTCAAAAACAGAAATACTTGAGTACTCAAGTATTTCTGTTTGACTTAATGGGTTTCAGAAATGACTATTAGCGTATGCATAAAAATCTCAAGATCTATTTTGCCGGGTCAATAACGGCTGGACGAGGCGATCAGCCTGTCTATGAGCAAATCGTTGATGAGTTGAGAAAATACGGCACTATTTCGACCGAATTAATTGGCAGCCCCAACCTGCTAGCCACAGGTGAAACCATGAGCGACAAAGCCATTCACGACCGCGATGTAGCTTGGCTGATGGCCTCAGATTGCGTTGTGGCTGAAGTGACAAATCCGAGCCTGGGCGTGGGCTATGAGATTGGTCTGGCGACTCAGGCTAGAATTCCTGTTTTATGTCTTTATCGGGCACTGCCAGAGCGTCGCTTATCAGCCATGATTGCCGGTTGTAACTTAGTGCAGGTGAATCGTTACAGTGAAATTGGCGAGGTGCCACTGCTGTTGGCGCAGTTTTTCCAGAGCTTGTCTCTACCGCAATCAACGAGCGGCTAGGTGCGAAAGGTTAGATTAAATTGGCTATTCCTTGCCGCTTGGTATTATGGGTAAGGAATTGCTGGAGTCTTCATGGCCAAAACTGGTCGCGAAATAATAATCGGCGTTTGCGAGCGCTACGCCAATCTGAAAACATACCAAGATTTTGGTGTGATCAGAATGCGCGACAAAGTCGGTGAGGCAGGCGAAGCGGCCAGAATTATTCGCTTTTACACATACTTTGAGCAGCCTAATTTCTTTCGTTGTGAGTGGTACGAAACAGCTAGCGATGGCAATTCAGCGGGGTTTTGCGATAGTCGTCTGACTTGGTTGGAAAAGCTCAGTGGTATTGTCGGTGGCGGAAAGAAAAAAGTGGAAGAGCTTGCCGAGGCGAAGTTCAACGACGCTTTCAAGATTGGCTTGTCTAAAATTGGACAGCACGGCCCGGCCGCGATTATAAAATCGTCTATCAAGGCTCCCTCTGTAGCACCGGTCTTGGAGCCGTTTGGACAGGCTCGTTTAATTGGCAAGACTATTCACAACAAAGAAAAGTGTGATCGTCTTTTGATCGAAATTGACGAGAGTTATTATGGTGAATTTCTCGTATCGCAGAGAGGTTCTATTCTCATTCGTTCGAAAGAAGCGATTTGCGCTGGCTCAAAGAGTGCGGCCAGCACTTCGTACGGTGGTGTTTTATTAAATGGCAAAATTCCCTATGAGCGTTTTAAAAGCTGTAAATTGCCGCGCGTAACGATCTAATTCTTGGTTTCGAGACAATTGGCCATAAGCGCTATAATTGTCCGGCTACAAGGAGAAGTTCATGTCAAACAAAATTCTAGTTATCAGCGCCAGCCTCAATCCAGCGAGCCGCAGTCGTATTATGGCCAGCGAAGTTTTTGCACAATTGCCTGCAAATGCTGACAAAGAGTTTCTTGACCTGCGCGACTATGACCTGCCAATGTGCGACGCTGGAGCTTGTTATGCAAACCCACTGGTTGCTAAGGTGCAGACCAAAGTGAAAGAAGCTTCCTGCATTCTTGTTTCTTTCCCCGTATATAACTACTCTTGCTCAGCTGCTTTGAAGAACCTGATTGAGCTAACTGGCAAGGCTTGGGAAGGCAAAATCGTAGGCTTCGTTTGCGCGGCTGGTGGCCATTCAAGCTATATGTCTGTAATGAGTATCGCTAACTCCTTAATGCTCGACTTCCGCTGTGTAGTCATTCCGCGCTTTGTTTACTCAGAAGGCAGCGCTTTCAACGAGCAAGGACTTAACAGCGACAAAGTCAAAGAAAGACTGAAAGAGCTGGGCGCAACTGGTGTTCAGATGATGAATGCCTTGACGCCGACAGCAGTAGTTTAGACTAGAGCTTAGCTTGACGTAGCCGCAAAGCATTGGCAATAACTGAGACAGAACTCAGTGACATAGCCATGCTCGCAACCATTGGGTTTAGCAGCAGTCCAAAGATTGGATAGAGCAGGCCCGCGGCAAGTGGCACTGCCATGACGTTGTAGCCAAAAGCGAGAAAGAGATTTTGGTTGATATTGCTCGCCATAGCTCGGCTTAGCTTGATGGCTCTGACAATGCCTTGCAAGTCGCCTTTGACTAGAACTATTCCTGCAGCCTCTATTGCTACACTGGTGCCATTGCCCATGGCTATGCCGACATTGGCTCGGGAGAGTGCCGCAGCATCGTTTATGCCGTCGCCGGCCATGGCAACTTTCTTTCCTGATTCTATTAATTTGGCCACGTAACTGTGTTTCTCTGCGGGAGTAACTTGGGCAGCAACGGTTTTAAGACCAAGTTTTGCGGCCACTGCCTCAGCAGTTGTTTGATTGTCGCCCGTGAGCATGTGTACGACCACGCCCTGATTCTGCAGATCAACAATGGCTTGTTTGGCATTGCTTTTTATTGGATCACTAACTGCAAATAGGGCGCTCATTGCTCCATCAATTTCAAGCAAAACCGCCGTCGCGCCTTGCTCGCTGTAATGGTTGACACGTTCTTGCCATTGGCTTGAAGAACTTGAGCGGAAATGTCCGATTACAATTTTTTGGCCAGCAACAACAGCTTTGATGCCGACCCCTGGTATGGCTTGGAACTCTTCAGTGGGAAGGAGTTCCAGATTGTTCTCACTGGCGGCTGCAACAATGGCGCGGGCCAGTGGATGTTCACTGCTGGCTTCGGCCGAAGCCGCTAACTGCAAGAGGTGCAGCAACTCTGGCTCACTGGGCGACTGATTGCCGATTTGCTCTATCGCTGTAACTTTTGGCTTCCCTTCAGTCAGTGTGCCGGTCTTGTCGACTACTAAAACATCAACTTGGCGCAATTCTTCTAGCGATTGAGCATCTTTGACCAGCACTCCCGCTTTGGCGCCTCGTCCGATGGCCACTGTTATCGACATGGGTGTGGCCAGACCAAGAGCGCAGGGGCAGGCTATGATCAGCACCGCCACAGAGTTTAGAAGGGCATAGGTGAAGGAAGGTTGTGGGCCTAGCAACATCCAGCCAATGAAAGTAGCAAAGGCGATAGCGACGACAATCGGTACAAAGAGGCTGGCGATTTGATCTACCCGCTTCTGTACTGGCGCCCGGCTTCTTTGTGCTTGGGCCACAAGTTTGATGATGCCAGCAACAATTGTCTCTTTGCCCACTTTTGTCGCTCTAATAGTCAGTGTGCCGGTCTGATTGATTGTGCCACCAATTACGGTGTCGCCGTTTTGCTTGCTGGCGGCCAATGCTTCGCCAGTAAGCATAGCCTCATCAACTGTAGATTGGCCACTGATAACTATTCCATCGGTTGGGATGCTCTCGCCCGGCCGCACTCGTAGTTTGTCGCCTCTTTCTAGTTTGGAAACAGCGATATCAATTTCGCGATCGTCTATTTTGATAAAGTGGGCAATTTGAGGGGTGAGGGCTACCAGCTCACGAATTGCTGCCCCTGTCTGTTTTCGTGCTTTAAGCTCTAATATTTGACCAAGTAAAGCCAAGGTAATGATTACGGCCGCTGGCTCGAAGTAAGTGTAACTGGAAGTCATGCCTGAATGTAGACTGGCGGCGCTTAGTGTGGTTGGTATTATATTTGGTGCTATGGTAGCGATGGCGCTGTAGAGATATGAAACTCCAACTCCGCTTCCAATCAAGGTGAACATGTTCCAGCTTTTGTTTTTCACAGAATCTAGTGCACGTTCAAAGAACGGTTTGGCCAACCAGACTACCGGTGTGGCAAGGGCAAATTGCAGCCAATTCATTGTTTGCGGATTGGCTAACTGCAATCCGAATAGCTTGGCTTGGTTAAAAAGATCAGGCTGGCCAAGCATTTCAGGCAGACTCAAGGCGATTAGTGGAACAGTGAAGGCTAAAGCTAGTTTGAAGCGCCTAGTCATATCAACTAGTTCACTATCATCTTCGACAGTTTCGCTGGCATCAAGACTTTCGAGTGCCATGCCACAAAGCGGGCAGGGACCGGGCTTTGTCGTGATAATCTCGGGATGCATTGGACAAGTGAACTGATTTTGCTTTGTTGATTCTGGCGCTGCAGCTGTATCTGCGTTGGCCACTTGCGTGTTGGCCACTTGCGCATTGGCATCATGGTTATCACTGACGGCTTGATCTGTATTGGCTTGATCTGAATTGACTTGATCTGAATTGCTTTCGTGGGTAATAGCAATATAGCGGCCAGGCGAGCGCGAGAATTTAGCAGAGCAATTTATGTTGCAGAAATAGTAAGTGTTGCCTTGAAAAACTACCGAGTCAGCAGCCGATTCACGCTCTACAAGCATGTGGCAAATCGGATCTTCGAACAGAGTAGGTGCCGGTTGATTCTGTTTGCCACTGGTCGAGTTCGAGCTTAGTTGAATGGAAACAGGAATTACGCGTCCTGCGTTATTCATTGCGTCCATCGGCCCCCCTCGACTGCTATTGATTACTAATTACCTAGGCTCAATCGCAATAGCTAAATTGTCAATTGTTGATGTCAATTCTAGTGCAGTCGCTAACATTTCAGAGCACAATCGGCTAATGTTGATACATAGAGCGGCGACATCTATAAATATATGGTTGATCCTCAAAACAAAGATTCGAAAATTCTGAAGGAAGAAAAAAGCTTTTTAGGTAAGCATGCGCGGCTCAAAAGCGGCATGCTAGTCATCGCAGCCATATATGTCGTTCAGTTTTGGTTCTTTCAAAAGGTCTGGTGCACTCCCCAGGAGCTTTACCACCGTGTTTGGAAGCTTACTCAAGACAATCTCTTTGACCAGCCGGCAATGAAAGACTGGCCGGCTTTTGAGCATAAGTACGACGATAAAATCAAAAACGAAGCCGATGCAGCTAAGTACGCCAATGAGATGCTTGAGACCTTGGATGATCCGTTTACCAAGTTTCTTGATTCTAAGCAGGTAGCCAAGAAGCAAGACTCTCAAAATGGTCTATATTCTGGCGTCGGCATGATCATGAATGCCAAAAAGAGACCTGTGGTGGTGCGTATGTTGATTGCTGGTGGTCCAGCGGACAAAGCCGGAGTTAGGTGCGGCGATCAGATCATTAAGCTCGACAACTTAGATTGTCTCAAGATACCTGCTAAAGAAATTGGTGACTACACTCGTTTGCACATGGGCCAGACCATACGATTGACTGTCTGTCGACAAGGCAAGCAAATGGAAGTTGCAATGGTTCCTGGCAAAATGGTCGTGCGGTCAGTAAAGTCGCGTATGGTAGAGAGTGATCTCGGCAAGAAACAAATTGCCTATGTTCGCTTGGAGAATTTCGTTCATGGTGACATTGTTTCTCTCGTACAGAAAGAGTTTGAGAAAGTAAAAAACGCTCAAGCTCTGGTCTTTGACGTGCGTGGCAACGGCGGTGGCAGCGTTGATAGCTGTCTGGCGATAACAAGCATGATGCTTGATTCTGGTGATTTAGTTGCGATGAGAAGTCGCACAGGCACCGGTGCGGGTGCGCGCGTGGGTGGAATGAGTGGCTCGCTCGACTACCAAACAGTACGCTATAAGCTAGAGCCAAATACCATGAAGATATTGAACGAAGAACCCGGTAAGGAGATAAAAGAGGAAAGCCGCAGCCGACTGCCAAACTTTTGGCAGAATAAGCCTATTGTTGTTTTGATCGACGACAATTCAGCTAGCGCTTCAGAAATGCTTGCTGCCGCTCTTCGTGATAATGACCGTGCCACTCTATTTGGTGTCAGAAGTTATGGCAAAGGTGTTGCCCAAATTTACTACGACATGCCACTATCGACCTGCTTGTCACTGACAGCAGGTCGATATTACACTCCAAAAGGAAAGTGGCTTGGCGACGGACGCGAACCCGTTGAACCTACGGCAGTCGATGGTAAAACATCTAGCTCTGATCAGAAGCCGGCAAAAAGCCATACTGCAGCGATAGAACGCGGAATCGCTCCGGATATTGAAGTTAAATCAGCAGAGAATCTTGATTACGGTGCTGCTAACGACAACCAATTATCTGAGGCTGTGAAATTTCTAGAGAAGAAAATCACTGCGATAAAGTAGGCTGTGGTGCTAGTTTTGCCAGAGTCTAAAGCGTAATACTAGACTTCCAGCACTTGCCTGAAATGCTTACTTAGTTCGATTTGCCTTTTGGTTTTTCTATAACGCAGGCTTCATTGGCGCCTTCGCTGCCACCACCAGGGATTTTCACTTCTGCTTTTCCAGCACCGCCACTGCCATCTGCTTTCATGTTGCTTGGTCTGTAGCTGTCTTCAAATAGTCTAGAGCCGGCTTGTGCTGCTGCGGCTGCTGCTGCGCCTTCGCCGGATTTGGAAACTTCGTTTACTTCTAAATGTGACATATTGATCTCCAATGTAGGTTGTGTAAACACGCTGGTTTACTTGGTTTTGTAAGTTATTAAAAAACATTTGTCGCGTCAACTTTGTCTTCGGGACATCTGTGCTATGACAATAGTTGCAAACACGTGAAAAGATCGTGACGGTCAAAAAAGGTTGTTATTTGCTTCTTTTAAAATTCAGTTAGACGATGTGTCGGCGAAGAGGCTATCTTCTGTAGGCAGTTTGAGAGTCTTCCAGCTGCCTGAGATTGTGCCAGCCACTACGCCATTGAGGCGTGACAGTTCTTCGTTCTTATCGAGTGCCTTAAGGGTAGCGGCATACTTTCTCATCACTCTTACTGTCGAAGGGTGTTCAGAGCCGAGTGTATTAGTGCAAATATCTAGTGCGCGTTGATATAGCTCAGCAGCTTCTTCATAGCGGTTTTGCAAATGGCAGGTCAGGCCCAAGTTATCTAGTGCTGAAGCCACGTTTGGATGGGAGGGCCCTGAGAGAACCTCTAACATCAATAGATATTGACGGCTGTAAAATTCTGATAGCTTTAAGTCGTTGATGCGATAGGCCAAGCTAGCAACGCTGTTTAGTGTTGCTGCGATCTCAAAGTGATTTTCCTCAAACAAGGCGCGCTTTGCCTTTAGGCTTTCAAGGAAGAGGTCTAGAGCTTCGTTATGCCGATTTTGAATCTCGTATATTTTCGCTAGAACCTCTTTAGCTCGAGGATGACGCACGTCAGTTATTTCTATTTCTTCAGCGCGATCAAGAATCTCTGCCCACATCTGCTCTGCTTGGTCGAGGTCTCCTAGTTCATAGATTGCATATGCTGTGCGGCATGCTTCTGCCCAGCGGTTGAGATCATATTCTCTGGTTGAAAGTGGCTTCTGCATTTGATCTAGCTGTTGCCAGTTCAAGGCTCTTAGAGCATCGTCGACCGAAACTTGGTTCTTGCGGCAGAACTCTAGGACGACGCAAGCATGCTCAATTGATAAGCGACCTTGTTTAAACAGCTGATAACTTTTCAAAGCTTCTTGCAAGATGTTTTTATCAATCACTCCGGCAACATCAAGAATTTTTGCCACCATCTGTGGATTGAGTAAAACGGCTTCAAAAGCCTTTCTTAGCTCATCGGTAGTGACATTTTTTGTTAGTTGCAAGAACTCAGGAAAAGTTTGAGTGGCAGCATTCTTTGATTTTGATTTCTGCGAATCTTTGGGATTATTCTTGTCTAGCGCTTCTTCGAGGCTGATACCGTCGCGATAAATGGATGACAGAGCAAAGGTTGCGTCTTCGAGTTTGAGACTTTGTTCTGCCACCATTTTCTGCAAGGCTAAAGCAGCGCTGATTGTGGCTTCTTCGATGAATCGTAAATCAGTTAGTACTTCGCCCACTGGCTTGTTATTGGCCAAGCCAAATTCAAGGGCGGTCATCAACTCTTGCTCAGAGAGCACACCAGCCGCCAGCAGAATTTCGCCTAGACGAATCGATTGCCGGGTTGGCAGGGCGTAATATCCTTTTTCGGCTAATGGCACTTCGATAGGCACATGCCGACTAAAAGCAGAGCGTAAACTCTGAGTGGCCTGGGCGCGCGATACGCGAGAGTCTCGCAGCAGAACCTGTGCATTGATAGCAATTGACAAAAGCTCCTCAGGAATCAAGCCAGAGAGCACCAGGGTGCGCCCCAGGGGCAGCCCTGTGGCAGTACTCTGTTCAAGGGCAAGCTTGAGTCGTTTCTCGTCTATGTAGCCGGCTTCCATGAGTAGGTCGCCGAGTAAGTTGCTGCGCTTTATTTCGCTGTCGACGCCACTTTCAACTAGTGCTTGGTTGAGCGAGCATTGCTTTTGTTTGACCACAGCCAGTACTTTCTTGGCCATGCCGATGTCGATAAGCCCCTCGCGTATCATCGATTGGGCGTCAACCACGGCAGCCAGCATGTCATCTTTGAGATAGCCAGACATCACCAGCACGCGGCCAAGTGGCAGGCCAGTCTCGTGGCTCACTTTGAGCGCATCGGCCAGTTCACGTTTACCAAGTATGCCAAGGCCACCAATTAACTCGCCTAGCCGCAAACCAGCAGAAGCAGGTGCTTGTTTGGTTGCGGGGCTGTTTTGCATAAAGAATCTCCAACGCTTATAGAGTGATTCCTTAGCAGTCCGCTATTTTATGTTATGCCCCAAGCAAGTTGAGTTTGCGTGCTTTCGCCTTTAATTTCTTTGGCTTCGGCCGGTGCAAGTCGCTATTCCACACAACAATTGCATTTGGTATTTTGAAGAAATTGTGGGCCGAATACACGTCTTTGCCCCATGTGCGAACAGTTTGTACAGGAATGCCAACGGCATTGAGGGCGGCACCAACAAGGCCATTGCAATAGCCATTGGGATTAACAAATGTGTGATCGTAGGCGTTGCCTAAGTGCTTTTTGACTGAAGCAATAACGGTGTGTCTTTGCTTCTTGTCTTTGTATGGTGGTCTGATAATGGCTAGCCGTGTGCTTGACCACTTTTTGAAGATTCCGAAATCGGTTTGGACTGCTACGCCGTCCATGGTTAAGAGCTTCTTCTCATCATCAACTAAAGCGGTGTGAACCCATGATGAGCCCAGGGTGGAAGTGCAAAGGGCAATCCATTGCCAGCTGTGTAAGTTAGCTTCAACAATGATATCGCCTGGCTCAACCAAGGTTTGGAGCATGTCGAGTTCGTCATCATTAGTATCGAATGGCAGTGGCCAAGGCCAAAGTGGGGTCGTGAACAGCTTTGTTCGCACTGATGGAACCAGAGCGATCGTTGCAATTGAGAGTGGGATTACTGATGCCACTAGTAAAAAGGTTCGTAGACGCACTAACCTGGCTCCTTAAGCCGTTGACAAGCCGTAAGATATTATCACTATATTTCTTATGCCTGACAAATACAAGCTGGCGCTGCATTATCAGCAGCTTGTCAACCTGTTTTGCTTGCTTGAAACGAGCGCAGGGTAGGGTTTCGTGGCTGTTTATTGGTGAATTTTAAGATGTAAACGAAAGCGGCACCCCGGACGTGACCAGGGTGCCGCTAAGTGAAACATCGGACTATGGACTTGGACATCGAACTCGGACTTGGACATCGAACTCGGACTATGGACATCGAACTCGGACTATGGACATCGAACTCGGACTATGGACATCGAATTCGGACTATGGACATCGAACTCGGACTATGGACATCGAACTCGGACTTGGACATCGAACTTGGACTATGGACATCGAACATTGACGTGAACAAAACTAATACATCGGACATGAACAACGGACAAAACAATAGGTTGGACTGAACAATACGAGTCGATGTCACCACATCGAACTAAGTACTTGAACTAAATACATTGAACATGAACATCGAACTAAACCATGAACTAAATACATTGAACATGAACATCGAACTAAGTACACGAACTAAATACACGAACTAAGTACACGGACAGTGAACTTCGAGCTCGAAAACGAACACGTACAGGAACACGAACATGAAGGAGGACATGTACATAAACTGAACTGAACAATCACAAGGACAGTACTTCGAACTCGAAAAGTACATCGGACATCAACAGTACTCTGACATTAACAGTACTCTGACATTAACAGAACGTTGGACACGAACATTAACAGTACGTTTTATATGGACTCGAACATATCGAACACGGACCCGAACAGTACATTGAACTCAATGAACAGTGGTGACATCGATACTTAATTTGTAGCAGATGTTTTTATTGCGCGCAACACTTTTTTTTGAAGAAGGAAATAAAATTTTGAAATCGCCTCCAGCAGAATGTTTGAGCACTGCGATAGATCGCTGCCAATCCTTGAAAACTATATGTTCAAAAGCTTCACTCGTTGATAAGAAGCCGGCGTCTAATCGCCTCTCTTCCATATCTAACGAACTTCAATTGCGCCAAGATAAACCACATGGCTAGAAGAACCTGAATCTCGCTGCGTCTGCTTGCAAGGCCAATGTAATCGCTGAAGGCACCTAGTGAATCTCCTGCTGATATCTTCAACTGCGCGCGGCACGGTACGAGCCAGCTTTCATTCGGCTCAAGAGCTATCGCTCGGTCCATATCACTAAGAGCTGCTTTGTAGTCACGGGCTCCGGATTCTAGCCGCGCCCGCTGTACGTAGGCCCAGGCCCAGTTTGGTTCATATTTTATGCACTTGTTGAGATCATTCATTGAGGCCTGTTTATCGCCGCGTTCGAGGTCAGCAAAAGCCATCATATAATAAGGTCGCGACCATTCAGGGCTCAGTTTGTTAGCTGCACCGTATTCAGCGGCAGCCATTTCATCAAGTCCCAACCGTCCGAGGGCAATGCCCATATTAAGATGCATGCGCGGACTGTGTGGGAAATATTGTAGCGCTGTGTCACAGTCGCCTGCCGAGGCGTTCTCGGGGTGTAGGAAGAGATTGGTCTCCGCTAGTCGCAAGTGTGCAAAATACAAATCGTCTTTGTAGTGAAGCGCTTGCCTAAAATCCGCCTCTGCACCTCGAGTTGCCCCTAAGTTGTATTTGATTTCTCCGCGAATGGCGAGGGCATATGCGTTGGTCGGATCAGCCAGCAAAACGCGGTTGCAGTCAGCTAGTAACTGCTCCAGGTTACTAGTTACAAGAAAGTTGTCTTCTGCGGGTGCGTAAATTCTGGCGAAGGTTGGATTTGCTATTGTTGCTTTTGTGTAGTCGGCTACAGCTCCTGCGTAGTCATGCGCTGCAACTCTTTTGTCTCCCTCTCGGGCGAAGGCCCGGGCAGCTTCTGGTTGTTGACTTTGCTGAGAGTGGGTCTCGCTACAGCTGGCTGAGCAGGTCTTTTGCTCAAAACGATGGGTTAAAGTTGCCACCGAGAGTTGACGCACACCGTGATAGCGACAAGCGTTGGCATCGGTGACAGTGCTAAGAGTCAAAAGCGTGAGTAAAGATAACGTGGTTGCAAGTTTCAGTTTCATCTTTTGCTCCTAAGGCCGTTCATTCAGATCTACCCAGAATTGATTCTTTCATAGACGATAAATGAAATCGTTTCATTGCATAGCTTTACGTTTTGCCGATCTGGATAAGAGCAAACGGTCTACTGCTGATGGAACAACAAGTGCTTTCTCATTTGTCTTGGTACAAGAAGGCTCATCAGAACCAACGCTGAGATCAGAATTGAGATCAACCAATTTCTTTCTTGCTTGGGTTGACTTCGATTGTGGTGACAGGCGGCTGATGTCCGCTCGTAATGCTTGTAACGCATACCAGCAGAGAATTGGTATCGTTCTTGCTCGCTAATCCGAAACTCTTTGGCCACGCTCAGATCAGGCTCAAGGCTTAAGCATTGGGATATATCGGAAAATTCAGCAATGCGATTGTTTGTTTCTGCCTCAGCAACTGCCCTGTTTAAGTAGGTACGGGAAAAGCGCGGAGCTAACGCAATTGCTTTGTCATATTCTGCAACGGCTTTTTCAATCTCACCATTTGCCTTAAAGGCTAGCCCCAAATTGCAATGCATGCGCGCATCTTTGGGAAAACGTGCGACTGCTTGTTTGCAATAGGTAATGCTGTTTTCGGAGCTGGAAGACTGCAAAAACAATCCAACCTCTGTCAATCTCAGGTTTGAGAAGTACAAATGAGGATCGTAACGGAGAGAATTTTTAAAATCTGCTTCGGCCCCTTCGGCGTCATTAAGCACGAACTTAATCTCCCCCCGCACGGCAAGCGCGTATGGGTCAGTGGGAGCTTTTTGAAGGAACTTGTTGTACCTGTCTAGAAGATTCTCCATAACTTCACTGTTTTGGCCGTTTAGCCCATAGGACAAAAAATAGTTTTCTTCCTTGGAGTTAATTCGAGCGAAGGACCGATCTAAGGTTATCGCCTGTGTGTATTCGCGAATGGCTGCTTTGGGGTTAAGACGAGTGACACTGTCGTCGCCGAAGCTTGCGTGAATAGGAGCGGATTCTGGCGATTTCAAATACTCTGCAGTGGTGAATCTAGAGTCGGATAAAGTCATTGTTTCGGTGAACTCTTCACTTGCCTGAGCTGAGCAGACTGCATTCAATGCGACTAGTGACAGCAAAACTTGTTTGGCAATATTTTTTTGTTTCATTGACGACCTCTAAGCGCAGTGCGCGTTTATTTTTCCATAGCAAACATGCGGCACTTAATGGCCGTTTCGCTTGCTTGACTCGCCAGGTCTAGTATTGAATTTACTCTTAAATCCGCCAATGGCAAATGAAATGTGTTGGGAAGCCAGTCAGCAACCCTAATCACATTTTGTCGATTACCATAGTTGTGCCAGATGTTTGCCTACTAAAGACAACTTCCAAGGCAGAAAGTTTTTTGCACAAAAAACTTTCTGTTTTAGCAGGACGTTTTAGGGAGGGCCTGATAGAAATCTATTGGTAGAGTGTTTTCCGGCAATCCAGAAACCTGGGCGTCTCCCAGTTCTATTACAAGCCATTGTCCAGTAACGGTTAGGGCGATATCCATTGTGAAAAACCTGCTTCGAGGCAATTTTGCTATTTCGCTAAACTCATCAATAGGTGGTTGAAGCTGTTGATAGTCGCCTTCCTCCCAATAATTGAACCAATGGATTATTTTCCCATCTAAGACAAAGAGTCGAAATTCTTTGGTTAACGGCATTGCGCTTTTCGAGTGGGTGGTGAGAGTTTGGAATTGTATAAACTGACGAATAACTAAGCCCCCTTCTAGAGCCGAACCGCGCAGCTGCAAAAATCTTGATATGACTTCTAGCGCCTTAGTGTGGTCGCTAGCATCTGGAATGAAACATGCATCTAACCAATGATGCTTTTCTGATTTGACGTAGTCTTTGATGATTACTGGATTTGCGTCAAACTGTGCAAGTTTCTCCTTGAGCACATCGTCAAGTTTTGGCGATGCGGTCATTTCTGACTTCCCGCCTTGATCAAGCTCTTCTTTTGAGATGCATACTGTTTTTGGTGTTCTGTCCTTTAATATGTAAATCCATTCAGGTAAGTAATGGCAGTGTTTGTAGCTTTGGGGGTCGTTTATCAAATGGATTCCACTACTGTTTAGTGCTCCATACAGCTTTGAATAATTATCAGGTGTAAGCATCCAGCCTCGATAAATGGCATTGCCAGCTGCACGCTCGTCTGCTGCTGTGGGTTTCTGAACGCCATTGACAGCCTTCAATGGATCATCTTCGTCGACTAATGCTTCGAAGTTGATCAGGCTGGTTGTGAAATTCAGCTTTGCAGCGGCTTCCGCTTCTGCTTCATAGATGGGGTCTGGCTTTCTGCGGTCGATTGGATTGCTGCAGAATAGAATTTGCATATGGCTATTTCACCCGCTGCGCCCAGTAGAGCTGTCTGTGGCCGCGTTCAGTAAACATGCGTGCCTTCTGTAGAGCGTCAGCTTGGCAAATGCAGGTCTCGATCAAGACTTGATTGCCGTTGTCGTCTTGACGCCACAGCTCGTGCGGTGTGAACTTCACGGATTTGTGATACCAGCTAAGGTCGTTTGTAGTCATATCAAATGCTATTAGAAGTAAATCTAGTGCTTCGCCGGGAGAGGTGGAGGTAGTTGTAACAGCTACCTGCACTCCAGGCGGCGCTTGAAAGTGACGTTCAAGAAAATAGCACTCTGTGCCGATTTCAAGGACAGCGAAATTTAGCGCGTCTAAGCAATCTATGTCGACTTCAAATATCAGGCCGGTCCGACTTTCTAAGTCTTCAATGGTTTTGTTTATCTCTGCAATAGTTTCTGCTCGATATATTCGCTCTGAGCCTTGTAATTGTGAAATTGGAAGTTGAATTGGTGGTGAATCGCAATGCGCCTGATTGCCTAACGCTTTTAGTTTTGTGGACTCTAATACTGTTGACCCGATTAGTGGTTCGAGAGAGGTGTCTGACTCTTGAGTGTACATGAGACATCCGAATTTTCCGGCCAACTGAGGGAAATCGATAATCTCAAATAATGCCCCTTGAGTCCAATTCTCAGAAATAGGCATGTAGCCATATTGAAAGTACTGCGGCTTGAGCAATATTTGATGCAGCGCTCCTTCGCGGATCCAAGAAACAATGTTTTCATGTTGGCTTGTATTTTTGAAAGTACGTGAGGCCTCTTGTGCGATCTGTTCGAGTGGTAGCAGCTCGAGATCGTCGCAACTTTGACCATCTGATAACCGGCTATAAATCTCAGCGCGGGATAGAGAGAGGTTTTTTTTCTCTCTCCAGAATGTACTGTTGTAGGGAAAACTCATTGAGAACCTGGCTTGTTTTCGTTTACTTCGTTACTTATATTTTGTGGCATTAGCTAAGCTGCTTTGTCATCATTGATTTAGCTGTTTCTGGTAAAATCGCTGGCTTGTTAACGGGTGTGTGCACAAATGCCTACACTATTGTAGCTGCTTCAGCTCTTGCCTTAGAAGGGAGTTCATTTTCGTGTCAGATCTCATGGATTTTTCCCCTGAGCCTATTGAAGTGCTAGGTAGGTGGCGTTTTCTTGATGGAGAAGGTGGTATTGACGCTGAGTATAAAGCAGCCACCATAAAAAAGATTGATCAGTTCTGGAAAGAATTTAGAGCGAACCCACTGTTTGCTCCGGGAGCAGAAGCTCTAGTGGATGCTGTTCGGGACTGGATGTTAGAGCATTTAGCTACCATTAGTCCTGATCTTGATTGGGAAGCTAGTCATGGTGGTGAGGGCCTCAACAGGCTATCCATCTGTAGGGGCGGGCGGACAGATCTGATGCCGGTTATCGAAACTATGGTAGATAGAGCCGGTGAAATTAAGGATTGGGTGTTAAAAAGCTATCGAGTACCTGTGGATGTTGAAGACATCGGTGCGACCTTCGAGGCAAGAACTGGTTGGCTAATGCCGCCATTTAGAGTTACCTTAACTGCCACAGGTGGCAACGCCGTTGATGTGACGATTTCCTCTTCGGCTTTTGATGGTGTCGATAGCCCGGGAGATCTAGAGATTGCATTTGTGTTGACCGAGATTGTTTTAGGGGAAGACAATCTCAACAAATGGGTTAACGTACTTGAAACCAGAGAGGAAAATTTTGAGGTACTAGGTGAATTCGACTTTGATAAGGCCGTGTCTGATTTTGCGAATGATTTTGCTGATATAAAGCAAGAGTTCATAGCTAGGCTTCCGGATGTACCGTACGCTCAGATTCCATTGGGCGAGACTATAAGTTTGATTGAGGTTCCGGATGAGTATCTCGAGCTAACTCGCATGGATGAGCGCTGTCGATATTCGTTCTTGACCCCGAGACGAGACCTTATATTGGGTTTCTATGAGAGCAGAATGTTTTTCTCGGAGAGGTTTTCTAAGCATGGAGAGAAGTTTGCGTATCTGCACCTGATTTCCGATCAACCGGAATACTCAGATGAGTATCGCGAACGGCTTGAAGCTTCTCTAGAGAAGCTGCTTGCAAGCAACAATTTAGGTTGTCTGGTCGGGACAGGCCGCGGCAAGCCAGATAGTTATTATTTCGATCTCTCTCTAACCGATCCCGATAAGGCAATTCCTACCTTACGTCAGTTTTGTCTAGCACAAAACCTTCCGAAGACTTGTTGGCTAAGGTTCTATGATTATTTCTGGAATCGAGAATGGGTGCGCATGCTGCCTGGAACTCCAGACTTGAAAAATCCAACCATGATTTGGTAATGACCAGCTTATTCATGTAATTTAGTTTTCCATGGCAACGTAACCCAGGGGCTGGTTTTCTGCGTCAAAAGAAGTTTCGTAATACGGTTCGATTTGTCGATACCCTCTTTCCACTCTTTGTAGGACCAGAATTTTCTCCCGATCAAATATTCTTCGTTCATCTGCTCCCAGCTGCTATATTTTTGCTGAATCTTGATGGCAATGGGCAGCATTAAGCGATAGGCCTCTTTCTCGCTTACAAGACCGAGCAAATACCCTCGGCGCACCAAGTATATGTAGCGACAAAGATCCCACGCGCCTAAGCCACGATCGCCTAAGGCATCACCGTATTGATCAACGACTGCCATACGCTCTTTAAAGTCGCCGCGCAATACATCTCTTGCCACGTGATCAACTTTTTCAGGCCTCAATTCGCCTCGCTTAATCCTCAAATATGATTGCCAGAGGCTGTCATGGCCGCCTTCACTGTTGAGATAGTGAAGCTGAGTTAGTAAGTCTGCGCGCGACGTAATTCTCCACCCTTCCTCCATTGACTCTGCCGCAGCGAGTTTATTCTCCTCTGTCAGCGCTTGGCCTGATAGAGAATGGAGTCCGAAACCATTAGTAGCAGAAAGTTGAGAGGAGCAGGCAATAGCCCACTGCTGGGCCGGTGTTTTTGCTCTGTGACCAAGGTCGTATTCTAAATCGTCAACTGTGTCGTTCCAGTCTTTGTACCAATCGTTGTTTGGTTCGTATTTGTTTGCTAGATCAAAATCAGCGTGTGCTTCTTTCGGTTTTTCAAGTGCGAGATAGCAACGAGCACGTCTATAGAACCAGCCTGAATTTTTCGGAAGGCTGTCAATGATTGCCGTGTAATCTTTGGCAGCTGCCTCTGGATCACTATCTTCCCAAAGAAAGTCGCTGCGTAATCCGAGTTCGTATCCATTGGTAACCTTCAAAGATTTGACTTTCTGTAGGTCGGCTTCGGCTTCAATTTTTAAGCCCAATTTGTGCTCGGCGCTCACTTTGATCAAGTAAGGCGGTGAGTACTTTGGGTTTAACGCTATCGATTGGTTTGCGTCTGCTATGGCCTTTTCATAGAAACCTTGTTCTAAGTAGGCGCACGATCTCCGATACCAAGTGTGATAGGCCGGATTTATCAGCAAGGCTTTGCTGTAGTCAATTGCCGCTTGTTCGAATGATTTTTTCTCCATGTATGCTTCGCCACGAGCGTGCCATGAATCGGCTTGCTGCGGGTTGATTTCGATAGCTCGGGTGTACTCAGTGATTGCCTTATCTTGTTCATTTGCCAGGAAGTAAATGTAGGCGAGGCAATGATGCGCATTGGCGGAATTAGGATCATTAGCGAGCATTTTCTCAATTACTTGTTTTGCTTCTTTTTGCTTGTCAGTTTTGAGAAGCTCTTTGGCGCGTTCGAGTAATTCTAGATTTTCTTTGGTCTCGCTTTTGTAAATGACTGACTTCGGCGTGTTGGTATCAGTAGAGTCTTTGGTATTTGAGCAAGCTGAAGTTAGGAGGGCAGTGCCGACTAAGATGGCTGTTGCTACTGCAAATAGATGAATGGGTGGAAGACTGTTTGAGCGGTCCAGAGTGCCTATCTGTGGTACCTTGGAGCCGTTTTCTGGCAATGCATAACCCCTTTAGCTATCGGTAAAGAACCGAATTGGCTGACCTAATTAGACTATTAAAACAGAAAGATTTTTGCACAAAAAAATTTCTGTTTTAGCAGGACGTTTTAGCGATGGCCCGATAGAAGTCTATCGTGTTTGCAAGTTATCTTTGTATGCCCAGATTTGCGGAGGCGATTTAATCTTTCCCGCCATTTTGAATGTCGAGAAATTTCAGGGTGCGGATAGAACAGTGCATCGAAGTTACTAATGAAGCGCTCACTAAGTTCAATAACTAAGTCGGCGAACTAATCAGCCAACAGTCAAGCAACATTCAAGCATCAGTCAACCTAACCCCTGGAGTCAACAATGGCAAACCACAGCTCTGAAAAATCCCCATTTGAGTCTGTTCGCGACCGCCTCGGCGAAGAGATGATGGCTAGTATGTCTCCTATGCCTGTGAGCAAGAGAGAGTTCAACGAAGAGCTAAAGCTCTGGAACAGCATTTTCAAATCGACTGACTCTTCCCGTCTTAGCAGCTCTAGTGATGAGCAGATGCCAGCTCTATCTTTGTCAAAAGACGCAGACAGCGCCTGGCGCGCTTATGAGAACTCTGCAGCTGGTCGCAAAAGACGCGAAGAAATTACCCGCTCTTGCTAGAGTCAGAACACATTAACCAGAGTAGTTAGATTAGCTCTGGACCAGATTTTCTTTGAGCAACTGTTCGCTATTGCTTGACCAAGTCAATTACTAGATTGATAGCAACTTCATTACTGATGGTCGCAGCTGCTAATCCGCCGATACTGAAATCTTTGCGTTCTACTTCGGTGGTGGCATTGGCGAGCAAGTGTTTTTTACCAGCATCATCAACTGTTTCTTTCAGTGGGCCAGCTGCCAGAGTAACTGGCTTGGCGATTCCGTGAAGGTTGAGTGTGCCAGCGATTTTGAAATTTCCAGCTTTGTCGACGTCGATTTTTGAAGACTTGAATTCAGCGACAGGAAAAGTCGCAGCGTCAAAGAAGTCTTTTGTTCTCAGGTGATCGTCGCGTTTTTCGTTTTTAGTATCGATACTGGCGGTATCGACCTTCGCATTAACTGTGGCCTGTGCCAAGTTTTTGCCGTCATAAGTAACATCGCCAGACAATTTGCCGAACTTGCCATCGACTGGCTGCCCCATGTTCTTCAATTTGAAGTTCATAGAGGAGGTCTCTGGGTTGATCTTCCAAACTGGCTCGGCTGCTTGCGCCGATTGGGCTAGACCACTGTTAAGGCCGGTTAGAAGGCCAAGCATAACTAGCGTGCTGCTGATTCTTGATTTCATTTGGACTCTCTGGTTGGATTTAATGTGCGGCATCTAGGAAGTATAGACAACTGGTTTGAAAGCTAACCATGTTTCTTCGTCCAAAAACTTTGTGCGAAAGTCCAAATTGCCAGTCCGCTTGCCTTTGGAGGCTACGGTAATAGAGAGTTTGTTCGTTACCAAAATTATACTTAAATCTTAGATTGCGCTGCTTCTAGCTTTTTGGCTGTTTCAGTATCTTGTTTGGCTAAATCAACCTTGTTCAGTTTTTCGTAGGCTTTTGCCCTGCGCCAGTAGTTGCTGCTGCTCTTTGCGCTGTCTAACTGAATCGCCTTGGTGTAGTCGGCCACCGCTAAGTCATATTTTCCGGTTTGCCGATAGCAATCACCTCGATCGCGATAAGCGAAGGCCGAGTCGGGAGTTAACTTAATCGCAGTGGTGTCGTCTTCGATAGCTCCGGCAAAATTCTTTTGAGCCCGTCTTGCCTGAGCTCGCGTGGTGAAAGCATATTGCACAAAGTCTGTATTCAGCGGTCCGTTCTGACCCTGACTCAATTGCTGCAAATAGATATTGGCATATTTTTCGCAAGCCGGCCAATCGCGCAGGGCTTCAGCGGCCTCTATCTTGTTCTCGATTGCCCTGGTATCGTCTGGCACAATCGACAGCACCTTGTTTAACTCTGCATCGAGTTGTTTCATCAGCGATTTTTCTTTCAAGCCATAGCAAACAGCTACATACACTCGATAGTCGCCTTTGTGATCGGCTGCAAGCTTCTTTGGAGAGGGCGGCGGGGAAAAGGTATCTTGGTGTCCAGGGCCATGGCCGCGCCCGTGATGCGGTACGAAGCTTGACTGAGGTTGGTCTCTAAGAACAGAGAGGTCTCCGTATGGTGGTGGACCTTGCTTCAGTAGAACAGCTGTCGGAGCCATTTCTGCTTTCAAACTTGTTGTGTCTTTTAGCAGTGTTTCTAGCTTCTTGTACGATGCTATTGCTTTGGCGTATCTTCCTAACCGTAGATTAGCTCTCGCCTGAGCAAGAAGAGCGTTGGCCGAATTAGGCTCTTTTTTGAGTGTGTTTTCAGCGATGCGCAAGGCATCTTCGAACGCCATTATTTCAACCATAAAAAGGGCAAGCGTGCTGCGATCGCGCCCTGGTTGCGCTGATAAAGTGTTTTGCTTTTCCTTCTGCATTAATTCGTTTAGCTTCTTTTCGTCTTGTATCGCCAGATCGTCTTTGTGCAGGGCGCGATAAGCTTTTGCTCTATTGCTATAGCTGGTCATGTAGTCAGGCTTCAGCTGAATTGACTTGGTAAGCAATCTTATGGCTGTTTCATAGTGTTTCATCATCAATTCATAGTAGGCGAAATGCGCTTGCAGCCTTGCTTCTTTTGCCGCCGGGGTTGTCTCTAAGTTGGCTACTATGTTTTCTAAAGTGTTTGGATTGGTCAGGCCATTGGCCTTGCGGAAGTACTCTAAGGCTTTGGCCCAATTTCTATCGTTTTCATAAAGCCGACTCAGCAGCGAAGCGATTTGTTCATTTTTTGGGAAAATTTCAGCAAGCGTTTGCGCTGTGCGAAGTTCTTTCTTGGCGGCATCAGGGTTTTGCGCTTTGAAAACCATAGTTTTTTTGGTTGATTCAACAACTATCGTGTGGGTGAAACCCTCTTGTTTGTAGCTGTATTTTTGATGTTGCTGTTCCAAGGCCGTTTTCATGGTGTCTGCCATCTTTTTCGCCATTTCTGGCGATGGTAGTTCCATCTCTCGCCGATTCTTGTCGTGAGAATGTCTAGAATCGTTCTGATTGCTCGAGGTGAACCCATGAGGGCGCACCTCATCAATATCTTCAGCTAAGGATAGGGCGGGCCCACAAGAAAGCGATGTGGCTAAGAGAAGGGCGGCTAGCTGTCGCAGATTGGCAGAAGTCATTGTTGTCACTAGTTTGGGGATACGCGGTGAGTCTTGCCTCAGATTGGACTTTGGGCAAATGTATTAAACGGCCAATTTTCTTTTACCCAGTTCTTGGTTCTCTGAGATAAGAATTTAAAGTATTACAATAGCTCCTTGTTAATGTCCCTATTGAAGAGCAAAATATGCCCGATTCAGAAAAGAAGCCATCCCATGGTAGTGAATGCGAAGTCAAGCCAGGTGGTTGTAAGGGCGAGCAGCTAGACCGAGAAGGCAAGCACTACGACACTATCGTATTGGGTGGTGGGAAGGGTGGAAAGTCTTTGGCTCTCGCTCTGGCGGCAAAGGGTGTAAGCGTTGCATTAATCGAAGAGAAGATGATTGGCGGCTCGTGCATCAATGTTGCTTGCATTCCCACCAAGACTTTGGTTGCATCTAGCAAGCTCGTGAATGCAGCGCGAATAGCTGCGGAAGAGGGTTTTGTTCTGGGTGCATCTGCTGTCGGCACTCGTCAAGACGTGGGCAGCGTTAAAAATGCCGATAAGATCCAGCAGATTCAAGATGCAAATTTAAAAGCAGCCCTGGCGCGCAAGAGAGCGGTTGTTGAGGGAATGGTAAAGGCTCACTGGAAGCTTTTTGATGACACGGACAACTTAGATTTCTTCTATGGCCAGGGTAAGTTTATTTCTGCTAAGTCAATTGAGATTGAACTGAATAGCGGCAGCAAACGAAGAATTAGCGCCGACAAAATCTATATTAATACTGGCAGCCGACCGCTAATTCCAAGCTATGAAGGTCTAAAAGACTGCGACTATTTAACCAGCACTTCTATTATGGAGCTGGAGCATCTCCCTCAACATTTAGGCATCATTGGTGGTGGCTATATTGCTTTAGAGTTTGCTCAAATATTTCGTCGACTTGGTTCTCGTGTAACCATCATCGAGCGTGGCAACCACTTCTTGCCTAGAGAAGATGCCGAGATCGGGACTTGCGTCAAACAAATTTTGCTTGATGAAGGTATTGAAATTTTATTTGATTCGCCAGTCAAGTCATTGAAGAAAAATGGAGAGAACACCGATATCGATCTTGGGGAGAAGGGAATTCTCTCTGTGAGCCACTTGTTGGTTGCTACCGGCCGACTTCCTAATACCGATAATTTGGCCTTAGAGGTGGCTGGAGTGACGTTAGACCCTCGCAATTACATCAAGGTTGATAGCAGGCTGGAGACCAATGTTTCTGGTATCTTCGCCATTGGAGATTGCAAGGGTGGGCCGTTCTTTACCCATTTATCGTGGGATGATTATCGCATTTTGCGCGACAATGCTTTGCACGGTGCTGGGCGCACAACCGACGGCAGAATCGTTCCCTATACTCTTTTTACAGATCCTGAGTTGGGTCGTGTGGGAATGACAGAGGCCGAAGCCAAACAAGCCGGTTACAAGATATTGGTAGCCAAAATTGACGCTAAAGCTATTCCTCGGGCGCAGACAGAGAATGAGACCAAAGGTTTGCTTAAGGCTGTGATTGACGCTGACACCAAGCAGATACTCGGGGCCTCGATTCTTTCTGCTGCCGGAGGTGAGATTGTCTCGGTAATTCAGGTGGCGATGCTGGCTAAGATGCCATACGACGAGCTGGCCAACGTTATGTTTTCTCATCCAACAATGGCGGAAAGTTTGAATTTGTTGTTTGCTAAGGTAAGGGAAGGGTAAGTCTTAAGTACTGGTTGCGGCGCGAGGTGGGTTGTGGATTTAGGAGCCGAACGCATCTTGAACAAACTCACTGTTGGTGTTGGTCACATGTCGCCTGGCTCTAGGCCACCCAAGCCACCAAAGCCACCCAAGCTCAGGTTTTGGATTCGGCTTGGTGCTGCAACTTTCTTTCTGATTTCAATTAATTTTCTTACTTTGTTGAGTCCTTTCATTTCACCCTTGACCTTCGCTATTCTTTTTCCGACCTATCTGATTTTTGTTTTATTTGGATTTTGGCAGATGAGGGCAATTGAAATAGCTCTAGCAAAGGCAGAGGCCAACGTCCAACTTAGTCAGCCGGGACAGCAGTCAATGTGCCAAGCACGCGAACAGTATGAGCAATCAGAAGAGTATGAGCCAGAGCTGATTAAGCGCAAATTTGAGTTTGCATTTGTGGTGGGAATTGCAGTTCTGAGTATATCGGGATTCTATGGGGTGCTGCCGCAACCGACTCGAATATTGATTGTTCCATTGGTATTTTTTGCCGCCTGGTATTTTTACAAGTCGATAAGTAGATAGTTAGCTCAGCATTTGAGGCCATTCAGTGCAACACAAAGCAAACGAGCTGGTGAAAATAGTTTCGACCGAGGTTGAGAAAGTCGGCCGTAAACTATATGCGCTGCAGCCGGAAGGGATGCCGAAGCTTGGACCTTATGTTTTCGTTTTTCTTGCAACTGCTGTGATGGTGCTTTTGTGTAAGCATCTTGGTAAGCCAAGTAAAGTGGTGGCTTTCTCGGTTTTCCTATTCTTTTTGTGGAGAAGTTGGGCCTATCTACGTTTCATTGAATCGAAGGCAGAGCTGAAAGTATTGGCGCCGAGCCAATTGCCAGATTTAGAGTTCCCTTTAGTACTAAAGCAGGCTTTCGTTGTGATATCGTTTATCGGCTCTTTCGCCGTGTTTGTCAGCGATCAGGCTGATTGGGGCCGGTTGCTCGTTGTGCCATTTTTCATATGTGCTGCCTTGTTTGTCGCAAGCGACAGAGATACTAAGTTTTTTTAGTGGCGTACTTTTGAATTCAACTATTTCCGCATTCACCTATATAGGAGGTATCCTATTAGGTACTGAGCTGTGGGAGATCTTCAATGTCACTGTCGCACGCGATTCTTGGCTTTCTGCGCCAGCAAGCGCAAACTGGATACACTCTTAAAAATGAGCACTTCGATAAGAGTGTGGCCTATTTCTGGCCAGCGGATCAAACACAGATATACAAGACTCTCGATAAACTGGTTGAACAGGGTTTCGCAACTAGTGAGATTGAGTTTCAATCTGACCGCCCCAATCGCAAAGTCTATACGATTACAAAACAGGGAAAAGCTGAGCTAGAGCGCTGGTTGAGTGAAGCGATTGAGCCACCAATGTACCGGGATCCGCTATTGGTGCAGCTATTCTTTAGTGATTTCATAGATCGCGAAACTATGATCGCGGTGCTCAAAAGCGCCAAGGTCAAGCACGAAGAATGCCTGCGCGCCCTGAAGGCAGTAAATCTTCCCGCTATCGCTAAATGTGCCGACTACGAGACACTTGCCGCTCGGCTCACCTTAGAGTTGGGGTTCAAATCGAAAGAAGCATACATAAACTGGTTGGACGAAGCGATTGCCGCTATTGCGGCCATGGAGAAGAAGTCTAGACGCGCTGCTAAGCGTTAAGGGCAATAGCTCACGCTCGTTAGCTCTGCTCGATAGCTTCCGTTCGGTAGCTTCCCTGGGCTTTTGTTAAACCGTCGTAATATTAGACGAGCCTACTATTGTACTTTTCTGATATAGGAGTAGTCTTATATCAATGAGTTTTTCAAGAGAGGCGATTTTTTTATGGCTACCGAAGAGAAAATAAAGGACAGAACCGCAGAGACACAGAGTGCGAAGAACTCTGCTAACCCATTTCTCGTGGCTAATTTCGCACCTGTGGCCGATGAGAATATCATTACCGACCTGGCGGTTACCGGAACTATTCCAGAAGAACTAACTGGGCGCTTCTTGCGCATTGGCCCCAATCCTTCGTCAATGCCCAATCCCAAGCAGTATCACTGGTTCTTGGGCACCGGCATGGTGCACGGCCTGCGTTTGAAGGGTGGCAAGGCTGAGTGGTACAGAAACAATTTTGTCCTGACCGACAATGCGGCACGAGATTTGAAGCGCAAGCAATTGCCATATCCGCGTAAGACCCATGGTGGTAGCGTAAACACAAATGTGTTGAATATTGGTGGTGAGCTCTATGCATTGGTTGAGGCTGGTGCGCTGCCGATGAAGCTCGACGGAGATTTGCAGACAACAGCCTATAGCGACTTTAATGGAACGCTGACAGGCGCCTTCAGCGCACATCCACGTAGAGATCCGCTAACTGGTGAATTGCACGTTCTTGCCTATCAACCTGGCAAGAAATATATCGAGTATTTGGTCGTAGATAAATCTGGTATGTCGCGCACGGCCGCTCAGATTTCCGCTCCTCATCAGCCCATGATTCACGATACTGCCATTACGACATCGTTTGTAGTTGTACTCGATTTGCCTATGACATTCGATCTTGTTACGGCTGTGAGTGGCAAGTTTCCATATGCCTGGAATCGCAAACAACAGCCGCGCATTGGTCTACTGCCTCGCAGTGGTGATGTTGGCTCGATGCGCTGGTTTGAAGCGCCTTCATGCTATGTCTATCACATCATGAATGCTTACGAAGACGGCGATAAAGTTATTGTCGATGTGGTGAAGAACTCAACTTACTTCGATGCAGGTGTTATTAGGCGCGGTATAACTTCTCCGACTTTGGTGCGCTGGGTTCTTGATTTGCGCACAGGAAAGCTGTCTGAAACTCAACTTGCCGAACAATCTATTGAGTTTCCACGTTTGAACGATAGCAGAGTAGGTCAGAGCTATCGTTACGGTTATACAGCTCAATTCACAGCTGATCTAGCTTTTGGCTCAGCGTATAAACATGATTTGCTTAGCGGCGAAACGTTTGAGCACAATTTTGGTGCTGGAAGAGCGACAATGGAACCGGTGTTCGTGGCAAAAGCCAACGGGAAGGCAGAAGATGATGGCTGGCTTTTGTCATATGTATATGATCAAAATACCAACCGCTCAGACGTTGTGATTTTAGACACGCAAGATTTTGAGGGTGAGCCTGTAGCCACAATTCATCTGCCTGTGCGTGTGCCTTTTGGCTTCCATGGTAATTGGGTTGCGGATTGTGATCTGAACGCGCCGTAGTTTCGAGTCACTATTTATTTCGCAACAAAAATGGCAGTTGCAAAAAAAGATCGTTGACAAAGTCGGAGGTCGCCGTTAACCTTCAACAAGTTACCGCTTTGGAATGCCTCCGCAAAAATGCTCGTATTCGTCGCTACAACTAATACAGCCACCGTCAGTGCTAAGGCCTCTGACCGACGCCGCCGCGAGTTCTCACCGAACCCGGGGCATCGAATTGCATAGCTACTAAGCTAATAAAGCGCAACAAGACTGTCATCCCTGGGTTAATCACCCGGGGATTTTTTTTGCATCAAGTCACAGTACAAGGAAAGACAAATGACCCAAACTGCTCAAGCCAAAAAAACACAAACCCAAGCGACACAGTCTGGACCAGTCACTACAAAATCTGGCAAGCCGCAGCGTATGGCTTATCCAGAAGGCGTTTCGCCATTGGCTTTTGTGCTAGATGAGCACAGCATGCGCGGTAAAGACATTATCGGTATTGAAGAGCTCAGCTCCGCTGAACTGCTTTTGATTCTTGATGTGGCAGCAAAGCTGAAAGCAAATAAGTTTGATGCTACCCAGACTCTCTTTGCCAAAGGGCAAACTCTGACCATGCTTTTCGAGAAGCCATCATTGCGCACAAGAGTGACATTTGAAGCCGGAATGACACAGCTCGGTGGCCATGCTATCAACATCGAAACCAAGCTGGGCGAGCGCGAAAGTATTGCCGATGTCGGCAAAAATCTCGAGCGTTGGGTAGACGGCATTATGGCACGTACATTCGAGCATTCTACTGTGGTGGCTCTAGCAACCAATGCTAATGTGCCAGTAATCAACGGACTTTCCGACAAAGAGCATCCTTGTCAGGCTTTGGCTGATTTCCAAACTTTGATTGAGCATAAAGGTATTAAGGATATCAAATTGGCTTACGTTGGCGATTCCAACAATGTTTCCAATTCTCTTTTGCTGTTAGCTGCCACCCTTGGTGTTGATTTCTCCATGGGCTGCCCTCACAAGTATGAGCCCCAGGCCTCAATCTGGATGAAAGCTTTGGAGCTGGCAAAAGTTTCTGGTGCTGAAATAACTCTTTCAAATGATCCATATGAGGCAGTCGCCAATGCCGATGCTGTTTACACAGATGTGTGGACATCGATGGGGCAGGAGGCTGAGGCTAAAGAGCGAGAAAAGATTTTTGCTCCATATCAGCTCAATGCCAAGCTGATGCAGCACGCTAAACCTGATGCCATTGTGATGCATTGCCTTCCTGCCCATCGCGGTTTAGAGATTACAGACGAAGTTATTGATGGTCCAAATTCTGTCGTTTTTGACCAGGCAGAAAACCGATTACACGCTCAAAAAGCCATTCTGGCTCTTGTTCTTTAGAAGCAAGACCTCAGTTTTAAGAGAATTTTGAATCCACATTCAAGAAAAACTAAAGGCCCAAACTCATACATATTCGGAGAACCAAATGAAAAAAATATTGCTAGCTTATTCCGGTGGACTAGACACTTCCTGCATTTTGACCTGGCTTAAAGAGAAGTACAATGTGCCGGTTGTGGCATACTGCGCCAATGTCGGCCAAGAAGAAGACTTCGATGCTGTGCATGAAAAAGCGTTGAAGACCGGTGCTGAAAAGTGCATCATCGATGATCTCAAAGCTGAGTTTGTCAAAGACTTTATCTTCCCATCGATTCAAGCTAACGCTGTCTACGAAGCAGTTTATCTGCTGGGCACTTCGCTTGCTCGGCCGTGCATTGCCCAAGGCATGGTTGAAGCTGCTTTGCGTGAAGGATGCGATTACATTGCCCACGGTGCCACAGGCAAAGGTAATGACCAAGTGCGTTTTGAACTAGCAGTTAAGTCATTGGCTCCGCAACTTGGTGTCATCGCCCCCTGGCGTGAGTGGGAATATCAGAGCCGTACAGATTTGTTTGCTTACGCTGAGAAACATGGTATTCCTCTGCCAATCACAAAAGAAAAACCTTATTCGATGGATGCTAATTTGATGCACATCAGCTATGAGGGTGGCATTCTGGAAGACCCATGGCAACAAGCTCCTGAGAACATTTATCTGTGGACCAAAAATCCAGAAGAAGCTCCTGATCAAGCGCAATTTGTTGAAATTGAATTTGCGCAAGGCGTTCCTGTTGCCATTGATGGCGTGAAATTAGGGCCAGTTGAGTTGGTCGAAAAGGCTAATGAAATTGCTGCTGCTCACGGTGTTGGCCGTATTGATTTAGTGGAGAATCGTTTCATTGGCATCAAGTCTAGAGGCGTGTATGAAACTCCGGGCGTGACCATTCTCTTGCAGGCTCACCAGGCCGTTGAATCGCTCACACTCGACAAAGAAGTAGCGCACTTGAAGCAGTCGTTAGTGAGCAAAATTGCAGAGCTAACCTATAACGGCTTCTGGTTTGCTCCCGAAACACAACTACTGCACAACTTCATCAAAGACTCGCAAACTTGCGTTTCTGGTGTGGCTAAAATCAAGCTCTACAAGGGCAATTCAATGGTTGTGGCCAGAAAATCTGAGCAGTCTCTCTACAGCGAAAGAATGACAAGCTTTGAGAACATGTCCAGTTTCAATCCCGCTGATTCTGGCGGTTTCATCAATATCAATGGTCTAAGACTCTCTGCCTGGAGCCAGAAAAATGCAAGTATTAAGAAAAGCGTTCACGCAACAGCTTGATCAATCGGTCACGGCCTTTGTCAATTCAGTTGATGCGGACGAGGCTCTGGTGGAAGTTGATATTCAAGGTAGTATCGCCCACGCCACTATGTTGTGCCAGCAGAGTCTCCTCACGGAGGCCCAGGGTGCAAACATAGTGGCTGGATTGAAACTGATTTTGGCCGAGTATCAAGAAGGTAAATTTACACTCAATCCTGTTTTCGAAGACGTTCACATGAATGTTGAGAAACGCCTTGAGCAGCTCATTGGTCAAGATGCCTTGCGGCTGCATACTGCTCGCAGTAGAAACGATCAAGTAGCTCTTGATCTTAGGCTCTTTGTGCTGGCGCAGATTGCCTTACACAAGACGCAGATTTCGGTACTCAAGTCTGCCATTGCAAAGTGCGCTCTCGAAAATATCGAGGCTGTCATGCCCGGCTACACCCATTTGCAAAGGGCTCAACCAGTACTTTTTGCCCACGCCATGCATGCTTTCATGGAGATGCTTGAGCGCGATTTTGGTCGCTTCAGCGATTTAGAAAAGCGCACGGCGGTCTCTCCACTCGGCGCTGGAGCGCAGGCTGGCACGGGCCTTCCGATTGATCCACACCTGAGCGCTAAGCTGCTGGGAATGCCTACTTGTTTCAATAATTCTATTGACGCTGTAAGCGACCGTGATTTCGTTGCCGAGTATGTCTTTGCTGCCTCAATGTGTTCTGTGCACTTGAGTCAGATGGCTGAGACTTTCGTAATTTGGGCCACCAGAGAATTTGGATTTGTCACTTTTAGCGATGCAGTTACCACTGCTTCGAGTCTGATGCCACAGAAGAAAAATCCTGACCCAGTCGAGATTGTGCGCGGTAAGGCTGGTGGAATGATGGGTGAATTGATTAATATTCTTTCCACCTTGAAAGGTCTGCCACTCGGTTACAACCGCGATTTGCAAGAAACCAAACCGCCGGCGATCAAGGTAAGCAAAGAACTTGCTGGTTGCTTGAATGTGATGGCGGTGGCGGTCAATAGTATGACTGTTAACAGTGCCACCACGCTCAAAGCGGCTTCTGACCCCGATATGATCACAACTGATTTGGTGGAGTATCTCGTCAATAAAGCGGTACCGTTCCGAAAAGCCCACGAAGAGGTGTCGGCACTCGTGGCTTTCTCCCGTGAGAAAAACGTGCCTCTTTCAACTTTGACGTTAGAAGAGATGCAGGGCTTCAGTAAGGAATACTCGGCAGACGCTCTGGCGCTGTTTGATCCCGTTGTATCGGTTAAGGCCAAGACTTCTCACGGCAGTACTGGTTCAGCAAAGGTTAAGGCAGTAATTGAACTTTTTCCAGGCTTTTGACGTATTACCTTTTATGGGTGCTTTTCGGCCCCTTTAGTTAATGGGAGGATTGCGTCTGTGAATAGAGCTGCCACATCTATATTGGTCGTTTTGCTCTTGCTCTTAGGTATGGTTGCCATTGAGCCTGCTGAAGCCCGTCGCGGGGGCCACCGCAGAGTCGGAGGAAGGGTTGGCGGTAGAAGTGTCATGAGAGGCGCTGGGCGCATGTCTAGAGGTGTCACGCGTGGGCTCTTGGGCGGCAGGCGTGGGCATGGAGGTCGTGGCCGCCGAAACAGAAACAATATGCAGGGCCAGAATACCGATCCCAATGGTTTGTATAACAATGGAGCCAATGGGGCTTATCACAATGGTGCCTATAATAATGGCGCAAGCAATGGCAATCACTTCGGTAACTAAGTATTTCGCAAAATGGTAAACCCTGAAACTGGTACTGCAACCAGTTTATTGGCGTTTGTTCCGCACGACTTTTGCTAACCTGCCTAATTATTTTGTGTGCTCGGTTGAGGCTCTCGTACAGCGGGGAGTCCTTAGTTACCAATGGAGCACAAAGAGATGAATCGCAAAGTTTCCGGATTGGTGTCCAGGCAAAGTCAACGGCTGTTTGCCACAGCTCTGTCATGTTCAATGATCTTGGGAGCGATGCAATTGCCTGCTCTCAGTTCCGAATTGAAATTGAAAACCCCTACAAATAGATCAGCAACTAAACAGGTCAGGCCAAACGTTACCTGGCAGCCAGACACTCTTCTTATCTGCCCTGATATGAAAGCCGAGAGTGATGAAGTCAAAGAAGCTCTAGAAGATGTTCATGGAACTGTCATCGCTACTCTTGGTGACGGCCGCCTGAGAATGCTTGTGGTCAAGACTGAGAAAGGGCATTTCTTGGAGACCGAGAAGAAGTTAACCGGTGATAAAAAGCACTTTGCTGCAGTGGGCCGCAACTATCGCTTCAGCGCCAATATGGTACCTAACGATCCGAACTTTGCTACATCGTGGCATTTGACTGCGATGAACTGTCCTAAGGCTTGGGACAAAGGGCGGGGCGGTGCCAAAATAGCTGTACTTGACTCTGGCTGTCAGGGTGGAGTGGCTGACTTGAATGGCAAAGTAGAAAAAGGCTTTGATGCCAACACCGCAGCAGCTAAGACTCTGGGTGGAATTTTAATGGCAACTGGTAGTCTGCCGGGCGTGACCGACCTTGCCGGTGCAATCGCTGCTGAAGCGTCTTCTGGAGCTAACACCGACCGTCACGGCCACGGAACTTGGGTGGCCTCATGCGCTGTCGGCACTATGAATAACTCGCAGGTTGGCGCTGGAATTGCACCATCTGGAACGGTATATCCTATTCGCATTGCTGACGCTGCCCCCGGTTCACCGGCCATGACTGATGATTTGTCCATTGCCTGCGCCATGTTCAAAGTGTTCACATCTGGTGCCAGAATCGTAAACCTCAGCTACGGTGGACCTTATTATGGCTTCCACAATGCCGCACTGCATGCACCGTTGCACAAGATTTTCGCAGAGTACTACTACGCTCGCCAAGGGCTACTCTTCCTCTCAGCTGGCAATGACGGAATCTTCGATGGTACACCCAACTGCCCTTATATCAATTTCGTTTCAGCCATCGACTCAAGCGGCAGTCTCGCCGACTTCTCTAACTTTGGTACCTCTGTTGATTTCACTGCACCGGGCAAAGGAATTGTAGTGACAGCCATCGACGGTACTTCCACAAGCGTTAACGGAACATCGTTCTCCTGCCCAATTGTAGCTGCAGTTGCCTCCTTGATTTTGAGTAGAAATCCAGTTTTGCCCAACGTCGCAGTTGAGCAAATACTCAAAGCAAGTTGTGTTAACTCGGTACCTGGCTGGAACCCCTACTTCGGTTGGGGTATGCCAGATGCTAAGAAAGCAGTAGATTTGGCAACCGGTGGTATCTAACTAACGCGATACAGCCAAAGAAGAGGATCCTCATAGGGTCCTCTTCTTTAGGAAAGAGGATTGAACAATGAAACTGAGTGGCTTGAAGAATACGATTGGCGGGAAACGAATCAATAACTGGAAGAGGATTCACCTTACTTCCACGCTGTCGTTGATGATGGCGTTTTCGTTTGCACCGCAGGTAATGGCGGATATGGTCTCCTCGCCCTACGATTGGGTAGTGGAGTTGGAGACTAAAGGCCTAGACAGACAGTTTCAGTACGAAGGTTCTAGTCTGAAGAAAATTGAGAAAGTGCAAGTAGCTTACTATGCGCCCAATAAAGAAGATGAGAAGAAGGCATACGAGTATCTTTGGTTCAATAACGGTAAAGCCTACGGTATGGAAAAGCAGCGCAAATTTGATTTGCCCCAAGGCGAAGGCGTTTGTCTCAAGGTTAAGCACAAGGGTGGCAGTGTCACTAGTGAAGAGCGCAAGGCCGCTGCCAATGCCATTTTGCGCTTGGCGATTGATACTTTCTTGAACAAAAATCCAATTGTGCAAGTGCGCTTGCCCAATGACTCTTATCCAGAGATAGTCAACGAGTTGATGAATCGAGGCCTGCAGCAAGCGCCTCCAAACAGTAGTGATTTTGAAGAAGGCTTCAGCGCCGATCTCATTCTCAATATTTATTCAGAGCAAGATGGCATGAAGACTGTGCTTTATCGGTAATTAGCAATGTTTGACTTTGGCATGGGTTGTGAAAACAAGCCTTTTTAACGGGTTCAATGGTTCATCCATCCACCATTGACGCAGTCGAATGTAAGACCGTGCGTAGAGTATTTAGGCCGTTCGTTAAGGCGCTGTTGCTGGCATCACATAGGTGAAAGGCACACTGTGTTTGGAAGATAGTGCAATGCCACCATCTCCTACTATTTTGCCAACTATAAATGGTGGATAGACATCAACCGTTGTTTTGACGCTTACTTCACCGTCAACGGCGCCACCTGACTCTGCTGGTGGCACATCTTTTACTGATTCAACCGCCTCAATGTTTTGTCGTATTTTGGCTGGTACATTGGTGGCATAGATTTTCTTGATGACCGACTGGGCCCGCAGGTATGGTGATTTGTCTGAGGAAATGGTTCGATTGTCGGCTGTTGTTAGTTCAGAGGGTGCGCCAGAAGCAGCTGCACGGGCAGCATCACGGCAGGCCGCATCGTTCATACCTGCGCCAATCGCCACAAATCCCAGGTCAATCAATACGAGACCTACTGGCACCAGGCAGACAAGCGCGACTACAAGTTCAACTATTCCTTGACCCTGGCTGCAACGCCCTGCTGGTAGTTTTATTGTGCGAGTAGGCAAGGAAATTCTTTTAGTTTGTAGGTTGGCTCTTGGCATTTTTCGCATCCTTGCTTGTCTAGCTTTGGGCTTCCGGCAATGGAATTGGCCCTGCGGCCTTTACTAGAGATACTGACCATCAAGGCCTATTAATTAGGGGGCGAAAGAGCATTGCCCTATCACATTTCATCGGTAGTACATGGAACTTCAAAATTACTCTGAATTTTGGTCAAAAATAAATGCATCCGCCCTAAATCCCCAAATGCAACAGTATTGCACTTACCAGCAGATAGGTGTTTAGCATGAATGGCGCACTAAATTTCCAATCCCGAGGCCGTCAATCAAATCGCAGAAGCTCTAGTGGTCACGCTATTACCGAATTCGCCGTTGGCTTAATTGTTCTCATTGGTTTTGTATTCGCGCCGCTTTTCAATATTGCCATTATCCCGATTCGCTATCTAATTGTTGAAGGCGCAATGACAGAGATGTCTCACCGGGTCGTTCTCTGTGAGAAGCGCACAGAGGCCTACGATATGTTTACTAAAGACCCATGGTTCACTTCAATTTTAGAGAAGTGCTCGGTCACTATTGCTAATCCAAAATTGAAGCTAACGATTATTTCAAAAGATGGATCGAGTCAAATCGCAGTGCCCAATGGTGTTTCCATTCCTGCAGAATGGCTGCCTGACGGTAGCTTCCAGCCAAGTTTATATAGTATGGAGCTGTCGGCTGATTGTTCGATCGCTCCGTTGTTCAGTTCGGCGGCTGGTTTGCCCGGGTTTACCAGCCCGATTACTTTGCATTTGCATACCTCATCACCTTGGGAAAACTTCAGCAGGAATCCTATTACTTCTCAGTATTTCGTAAACGAATAGACTCTAACAGCGATTAGAGCTAGAAGGAATGGCGATGAGTGTACTCAATAACATTCAGAGAAATAGCAAGATTCGCAGCCGTTGCAATCGGCGGCAATTAAGGCAGAGCAGCGGTTCTGTCTTGATTCTTGCCATGGTAGTTATCGGTCTTTTGGCTGTCTCTCTGTTGATTGGGTACAGCTATGGCGGTCTTTTCTTTGAGCATAACCGACTGCAAGCGTCTGCTAACGAAATGGCTCTAGCAGCCGCTCGCAAGCTCAATGATAAAGATCGCATCGGGCAAATGAATAACATGATTGCCAGAAATCGCCAGATAGTATTTTCAGGAAGACAACAATTAGATGAATGCAAAGAGAAGTATCCTGGCATAGCGTGGCTCGCTGAAGACCTCTTAGACGAATCGCGTGATTCAGCTAAGACTCTTGAAGCACAACGCAAGCAACTATCCATAGTGGCGAAGAAAGAAGCCCGATTGGCCATGGAGAAGAAGTTTGAAGAAATCAACAAGACCTACGCCATGTATCTTCCTTGGATGAAGGTTGAAGAGCCACTGTTGGCTGGTTGGCAGTGTGGTCGCGTCGTCAACACTGAATCGAATGTTGAAGTGCTGAAGAACATTCCTGAACTAGAATCATTTGATCTAGAACAGAATTATGCTTCCACTGCGGGAATGAAGCTCTACAAGCATGATATTGATGCTAAATTGCCTAGTGATGATAGTGATTTGACCTTTAAGATCAGCGCCTTGTCAGCTCCTGTGATGAAGACGGTAGCTCCAGCTCGAATTATTTTGAATGCAAATTATGACACCGTAATTGGTGACAACTTACCATCTGCTTGCCGTGTAAAAGTTTGGTTACCGGTCGGTACCGGGCTTGGTCCTAATGCTTCATCTAAGATGAGTTGCATCGGCGCCGCTAGTGCCACAGGCGGGTCGACGCAGCAGTAGTGTAGTGCCAGGCCTTACTCAATTATTCTTCGTGCATGCGATAAATGAGTGCGATACCAGCCCTTGAATTCACGCACTTGCACGCTGCCGTCGTGCGAGTCTATGACGTGGCCTTCGTCAATGAAGATCACCACATGCGAAACTTCCGAGCGGTCATTTTTGAGAATGTAGAGCAGGTCTCCTGCCACAAATTGTTCGCCTGGGTTCAGGCGTCTTCCCGGTGCGTCAGGGCCATCTGCCTGCTTGTGCACGTCACTGTTGAATTTTAACCCGAGGCCGTAATTGTAGACCCATGAGGTGAAGTTGGAACAGTCTAGCCCTGGCCCCTCTTCTGGTGACCAGGCGGGAATATGATGATGTTTGTAGGGAAGGCCGATGTACTTTTCTGCCACTGCGACTACGCGCGCACGTTGCCACTGAATTGGGTCACAGCCACCAGGAATAGCAGGTGAGGGATAGGCCTCAGCCCGTGGCCCCCAAGAGTCAAAGCGGCCTTTCTCGTACCATTTTGATTTTGAAACTCGCGATTCGGGCATAGCGTCGCGTTCGGCGAAGTCTGCAGTTAGTGAATTTGGGTCAATGGTTGCGGCAAATGCTACTAACGAATTCGATAGCAGACCGGCTAACATGCCAGCTAGCATCAGCGGTCGTGTAAAACAGATTTTCGATGAGTGCATCTATTCTTCTTAGCTCTTAGCGCGGTTACAGCGCCAATATACCCTCTGTATATTTCGATTTATCGAGCTGGATAGTTTAATTTGTTCACTAGACAGCTCTCTTTCTTTGCCATTTCTTCGTAGACGATTTCGACCAGTCTGTTGCTTAACAGCTCAATCTCAGGTTCTGACAACCAGCGCACTTCTGTTGAATTTTGCGATGCAATTTCAACTTCTGTGAGACGGGTAATTACAATACTCATTTTAGGACTCCAACGTTCGTAACTACGTTATAGTCCTAATTCGGGAAAGAAAAGGTTAAGGCTTAACTAATCGATCCAATTGGCCTACCCGGAGATGAAATCAGCCCTCTCAACTTGTGTGCCCTTCAATCTGTAGCGATTGAATGGAGAGAATATTGAAGCGCTCCCAGCCGCTTTCAGGGAATATTTGAAAGGCCCGCAAAGTCTTGACCCCACTCTCATCGTCTATGTAAAGGTCAGACGGAGCAACCCTTCTGTGAGAGTTCTCGTAGGTGAAAGTGACGTTTACCTCTTCCTCGATTGCGAATTTAAGCAGGTGAAACTTGGCTTCTTCTTGGTCAAAGGTTTTAAATGATATTCCAGACTGAATGTCGATCAGTTGAATCTTGAATTTGTCAGCTAGTTCGGGTTCTGTCATTCTTATGTATCCGAGCATCCCGTGTAGTTGATTGAGGAATTCTTGTGGGTTAGTGCCCTCACGTTCACAGTGATCTTCAATGCCGAATCGAGCACAGTAATATAGCTGCTGACGAATTTTGCGCACCAATTTCTTTGGTGGACTCAGTTTCTTGTTTACTATTATTCCTGTCACTTTTTGCCGATTTGCAGGAAGGCCGACCTTGAGCTTGTTCTTGTTGGCTGTGAAGCCGTGGTTTTTGACGGCTAGGTAAAACTCAGGTAGCAGCAGTGCCAATTTGGAGTCACCAGATAGAGTGATATCATCAACGTAGCGGCTGAAGCCAAATGTGGCCAAATTTTGATTGCAGATTTCTAGTATCGATTGATCGAGTGGAAGTGCTGCAATGTTGGCCAAAGTAGGGCTGGTCGGCGCACCTTGCGGCAAGAAATTTCCGTATGTAGTGAGTTTTGTCAGAATATCTGCAGTGTATTCGTCACAGTTAAACCGCTCTTGATAGATGCTCCTTACCAGTTCTACGCCTACCGATCCGAAAAAATCTTTGATATCGAGAGTCAGCACCAAGGCTTTATTAACATGCGGCTCTGCATTTGTGACGATTGAACGTCCGCGAACACAGCCATGAACATGTGCTGGCATCTCAAATTCCCAAAGCAATGCTTCAAGGATTGCCCGCTGGATTCGCTTTAGTTCGTTCTTGGGAGAGCAGATGGTTCTTAGGCCGCCTGCCCGTTTTGGCAGATCAAAAATCATGTATTGGGTCGAAGCTGCATCGGCCGCTTCAAACAAAAACTGGGGCGTTAGCCCCAGTTGCTTGCCGATATCATCAATGTTCAACTTTGAAGTTTGATGACTCATAATTGATTACGCGTCGCTGCTTTTTGTTTTCTCGGTAATCGACTAGCGACTCGCCAGTCATATTTCATAATCTGTTTGCATTGTAGAAACAGCTGACATCACTGTCAAGGATTTATCGACTGTCGATCGATGTAGACTACAGTGCCTTATGTATTGCTAGAGTGCCCAATGACTGAAGATGAATTTTGGAAGATTGTTGATTCGGCATTGATCGACCCTTCAACGCCGTATTTTCTCGAAGAGCACTATTTGAGTTACTGGAACGTCCTGGCTGCATTGCCAGATGTGAAGCTTTCGCAATTTGTTTTGATGCATGAGCAAGTCAAGCAGGTAGCGCTAGAAAATTCTCCGCTGCTGGTTGCTTTTCTTCTTAATCAAGGCTTCAGTGAGTTTGAAATTCAAAACTTTCTAGCCGGTTTAATTTCGCGTGGGCAGGACGCCTTTGGCAGTTTTTTAAGAAGCCCAGACGAGGCGTGGCTTACGATTGATCGGCCCAATTTATTAGTCAGGTGTGAAGCCTTTGGCTACGCTCCGGTTGCAATCTTTAAAGAGAAAGGCCAGATCTAGAGTTGATTAATGCGGATGTAGCGAAAGTCGGGGTGCGCATCTGGTATCTTTGCTTCCCCACAGATTCAGTCCTTTGAAGGTTCATACTATGGCTCAAAAACGCTTAAACGACGCAATCGAGACTGTCGACCAGCCAACCAAGCTATGGAAATCGCGCATCAGCGCGGCTAAGGGAGCCTATCATCAGGGCGAATTTCGCCAGTGTGAGACCCTTTTGTTTAGGGCTATTGAACAAGCTAAGCAACTAAAAGACCATGTTTTCGCTGTTAATGCCTGCCATATGGGCCTAGGGGCGCTGTATATTGCCACAGGTAGGTTGAGCGAGGCGCAGAAGCATTTAGACCAGGCCATTCGTGCTCTCTCGGGAGCTAGCGAGCCGGCATTGCGAGAGCTTTACGCCGTGTCTTTGCGCTTTCATGCACAAACGCACTTAGAGCTAGGCGATCACGCCAGTGCTGAGCAAGAGTTGCGCCAGGCTATGCTGATTTTAGAAGACCTCAACGAAGACGGAGCTGTTCAATTGGCTTACGTTATGAGCGATCTGGCGGTAATGTACGTATATGATGGCAAACTTGCTGATGCCAAAGACCTGCTATTTTCTTCGATGGAATTGTTGGAACTGACTCTTGGCCACGGTAGTGCTCAGTACGAACGCGCCAGTATGATTTATAGCGTCAGTCAGCAGGAAGGCATGGAAGATATGCTGACACAAGGTGAGAATGGCATTTTTGCTTTGCAGTATCAGCTTGGCAGAAAACATCCAAATGTTGTTCGGGCATTGCGCCGGTATCTTAACAAGCTGCGTGACCTTGGAGAAGACGAAAAAATTCTTGAGGTGCAGAAGCGCTTTGATGTCCATGCGGGCAAGATTGTTCAGTAGTTTGCGAAACTGCCTGATTGCAATGCGCGGTTATGTTCCTCGTTTTCACATTTTAAAATGGTTTCCATGGAAACCAATTTAAAAGGCAAAAAACTGCGAGGGCATCCTTCTAATTTTTGCAACTCGTCGGATTTTTAGCCGTCAATTTTTTATGGCAGTTAATTCTTCGACAGTAGGGTCTTATTTGATGTCTTAAGGCCAGCAACTATGTGATTTAACTCTTCGGTGATAGTGTTCAATGTAATGTCGCCATGATTGCATTTGGGCAATTCGACATAGTGAAGGGCCTGACTATTCTGCGGATGATTGAGCTTGTAGGTTGCCGCCAATTTTCTGCTGTGGGTTACTGGAATTCTTTGATCAAGCGCTCCGTGGATGATGACCACAGGCTTTGGGTCTGACGAAGCCATTAGTGGCAGGCAGGTGAGGTCAGGTTGGGGAAATAAATTAGGTGGATAGAGTTTGAAATAACCGATATTTTCGCAGGCTGCTTGCGATAAGCTGGCATAGGGTGCGACTAACAGCACGGCAGCGCAATTTCTCTTTAGGGCAAGGTTGGCTGCAATGCCGGTGCCCAGCGAGCTTCCCATATCTATAATTTGATTTTGCTTGAGACCTTTTTTGTTAACAAGAAAGTCGAAAGCCGCGATGCCATCGCTTTGCATATTGGCAGTGCTGGCCTTGCCAGTGCTCTCTCCATAACCTTGATAATCGTAGATTAGAACATTGAGATTGCTACACAGTGCGGCGTGAGCCAAGCCGATTTGTGTTTCCATTTGTCCTTGGCCATGGCTAATTAGCACTGTATATGGTGCTGATGGTCTGGGGAAGTAGAAGGCGCTAAGGTGACCGCCATTGGCTATAGGAATCTCGATCTTTTTGCCAGCTACTCCGTATGGATTAAGGCCGATGTTCTTATAGCTGTTGCTGATTTTCTGAGGATAAAGAAGATAATTGGCCAACTCTTTAGGAGAAAGTGTAAAGTAGAGAGCGGCCAATGGCGCGCCAAATATTGCCGCACTAATCAATGCGATAGATACGCCGACGAATATCTTGCGCGATTTGGTCATTCACTTGCCCCGTCGCATACAGTTGCCTAAAAACTCAAAAGCAAGCAGCCAAATCTCTTGGCTGCTGTTGACGATTCTATTTCGGCTGAAGTCAGGTTTGCTCAGTCGACCAACAGTTGGCCAACTGTTTTGTAAAAAGGGGTTATCATGGGCGCATTCGTCCATAGTTTGGTTGTAGCGATCCGTCTATAAGGAAAGTGAGTGAAGACAGCAGAACCATCAAGGCAGCAGACACAGACAGTGGCGATGACTGTTTTGAAAGCCAGTCTATTAGTAGCAAACTTACTGCCGATGGTGGTTGTATCTGAAGCTCAAGGCAGAGCCAATGACAAGCCTGCTGATAAGGCTAAGACCAAGACTAATACCCAGGCTAATACGAAAGCTAACATCAAGGCCGATTTAGCCGGCAAGACGATTGTCATTACAGGCGCTTCTAGCGGATTTGGTGAAGCGGCCGCGCGTTCGTTTGCCGCTCGTGGAGCCAATGTTGTTATGGCGGCTCGCCGTGGTGATGAGCTAAATAAGATCGCGGCAGAATGCGGGTCTAATACTTTGGTGGTGCCCACTGATGTTAGTAAAGCCGAACAAGTCAAAACGCTTACAGAAGCAGCATTGGCTAAGTTCAAACAAATTGATGTGTGGATAAATAACGCCGGAGTGGGAGCTTTCGGGCGCTTTACTGATATTCCGCTGGCCGATCAAGCTCGCATGATTGAGATTAACTTGACTGGTGTTGTGAATGGCAGCCACTTTGCCGTTACTCAGTTTAAGAAGCAGGGTCATGGCACTTTGATAAACGTAGCTTCGATGGCTGGGAAAATTCCAATTGCTTATTATGCTACTTATAGTGCCACCAAATTTGGTGTGGTCGGTTTTGATGATGCGTTGCGAGCTGAGCTAAAGGCCGATAAGCTCAAGGATATTCACGTTTGTACTGTTAATCCACTGCCTACTAATACTCCGTTTTGGAATAATGGCGCCAATTACACTGGTCACAAAATCAATCCAGGAGTCATGCACGAACCTGACATTGTCGTCGACGCTATCAGTGATTTGATCTTGCATCCGAAAGATGAGGTCAATGTTGGCTTGAAAGCAAAAGTGGCAGTCAAAGGCCATCGCTTAGCTCCGCGCTCAGTTGAAGACAATTACGGCGAATATTTGCGCAAGATTCAATTTGACGAAGGCCCGAGTGCCCCTCCGTCGCCAGGTACTTTGTACCGCTCTGTAGAAAGCGCGTCGCCAGGGCTTTAAAGGCCCAGCTAGTGAGCAGTCGTCTGCCAATGGTAAGGCAGCAACGCCTTAGTTAGCTCTATATTTGCTGTCTAGCTCTGCTTTAGTTCTGCCCCATCACAATCTGGGGCAGCATTTCTCTGATTGTGTCGCAGGTAAAACCAATTACTTTTTTGCCCTGGTCAGGATGACCGGCACCGTTGAAATAGACGCAGAAATCTATGTCGCCAGGAAGATGCTCAACTTGTGCGTGCACCCCCGGCACTCCACCATTTTTCATGTAACCAGTGCCACTCTGGTTCTGGTAAACGCGATCTAGCCCCAGGCCGAAATGGAAGCCATTAGCGCGTGGTGGTACTGGCGGTGGCACTGGTGCTACTAGGGCCTGCTTGGCGAAAGGGCTGAAGAACTGCCGACCGTCAGATCCGTCGAGTGCCATGAAGAGCTTGACCATATCGTTTGTTGAGCAGACCCACGAGCCCATTGGTCCGGTTAGTGGATAAGGCGGACGGCCGCCAGGCAGCTCGCGGCCTTGAATGTTATAGCGTCTAGCTTCGTTGGGTAGGTAATGACCTTTGGGCTCTTCGAGATGCATGTCGACTATTCCTAGCGGCGCCAATATTTGCTCTTCGATATAGCGCTGATAGCCCAGCCCAGACGCTCTGGCGATGATGACACGCACAACTGTAAATTGAAAGTTTGAATAAATGGCCTTTGTTCCCGGTGGATAATCTAAGGGGAAATTCATAGCATTGAGCAAGAGTTCTTCGAATGGTATCGTTCCGCCGCGGGCCATGGCATTCATCATTTTAGGATCGTAAGGAACGCTGCGATCCCATCCACCAGAGTGGTGTAGGAGTTGTCGTACTGTTATTTGAGTGATGGCGGGGTCAGCGTTTGCGCGCAGATTGGGGCGACCGAGAATGTCATACAAGCGATCGTCGAGTGACAATTTGCCTTGGTCTACCAGGTGCAGTATTGCGATGGCGTCAATGGCTTTAGAACAGCTAGCAATGCAGAAAGGAGTCTCTGGAGTGAATGGCCTGCCTTGGCCGACGTCGGCCATGCCGTAGCCTTTGGCGTAGATTATTTTGCCACGGTAGCTGACGCTAAATGAGGCACCGGGAACTCCAAATCGATTGAGTGAGTTGGCGAAGAGCTGATCAATATCGGCAAAGGTTGCCCTTGGTCTGTTGGCATATGCTCTAGTTTGTGGGCGCTCAATAAAACCACTATCATCGTTATCACTTACTGTGTCGTCTGAATAGCCTTGTGCATCTTCTTGATTGTTTAGCTCCATTTGCTGTTGGTACGCTGGAGCATAACTACGCGGTTGTGCAAAAGCTGCTGGAGGTGCTACTAAAGTTAAAGGTGAGGGTGCTGGTAGAATTACAAAAATTCCCAATAGGGTAAGTAATTGGGAAATGCTTGGTCGCTGCTGCTTTCTCAAAATGGTTGTTCCGCCGGATGCCTGTGTTTGCCGTACAATAGTAATCAATTTGAAGCAGAAAAAGAACTTGCAGAAAAAAGTCATTAAATCCCTCCTCTTAGGACTTATATTAGCGCCAACGACGGTGTTTTCGACTGGTGCTGCAAGCGCACAAGATGCCATGACCAAGGCTATTTCTCTTTTTCAGAAAAGAGATTACCAAGCTGCTTCTCAGTCATTTCGCGCATTGGCTGATTCTAAGCAAGGGGCCACCGCACATTATTATCTCGGTCTTTGTTACATTCAACTAGGACATCAGTCGCATGCAAAAGTTATTTTTGAGCGCTTGATTCAGATATGGCCTAATTCAGCCGAGGCTAAATTGGCTTCTAATTACTTGAGCGGTGTTGGCGCCGGCGAAGTTGTGAGCGCTTCTTCTACTTCTTCTGAAAAGGCTGCTGACCCCGAGAGGGATAAGGCCAGTTCAGTTCTTGCTGCAAAGATATTAGAGAATCTCTCTAAGCGTCGTAAGTCGATTACCAAGGCTGAATGGGAGAAACTGCCGCTAAAAACTCGTATACCTCTTGAGCGAGCGAATGGACATTTGTGGGTAAGGGCTAAGATCAATGGGCGCTACTGTCGAGTGATATTCGATACTGGTGCTGAGGTTTGCACTCTGAGTATCGTTGATTTCCCTGATCTGGTTTCTCCCGAGCAACTGGCACAGGGTAGATTGATAGGCGTTCAAAGAGTCTACGGTCGTATTGGGGGGCGAATGGTTGAGACCGAGGTATCCATTCAGGATATCACTCGGAAAATCGAGACTTGTTTCATTTCTGAACCGAACTGCAGTGTAATTGGTCAGAATTTCTTCAAAGAGTATTCGTACCAAGTTGACGATTACTATTTGCGTTTGACTAAGGCACCATTTGAAGGTGATGCACCTGCGGTAGCTGCAAGCAGTGCTGTTTCTGCCTTAGCGAAGCACGATAGAAATGATAAATTCTCAATGCCGTTTGAGAAATTGGGAGACAACATGCTTGTCGAGATAGTTGTTAATGGTCATCCAATCAAGGCTTGCTTTGATACTGGATGTGCGGCTGAGGGACTTGTCATTCACCCATCAATGAGCAGTTCGCTTGGTTTAACTTTTCACCCTCGAGGTCGCGGCCAGGCAGAGCGAGTAGAGGTTGGTCATATGACAAAGATGTCTATGCCGGTCGACTATGCCAATGGTCTTAGTCATCCTCTCATTGGACCCAAAGTTTTCGATCGAGGGTACACTGTAGATCAGCAAGCTAAGCGCATTAGGTTCGATTATTGATTTTGGGAAAAATTGCATTCGCGGGACGTGTTACCAAAGTTGGCAAAGCTGGTGCTCTAATTTTCAGCTTGTTGCTTGCTTATACAGCTTGGTGGGCTGTTTGGTATCGTATACCGTCGTCACCCAGTTTGACTGTCGATTTGCGCAAAGATAAGACTCAGTCGGCTCGATATATTTCATTTTGTGCTGGCTTGGCTAGTAACCCCGTTGGATTTCCTGGTCACGCTTATGTCAATTGGTCGGAGAAGGCCGATACATTGCCTCCCGCATCTGGGTCTGTCGGCTATATTCCGCAGAAATTCAATGATCAAGTAGTGTCAGTTTTCACAACTGTTCCGGGAATGCTGCATCAGAATGCTTTGATGTACAACCAGCGAAATCTTGATAGTGTCACTGCTGTGGTCAGTCCTGATACATATAATCACACCCTACTGGCGCGCGATCTTTGGGGTACATCTAGTTTTAAGGCTGGCAGCCACGACTGTGTGTCGTTCGTCTTGTACATAGCCAAAGAGACTGGTTTAGTAGTGCCCGAGGGACGTTGCTTCTATCCGCAAGATCAAATCAAAGTTTTAAAAGAGATGAACTGCAACCAACAGTTCATTAAGTGATTGGTTACGGCTTTTTGTTGGAGCGCCAAAATTTAGGCTAGATAAGTGTCGCTTTGAGCGCTTGTAGCAAACGCCTGCTCGTTAGCGCCAATATTGCTACGCCAATTTAAGTCAGCGGCGGGTGTGATGCTCACTACTTTTCGCAAACCAATGTCAGTTAAGAAAAGAGCTGATATCAGAAAGATGTACGCTTTCATGTTGAGTGTGTTGGCAGCTTTGTATGTCGGTTTCTGTCCGACTGTGAACGAGCCGCTTTATCAGTTCTTGGCTGTTCACCCCTATAAAGATTTCTCTGATTGTTACCCGCCCATGATCATGGGTGACTGTGTTGGAGAGCACAAGTTCTTTCCTGTCCTAAACAATGCTGGCCCGCAAATACTATTACACGGTGTGTATTTCAAAACTAAGCTTGGCACAGCTAAAGGCACAGTGATTTTTAACCCGAGCAATTCATATAACCTAACAAACAATATTAACGGTAGGCCGGCATTGGCTATTTTGGATCTGGGCTATAACGTTTTCTTCTATGACTACGAAGGCTTTGGCCACAGCGAAGGTGAGGCTAACTATAAGAAACTTGGTAACGACGGGCTTTCTGCTTATGATTTTGCTCGTCGAAATTTAGCTACACCGATAGTTCTTTATGGCATGTCTATGGGTACTGGCGTGTCGTCGTATGTTGCTGCAAGAGTGCCTGTTGAAGGTATCATTTTAGACTCGCCATTCATCTCGCCCGAAGTTACTTTGAAAGAGTGGATACCGATGCTAAATGTCTATCCTACTCAATTGTTTTCAGAGCCACGCTATGATAATGCTACGTTTGTGAAAGGTAAGCATCCGCCGTTGCTTATTCTCACCAAGGGGCAAGATATTACCTGTTCGCCCCAACAAGGAATTACCTTGGGTAAAGTTGCAACGGCACCGTCAACCGCTGTCTTTTTGCCTGATTCAGCCCACTGCTACATTGCAGTAAGTGATGCGGGTAAGTATTTGAAAGAGATGAGGAAATTTCTTGATGGTTTATGAACCTGAGATACGATAGAGCACATGCGGCTTGAGTGGATGATTGTCAGCTAGTGATGGATGCAAAAAGTCATCTTCGGTTTTACGTGTCATGCCGATTTTTTCCATAACGCGCATCGAATTTTTATTTGATGTTGCTGTCATTGACACTATTTCTTTTAAGCCAACTCGCGCAAATCCATCTGCTAAAACGGCTTCAGCAGCCTCTGGAGCGTAACCATAACCCCAATGTTTGTGCGCTAGTCTCCAGCCGATTTCTACACATGGTGTAAAGGCTGCTTCGAAGCGCGGCACGGATAAGCCGACAAAGCCGATGAACTCTTCGTTGGCGTTTAACTCAACTGCATATAAGCCAAAGCCATTTTCTTCAAAAGCTTTTTCGATACGCTCTACCATGGCATTGCTTTCTTCGTGGGTGAGAGGGTTCGGAAAGTGTTGCATGACGAGTTCGTCTTGATTTAGTTCGGCGAAAGGATGCAAGTCAGATTCGCGCCATCGACGCAACAGTAGTCTGTCTGTTTTGATTAAGGGTGCAGATGACATTTATTGACGGTTTCACCTTAGTCTAGTTGTGGAATTTCTATATAGCAGTTTCGCGGAGGGTGCACAACTAAATTGGCACGTCTAGGTATTTCGTTGGCACGTCTCAAAAATGCCACAGGTGCGGCTTTAGCACTGAAGCTTGCGGTATTGCTAGCCGTTTGTGGACCTCTCTCAGTTTGGCCGATTGCAGCCTCGGCCCAAGGCGATGCTAATCGCCCAGTGACTGATAAATGGGCTTTGGTCGTTGGCATTAGTAAGTTTTCTGACCCGGCGTTGAATCTGCGTTATCCGGCTAAGGATGCCCAAGATTTCTACAATTATTTGGTCAGTAAAGGCAATTTTGCCAAAGATCATGTACGACTTTTGCTCAATGAAAGGGCTACTAAAGAGAATATTCTCGATCAGCTTGGTGATAGCTGGCTTCCGCGTGCAGCGCTGCCAGATGACCTTGTGGTTATTTTTATTTCTAGTCACGGAAGTTCCAGTGACGCTGATATTCGCGGTGTGAACTATGTTGTTGCACACGATACTAATCCCACGAAACTTTTTACTACTGGCATTCCTATGCAGCATTTAGCTGATACCATTCGCGAAAGAGTGCACAGCGATAGAGTCTTGGTGGTTCTAGATACTTGCCACGCAGGCGGTGCTACTAGTGAAAGCAAAGGTATTGTGCGCCAAGCCAATGCTGATGCGGCCACGATTGCACAAGGTTCTGGTCAGTTGGTAATTTGTTCAAGCGATAAGAACCAGACGTCGTGGGAATCTAAGCAATATCCAAACTCGGTGTTTACTAGAAGTCTCATTGAAGGGTTGCAGAAACAAGGCAGCTCGAGTGATGTTTCTGGCGTGTTCAATTTTGTCAAAGATAAAGTGCAGCAAGAAGTTGTGCAAGAGCGAGGGGTGCTACAAACTCCTGTTTTAGAATCGAGTAAATGGACAGGAAAAGACTTAGTTATCGCCTGTCAGCCAGTGAGGCCGCGACCGGGCTTACCTGATTTTGATACGGTTTTGAGTAGTCAGAAACTAGCGAGCACGGCTAACAATCAGGCTAAGAATTCAGAAGTTCTCGCTACGGCTAATCCAGTTTCTCGGCCTGCTTTAATACCAGCTTCAACACCAGTTTCAACACCTGTTAAGGCCCCGCGTGCTGTTGATTCGTCGATGGACCGAATTCGTTCTGTGCGCGATACGACTGCAAGTGAATTTTTGAAATATCATTTTCGCGCTATCGCTTTTAAAGAATTCGACATAGCTTGGGATGACCTTGCGCCGGCATACAAAGCCAAGTTCGCTAATAAACAGTCTGCTTATGTCACCTCGGTATTACGCCACCGTTGGCTCAGTACTTCGCCGCCAGACAGTGATTTCTCTGTTGCTCCTCGCCAAGGTGATTTGGTGAAAGTGCGAGTGAAGATGCTTAGGCTCGCTGGCTATAATTCTGACTGGCTCTACACTCTACGAGTGCAAGATGGTAAATGGTATGTCGAGGCTGTAGGCAGCGCACCTTAAGAGTCATACAAGTTTAGTGCAATGGTTTTAGTGCAGTGGTTTAAACAATTCAGGATCCATGCGATTCGAACTATCGTGGATGTTGATTTGCGCTTTAGGAAAGACTTGTTTTATGCGCGCTATTTGAGACGGCGTAAATTGTCCTTTGCCAATAATTAGTAGGTGAAGTGGCAAGTGCTTGAGAGCTTTTA
>JAKFVU010000014.1 GCA_021732025.1 Candidatus Obscuribacterales bacterium | reverse complement strand
GGAACGACTGCCGGTGCAGGGTCATCTTCGGGTGGTAACCTGTCTCAGCAAGCCGCTGGATCCGGAACTACTGCTGGATCCGGAACTACTGCTGGATCCGGAACTACTGCTGGATCCGGAACTACTGCTGGATCCGGAACTACTGCTGGATCCGGAACTACTGCTGGATCCGGAACTACTGCTGGAGCTGGAACTACTGCTGGAGCCGGAACTACTGCTGGATCCGGAACTACTGCTGGATCCGGAACCACTGCTGGAGTAGGAACCGCCGCTGGATCCGGAGCAACTGCTGGAGCAGGAACCACTGCTGGATCAGGAACGACTGCTGGATCCGGAACGACTGCTGGAGCAGGAACGACTGCTGGAGCAGGAACGACTGCTGGAGCTGGAACGACTGCCGGAGCGGGAACGACTGCTGGAGCCGGAACGACTGCTGGAGCAGGAACTAGCGCTGGAGCCGGAACGACCGCTGGGGCAGGAACCACTGCCGGAGCAGGAACGACCGCGAGCACGGGATCTGTAGCTGGACCGACTTCAGGTGCTGGAGCTACTTCTGCTGCAGGAACTACAGCCGGTACAGGAAATGCAACGGCCGCAGTCGGAAACTCATCTCAGGCTGTTGTAACCGAACCGACTGCTAATGCAGGAGCTACAGCAGGTTCAAAAGCTACCACTGGTTCTGGTACCGCATCTGGTGCAGGAACAACCGCCGGCACAGCAGCAACTGATCCTAGCGCGATAACAGGAAGCTCTTCACCTACTGGTGCTGCTGCTAACAGCGCTACTTCCAGCACTGGAAGTGTAGTTGTTCCCGTAACCACAGCGGCGCCTGGCGTTATTGAGCCAACCTCTGCTACATCAGGATCACTTGCAATACCAAACCCAGACACTAAGTTGCCTGAGAAAGAAGATGCCCAAGTAAAAGCTTCTTCTGCAGACGGCATTCCAGTGGTAGTAGGAGATGTAAAAGCTTCTACCCCTGACTTGACCTACGTACCGGTTGAAGTGATCTTCAATTCAGTTATTCTTGGTGAACCGAGTTCGACTTTCGGAAATGTTGTCAAAGAAACTGAGAACACGAGCCAGATTGCTCGCCGCGAAGAAGAATCTAGACGCGAAGAAGAGACTAGACGTCAGCTAGAAATAAGCAACCGACAAGAAGAAATTTCTCGCCAAGACGACGCTCGTCGCCTGCTTGATGAGTCGAGAAATCAAATAGAAGCTCAGCGTGTACAGCTCGATGCCATTCGTCGAGCCGACGAGCTGAGGGTAATCGAAGTTCAACTTTCTGCCGAGCAAGCCGCTCGAATTCAAGCTCAATCGCAGGCTGAATCAAGTCAACCATCGAAACAACCAATTTATGATCAATCGCAAGGAGCGGATCAAAGTCCACTAGTTGTCTTCACTGTGCCTGCTGGCCATGCATTGCCTGCTGTTGATCAATCCAACGGTATTCACGTTGCCATTGCAAACAGTGGTTCAGAAGAGCAGCCCGTCAAGCAGCCATCGACCTCATATCCTAGCGATTACATCGTGGTAGATAAGCCAACCACCGTTGAAATTACCTATCCCAATCATGCTTTGCCAGTTGTTGAGACACCTTCAGGTCTGACAAATACCCAGCCGGGTCTTAAGAGTGGTGTGCCTGGTGAGGTCGTCTTGCCAGCGCGTGAGAGCACTGTCCAAAGCGGCCATAACATCGCTAACTTGCCGAATGCGCAGAATATTGATTCGCTGACGGTGAGTGGTAAAGGTGACGCGGCTATCAAGAAGGTAGACTTTGAAGCCGTCGACTCTAAGACCTACACTCCGTCGAGCGGTACGAGTGATTGGCTCAGCGATGCCTCAGCCAAATACGGCTATTCATCGGGTTCTCCTGCTACAGGAGGTCATTCTGCAGCTTCAGGTCAGTCAAATATCGCAAGACAAACAGACTTCGCAACAGGTAGCGGCTCACTCAGTCCGAACTCTCTTGGAGATTCCCTTACTGGTTCCTTCGAACCCAAGCCATTGCAGCTTAATACAGGCGTAACGCCAGATGCTAACACAGCTGGTTTGTCGTTGACAGGAAATGAACCATATACATTGGGTCTAGGAGTCGCCGGCAGCGTAGATCCTAATGCCGCCAACATAGGCGCAGGAGGGGTCTATGATCCAAACACTGTCAATCTTGGTGTGAACGGACTTGTCGATCCCAATGCTGCAGCTCTTGGGCTAGCAGGCTACATCGATCCAACTGGCACGCAAACTAATTCCAATCAATTGATTGATCCAAATGCGGCAAACTCTGGTGGCACCAATTCTGGTTCGCTAACAGATGGGCTCATCGGCGTCGATGGTCAGCCAATTTCCAATATGCAAGGTTCGCAACCTGACAGTCAATCCGCTGGTCAGGCTGTCGCCCAGAATTCTGGCACAACACAAGTGCCTGATTGGCTAGAGCAAGCGACTCAACATCTTGGCCTGTCGCCACTCGAAGTGAAAGCGCCAAACCCTGACCATAAAGTGCTTGAGCCTGAAAGCGATAGAAGGCCGACTATCTCGTCCGACGCCGGAATTGTATCTCAATCGCCAGTTGTAGATGCGAGCAATGGCTATCAATCCGATAGAATTGATCAAACGATTCTAAACAATCCAATCATTGCTGATTCAAATTCAGCTAATAACTATGGCACCGTTAATAGTGCTGATAGAACACCGCTTGCTGGAAATGATTATGGCATCGTGGCTGCCGATCAGCAGGTTGCTGCGGAACAAGAACGTATTCAACGGATCATGGATCAACAAGCGAGAGACGAGCGCGATCTTGAACAAGAACGCTTGACTCGTCTAGATATCGAAACTTCGCGAAGAGAAGCTGAGCTACGCCTAAGTCAAGATGAGCTTGAGAAGATTAAGCGCAGAGAAGAAGATGAGAATCGCCGCAAGAAAGAAAGCGAAGAGAGAATTGAGAAGACTGAAGACAAGCGTCATTCAGACGAAATTCTTACGGTCATTGCTATTAGACAGCAGGCAGAAGCTGAGGCTAAAGCAGCGGCTCAGCGTATGGCCGAAGAGCGGCAGCTTGCTCAAGAGCTTGTTCGCAAAGACAATTTGCAAGAGAAATATACAGTCCAGCCTAATGACACCATAATCAAGATTGCTCTGCGCAAGTTTAAAGACGTTCGCCTTGTAGATCTTATTTATGAACTGAACAAAGGCAAAATTGAAGTGCGTTGGGAAGGTGGTAAGCGAGTCTATATCGTCAAGCCTGGTACTGTATTGACTATGCCTAGTGCGAAGCAGGTTAGAGAATGGACTGCTCGTCTCAATAACGTCGGAAGTCGTACAAGCCACCAAGGGCTAGAGGCTCGTAGTTCAGTTGCCGCCGATCAGCGCAAAGCTAATATCGAAAAAGTATTAGGCAAGATCAGAGAAGCCGTTGATGGTGGAGCTGAAAAATCCTACCCAGTGCGGCTCGGTGATACACTGCGGTCTATTGCAATGAAGCACCCTGACCTGCGTGATGTGACACTATGGCCGCTATTGGCCAAGAAGAACGGTCTAAGTACCGATACTGATAGCAAGGGTGCACCGCTGGCGGTGGTTATCCGTGGCTCCAACATCGTTCTTCCTACTCGCGAAGAAATTGAGATGTTCAGAAGTAATACTGCTGAACTGAAACCAGTGGCGCGTGAGCCTCAAACTTACGTCGGTGCCTACGGCTCTCTCTTCAATGTTGCCACAAAACCTTGCGGTGGCTGCCGTCGCTTGATTAGTGAGAATGCCAACCTCTGCCCTGCATGTGGTTATGTCTTCGAATTACAGCAAGAGCCTTCTATTGAATCACAAGCAACCACCTTCAATATGCCAAATGGTGATACCACCTTGTCGCTACCTGAGCATACAGTTGTTGTGAGCAGCTACGAAGAGCAAACCACTGTAGTTGATTTCGAGCAGACCACTTTGTCGTTGCCTGAGCAGAGCAAAGCCAACGGCTCCGCTATCGCTAAGAGCGATAACGGCAGTTCTAATGGCAATAATTCTGCTGGCAAAACAACTGGCAGCAACAGCAATAGCCGGGCAATTGATAGCTACGTTACTGGTGGTCACAATAGCGCTCCTTCTGTACATACTGGCGGTAATTCTTCTAAATCTGGTTCTGCCAATACCGGCTCAGGAACTGGAAATTCAGATTCTAGAAACACAGGCTCTAGAAGCACAGGCAGTACTGGAAGCACTGGAAACACAGGCTCAAGTATTTCCTCCAATCTGTCTCGTAGTCTAGACGAGAGAGAGAATGCAACTGAACTAAGCCGCACAATTGAGGCCCTGAATGACAATTGTCGCTTGGTCAAAACTGAGAAAGAATATGACGGCATGAACTTCATCTGTCAGCAGTTGCAAGTGCTCACTGGAGACGAATGGACGCCTGTTCTTAGCTACGAAGTAGGCAATGATTCATCTGTCCGCCATGAATATCACAAAGATGGTCGCAAGAAGACTATCAAAATTGATCTGCCTAGTGGTGCTGTTGGTGAGATGGTCTCCAACGAGCTAACCTCTAACTGGCTAGATTACTGCCAACGCTACCTTGCAGGTCGCAAGTTGTCGGCGTAATCGAGCAACTTGCCTATTGTTCGATATCTGTATTGACCATAGCGTCTGGGTCAACTCTTTCGTCTGCCTGCGTGGTGTCGTCTATGATGCAACTTAAACCAGGAAACTGTGAGATTTCGCCATTGACTGATTTGTTGCGCAGTTTATAAACGTCATCGGTAGTCAGTCTCTCTTCTTTGTCGTTAAAGATAAAGACTAGCCGCTCATCAGGTGTCAGCACCACAGCATAGTGTTTTAGTGTGCCTTCTTTTTGCTCACCGAAATAGTAAATAGGAAAGCCCTGATACTTTGCTGTTGGAATTTTCTTTGGTACACCAAGCTCGTCTAGAACAATACCCCTGTCGTCCACCATGACGACAATTTCTTCTTCTGGTCCTTGCTCATAAAACGGCAGCTGTGGCGGGTGCAGAATCAAGAAGTCTTCTGCCCATTCAACTACGGGCGTGTCTCTACCGGCGGTGCAAAATACTTTGCCATCGAGGTCTGCCATCGGTTCATAAATGTCTCTGATACCAAGTTCATCTACTAATGAAACGTGCTCAGAATCGCTTGGCTGACTCGAATTCTGACTCGAACTCTGACTGGAATTCGGGCTGTTTGTTTGATTTGAACTTCGATTCAAGTCCTGATCTTCAGAAGATGGCAAGCCGTCATCATCCTTCATCGCCCGCTTCGGCCTCGCTTTCATTTTGGAAGTTATCCAGAGCGTTTCTTACTTTGTGCAATAACACCAACTGGGCGTCTGTAGAAAGTTGCTGATCTTTGATTAAGTGGGCAGCAAGGCAGTAGGCCAAGTCTACATCTGGCATACCGATTAATCGCTCTGTAAGCAAGCGGCAGAACCAGGCTGCAGAGTCTGATGCTGGTGTGTCTTTGCGGTTGATAGATGAGTTGAAGTCAAATTTGATTTTGGGGTCGCGCACCACTTCTGATACTTCAAAGCGATAGAGGCATTTAGAAGTACATGGCGCACAGGTAGGAAGCGGACCTTGATCCCGTTTGTGCAATTCAAGGAAGTCATCACGCCATTGGCGCAACACTGAAATGTCTAGACGTCTATTTACTTCAGTAGGTTGGAATGCCGGTCTAAGCAAGTTGAGCCAACGCAAGTGCTGTTCTTTTACTTGATCGTAGAACCAGTAGTTCTCTTCGCCTTTGCGTTCGAAATAGCGCTCGGTTGCTTGTGTTAGTGCGCACCAAGTGATACCAGTGATGTTACCGGTCCTTGCCCGGCCGCCGATAACACGCTGAATTTCGTGAATAATTTGGGCTCTGAAGTGAACTAACTGAGTCAAGTCTTTCAGAGTGGATAAAATATATCGGTTATAGACTTGCCTGAAGATTTGGTCTTCTGCCACTGGTGAAGCTGTGTCTAAAATCTGTGAGTCACAGCGGTGCAAGCAGAATTTGCAGCCCAAGTGGCGATCGAAAGTGCCGACAATGTTTAAGTGCTTCATGGCATCGCGCACAATCTGATCTGATTCTGCTGGCGTGTCTGGTGGTGGCACCATTTTTTCTTTATCGAACATGATTTGCAGGTGATATGGTGATTCCATCTTTTCTGCATAAACGAGGGCACGACCTTGACCAAGTGCTGTTACGTGCCTTTTCTGCACGTCATCAAGGTTCATGGCACCACCCATAGAATCGCGGTCATCTACCGCCACAATTCTGTGCATGATTTTTAAGTTGGTGTTTTTCAGCGCTTCTGGCGCTAGTTTGTTTGGAATTTGGTCAGCTATGATGAAGCCTTGACCATACGAACGAATTTCTGCAAGCATGTTGGTAAAGAATTCAACAGCTTTACCGGCTGGGTTGGCAGTGTCGGCACCGCCGCCAGTTGGAACGTTTTTAAGGAGGCGGTGAGCCTCTTCAATCAACATTACGTGCTTTAGGTGTTCGTGTGGGCCGCCCACTTCTCGGTATTCGTAGAGGAAGACGAAGAGCATGCCCATGAGGAATGATTTTTCGTTATCTTCAGAGACCATCTTAAGTTCGACAACAGTCGGTCTGCCGAATAGTTGCTCGCACGGAATTGAGCGGCGAGTGTTAAGCATTTGCCCTTTACCGCCAATCAAAAGTGAGCCAATTCTGGCTTTGAGAGCGGCTTGTACGTCGGGACCGATTTTGTCTGAATAGCCGAAACTTTCGACCACGGGGTCAATGATTTCGTACAGGTCTTTCATCGTCGGGAAAATTTCAGCAGGACAATCAGGGTCTGCTAAAGTCATGCCTGGAGGTAGACGACGGTTGAGGTTGTTAACTAAGTCCCATCCGCGCACAGCGTAAATTTGGTTGAGCGCTTTTTCTAGCACCTGCGGCATCGGCGAATACATTTCGAAGCTGGCATTGAATACTGATTTGAGCGCGTCTAAGTGAGTCTGAACTTTAACGCCTTTGAGAATTTCAAATGGATTCAAGCGGAACGGTGATACTGTTTCGTCACCGAGCGAGAACGCCTGACCGACTCCTTTGAAAGAGTCTGACATCAACATCATGTGACGGTATTCTGATTTGGCCGGTTCGCACACCATGAATGGAATACCGAAATTCCAGAGCTGTCCTAAGAGGTAGAAACAGGTGTTTGTTTTACCACCGCCGGTAACACCACAAACAATTGTGTGTTTTTGCAGGGCATCGACGTCGATGTAATAGAGGTTGCCTGTGTCTTCACCGCGGTCCAGAATGTTGCCGATGGCGATAACTCTAGTCGGATCTTTCGGTGGAATCTCGGCAAGGCTGAATTCAGCTGATCTTCTAATTCTGAAGCCAGGCATTTCGCGCTTGGGCAAGTGGATAAAAGCAGAGAGCATGCGCGAGTTGAGAGGGCTCAAGAACTTGTATTCCATCATTCCTTGGAATACTTCTTCTGAGCGTTTATTGCGCAAGAGACCAAATTGTTGAATGTGTGTTGCTAGCCCAGGTATATCATGGGTGCGCATTGGAGTTGGACGGCTTGATTCATCAACATAGGTTGCTCTTAAAAGAGATTGTAATCTGACAAAGTCTGATTTGTCTTTGGTGAAGAAATACGGCACTGTTAGCCACATTCCCACCGCAGTGCCAAGTTGAATATGCTTCAAATAAGCATCTTGCAATTCAAGATAGTATTTGATTTTGCGCTTTTTTTCTGGGTCTTCGTTTTCTTGCGCTCTTTGAATTTGATCGACTACTGCGAATTCTTCTTTTGTCACGTTCATCGGTGGTATTGGCACCGCAAGAGTGAGAAAAGCAAATTCGCGACCGGCCAGGCCTGCTGCCAGTCTTTCAATTTGTTCTGATTCGATTGTCTCGCCACTGGTTGATTTTAGTGCGGGGATGCCAGTGACGATGCCTGTGTATTTAGTAAGTGGTGCTACTAGTTCGTGAATCTCATCAGATGAGAACGGCTTCTTATAAACGTCTACGCCGCCATAGACACTGTGCAAAATTGATTTGAGACTTTTGTATGCAACCTTTTCTGGCGATTCCGTGGAGTCATCGCCTTCGGTAACGTGCGGCTGTGAGATACCCATGTAGTAATTGACGCCAGTCTTGCCGCCAATGACAAGAAAGGCAATGTTGGCTTTCTCACCGTACAGACCAGTCAGAGCGTCTTCCATCAAGTACATGCGCTTTGGTGGTTTAGACGGATCTGGATCTTGTTGGGCTTGTTGACCGTGCTGTTGCTTTTCTCGTTCGATGTCCCATGAGCGCAGAATGCCGTCGACTCTGACAAAGGTCATGCCAGGTACGGGCCAACTGATAATATCTTCGGGAGCCACTGGATCGTTTTCCAGATTGTCAAGATCGTATCTTCGAAGATCGGCTATCTTCTCTTCCCAGATATTGCGATTGTTGGGCCCCTGAGTCATTTTTTCATTGCAACTGAATGCGGTTACTGCAAGCTACGGGTATCTTATCAAGTTATCTTACAAAGAACTGCTCTTAGTTTAATTAGTCCCAGAATCTGACAGCTCAATCTTCGCTCTTGCCAGCTGTGACTTTTCCACCTGTAATCTTGCCAGAATCAGCCTTGGTTGATTTTTTAGCTGTAGCCAAGCGCATTTTATCAATCAATTTTTCGTTGACCTTATCATCTGGAATATCGTCAAATGGATGTGACTTGAGATTGAACAGTGCACCTTCAGCACCCATTCTGTAGGCAAAGAATGTCCGCTCTTCTTGACGCACGACTTTGTCGATATTGAGCTTTTCTTCGTCTGATACTAGTTCGAACTGTGGCGTCGAGTTAACAGGGTTGAAGAAGTTGGTCATTGTTGTGTTCTTGATCTTTCTGCCGTCGATGGGGAACATCTGTGGTCCCAGTAAATCTCCGTCTTTTTTAGATAGAGCAAAGGTGACCAGTGTGCCGATGTTGATGATCAGCTCGTTGCGGAAATCTTCGGGCAGGTGCTGCAAACTCTTCGTCACGCCGACCAAGCCAATTTTGAATTTCTTGGTTTCTGAGGTGATGTTCTCTAGAGTTTCTTTTTCAATGAAGGTATCGAAGTTATCTAGGTAGAGAGCGACAGGATTCTGCTTGCTGGCGCCGCCCGATGACAGAGTCAGAGCTGCTTGCTTTACTCCGCTCACAACCAGAGAGCCTAGCAAGTTGGCATCTTGTCCGAACTCACCTTGAGGAATTTTGACTAAGAGAATTTTCTTCTCCATGATCACATTGAGCAGGTGCAGATCGCCTTCTGGTTTGGTCAGAATCGAGCGAATGCGCGGGTTGCTGAGCATCGGGTTGACTCGGTTCAAGATCGGCTCTACCCAAGTGATCCACTGATCTGTTCTGGCAAGTTTCTTGTATCTACCCCACTGATCTAACAAGGTAGAAAATTCAATGCGTTCGTCTTTTTTGCGCTCTACATTTTCTAGCAAGACATCGCGGAAATCGTTGTCGTTCAGCAGGTTCGGCAAATCAGTTAAGGTCTTATTGTTAGCCATTAACAGCAAGACAGCGTTACGCAGAATGTCTGCTGTTTGGGCGTTCCACTGCGATTGCGAGCCCGGAGGCTCAGTGTAAATAGCTTTGAAACCATAGACAATTGAGCCAGCTGCAGTCTGCACGTCGCCCATGTCACCCAGTTGTAGTGGGTTGAAGGCGCTGGTATTACCCTTGTGGGTGGGGTCAATCAGAATCACTCGTTTAGCAATTTCGCGCGCTTTTGGATGGGCGGAGATCCAGCGGGAGAGCAAGTCTACCAATGTTCCATCCGAATCGATCACCACCACTGCTCGGTCGTCGCTTAAGATGTCGTGAGACACCATATTCGCCACTAGTCTGGTCTTACCTTTACCGCCCTGACCTAATATCAACACGTGAGGATTGACTTTGCGCATCTCTGGTGGCAGTGCCAAGTCTTTGACTACCCATGGGGCTGGGAACCACCATTTCCACTCAGTTCTCTGACCTAACGGCAAACTGCCTTTTCTTAGACCCTTGGCCAGTTGGGCCTTAACTTTGTTGTGTTGAGCACGTACTTGAGTTGGAATGTATTGCTTGGTGATCCAAACGTTGATTTGACCAGTTGGTCCGAACATTGTGAAGGTGGCCATCACTAGGGCTAATCCCACGCCTACAAAGACAAAGATGCCGTTGCCGGTTAAGAAGTCAAAGGCATTGAAGGCCTTACCTGATTTTGTGCCTTCTCCACCAGAGTTCATGACAGAGGCGACGTTGTTATCAATGAAGCTACCTTCGCTATCAAGGGGCTTCGAGCGATCTAGCTGAGCAAGAAAGTCACCTCTAATCTTAGAAGTCGAAGCCTTATTTAGATAGCCAAAGCTAGAGCCTGATTTTTTTGTGTACTCCCACATTCCCACGACATGAAGTGGAATGTGGTCGAGCAGAATATTGCCGACAAAGAAGATGGGTGGCCCTGTTTCGCGTTTATTTGGATCAATAAATCGCTTCGTAAAATTGAGGGTTTTCTTGTTGGTATCAATGAAGCCAACAATAGTATATGGCCCTACTCTATCTTGGCCAGTTCCTGTAATTTTTGTACCGCTCTGGTTTAGCTGCATCTGACCAACAATGTTGCCTTGCTTGATGCGAATGCGCCAATCGCCTGCAAGCCTTGGCATTTCAGGGTTCATGGCTGCAAGGCCAGCTCCCTTATCAGCTATATTTTGTCCCGCAGTTAGACTGGCCACATTACCAAGAACGTGGAAGAGAGCAAAAGTGAAGAAGCCGATAATACCAACGGTGATGGCAATGAGCTTGATGCCCACAGGGAATCCAGCGAGAGTAAAGAGACCTTGACCGCCGCTAAATTTGCTGCGCAGGCGGCTGGCGTCGTCGTCATCTTCGTCATCGTCTTTTTTCGATTTCTTGATGTCGCGCGAGCGACTGCTCTTCATTGCTGGTTTACTAACGCTGCTTTTGAGATTAGCTGCTGAGCCTGAGAATGAACGACGTTGTGGAATTTCGTCTTCATCGTCAACAACATCATCTATGTCGTCATCTTCATCTTCGTCATCATCTAAATCGCGAGAGCGTTTGACAGGAAGTTTTTTCTTCGCTTTCGGTTGCTCTTCTTCGTCGTCATCATCGTCAGCCGCTTGAGAGCGTCCTTTTCCTGTGCCACTCTTGGGCTCAGCAATTGTGGGTTTGGCCCCTTTTGCGGAAGCCTTAGCCACGTTACTGCCACCGTCGACTTCGGGATGACCTCCAGTGGGACGACTTTTTGTGTTGAGCAAGCTTTCGAAGGTGCCGTGAGCATCTTTGTCTGCTTTACTTTCGCGCCCTTCATTGTTGTCTTTACTGTCGCGGCTCTGGCCGCTTGAATTTTGGCTATCAGAATTGTTCGCACTAGATTTTTTGCTGCTTGTGGCACTGTCGGCGAAGAAGTCGAATGCCGCTGCCGTGGCGGCTTTAGCTGGGCGCCCTAACTCTGATGAATTGCTTGAAGAGTTAGAGGAATTACTTGACGATTTGGCACCATTTTCTTTGGCCTTATCTGAAGCAAAGAAATCGGGCGCGGCCACGTGTGGTCGGGTAGGCGCCGGTTGCTCTTTGTGAATATTGAATGTTTCTTGTGGTGCCGCTGCTTGAACTTTAGGCTGTTCAGCTGGGACAGCTTCGACTTGGGCACTAGAATCATTGCCTTGGTCTGCGGCCTGTGCATTCGCTAGCGGTTCCAGAGCCTCTTTCTTGTATGCAGCACCAATCTCCTCAGCTGCAGCTTCAGGCTCGACTGGGCTACTAAATGGCGATGATTCTTCTTGCGGAAGAGCATTTTGATTGAAACTAAATTGATTTAGCGAGACCGATTCGTTGTTAGTAACTGAGTGAGAACCTGATGTTGAGCCTGTTTCACTTTCCGAGCCATGATCGCTTTCTTCTGTATCATCATCCATTTCCCAGGGAGCAACAGTTGGAGTGGCTTGATCAGCTGCAAAAAAGTCAGCTGGTGCCGTGCTTTGACTACTTGGTCCAACTACTTCAATTTCTTGGGAATCTTGTTGGTTTTGTTTTGGTTCGCCATCAGCTGTGAAGAAATCGTGGCCATTGCCGTTTCCGTTGCTGTGGCCATTTCCATTTCCATGACCATTTCCATTTCCATGACCATTTCCATTTCCGTGTCCATTGCCGTTTCCGTTGCCAAAAGCTTCTACAATTTCAGCTGGTCGCTCAACTATGGCTGGGGTTGAAGTGGATGAAGCCGTAGAAACAGTTGTACCGAATAGGTTAGGAATAAAATCTTGGAATGAATTGTCGCGGTTAAATGGGTCAGCATAACCGCCATCATTGCCATAGTTGCTGTCGCTGCCTGGTATCAATGTGGCTACTGAACGGGAGGAAACAATCCTTTCTAAAATCAGCCTGTCTGGAGCTACTGACACCACCATAGGTGCTGCTGCCGAAGCTAGAGTCGGCACCATGGTCGCAGCGAACTTTGATTGCGCCGCACCGCATGCACCGCAACCTTTTACCTTTTGCTTAATTACTGCCCCACAATTTGGGCAGATGGCGATTTCCACCTTGTTACTCCGGTCTTTCTAAGACGTTGGCACACCAATTATTATTGACGATTCTATTTAATATTTACCTCGGATCCGCTAGCAAATCTCACTTGCAATCTTGCCAGCTGCCGATAAATGTCTTATTTAGTAAGGTGAACTTTGAGGAATTTTTAGATAAACGGCTAAACCACTAGCTTTTAGACGCATGGTACAGTCGAAACGATCTCTTGTCAAGCGCTTTTGGCGCTCTTCTTTGCCTCGTTTGCGGTATATACTTAATAAGTTGGTGTGTGGAATTAAGGGGTGTCATTCAACAGTTCTAGTAATTTGTTGATTTCGCTATTTCACTTTGAATTTTTACGGTCCTGGCGGGTACATATCTATTAGGTGCCTCAGGTGACATCAGGTGACATAAGGTGACATTAGGAAGGGATTGTTAGATGGCTCGCGAAGACAAGGCAAGCGCCACCAGTTCTACTCAGGACGCGCCTTCGGGGAAGTCTGGCGATGATTCATCTCTCGCTGCCAGGCGAGCACGGCTGCGTGGCACTTTAGCCAAGCAGACAGTTCCTCCCGATGCATACAGTCCTGAACCGTACCAACTAGCTTCTGAACCTGCGACTGCTCCTGCTTCAGCGCCTGCTACTGTACAACCACAAGCTTTTGATGAAGCTGAAGAACTTTCGATCGAGGTATCCCCGTTGGCTTCTCCTAAAAATGGGCGCACTGAAAGCGCCGGCAATATTGTGTCTGATAATGCCATTGCCGTTTCCGAGCCGACAGTGGATCTTGCTCAAGAAAGTTCAGGCGATGAAGGCAATCATATTGCCCCACCAGACTTTTCCGCTTTGGAGATACCTGTAGTTGATAGCCGTGAACTCGATAATCCCGGTCACGATGCTCAAATTCCAAGCGGTAATGTTGCGGAAGCCTCAGAAATTGCGATGTTGATAACGCCCAGTCAGATTGCAGCCCTAACTGCTCAAGGTAATCATGTAGTGGACACTGAGCACCAAGAGCAAGTAATTGAACTTCTCAACACTCTCGATCAACAGCTTGGTATTTGCTCGGTCAATATGGCGCAGATTTCTAAAGCCGCCAATGAGCAGCTGGAGATTGTCAGAAATTTGGCTGAGACAATTCAGCATCAAGCTTTTAACGAAATTGGCTTGAGTTTGAATAGTTTGAGTGAGTCAATGTCTGCGGCCCTTGAGCCGATGCAGGCGGTTGGTGAGCTTGTGCCTGCCATTGATAATTTGATAGTTACTCTCGAGTCGAGAAATGTGGAGCCGCCTAAGGTCGAAGCAAAGCTTACTCCTGAAGAACTAGTGCACAGTTTGGCCGACCAGCTATCCTCAGCCAAGATTGATGCCTGGACATTCAAATGCGCATACATGGCTGTGTTTCCTTCTGAACATCCAGCTGATCTCTTGCGCAAATTAGTTGATTTATTGGGTGCCCAGCGCATTTCTGGCGATTTCTTCCGCGCTGCCTATGACGCGGTGCAAGCTCCAGACCCACCCAAACCGGTTTACACTCTCAGTTCTGCCACTGGCAATGAAATTGTTCGCGAAGTTGAAGTCGTTAGAGTGGTTCAAGATGAGACCGTCTTGGCTCAGATTGAAGAGCTGCGCTTGCAGAACGAAGAAATGCGCTCGCGTATGGATGCCAAAGATAATGATTTTGCAGAGCTTTTGGCGGCAAAAGATCAAGAAGTTCAGGACACCCAAGAGATGTTGAACTCACGCTGGGAGGAGTTCTCTGGCCAATACGAAAAGTTGTCCGAACTAGTGCAACAGCGCAATGATTTGATCCAAGCAAAAGAAGTTGAGCTTGGTCACAAAGATTCTGAAATCACTCAGTTGAAGACTCAGCTCGACGAGATGCGTGACCAGACGCGCGATATGGTCGCTGATTTGCAGCGCCAGCTAACTACTACCAAAGCAGCAGCAGATGAAGCCATGGCTAAGCCTGCGGCACCTAAGCAGTCGACTAGTTTCTTTGAGCAACCACAGCCAGCGGCCGCAGCACCGCTCTTTACCGAAGCGCCAAAGTTATTCACCGAACCGCAGGTACAACAACAAGTTCAACAACAGGTTCAACAACCAGCTCCTCAGCCCGTGCAACAAGCGCCAGTGCAGCAACCAGCTGCTAACACTCAGCCGTTGGTATCGGGTACTCATCCCGTGGTTGACGATCCGATGGCCACTCAGTCTCCTGCACCGGTAGATGTGGCTACTCAACCATCTGGTGCCACCACTCTTAATCAAGCCATGCCTAGCCAAGCAATTCCACGGCCGCAAGTAGCGGCACCGACCACTCCATTTTCTGGAGCCACCGGCAGTTATGGCAGCGGCGTGCGTGCTCAAGTCTTTGAGGTAATCGTGCGACAAGCTCTAGCTGGAGCCCCATGGCGTGAGATTTGCGCTGGCCCAATGCAAGTCAATAATATCTCGGCCGATGAAGTTGAAGCCGAAGTGAAACGTCGCCAGGCACTACTGAAGAAGTAAGTGTCGGACAACATAAACTTGTGAAGCTTACTTGACTGGGTCGGGCTTTGCCGAAACTGGGTGAAGGTTGAGGCAGCGCTCTGTCTGGCGCCATTCTTTAACGATCGAATCGAGATTACTCATATAGCGAAGCACGATAATGGATGGCAGATGCTCCATTGTCTGGCAGAAAATGAAGAACATTAATCCGACAATTAGAGTAGTGCACAATGCTGTTAAGTTGCGAGTGATGCGCATCTGTTCTTCCATGCGCTTGCTCAACTGATTGATTAGGGTTTCCAATTCTTTCAGTTCGCTCATTGAGGGCCTCAAATTTTGGTGGCACTAATCATATCCTCTTGGAAAGAAAAGCTTAGTTGCCGTCCAGAGCCTCGTCTAGTGAGCGCAAAGCCGATAACAATAAGTCTTCATCAGCTTCATCGATTGTGCGCAAATCGAGATAAATTTGGTTATCTGCCACTTTGCCTATGACAGCAATTTGGCCGCGACGCAGTAGGCGTGCAAGGCTGGCAGAAGAGCATCCGGATTTTTTCGCTTTGATAGCGAGCCCCGCTGATGGCAGCAGTTCGCCTGGCAAACTGCCGCCACCCATTGTGCTTTCTAAGTCCACTGATGACACCGTTATGTGCTGCAAATTCTGCAGCTTCTCAACTGCCACATCAGCTCGGTGACGCAGCTCAGCTTGTTTGAGGGCAGCTAGCTTGAACACCGGCAAACTTTTATAACCATCTACATATATGTATTGTTTGAGTACTGACTCAAGTAAGGCTATTACCATTTTGTCCGCCCGAAGAGCTCTATAGATAGGAGATTTGCGCAGCTTTGCCACTACTTCGCTTTTTCCCGCAATGATGCCAGCCTGCGGTCCCCCCAAAAGCTTGTCACCTGAAAATAAGACAAGGTCTGCTCCACTTTCTAAAGTCGCTTGCACTGTGGGCTCGGCCTTTAGATCGAACTGTTGCAAATCAATGAGGCAGCCACCTCCTAAATCATAGACAACAGCAACGCCATGCTTAGAGCCAATTGCAGCAAGTTCTTTGATGCTGGCTTCTTCGGTAAAACCTAGCACCTGATAGTTGGAGCGGTGGCATTTCATGATCATGCCGGTGGTCTCTGATACCGCATTATCGTAGTCACTTGCCCTGGTTCTATTGGTGGTGCCAACTTCTTTCAAGCGACCACCAGAAGATGTAATTACATCTGGTAAGCGAAAGCTGCCACCAATTTCAATCAACTCGCCGCGCGATACGATAGTTTCTTTTTGATCTGATAATGCTTTGACTGCTAGCATAACTGCTGATGCACAGTTGTTTACTACAATCGCTGACTGTGAGCCAATTAACAGCGCCAGCAATTGTGAGATTTGTTCTGTTCTTTCACCTCGCCCACCTTCTTCAAGGTCATATTCTAGGTTGGAATATGAGCAAAGAGCCTTGCTAAGCTGGTCCATAACTTGCTCTGGAAGTGGTGCGCGGCCGAGGTTAGTGCTTAGTATTACTCCGGTGCCATTCAATATTTTTTTGATACCACTGCTACTCAACTTTTCTAAATCGGCTGCTATTGCTGCCGCTAGATGCTCGATGGTGGGTTCCTCTTTAGTTGTGCCACTAATTAGCTGCTGCCTTAAGCGGTCGACATATAGACGAGCGTGGTGTGCTGCTATTTCGTTGCGAATCTGCAATCTTTTGATTGTCTGTTGCAGGACAGGCTCGCGAAGCAGTTTGTCTATTTGCGGTAAACGAAAGTCTTTCTTCGTCAATTGAAGTCAGCCCCAATGATAATTTCTAATTCTCCTTAAATCATACCCGCGCCACCTTGCCAGAACGGCGGCAAGCACCCACAATTAGAATATGTAGTACAAGCGGGTATAAAGTACTCGAATACCTATTTTAAGGCGGACCAAGCCGTGGGCAAGACTCTTAGAACCAAGACTCTCTATCAAGACAAAGAATGGCTACAGCAAAAGTATGTCAAGGAGAAGCTGAGCACGGTCGAGATTGCCAAGATATATCGGGAGACCGAAAATAAGTGGTGTGATCCCAATACCATCTCGCGTTGGTTGAAGAAACATAATATTTCTATGCGTTCGTTGGCTGAAGCCCAGCAAAACCGGCATTCTGTGGCGATTCCAGTGGTTAAAAAGCGCACTTAATCGGCACTCTTAAAAAGATTTCTGAGTAAAAATTCCTCTTTGCTACGTTACGGACAGCCGCTAAATGCGCATCCGCCCATCATAACTAGGGCCGTAGTGAGATAAAGTAATACATCCCGCCCTCCTGCCAGGTAAAACAAGCAGTAGGCGAAAAAGGAGAACGCGGGTAGCAAGAAGCGTTTATCCCCATCTCTGTACGCGTGAGCGGCCAAGCAGACGGATAAAGCAACTGGGCAACCAAATAAGACGACGTCGAATAGCATGAGTACGCTTTTGAATAGGGGACCTAGGTTTCTATTATTCATGTCTCGAATGTTCTGTCCATAGTAAATACCGCAAAGCAGCAATAGAACTAAGTTTTAGTCAAGGACAGAGAACAATGGGAATGTCAGGTAATGGATCGCGCGGCCCTAGTAGAGCTGGAGGCGGCGGTCGCTCAGGCGGCGGCAAGTCTGGTGGATACGCAGGCAAACCTGGTGGAGCTAGACCAGGTGGAGCCAGACCAGGCGGAAGCGGTGGCAGACCCGGCGGTTCAGGTGGCGGCAGACCAGGTGGCGCAAGACCAGGCGGCGGCGGTGGGTATAACCGAGCCGGTGGCTCTTCTTCCGGCTCGGCCGGCAGACCCGGCGGATTTGGCGCCCGCAAGCCAGGTGGATTTAATCGAGGACCAAGACCGGAAGGAGCAGGAAGGCCAGAAGGCGCCGGCAGACCAGAAGGTAGATCCGAAGGCGGATTCAATCGCGGACCAAGACCGGAAGGCGCAGGACGCCCATCGGGTGGTGGTTTTAATCGTGGACCAAGACCGGAAGGCGCAGGACGCCCATCTGGTGGTGGTTTCAATCGTGGACCAAGACCGGAAGGCGCAGGACGTCCATCGGGTGGTGGATTCAATCGTGGACCAAGACCAGAAGGTAGATCTGAAGGCGGTTTCAACCGCGGACCGAGACCAGAAGGTGCTGGAAGACCAGAAGGTGGTGGCGGCTATAACCGTGGACCAAGACCAGAAGGAAGATCCGAAGGCGGCTTCAACCGTGGACCGAGACCTGAAGGTGGTGGTGGATTCAATCGTGGACCAAGACCAGAAGGTGGTGGTGGATTCAATCGTGGACCAAGACCAGAAGGTCGATCCGCAGGTGGATTCAATCGAGGCCCGAGACCAGAAGGTGGCGGCGGCTACAATCGTGGACCGAGACCAGAGGGTGCTGGAAGACCTGAGGGTGGCGGTGGCTATAACCGTGGACCAAGACCAGAAGGTAGATCCGAAGGCGGCTACAATCGCGGACCAAGACCAGAAGGTAGATCCGAAGGCGGCTACAATCGCGGACCAAGACCAGAAGGTAGATCCGAAGGTGGCTTCAATCGCGGACCAAGACCTGAAGGCGGTGGTGGATTCAACCGAGGACCAAGACCAGAAGGTGGCGGCGGCTACAACCGTGGACCAAGACCTGAAGGTGGCGGCGGCTACAACCGCGGACCGAGGCCAGAAGGCGGTCGATCAGAAGGTGGATTCAACCGTGGACCAAGACCTGAAGGCGGTGGTGGATTCAACCGTGGACCAAGACCAGAAGGTGGTGGTGGCTACGACAGACGTCCCCGTACAGACGAAGCTGCCCGTGGCGACATCTCACCTGAACGCAAAGCAGCCAGCATCGCTCGCAAAGTAAACGATTACTTCGATGAAGCTCCAGTTGAGCGCACTCAAACTGTCCGTTACGGCGGTCATGAAGAGTCAGGCCCAGCAGAAGTTGATCAAGATGCCGTCGACGAAGAATTCATCTATGGTCGTAACGCTGTAGTTGCATTCCTTATAGAAGGAAAAGTTGCGGTCAACAAAATCTATATGGCAAGTGGTTTGGAATCAGACCGCCGCATCGACAAAATCAAAGAACTAGCCAAAGAAAATTCGATTGTGATTGCCACAGTTGAAAAGCGCAAACTCTCTGATTTGATCGGAGATCGCGATAAGCACCAAGGCGTAGTTGCCCAGATTGCTGCAAGCGAATATCTTGACATATCAGAATTTCTCGATCAGTTCGACGCTGAGAAAGCCGCACTGGAGGCTGAAGGTAAGAGTTTAGACGGATACACCGTTGCCATTCTTGATGGCATTGAAGATCCACACAACATTGGTGCCATCGTCAGATCTGCTGATGCTGCTGGCGTTAAAGCTGTCATTCTTCCCCAACGCCGTTCGGCTGGTCTTACTCGCACCGTTGCCAGAGTGAGTGCTGGAGCGCTTGCCAGTATGCGTATGGTGCGCATCACCAATCTGGTATCCACACTTGAAAAGTTGAAAGACCGTGGATTTTGGATCGCTGGGTTAGCACTTGAAGGTGCACAAGGGATTTATGAAAGTGATCTTAAGCGGCCAATCGCTTTAGTGATTGGTGGCGAAGGTGATGGCATAAGTCGCTTGGTGTCTGAACACTGCGACTTCTTGGTGAAAATTCCGATGCATGGTTCGGTGCAATCTTTAAATGCTTCAGTAGCTGCCGGAGTGATCTTCTATGAGGTTGTCAGACAGAATCTGGCTTCTAAAGTAGTAACGAAGGCTCCAATTGAAGCAAATAGCGCAATTTCTGCGCCTACAGAGTAGAACGACTAGTCGTAATATTAAGTTCGTGTATCGCTATTGGTTCTAGGCCAGGCAATAGTTTGACACTGAAAAAATACTCTGTAAGAATTTACTTTGCCTATCACTGATAGGTAAGCGCGATTATTTTGTTGGCATTCATATCTGCAAGAGATAGGCCGCAAGTGATTGTCGATTTCGCTGGTGTAGCTCAACGGTAGAGCAACGGTTTTGTAAACCGTCGGTTGCGGGTTCGATTCCCATCACCAGCTTATGGGTGGATGTCCGAGTGGTTAAAGGAGACAGGCTGTAAACTTGTTAGCGAAAGCTTACGCTGGTTCGAATCCAGCTCCACCCAAACTTTCGACCTGAGCGATAACGCAAAAGGCAAAGTAGGAAACCGAAGCAACCTCTTTACAGGTAGTTGCTTCAAAATCAAAAAAGCCGATCAAAATTTTCCAAGAGTAAAGAAAATTTTGAGGAATCCAGAGAATCGAGAATCACCGTAGATAATAGAATCCTCGTAGATTTACGTGCCCACGTAGCTTAGCGGTAGAGCACCCCCTTGGTAAGGGGGAGGTCACGAGTTCGATTCTCGTCGTGGGCTCCATTTAAACCGAACCTGTAATCAACCATCCAGGTTCAAGTCCAATAGGCCCTGCATATCAGAATCATTTGATAGTCAGTATCCGTAAGAAGCAGTAATTTGTAAGGAGAGTAGATAGGATGGCCCGTCAAAAGTTTGAACGCAACAAACCAAACGTGAACGTTGGAACGATCGGGCACGTTGATCATGGCAAAACATCGTTAACCGCAGCTATTACAATGACTTTGGCCAAAACTGGCCAAGCCAAAGCTAAAAAATACGATGAGATCGATGCTGCTCCCGAAGAAAAAGCTCGTGGTATTACCATTAATACCGCTCACGTAGAATACGAAACTAACTCACGTCACTACAGTCACGTTGACTGCCCAGGACACGCTGACTACATCAAGAACATGATTACTGGTGCTGCCCAAATGGACGGCGCTATCCTCGTGATTTCAGCTAACGATGGCCCTATGCCACAAACTCGCGAGCACATCTTGCTTGCCCGTCAAGTTGGCGTTCCACACATCGTTGTCTTCTTGAACAAGTGCGACATGGTCGACGATCCAGAATTGATCGAACTAGTTGAAATGGAAGCACGCGAATTGCTTTCCAAATACAACTTCGACGGCGACAATATTCCAATAATCCGTGGTTCAGCTCTCAAGACTCTTGAAGGCGACCCCAAGTATGAGCAAGCAATTCTCGACTTGATGAAAGCTGTCGACGAGCACATCCCAACTCCAGAAAGAGATTTGGACAAACCATTCTTGTTGGCTGTTGAAGACGTGTTCTCAATCACTGGCCGCGGTACTGTTGCCACTGGTCGTATTGAGCGCGGACAAGTTAAAGTCGGCGAAGAAGTAGAAATCGTTGGTCTGCAAGATACACGTAAGACAACCGTAACTGGCGTTGAAATGTATCAGAAGACCCTTGACTCCGGTATGGCTGGAGACAACGTTGGTATCCTCCTCAGAGGTATCGACAAGACCATGATCGAACGTGGTCAAGTTATCGCCAAACCAGGCAGCATCAAGCCACACACCAAGTTCAAGGCTGAGGTTTACATCCTCTCCAAAGAAGAAGGCGGACGTCACACTCCATTCTTCAAAGGCTACAGACCACAGTTCTACATCCGTACAACTGACGTGACCGGTTCCATCGAATTGCCAGAAGGCGTTGAAATGGTTATGCCTGGTGACAACGTTGCAATGGACGTTGAATTGATTCAACCAGTAGCTGTTGAGCAAGGTATGAGATTCGCAATTCGCGAAGGCGGACGTACTGTCGGCGCCGGCGTAGTTGCTTCAATCATCGCCTAGTCAAATCTAGAAACAAATCTAAAGAGGACTGCTGAAAAGCAGTCCTCTTTTTTTTACTGTAAATTAGTGCACCATATTTAGTGCTATCTAATATTGTCCATCATGAACGATTCTGGGCTAGCAGGCTCAGCGCCATCAGTTTCGCCAGTGCAAGCATTTACCCTTTCAAACAAGACTGCAGCTTGCATGCGTCTGCCGGTGCGCAATTCTAACCAGGCAATATCTCTTAGGGTGTCAACAAAGGCCAAGTCGGAAAGCTTGGCTTTTTCAAAGAATGATACCGCCGTTGTCAGATCTTGTAGCGCTTCTTGATCGCGACCAACTCGAGCTTTCATCTTGCCCTCTAGGCTATAGGCTAAGCCTTGAATTTCTAGAGATTGATGACTGCCTTTGAGTTGCTGGATTATTTTGCCATTGACGATTTTGGCTTGATCATAGCTACCGCAGTGATATAAGACGATGGCTAGTTGCCATTGATATTTGAGATTGGTTGGATTGGCCGCTATCAATTTTGTTAGCAGCGCTTTTGTTTCTGCTGGCTGAGATTGACTGAGATTTTTCAAAAGAGCATTTTCAGAAGAATAGTTCTTCGCGTTGTGAGCCTTTTGACTGGCGGCGAAGAGGTTCTTCAATACTTCTGCTTTTGTCCAGTGACCAAGGTTAGTTATTGGCGCTGCTGCTCGTTGACTGACTGGTCTGGCTGGTCTGGATGCGGCGGGAGCCTTTGAGTGGTGACTATTTTTCACCCTGAGGCCTTCTAGCATCGAAGTGGCCATACTTATTAGGGCCATCATCAAAACCATAATTACCACCGCTGCTATGGCCATGCCGATATGGCGCAGTGGTTTGCTTAAATCGGCATCTTGACCTTTGCGGCCAAGTTTCTGATTGGGAGAGCTTCTTTGTGTCTGCACCAAATGCGATGTGCCGGTGCTGCGTTGAGAACTTATAGAAGTTTGACCTTGGGCATCTCTCTTTTCTGCTTCTACGACTAACTTGTCTTTGATTGCATCTTTGAGAATTCGTTTACCGGATTTGTCGAAGCGATAAGTCATGGTTGGTGGCAATTTGTCTGAAGGAATAAGGGGCTGCCAAGAGATACACTTATCTTTCCCCCTCCAAAACGCCCTAAACAGCTCAATAGTTAAGACATTGCTGAGGTTGCCTGATTGTCGAAATTAAGGTGTGACCTGATGTTGCGGTTGTTAACAGTGATTTGAATCAATTTCAAACTATTTTTTCACCCTACTAGACAGCTGAAACCATCACGGGCGCAGAGCTTGAGAAAAGTATCTCAACGTAGTTGCTTGATTTGACCCTATTGGAAACCAAAGCTGAAATAAATTTACTCTGGCGCCCCCGGGCGATCTCTGTACAATGTGTGGTTCGTTCGCTGGAACGGTCATCCCGTGCCGTCCGCAATTATAAGAGGCAGTTAATGCGTCTGGTTGCTCGGGCCGGGGAGATTAGACTGGTGCCCTATCAGATATGTTTTCGAATACATCTGATATAGCTGAAGTCTTGATAGCGACGTCATCGCTAAACGCGATTACTTATGTTGAACGCATCCTGGTTATTCACTAGGAGCACTAGGGAGAAAGTAGGCAATATGGCAAGCGCCAAAAAAACAAAAACTGATGCCGCAGCGTCGAAAGTGCAAAGAATCCGCATTCGTCTTAAGTCTTACGACCATAGATTGCTCGATAAGTCTTCAGATCAAATCGTAGACACTGCTAAGCGCACCGGTGCCACAGTTTGCGGCCCAGTGCCGTTGCCAACCAAGAAGCGTGTTTATTGCGTGTTGCGTTCACCGCACGTCGATAAAAAATCACGCGAGCACTTTGAGATCAGAGTGCACAAGAGATTGATTGATATCAACGATCCAACACCAACTACAGCCGATGCGTTGATGCGCCTTGACTTGCCAGCCGGTGTTGATATCGAAGTCAAACTCTAAGGTTTGTACTTAACAGTTGATTTGATGCAGATTTGAGAAGGACTTAAAAGCCATGACATTAGGCGTAATGGGAAGAAAAGTTGGGATGACACAGGTATTCGATGAGAATGGCCTGGCAGTTCCTGTCACCGTAGTTAAGTTGGGCGAGAATATCGTCACCGAAACCAAAACCAAAGAAAAGCATGGCTATGTAGCCGTTCAAGTTGGTGGCTTCGCTATTAAAGAAAAGAAGCTCACCAAGCCAGCTCTTGGCGCTTTCAAAAAGAAAGAAATTCAACCTTTGAAGCCGCTCAAAGAGTATCGCGTTGATGACGTTTCTTCTTATAAGGTTGGCGAAGCTCTCAATGTTGAGGCTTTACTTACACCTGGTATGAAAGTTGACGTGCGCGGTAAGTCAATTGGTAAAGGCTTCCAAGGCTGTATCAAGCGTTATAACCACGGTCGTGGACCAATGAGCCACGGCTCTAAATTCCACCGCTCTATGGGTTCTATCGGCGCTGGTACCACACCAGGTCGCGTCGTTCGTGGTCTTCATATGCCCGGTCACATGGGTGACGACAATGTTTGTGCTCGCCGCTTGACTGTGGTGAGAGTTGATACCGAAAAAGGTCTGCTCCTTGTCAGAGGCTCTGTACCTGGTGTTGACGGTGGTTTGGTTGTGATCTCCGCATCTATAACCAAATGGAATTAGTTTCTGAACTTAAGAGAGAGAAAGTAAAATGACATCCGCGCAAGTAGTTGATCTCAAAGGCAAGAAGCTGAGTGAAGTAGCACTCAGTGACGCAGTCTTTGGCATTAAGCCGAACATGGGCGTAATTCACAATGCCCTGGTCAGACAGCTCGCCAATGCCAGACAAGGTAGCGCTAACACCAAAACCAGAGCAGAAGTTCGTGGTGGCGGTCGTAAGCCATGGCGTCAAAAAGGTACTGGCCGCGCCAGAGCCGGTTCTATCCGTTCACCTTTGTGGGCTGGTGGTGGCGTTCCGTTCGGTCCTAAGCCGCGCGATTACTCCATCACTATGAACAAGAAGATGAGAGTGCTTGCACTTAAATCAGCTCTTGCCGCTAGTGTTGAGAAGTTGGTAGTCGTTCAAGACTTCGACAATCTCAAAGAAGCCAAAACAAAATTATTCAGCCAAGTATTGAAAGATCTTGGACACGTAGGCAAGAAAGTGTTGGTCGTTCTCGACTACGCTTGCGATGCTTGCGCCCGTGTCGAACGTGCTGCTCGCAATATTGACGGTCTTAAAGTGATCGCCATGAGCAACCTGAACGTCAAAGATTTGCTCCATTACGAAGTCATCCTCACCAATGCTAGAACCCTCGAAGCAATCAATACTCGCTTCGAAGCCACCAGCAAAGAAAAAACCGAAGGTGACAAGCCGGTTGCTAAGAAAGCAGCGAAAGTAGAAGCCAAAGCGAAAGCTGCTCCTGCTGCCAAAGCTGAAAAAGCACCAGCTAAGAAAGAAGCTGAAGCTCCAAAGAAAGCCGCTGCTCCTAAGAAAGCTGCAGCTCCAAAAGAAGTAGAAGCTGAAGCTAAGAAGCCTGCTCGCGCCAAGAAAGAAAAGAGCGAAGAGTAAATTAGATATCTAAGGACCAAGTGAGATGAACAAACGTCATTCGCAAATCATCATCAGACCAATGATTACTGAGAAGTCTGCTCAACAGATGGAACTCGGTCAATACACTTTCGAAGTGATGAAAGACGCCAACAAAGTTGAAATTGCTCAAGCTATTGAGCAGATGCTTAAGGAACTCTATCCGAAGAGCAAGAGCGAGGTCGTCTCTGTTAATACAAGCGCAATCCGCGGTCGCTTCAGAAGAAGCAAGCGTCATGGTCGCGCTCCAAAAGACAGCAAGAAGGCTATTGTCACCATCGCTGGTGATCCGCTCGAGTTGTTCACTGCCTAATTTTTCAATTAAGCACTCAACTCACAGTTATGGGAATTATTTAGGAACAGTAAGATGCCTACCCGCAAAGTGAATCCAACCTCCGCAGGCCGCAGGAATATGTCGTTAGCCGATTATTCGGACATAACCACACATACTCCTTTGAAGAGCTTGCTGCGCCCCTTGAAAAAGCATGGTGGCCGCAACAACCAAGGTCGTTTGACAGTTAGACATAAAGGCGGCGGCCACAAACAGGCTTACCGCGTTATCGACTTCAAGCGCAACAAGCATGACGTCCCTGGCGTTATCGCAACTATTGAATACGATCCAAACCGCAACTGCCGTATCTGTCTGGTGCATTATGCCGACGGAGACAAGCGCTATATCTTGGCGCCAAACGGTATCAAGGTTGGTGAGAAAGTTATGTCCGGGCCAGCAGCTGAGATCAAGAACGGCAACGCTCTTCCTCTTCGCGCTATCCCTCTAGGTACTATGGTTCACAACGTTGAATTGACTCTCGGTAGAGGCGGCCAAATGGGTCGTGCTGCTGGAGCTCAAATTCAAGTTCTGGCCAAAGAAGGCAGATATGCCACCTTGCGTTTGCCATCAGGTGAAATGCGTATGGTGCATCTCGAGTGCATGGCCACCATCGGTCAGTTGGGTAACACCGACGACAAAAACTTGCGTCTGGGTAAAGCCGGCCGCACTCGTTGGTTAGGTATCAAACCTACCAACCGTGGTGTCACCATGAACGCCATTGACCACCCGCATGGTGGTGGTGAAGGTAAATCGCCAATCGGCGGTAAGCCACAAACACCATGGGGCAAACCAGCTATGGGTTACAAAACTCGTCGCGGTAAGTCTTATACATCGGACAAATTCATCGTTAAGCGCAGAACTAAGTAATTTTGGAGGTTTAAGTGTCTCGATCACTTAAAAAGGGACCATTCGTTCATCCAGCACTCGTTAAAAAAGTTGATGAGATGAATAAGAAAGGCGACAAACGCGTTATCAAATCCTGGTCTCGCGCTTCGATGATTGTGCCCGAAATGATTGGCCACACAATCGCTATATACAACGGCCGCAAACATGTTCCGGTCTACGTGACTGAACAAATGATTGGCCACCGTCTCGGTGAGTTCGCTCCCACCAGACTGTTCAAAGGACACGCCGGCGGAGACAAAACTGGCAAAAGAGGCTAACTCTAAGTTAGTACTGGCAGTAAGTTAGACCGGAATTTAGTTAGAAGGATCGCAAAAGTGGAAAGCAAAGTTTGCGCAAAATGGATCAGAATGTCACCGCGGAAGGTGCGCCGTGTAGTCAACGAGATTCGCGGTAAAGAAGTTGGCGAAGCTAGAGTTATGCTCAAGTTCATGCCTTACACTGCCGCTCGCGTCGTTGAGAAGCTGCTTTATTCAGCCGTTTCCAACCTCACGCATGCCGAAAAGCAAGCCGTCTCAGAGTCGGAAGCTGACAAATTCAAAGTAGTAGAAGCATTCTGCGACCAGGGACCAACTCTGGAACGCTTCCAGCCAAGAGCAAGAGGCCGGGCTTATCCCATCCTTAAGCGCTCCAGCCACATCACGCTGAAACTTTCGGATATTTAGAGTTTAAGAGTCAAATTACGAGTCAAAAGACTCGAGTTAGAGTAAGTGAGGACTAAGAAGTTGGGTCAGAAAGTAAATCCTGTTGGTTTTCGCGTCGGTATTCACCGGGGCTGGGCTTCTAACTGGTTTGTTCAGAAGAAAGACGTTGCTCCTCTTATTGAAGAGGATGCTCGCCTAAGAGCCTACCTAAAGAAAGAACTCTCTGGCGCCGGTTGCTCCAAAGTAGAAATTTCTAGAAAAGCAGATCAAGTAACAATCGATATCTACACAGCCAGACCTGGTGTGGTTGTAGGTAAAGGTGGCCAGGGCATCGAAAACCTGAGCTTGAAATTACGTGCCTTGCTAAATCGCACTGGTCTCGACATCAAGATCAACATCCTTGAAGTTAACCGTGTTGACCTAGAAGCTAAGCTTGTTGCCGAGTCAATCGCTCAGCAATTAGAGAAGCGTGTTGCCTTCCGTCGTGCCATGAAGCAAGCAATGCAACGTTGTATGCGCGCTGGTGCTATCGGCGTCAAAATCATGGTTGCCGGCCGTTTGGGCGGTGCTGAAATCGCTCGTACAGAATGGGCCAAAGAAGGTCGTATTCCACTACAAACCCTGCGTGCCGATATCGACTATGCCACTGCTGAAGGAAATACCATGATGGGTATCATCGGCATTAAGGTGTGGATCTTCCGCGGTGAGTTGGAGCCTGGTCAATGGTCACCTCCAAACATCAAGACGCAACAAGAACGTTCACAAGAAGGCGGAGCTCGCAAAAATAACCAAGATGCGAGAGATCCAGTTAAGTCTGGTCGTAGACCCAGGAAGGCAGGTCAATAACCCATGTTAATGCCCAAAAGAACAAAATATAGAAAGATGCAGCGCGGTCGCATGTGCGGCGCTGAATCAAGAGGAGTCGAAGTTCAATTCGGCGACTACGGTTTGCAAGTACTCGAGCCTTGCTGGATTACTTCACGCCAAATAGAAGCAGCTCGTAAAGCCATGGTGCGTAGTGTACGCCGCGGCGGAAAAATGTGGATTCGCGTTTTTCCAGACAAGCCTGTAACTAAGAAAGCAGCCGAGACCAGAATGGGCTCCGGTAAAGGTAACCCAGAATTCTGGGTAGCCGTTGTCAAAACCGGACGCGTAATGTTTGAAATGTCCGGAGTGGCCCAGAAAGATGCGCACCACGCGCTCGAATTGGCCGCCCAGAAGTTACCTGTTAAATGCCGTGTAATTGAAAGGCATGCCGGAGGAGCCGCGAAATGAGAGTGCGAGAAATGAGAGAGCTTTCCCCTGAGGAGCTGAATGCACGTATTGATGAGACTCGTAAGACAATCGTCGACCTGCGTTTTCAGTTGGCTCTAAGAAAGTTAGAGAGTCCAGCTAAATTGCGTCTAGAAAGAAAAAAACTAGCGCAACTGCTGACAGTGGCTACTGAAAAAGTCATTTTTGTCACTGCTTAAGAATCTAGATCGAATTTAGATTGCTGGACTGAGTTAAAGAGAGAGACTAAGGGGTCGAGAAATGCCAAAGAAGGTATTAGTCGGGAAGGTTGTATCCAACAAAATGGATAAGACAGTTGTAGTAGCTGTTGAAAGCCGTTCACCGCACCACAAGTATGAGAAGCAAATTGCCGAGACGCGCAAGTTCAAAGCTCACGATGCTGAAAACAAGTGTCAAATGGGCGACGTGGTTCGCATTGAAGAATGCCGTCCATTGTCCAAAGACAAAAGATTCACCGTAGTTGAAGTGACTGGCCATGCCATCTCTAATAAAGCTAGCGAGGTATCTGCCTCATGATTCAGCAAGAAACTAGATTGACCTGTGCTGATAACACCGGAGCCAGAGAGCTCTTGTGCATCCGGGTCCTGGGCGGTTCGAACAAAACATTTGCAACTGTTGGCGATGTCATCGTGGCTACTGTCAAAGATGCTCTACCTAACATGCCCGTGAAGAAGTCTGAAGTTGTCCGTGCAGTTGTTGTACGTGTCAAACAGAACGTCAGTCGTCCAGATGGTTCAACCATCCGCTTTGACGACAACGCTGCTGTGATTGTGCAAAAAGACGGCAACCCAAAAGGTACTCGTGTGTTTGGACCAATCGCACGTGAACTTAGAGACAAGAACTTCACCAAGATCATCTCATTGGCTCCGGAGGTTCTCTAAAAATGGCTTACACAGCTAAAAAAGAAATGTCGGTGCGCTACACCAACGCTCCCATTAAGACCAAAGTCAAAATGGGCAACAAGCAAGTTATCTCACGCGCTCTCGTTAAACCAAGTGCCACCAACCTGGTGCCATCGGTTCACGTCAAACGCGGCGATCTAGTTATGGTTATCTCTGGCTGCAGAACACGCACCAAGAAAAATGGCCAAAAGCTTGAAGGAGACAGAGGCAAGATTGGCAAAGTGCTTAAGGTATTCCCTAAGCTCGGCAAAATTCTTGTTGAAGGCGTTAACGTCGTCACTCGTCACGTCAAAGCAAAAAATGCTTATGGCAAGAGCGGCATCATCAAGCAAGAAGCACCTTTGTTTGCTTGCAAAGTAATGCTCTACTCCAACGAGAAGAAGAAACCTGTTAGAGCTGAGTTCCGTAAAGAGCTAGGCGTTTAAGACCTATATATAAGAAGCAGAGACGACAAAGACCGTCTCTTAAAGCAGCTAATCAAAAGTAAGGTAGAAGGCAATGTTCGATATCAAAGAAAATTACCAAACCCAGGTAAGAGATAGTCTGAAAAAACAATTTGGCTACAAGAATGACTTGCAGGTTCCCCGCATCGTCAAAGTTGTAATCAACATGGGTTTGGGCGAAGCCACCAGCAACGCTAAAGCAATTGAAAATGGCGTCAAAGAATTGGGCATTATCGCCGGCCAAAAGCCAGTGACAAATCGCGCCAAGAAATCCATCGCTACTTTCAAATTGAGAAAGGGTATGCCTGTCGGTGCCTCAGTCACTCTTCGCGGAGAGCGCATGTGGAACTTCCTGGCTAAGCTCATTCACATTTCACTACCAAGAATCCGCGACTTCCGCGGTTTGTCTGGTAAATCGTTTGATGGTCGCGGCAATTTCTCCGTTGGTATCAAGGAGCAATTGATTTTCCCTGAAATCAATTATGAATCAATCGATGCAGTACGCGGCATGGATATTTCCATCGTCACCACTGCCCCAACAGATCAAGAAGCGTATGCACTGCTAGCCGCCATGGGCATGCCCTTCAAGAAACAAAACGTCAGTCAATAGTTAGATTTTAAAGAAGAGTCGTAAGGAGAGGAAAGCACAACGTGGCTAAAACATCCATGGTTGATAAGGAGCATAAGCGCCAGGTATTGGTCGCCAAAGGCAAATACCCGAAGGTGCGCTTGCACAATCGCTGTCGCATATGCGGGCGGCCCAGAGCGGTTTATCGCGACTTTGGCTTGTGCCGCTGTTGCCTAAGAAAAATGGCTCACGAAGGTTTGATTCCTGGACTCACCAAGTCTAGCTGGTAGGAGATAGCAAATGCCGGTCACAGATCCAATTTCGGACATGTTCACACGTATTAGAAACGCCATCCGCGTTCAGGCTCCGGCCGTTGAGATGCCCGCCTCCAAGGCGAAGGTAGCTATTGCCGAGCTGTTGCGTAATGAAGGATTCATTTCTTCATTCGAAACAAGAGCCTTAGGCTCTCCTGAACAACGCATGCGCATTGTTCTCAAATACGGCAGTAAGGGCGAGCACGTAATTCAAGGTTTGAAGCGCGTGTCTAAGCCTGGTCTACGGGTTTACCGCCCATCCAAAAAAGTGCCTAGAGTTTATAACGGTATGGGCGTAGCAATAGTTAGCACCAGCCGCGGGCTAATGACCGATCGCCAAGCTCGCAAGAGCAACCTCGGCGGTGAAGTCGTTGCCGAAGTCTGGTAAGCAAAGAAATAAGTAGGTAGGAGTTAAGAGCAATGTCTCGTATCGGTAAAGCACCAATCCCAGTGCCATCTGGCGTGACGGTTCAGATTGATGATCACAAAGTGGTCATCAAAGGACCTAAAGGACAATTAGAGCGTACTTTTGTCCCTGAGATGTCTTTCAAGCATGAAGATGGCAAAATCACAGTCACCCGTAATTCTGAGAACAGAACTACTCGTAGCTTGCATGGTTTGAGCCGTACTCTTTTGGCCAACATGGTCAAAGGTGTTAGTGAAGGTTTCGATCGCAACCTTGAAATCGTCGGCGTTGGCTATCGCGCCGCCATGGATGGTACCAAGTTGGTAATGCAACTAGGTTATTCTCACCCAGTCGAAATTCAGCCACCTGCTGGCGTCACGATTGTGGTCGGTAAAGGTAACGTCATTACCGTCAGTGGTATCGACAAGCAAGCAGTTGGTGATATTGCGTCCTTTATTCGCGAAAAGCGTCCACCTGAAGTTTACAAAGGTAAGGGCGTCAAATATGCCGGTGAAGTTATCCGCCGTAAAGCTGGTAAAGCTGCTGGTAAGAAGAAGTAATTTATAGAGGACCGATAATGATTAAGAAGCTAGACAGAAAGCTCAATCGCATCAAAGTTCACTACCGCATCCGTCGCCGGTTGTCTGGTAGCACTGAGCGTCCGCGGCTTTGCGTATATCGTTCGAACAAGCATATTTATGCTCAAATCATCGACGATACAACCGCCAAAACACTAGTTATGGCAAGCACTTTAGATGCTGAGCTGAAAGACTCCAAGACCTGGAACGTTGAATCAGCTAAGACCGTTGGTGCTCTTGTTGCCAAACGCGCAAAAGCTAAAGGGATTGATTCAGTTGTATTCGATCGTGGTGGCTACATCTACCATGGCCGTGTTGCTGCAGTGGCAGAAGCCGCTCGTGAAGCTGGACTTGAGTTCTAAGTACAAAAACAGTTTAAAGATATTTGAGGGTACTTCTAGATGGACAGAGAAGATAAGGTTGCCGGAATCGAGGATGCAATTGCTCCAGTAGCAGCTCCCGATGGCGCTCGTCGCGGCCGTCGCGGACCTGGTGGTGGTGGCCGCGATGGTGGCCCTAGTCGTCGTCCGGATGACAACAAGCGTGAGCGTGTTGAATCTGAATGGGAAGAAAAAATCATTCAAGTTCGCCGCGTAACTAAAGTAGTTAAGGGTGGTAAAAAGCTCTCGTTCCGCGCAGTGGTTGCTGTCGGTAACGGCAAAGGTCAAGTCGGCATCGGTGTTGGTAAAGCATCCGAAGTTGTATCGGCCATTCAAAAGGGCGTTGTTGATGCAAGAAAATCTCTTGTTTCAGTTCCTCTAGTAGGCACCACAATTCCTCACACAATTACTGGAAAGACCGGCGCTAGCCGCATTCTTTTAAAACCAGCTGCTAAAGGTACCGGAGTAATCGCCGGTGGTGCTGCTCGCGCCATTCTTGAACTTGCTGGTGTGGGCGATGTGCTTTCTAAATCATTAGGATCACGTTCACCACTAAACGTAGCTCGCGCTACAGTTGCTGGTCTCAAAGGTTTGAGAACCTATGAAGATGCTGCTCGTCTAAGAGGCGTAAGCATTCGTCAGTTGTTCTCATAACTGAAAAGCACTGCATATAGTCAATAGTTACTGTTCAAGCACACAAATCTAAAGTTCAATTGAGGGGTCGAAATGTTACGGATAACTTTAACGAAGGGTCTCGTCGGTAAGAGAGACGACCAGAAGAAAGTCGTTCGCGCGCTTGGACTACGCAAGTTCAACAGCAGTGTATTGCACGCTGACAGCCCAACTATCCGTGGCATGGTGAACAAAGTTCATCACTTAGTCACTGTGGTTGAAGAGAAAGAAGCTGCTGCCGCTGAAAAAGGCGCCAAGAAAGCTAAGTAATTAGCTCTTAAATACAAGTACGAAGTAAAAGTCAGCCGAGTCGTCATTTAACTAATTGGCGGCGTGAGGCAAAGGAGAATAGATGGAAATTGATGAAGTAAGACCAGACCAAGGGTCACGCAAGAAAAGAAAAAGAGTAGGTCGCGGCCGCGCTTCCGGACACGGTAAAACCTCTACCCGTGGTCACAACGGACAAGGTCAAAGATCTGGTGAAGCTAGAAGATTTGGTTTTGAAGGCGGTCAAACACCGTTGTTCAGAAGACTACCTAAGATTCACAATTTCGATTCAGTACCAGGACGCGATTGGGTAATCATCAACGTAGATGCTTTAAACGTATTGCCTGCTAACACTGAAGCGACTCCAGAAGCTCTTGTTGCACATGGCGTTATTCGCAAGCACAACGATAGTTTGAGAGTACTTGGCAATGGTGATTTGAAAGTTGCTGTGAAAGTAAGCGCTCATCACTTCTCCCAAGGCGCGATTGATAAGATTCAGGCTGCTGGCGGCTCGTATGAAGTAATTCAACCAGCTGCACCAACCCGCAATCCAAAAAATCGCTAGTCTTGAACTAGTTGAAAATTGCAACGCTCCAGTAGTTCTATCTGCTGGAGCGTTCTAATATTTTGCTATTTTTTACTGCAGCAACAGAGCTTTGTTAGTAATAGAGCCTACAATTACAAGTTGAAGAACAGATCTTGCAAAGCCTGCTTAAGCTTGCAAAGAGAATAGGGGAACAGAATGTCAGAGAGTGTGAGCAAACGTGGTGCAAAGATTGGGGGCCCAGAAGACTGGCTCGCCTTACTCAGTGCACCGGGTCTAAAAGAGAGAGTCATTTTCACCCTGACAATGATCTTCCTCTATCGCCTAGGCGTCCATGTCCCGATTCCTGGTGTTGATCCTGGTGCCTTTACTAAACACCCTGAACTAGCGCAAAACTTGCTAGGCATGATCGACTTATTCACTGGCGGCGCCTTGAATAAGCTTTCTGTTTTCTCAATGGGTATTGGACCATTCATCACGTCGTCGATTGTCATGCAGTTGATGACAGTGGTTATTCCAAAACTAGAAAATTTGCAAAAAGAACAAGGTGAACAAGGTCGTCGCCAGCTCGCTCAAATTTCGCGCGTGGCCACTGTCTTTCTCGCTGTTTTTCAGTCGTTCATGTTGGCTCAGCTGTTGTCTCGTATTCCTGGTGTGGTAATCACACCAGGCCCGCTGTTTCTCATCAATACCACTATTATCCTGACATCCTGTGCTGTCTTTATCATGTGGATGGGTGAACTAATTACCGAGCGTGGTGTCGGCAACGGTGCCTCACTTTTGATCTTCCTTGGTATTGCTGCTCGTATGCCCGTCATGATCAAAAACACTTATGAATCAGTGCAGACTGGTCAAGCCCCGGTTTGGGGTGTGACCGCCCTAGTGATCTTCTTCCTATTAGTTGTTGCTTTTATCGTGCGCCTGCAACAGGGCGTTCGCAAAGTTATGGTGATGGGCTCAAGGCGCAATGTCGGCCGGCAAATATTTGCTGCACCAGAAGACTACATGTATCTGCCTGTTAACCCATCTGGAGTTATGGCCATCATCTTTGCTTCATCGCTTTTGATGTTCCCATCGACAATCATGCAGTTCATGGCCCAGCAAAAGACCGATCCTGGTCAGGTTGTCTACAACGTCATCAAAGATATACCTGGTATTGGAGCCGGTTTCGTTAGCCTTTGCCAGCAAACTTGGGCCAAAGACACTTGGGCCTTTCTGGCACAAGAAGGCGCTAATGCCTTCTCTTATTACCGCTGGGAGCACTCTTTGGTGTATTTCTGTTTGATTCTCTTCTTTGCTTTCTTCTACTCATCAATCATTTTGCCCGTGCGCGATATGTCTGAGAACCTAAGAAGAAGTGGCCGCGCTATTCAAGGGGTTCGCCCAGGTCGGCCCACAGCTGACTTCTTAGAGAAGACCCTTAATCGTCTTACTTTCATCGGTGCTGCTTCAGTAGCAGTTATTGCCATTGCTCCAATTCACATCGAGCAATGGACACAGGTGACTACATTGCAAGGCCTTGGTAGTACCTCTCTAATTATTCTGGTTGGTGTCGCCATCGATACCCAACGCCAGATTCTCACCCACGCTCTATCTTCGAAATATCAAGCGCGTGGCTTATTCAAATCACAAGACAAAAAGGAAATCTAAATGCGCATTCTGTTTTTAGGCGCTCCTGGAGCTGGCAAAGGTACACAGTGCAAAAAGCTTTCGACTAAGTTTTCACTGCTGCATTTGTCATCTGGAGACCTTTTGCGTGAGGCTGTTAAAAACAGCACTAAAGCTGGTCTGGCTGCAAAGGAGTATATGGACAAAGGGCAGTTGGTGCCTGACCAAGTTTTGATCGATCTATTTCGCGAAAAACTCAGTCAGCCAGAAAGTGCCAAAGGCTTCATTCTTGACGGCTTCCCAAGAAACCGCGCCCAGGCTGAAAGTCTTGATGGCCTACTGGCCGAACTTAAGGCTTCGCTCGATGTTGTAATTGATTTGCAAACTAGCGATTCTATTTTAGAAGAGCGCATTACTGGCCGTCGGGTCTGCCCTAATAAAGCTTGCAATGCTGTTTATCACGTCAAGTTTTCACCTTCTGCTAAAGAAGGCGTTTGCGACCAATGCGGCACCGAACTTTCGCACCGCTCAGATGACAAGCCTGAATTGGTTAAGCAAAGACTCAGTATCTATCACGAATTGACTGCGCCATTGATAGATTACTACGGTAGTAAAGGGCTTGTCTCAGCAGTTAATGGCGAAGGCGAGCAAGATGCAATATTCGCTGATATTTTGAAGGCATTGCAGTCGAAGGTATCTACTTAAACCATGATTTTAACCAAAGCAGAAGATATAGAACTTATTCGCGAGGCCGGACGCCTTGCTGGTCAGGTTCTTGAAATGATCTCAAGAGCTGCGGCTCCTGGCATGACTACTTACGAACTAGATCAAATGGCCGAGAAGGCTATCGTTGATGCTGGTCACATACCAACGTTCAAAGGCTACCGCGGCTTTCCTGCCACCGTTTGCGCTTCGGTTAACGAAGAGGTGGTGCACGGCATTCCTAACAAGAAGAAAGTGCTCAAAGATGGCGATATTTTAAGCCTTGATATCGGGGTTTCGGTTCGCCGCATGGTTGATGGCAAGCCCTTCAACTTCATCGGTGACACAGCAATCACCGTGCCTATTGGAACTGTAACGAAAGCAGTACAAAAGCTTTTGGATGATACCCAACGTTCTTTATACGAAGCCATTAAAGTGGCGAAAGCCGGTGCTACTCTCGATCAAATCGGTGGTGCCGTAGAAGATGTTGGCAAAGAAGGTGCTTATGGCATCGTGCGAGATTACGGCGGACACGGCATTGGGCCTGATTACCATGAAGATCCATTCATCTTCAACTATCGCACCGGTAGCAAGACCAAGTTGAAACCTGGTATGGTAATAGCGATTGAACCGATGTTCAATCAGGGCGGCGACAAGGTTCGCACCAAACCAGATGGCTGGACTGTTGTAACACAAGATTACAGACCATCGGCCCATTTTGAGCATTCTTTGCTCATCACTGATGGTGACGCTGAAATACTTACTAAGCGTCCCAACGAGGTAGTTGGATGACTAAACAGGGCGTAATAGAATTCGAGGGTACCATCCGGGAATCCTTGCCCAATGCCATGTTTCGGGTAGAGCTGGATAATGGACACAAGGTTCTGGCTCACATATCAGGCAAGATTCGGAAGAACTTTATTAAGATACTTCCTGGTGATCGCGTTCGTGTAGAGCTCACCCCGTATGACCTCACGCGCGGAAGAATCACATACCGAATCAAAGATTGATTGATTTGTAGTGATTTGCGGTACAATGAGACGTTTGTCTGAAGGACACTTGTTTTGCATGTAAATGCGGGCGGGTAGTCTCTTCGGAGAAGAAAGCTTAGCGTCGTTTCATACACAACAAGTAAATAAGGGATGCGGTGAAAGCCGCTCAGAGAGCTGAATTATGAAAGTTAGAGCGTCAGTAAAGAAGATTTGTGAGAAGTGCAAAGTGATACGCCGTAAAGGTCGCGTCGCTGTTATTTGTGAGAATCCGAAACACAAACAACGCCAAGGTTAAGAAGTGACAAGTTAACTCTTGTTAGGATATTAGACGCATATATTGCGCTACTTTGATACCTTGAGTGCTTGTTTTTCTAGTTCGCTAGATTTTTGTTTTGAGTATCTGTTTTAAGTATCTGTTTGAGGTTAAAGGACAAATGGCCCGTATCGCCGGTGTAGACCTGCCGAGAAACAAGAGAGCGCCAATCGCGCTGACTTATATCCACGGCATTGGCAGAACAACTGCCGCCAAAATCTGTAAGAAAGTAGGCATTCCTGATTCGAAGCGCGTACAAGACATGACTGAAGAAGAAGTCGGTCGCGTCCGTGAAGAGATTGAGAAGAGCGGAAATTACCAGGTCGAGGGCGATCTTAGACGGGTAGAAGGTCTAAACGTTAAGCGCTTGATTGAAATCAATTGCTTCCGTGGCCAAAGACACAGAAGAGGTTTGCCGACCCGTGGTCAGCGCACCAAAACCAATGCCAGAACTCGTCGCGGTCGCAAACGCGTCACCGTTGCCGGTAAGAAACAAGCTCCTGGTAAATAAGCTCTAGTAAGTTAACTCCAACAAGTTAACTAGGGCCGTGAGCTGAGTAGCGTAGACAAATATAGATAAGGATAGAAGCAGGAAAGCTATGGCTAAGTCACCGAAGGCGAGAACTAAGAAAAAAGAACGTCGTTATGTCCTTCAAGGCATCGTTCACATTTCAAGTACCTTCAATAACACCATCGTCACTTCTACTGACCCACAAGGTCAAGTGATCGCTTGGGGTTCTGCTGGTACAGCGGGCTTCAAAGGCGCGAAGAAGGGCACTCCCTTTGCCGCTCAGCAAGCTGCTGAATCTGTGGCCAAACGTTCTATGGACCAAGGCATGAGACAGGTTGAAGTATTGGTTAAAGGGCCTGGAGCCGGTCGCGAAACCGCTATTCGCGCTTTGCAAAGTTCCGGTCTAGAAATCACTTTGATCAAAGACGTCACACCAATTCCCCACAATGGTTGCCGCCCACCTAAGCGTAGAAGAGTCTAGTCACTGACTAACCTTTTTTCAGCGTCGTTACTGCCACCAGAAGCCCTCATAGTTGAGTACTATTCAAACCAATGAACACATCAATCGATACTAGAAGCTTCGCCGACAGCCACTTTCGTCACGGAGATAATATGGAACCTTTAAGAATCAAGTGCCTTGAGAACAAGACCGGAGCTGACGGCTCTATATACGGTAAGTTCGTCATTGAACCATTGGAAAAAGGTTATGGCACCACTCTTGGTAATGCCGTTAGAAGAGTATTGCTTTCATCCTTAGACGGTTCCGCCGTGACTGCAGTGAGAATTGAAGGCATCACTCACGAATTCACCACCGTTCCTGGTGTTGTTGAAGACGTGATTGACATCATGCTCAACCTAAAAGGCTTGGTCGTAAAGACTTTCAGCAACGAACCACAATATTTGCATCTCGATATCGATAGATCTGGTGCTGTCACCGGCCGCGATATCATGTGCCCAGCTGATGCCACTATCATCAATCCAGATTGGCAACTTTGCACCTTGGCCGAAGGCGGTCGCATCCGTGCTGAGATTACTGTAGAGCGCGGCAGAGGCTACGTTCCAGCTGATTCACACAGCCATTACAAACAAGCAATCGACGTTCTTCCTATCGATGCTGTTTTCATGCCTATTCGCAAAGTCAGCTACAACGTTGAACCAACTCGCGTTGGCGAATCAACTGATTTTGACAAACTAACTATTGAACTTTGGTCCAACGGATCAATGGACGCTACCGAAGCAATTTCTCAAGCTGCTCGTCAGATCATTGAGCACTTGCTCCCGATAGCAGAACTGTCTGGTAAGCCAATGGTGCCAGCAGCTACTCAGCCTCAACAACAAGATGGCAAACATAGCTCAATCTCTATTGAAGAGCTCGAGCTTTCAGTTAGAGCCTACAACTGCTTGAAGAGAGCCAATATCAATTCACTCGGCGAACTTCTCAAATTGTCTTATGACGATCTGATGAATATCAAAAACTTCGGTAAGAAGTCTGCTGATGAAGTGATTGAGCGTCTTCGTCAATTCGGTCTAACTTTGGCCGACACACCGAAAGACAAATAAGTACAAGCCCATTTAAGAAGGAACTGTCATGCGTCACAGAGTACCCGGCCACCAACTAGGCCGCCCCGCCGACCAAAGAAAAGCGGTATTGCGCGCACTAGCTACCGAGCTTCTTCGTCACGATGAGATCGAAACCACTCTTGCTAAGGCAAAAGCAGTTCGCTCCCACGCTGAGAAGATCATCACCAAAGGTAAGCACGGTCAGGTAGGCGATTACAAAGCTCTTCACGAGAAAGCCAAAAATGGCGACAAAGCTGCTGCCAAAGAAGTAGCTCGTGTAGTGCACTTGCGTCGTCAGGTGAGCGCTTATCTTTACGATAAAGAAGTAGTGAGAAAGGTATTCGACAATATCGCTCCTCGCTATAAAGATCGTCAAGGCGGCTACACCCGCATCATCAAGATTGGACCTCGCCGCGGAGACAACTCCGAAATGGCGATCATCCAACTGGTCTAGACATAGATTCTGTAGGCATTATCTAAGTGCCACGCATCGCCCTCCTGCTTGAGTATTCCGGGAAGAATTTCCACGGCTCTCAATTTCAGGGGGGCGTTCGCACTGTACAGCACGAATTAGAAAAAGCAGTGAGCGTCTTAGCTAAAGGCGACATGCGGGTGCACATGAGTGGCCGCACCGATACTGGTGTCAATGCCGGCGGCCAGGTTGCTCACTTTGACTTTCCGCAGCAGCTTGTGAGCGACCAACTAGATTTGCACCAGATGGCATGGAGTCTAAATGGAATCTTGCCTAGAGATATTTCGGTGGTCGATTTACAGGTCGTGCCCGAAACATTTCACGCTCGTTACAGTGCGACCAAAAGACAGTATGTTTATCGAATCTTGAACCGTTCGCAACGATCTGCCTTGTTAAAAGATACTCACCTGCATGTGCGTCAACCGCTCAGCTTGAAACCCATGCAGGACGGCGCTTCTCGCCTTTTGGGTCAGCATGATTTTAGTGCTTTCCGCTCTTCTACCACCTCAAATGCCAACCCTTCTTGCCTGATTTACCGCGCTGAATTGTTGAATTTACGTGAAGGCGAGCTAGAGTTCTGGATAGCGGCCGATCACTTCGTGTACAATATGGTCCGCATTATTGTCGGAACCCTACTAGAAATAGGGCTCGGCAAAAGGGACGCGGAGAGTGTTTCTCAGGCTCTTGAGAAAAGAGATCGAGAGCTCGCCGGCCCTAACGCTCCCCCTTGGGGTTTAACGTTGGATTCGGTCCATTACCCCGAAGCCTTCAGGCTGTGGGAGCAAAAGTTCCAGGAGATTTTAAAGTGAAGACTTATTGCCCGAAATCAGAAGAAGTAACCAGAGAATGGTTGGTAGTCGATGCCGAAGGTAAAACTTTGGGTCGTGTTGCCGTTGAAGTTGCCAATGTTCTCAGAGGCAAGCACAAACCTGAGTACACACCACACGTTGACTGTGGCGACTTTGTCGTTGTAGTCAATGCCGAGAAGATTCAAGTCTCCGGCAAAAAAGAAGTGCAGAAGATGTACAGACACCACTCTGGTTTCCCAGGTGGATTCAAGGAAGAAAGCCTTGCTCACTTGAGAGCTAGACGCCCAATCGCCATCCTTGAAAAAGCTATCCGTGGCATGATGCCCCACAACCGTTTGGGCGATCGCCAATTCACTAAGTTGAAAGTTTATGCTGGTGCTGAGCATCCACACATTGCTCAGAAGCCTGCAGAGATGAAACTTCCTGAACACGTTCACGCTAGCTAATTAGCGACCGATAGATAAATTCAGAAACTTCGAAGATATATACATAGGAAAAAGAGTTCCACATGACTAGCGTTATTCAGTACATCGGCACAGGACGTAGAAAGTGCGCCACAGCCAGAGTTCGTTTGATCCCTGGTACAGGTACCGTGACCATTAATGGCCGCACCATGGAAGACTACATTGGTGGTCGTCCTGGTCTAGCTAAAGAAATTTATGCTGGCTTTGAAGCTGCAGACGCCATGGGCAGATTTGATGTCATGGTTTTGGTCCGCGGTGGTGGTATCGCTGGTCAAGTTGGTGCTATCCGTCACGGTATCGCCCGCGCTCTATCTGAGGCTGCTCCACAAAACCGTCCAACTCTTCGTGCTGAAGGTCTGCTTACCCGCGACCCACGTATCAAAGAACGGAAGAAAGCTGGCCGTAAGAGAGCTCGTAAACGGTTCCAATTCTCCAAGCGTTAATACGCTGGATCAAAAGAATCAGAAAAACGGTCAGGTTATCCTGGCCGTTTCTTTTTGCATTTATGGCATTGAAAAAGGCAGAGTTAACACCCTGCCTTTCTTATTCTAGTGTTTTGTCAGTGACTGGGCCGTCGTCTTGGTTGGTTGAGGGTTTGATCATCTCGGTATCTTTCCCGCCAACAATGCCTTGGGCTCTAAACTTGTTTTGAAAACGAAATAGAGCGACAAAAGCTGAAATGGCTATGGCAGCGGTTAAGGCGATGAAGCCCCAGCCAGCTGGCTCTTGGTAGTTGTAAAGCAAAAAGGCGCCAGCCGAGAAACTGACACACGAGAGAAATAGCGACAGCGGTATGTATAAAGCGCTGATTGATTGCCAGACTTCAGCCTTTTCGGCTGCCAGTTCAGCTGCCTGTCGCTGCTTTTTTGCCGCAATTTGTTCGGCGGTCAAAACTGGTTTGGTCTTTTCGCTAGTATCTTCAGTAGTTTCTTCACTAGTCTTTTCGCTAGTATTCATGGTGCTCCTCATAAGCCCTCTTTATAGAGAGCTTGACTATATCTTAGCACCAGCATGTCGGCCCAATCCTTATGGCTTCTTCAGGCTTACAGGCGAGCAAGGAGCCATTAAAAGAATTTGCTCGAGATGATACACTGGTGACGATGTCAAAGTTTCCGATTAAGCCAAAATCTAGAACCGACGAAGAGAAGCAATGTCCGCAGTGCCTTCAAGTGGTAAATGCGCGGATAGGCTTTTGCCTAGATTGTGGTGACTTCATAGAACCCGCTATGGCCGCCTCTTCTAAGGTGCTGAGCCGCAGTGGTCGCCAAAGAGCAGTAGCTCAAGAGCAGCCTCAGGCGAGAAGAGTTTTGCGGGGCTCGCCTCTTAAGACCCCGGTGCTAATGCTTGCTGCTGTGCTTGCCACCATATTGCTTGGTTTATTTGCTCTTACCGTGTACGAATGCTGTAGCAATTTTGATAGCAACCATAAAGATTTAGTTCGCTTGGCTGAGAGCTATTTAGCTAAGGGCGACGAAGCAAACGCTATTAGTGTTTTAGAACGCAGCCTCTTAGAAGAAAAGCGACCGAAGCAAGAGCAACGCCAAGTTTTACTAGATCGCGCGCTCTTTGCTTTAGCTTCGAAGATGGTGACTCAAGGAAAATATCGCGATGCTGTCACTTGCTACTCTCGCATCTCTCCTAGCTTTGAACATCACGATGAAGTGCTCAAACTTATCGCCGAATATTCAGATAAAGCCTTACCCGTAATTTTTGGTGCCGCTGACAAAGGCCAAGACGTCAGTCCTGTCAACATTCTTATGCATCAGGCAAATGCTGCTAAGAGTGCCAGCATGAGCCGTTTGGAAAAGGCCGTGATGACCGTGGTGCCGACAACCAGCAAAGCTACCGCGAAAGTAAACGACAAACCAATGCCAGCTGTGGCACCTGAGCGCAGCAATTCTAGTGCTAATAATAATTCTAGTGCTAATAATAATTCTAGTGCTCCCGCACTGGCTCCAAGCCTTACGCAAATTAAAGAGGCCAGCCCTCAACCTAATTCAGTTAAGGGTATTGCTCGCTACAATGAACTTCTTGCTGATTATTTTGCCCGTCATAGCGGGAGCTCTGTTGAGCCGCCATCGTACGAAGAATGGGTTAAGTCAGGAACGAAAGATTTTTAGATGACCAACAAGCGCTCACCGTTAGCACCTGCCAGTGCCATTGCTGCAGTCGACAATAGCGAGCAACAGTGGGTAAGTACTAAAGCTATTGTTGTCTTTTGTTCAATTTTATTCTTGCTTTGTTTGGCTGCTCATGCGGCTTCGATTTGGAACGGTTTTACTCTTGGTGATTATTTTCAGCTGCAACCACTGCGCGGAATAGAAACAAAAAAATGGAATGAGTATTGGATTCAACTCTTTGCTGATGGCTTTCTCCATCCATTTTCAGCACCAATAACAAGTGCTTCGATTGCTTTAGATTTTCAATCGGCAGGCTTAAACCCCGCTCTCTATCACGCAGTAAATGTTCTCCTGCATGTGGGCTGCGTTATTAGCTCTTTTTTCTTGCTTGCTCGCCTGAGTTTCTATTTTCTTGCCGGGCGAAAGGTATTAGCCGCTAGCAACTATCCACTGCTTGTTCCCTTTGTCGCCTGCGCACTGCTGGCGGTGCACCCCATAGGCAGTGATTCAGTTGCCCATATTCTCAGTCGTGGCAGCTTAATTACTTTCCTTTGCTTCTCTCTTGCTCTCAATGCTTTTCTCACTGGCTTTATGGCTAATTCGGTGGGCCGCGGAGTCGTGGGCTATTTAGCGGCCTACCTTTGCATTGCCTTTTCTATCTTTACGTCTTGCCAGGCAGTTATCATTCCTTACTCGATGATTCTTGTAGGTCTACTTCTAAAACCGGTTAATGATGGTGGCGAAGATAGCTATTCTTGGAAAGATTGGCTCTACGAAAGGGTCTGGGAGTTTGGTGCCTTAATTGGTACTGCAATCGGGCTGCCGTTCCTGTTTTTGATGAAGAGTACATTACCTGTGGGAAATGGCCTTGGTCTGCCGGTTTTACCAGAGCAAATGTACTTTGCCACGCAGTTCAAAGTTTTGTTCATGTACTATTTGCGTATTTTCTTTTTGCCCTTTGCCTTAACCGTAGCTCCAATTTATGCCATTGCTACTGGGTTCAGCGATTTAGGCGCCATTGCCGGTATGGCTTTGGTGGCTGGCACACTGCTTTTGATGGTGAAGCTGGTCAATCGACCTTTGCCATTTTTTGGCCTCTTCTTGTTTCTAATTGGACTGCTTCCTAATGGCCTGGCTCTGCAGCCAGAGTATGCTTCAGCAGAGCGTTTCTACCTGTCGTGCTTTGGTCTGGCAATAGTGGTTGCTCACTTCGCCGCCCCTTACTTGCTTGCGCTTCTAGAGCAAGGCGGCCACAAATTCTTTGGTATTGCAGCCCGGCCCGTAGCAGCCCTTGCCCTAGTTTTGTTGACATTGATTGGCCTGGCAAACTGGCGCGACCGCGCTTATTCAACTAACAGTGCCCTCTTGCGAGGAGCCCTGAGGTTAGAGCCAAACGATTCTAAAGCTCGTGCTCTCTTAGCCTTTTTACTGACCACTGATGGTGGTGCCAATATAGAACGCGCTAATCTTGAGGCTCAACGCGCTTTGAAGAACAATGCTCAGTTGCCTCTAGCCCTTATGGCTCAGGGTTCATATGAGTTCAGCCGCCTTGAGAATTCTCAATCGGTGGCATTATTTTCGTCAGCTTTAAAGATGGCCGAAACCCAAAAACTATCCTCAGATATTGTTTTATCAGCTAAAGCTGGTCTAGCCCTTGCGCTGGCTGAACAAGAGAGCATAGACGACCCCGCTTATATGCGCGAGTTGGCTAAGAGTGGTCTGACACTTTATCCGGCCAGAGCAAAGCTTTATTTGGCTCTGGGCAAGGCTCTGCTTGCTGAGAATAAGCCTGAATCGGCTGAGATGGCCTGTCGTCAGTTTGACCGCGGTCGTATTTTTGACCGTAACGATGTCGATTTTACTGAGCCTTATGTTAGAGCAGCCCTCAATACCGGCTATCCTTTTCGCTTTGAAGTTGCTCATGGAGCTGCGCGCACTGCCTTTAAGATCAAAAACTCTGCCACCACTGCTCTTCTGTGGGCAAGAGCCGCTTTAGAAACCGGCCGCATTCATAAGGGCATTGCCATGATGAATCAATATTATGCCCAAGTTAAACAGCCTACTGCCGAAGCCTACAAGGTCACTTCGGGCTTGGCTCAACAACTTGGTGATAAGGCGGCTGCCGCGCGTTACCTGGCTTTGGCCAAAAAGCTTGACCCTGAGGTTGATAAGCACGTGCATCTATTTTTGATTGTCCCGCCTAAGCCCAGTGGTGAAGATAACCAAGGTCCAAGCAAAATAGACCACTAAGCTTAGGGAAAACCCGCTTGATAACTGGCGCGATTTCTTCAGAATGAATCCAAGACGTCAGGTTGACTTTCAAAAGTAGGATCAGCTATGAATTTACCAAGCGGAGCCTTTAGCTCTATTGCTTTTTTGCGCCCATATTTGAAGCAGTTTTTTTGTAGCGCAGTGGTGCTCTTTTTTCTTGCTGCAACAGTTTCTCTGCTGCACGATGTTGAACATACAGGTCAAGATGTTTCGGTGCGAGGTTGGCGCATCTTTACGTGGCTAAAGTTGATTGTGCCAAAGAGCATGTATGTACATGAGACCCCGGAGTTGCCAAAAGCAGCCACTATTCTTTTTGCTCAAGGTCTTGATTCTTTGCGACCCGAAACCATTGAACAAGGGGCAATTTATGACTGCCGCTTTCTTGCCACCGTTGCTTCCTTGACGGCAAGTGAGAGCGGCCGAAAGCAGCTATATCGGCATATCAAAGCTCTAAATAATGGTAGCTATACTGTCTATTTTCCGGGTGTTGGCGAGTCAGTTACGGTGTCTGCCCTTAGCCCAGAAGAGCTGTTGCTCTACGCCAAGAGTAAAGACCAAGATGGCAAAAGTACTGGCATTTGGCTTGCTGTTTTAGAAAAAGCATACGGGCAATATCGCAACCAACATCAAGACTTCTTTGCTCAAGTGCGAAGATTTAGTAAGCACGCCATTTTTGAGGGACGCTTCAGTGCCGATTCGCAGCTTCCTGGTTTTGCCGCTGCCTATGGTGCTACAGATGACCAAGCGGCACTTTTGTTAGGCGAGAGAAAATTGCATGAATGGCAGACATTTTCTTTTGAGTGTGGCGAGTTCGGCTTAGGCAAGAGCTATGCAACATTAAGGCAGCTGAGCAGTTGGTTTGATCGAGATGGCGTTCGCCAAAGTTTTACGGGCGAACAAGACAAAGCACTGCGGCAAGTTTTGCCATCAGGTCTTTTTGCCATTGCCACCACTGAACTCAACGGTAATTGCCAGGCTTACGGGCTAAACCCGGGGCACGCTTACGGTGTATTGGCATATGATGCACAGAAGCGCAGACTTAAATTAAAAGACCCTTTTGGTCGCGGTGATCTTCATTTTGCCAATTCGAATAAAGCAATTGACGGCGTTGATGATGGTGTCTTTGAGATTGGTTTGAGCGACTTTAATTTGCTTTTCTCGCATCTTAGGTTGGCCCAGTGACATGCTTTTACCAGCCTGAGAGTCTGCCTTTCAGTTCTTCAAGACTATTCAGAGGTTTGTCGCAGGTGAAGTTTTGGCAAATATAAACGGTCGTTTTACCATCTAATGTTTTCTTGTCTTTGAGAAATGGCAATTCGGCTTTATCGCTGGCAACTGCCACCACTTTATTAGGGTAGTACTTTTGATGCAGAGCAAAGAGCAGCTCGCGCTCTTCGCCGGCCACGGCTATTGCTACTTCTGGCCCCTTAAATAGGTACATATCTAAGCAACTGAGCAAGTTGGCGAATTGATCAGGCATGCGGCTGAAATGTGGGCCGTAGAGTGTAAAAATCTCTTCGACTAAGTTGAGATATTCACTATTGTCACTTAGCTTTGCTAGTCTAAGCAGCACGGTTGTAGCCACTGATGTACCAGAAGGTACAGAGCCATCGTAGTGGCTGCGCGGCCGCACCACTAGCTCTTCGTGATCGCTTGCTGTAAAGAAGAAGCCGCCTTCACTCTCGTCTCGAAAATGTTTGATCATAGATTTGGCTAACTGATCGGCGGTCGCTAACCATTTAGGGTCGCCGTCCACACTAGCGATATTGAGCAATGCTTCTATGAAGTAGGCATAGTCATCAAGGCAGCCTTGCAGTTTAACTATGCCTTCACTATCGACAGCGTTGACTGGTTGCCCCCAAACCCGCATTAGGCGGTCGTCGACTTTGAGATGGGCTAGTATAAAATCGGCAGCCTTAAGGGCGGCTTCTAAATACTCAGCTTTTGCTGTGGCTTTGTAGCCTTCAATAAAGGCAGTGATCATGAGGCTATTCCAGCTCGTTAATACTTTTTCGTCGCGAGTAGGTCTAATACGTTTAGCCCTTGCGCTCATGAGTTTTGCTGCACAACTATCAATACGCTGCCAGAGTTTTTCGAGTGGTGTAGTGAACTGGCGCGATAGTTCTTCTGGTGATTTGCTCAAATGCAGAATGGAAGTTTTGTGTTCAAAATTGCCGCGTTCGCTGACGCCAAAGACTTGATTGAACCAAGGTCCGTCCTCTTCGCCTAAGACTTCTAATATCTGCTCAGGACGCCAGACATAAAATTTGCCTTCTTCGCCTTCTGAGTCAGCATCTAGGCTTGAATAGAATGCGCCTTGTTTGGTCGTTAGTTCGCTACCGACAAATCTTAAAATGCCTTCGGCCACTCTCAACCAGTATTCGCGGCCAGTGAGAAGGTAGCCATCAATATAGGTTTTGGCTAGTAGAGCATTGTCGTAGAGCATTTTTTCGAAGTGCGGTACGAGCCAATGCCTATCAACTGAATAGCGGGCAAAGCCTCCGCCAATCTGGTCTTGAATGCCACCGTAGGCCATTTTATCGAGGGTAATTTGTACTAGATCTAAGCATTCTTCTTTGCGGCTATCGCTAAACGTAGAAGATTTACCACAGGCACGCATGGCTAAATCGAGACTCATCGAGTGAGGAAATTTAGGAGCACCACCGAAGCCACCAAAGTCACTATCAAAATTGCGCTGCAGCTTTTCTAGGGCGGCATTAATTGTATTAGTATTGACCACTGCAGCCAGACCGTCACTGTCAACGCTTGGCTTGTCTGACTTGATGCGCTCCATCAGCTTGAGGTGGTTTGCTAACTCAGAGGCACTGTCGAGAATTTGCTCGTTACTGGTCTTCCAGGCAGCCGCTACGTTTTTTAGCACCTTTTTAAAGCCAGGCAAGCCATGGTGATCTTCTACGGGAAAATAGGTGCCGCCAAAAAATGGTTTGCACTCAGGTGTGAGGAATACAGTCATAGGCCAGCCACCATGGCCGGTCATGAGCTGAATGGCCTTCATGTATATTTCGTCTAAATCGGTTCTCTCTTCACGGTCAACTTTTATATTGACAAACAGCTCATTCATTAGGTCAGCTGTTTCTTGATCTTCAAACGATTCGTGGGCCATGACATGGCACCAGTGGCAAGCGGCATAACCGATAGAAAGAAGAATTGGCTTGTTTTCTTGCTTTGATAGCTTGAGTGCTTCTTCACCCCAAGGGTACCAGTCAACGGGATTATTGCAGTGTTGCTGCAGGTATGTGCTAGTTTCATTGGCTAGTCGATTTGTGGTGACGCTACTTTTGCTAGTCTCTGGCTTCTTAGTCACTATGCGTCCCCTTTCACTAGAGTATTGTCTCGCTTGGCCATAATGCGCCCGTAGGCTGCTTCTGTAGCGTCTACTGTCTTATGCCAACTGATTGATTGAGCCGACTGGGTGGCTTGATGCGAAAGTTTTTTGTACAGTTCGGCGTTACCCATTAGCTTTGCCATTAAGTCGGCAAGCTCAGTAGCACTCAAATGATTTTGCAAGATCAAAGAGTCGCTGTTGTCGCTCAACACTTCACTAACACCGCAAACTTTGCTCACTATTGGCACTAGGCCATATTGCATGGCCTGAATTGGAGCCATGCCAAACGGTTCAATTTTAGATGGTAAAACTAGAGCCTGGGCCATTCTGAAAACACTGGCCATATCTTTTTGGTAGCCGAGAAATTCTACTTTGTTGCTTATGCCTAAATTAGCTAGCTCAAACTTCTGCAACGGTTTCTCTTTTAGACCGGCTATTACCAAACGAAAATCGAGTTTGCGCTTGTTCAGTATTGAACAGGCTTTAAAGAGTGTGTCGAGGCCTTTTTTGCGCATGCCTTTACCGACAAAAAGAAAGGTAAATGGGCCTTTGCTTACGCCGTTTATTTCTAATGCCTCGGATTCTTGGGCGAGACTGGCTCCAGGCGGGGCAATAGCAAACGGTGCGGCACTATCTAGTTGATAGGTGTTGTAGAAATCGTCTTTCATCACTGTGGCTACAAATATACGCATCAGTGCTTTCTGGCACAATTCTAGATCGTATTTGTGACGCAGTTTGTAGGCCTTGGCTGTGGCCATTTTGAAATTGTTGAGCAGTCTTTCTAAGGGGTACCCTACTAGCGACAAACGCCCAGCGGTGTGGTTGTGAAAGGTAACGGCATCTAACTGAGAACTATGCAAAGGGAAGTGCTGAGAATGCACAATGTCGAAAGGGCCCGATTGATTTACTGCGTTTGTGGCTACTTGGCGGTAGTGTTCAATTTTTTGCCACTTATTGCTACCTTTTTTTGCTCCGGCAAAATTCACCACTGCTAAATTAGGGTGGCTGATATTGCTTTCGTCGCTTTCGCAGATCACTGTCACTTTATGCCCGCGGTCAAGTAAGCCCTCAATCAACTTCAGGGCATACAGCTCTAGGCCGCCCTGGCTAGAGAAGAGACGCATTACAAGGGCGATATGAAGCTTCTCAGTCATGGCTTAGTTTTGCACTCAACTATTTGTCTGTCAGTGTTGCTAGTAAACCATCGTAAAGGTGCATGTTGGCATTAAGTACACCCTTTAGGCCGAATTCTACAGCCTCAAAGCTTTGATGTTTGTTGAGGAAGAAGAGAGCTAGAGCTATAGAGTCGCCTGAATGTTCTTCTTCTACTCGCACATGATCGAACCAAATATGGTCTTGCAAATCGAATTGGCGAAAGGCAATTTGTAGGGCTTTGAACTCTTCTACGGCCATTAACTCAGTGGCTGTAATGGCACCAGCGGCAATGGCAGCTTTAGAAAATGTGCTTGTTTGTTCATTGAATAAAGGTGCGTGTTTGGCGGTGTGCTGCTCAATGGGAAAATATAGTGGAGTGACAGCTTTGATGAACTTCTTCACTGCTCTTTCAACGCTGAAATTTCTATAGTCTTGTGGCGAAACTCCAGTGCTGAAGGCCACGTCTTGCAATTGCAATTGGTGACGCTCGCTGTCTACGCCATTGCCGTATTCGTTGCGCACATTTTCAAGAATGTAACCAACAGCAGACTCTGGCATGATTGTGGCAGCTTTGAGCAAGAGCCGACGCAGATGTGAGGCGTGGGCGTCATAATTTTTCAGTAGACGACCAGCAGACGCGCGGCTAATTTGCTTTGTTCTCAGTGCTTCAAAAAGTGGATGATTGTATGCCTGATGCTCTTTAGCATAGTTGGTCAAAGCAAGGCCCATGTCAGGGTTTTGGCAATACTCCCTCAGTTGCATCTGAATTGTATTGCTAACCGACATCGTCTGATTTGTAGCTAAAGTCATGTGAGCACTAAGTTCGCAGTTACGAAGCTTTAGTGCTGGCTAGAGTTTTTTTTTCACTCTCGCCTTCAGCTTCTTCATTTTCTAAGAGCCACTGAGCTTCAAGGGCCGCCATACAACCTGTGCCAGCGGCAGTAATAGCCTGACGATAAAGTTCGTCTTGCACGTCACCAGCAGCGTATACACCCTTGATTGATGTTTTGACACCGTCGGTTTTGATATATCCGGTTTCGGTAAGTTCGATTTGGCCCTGGAATAGTTCGGTATTGGGCTTGTGACCAATGGCAACGAAAACACCGTCAGCTGGTAGTTCTTGCACTTCGTCTGTTTTGATATTGCGCAAACGAATAGCAGTGACTTGGCCTTCTTTGACGTCAAGAATGTCTTCAACTACTGAGTCTAAAATGAAATGTACTTTTTCATTGTTGCGGGCGCGGTCAGCCATAATCGCTGAAGCTCTGAAGCTGTCTCTTCTATGCACCACAGTGACTGAGCTGGCAAAGCGGGTTAAGAAGGTCGCTTCTTCAAGGGCGGTATCTCCACCACCAACTACGAAAACTGTTTTGTCTCTAAAGAAGAAGCCATCGCAAGTAGCACAGGCTGAAACGCCATGTCCCATCAGTTTGCTTTCAGACTCTAGGCCGAGCAGCTTGGCTGATGCTCCGGTACCAATGATCAAGACATCGGTGATGATTTCTTCAGAGCTAGTCTTGATTTTGAATGGTCTGCTACTTAGGTCGACCGATTCGGCATTGTCATAAATAAATTGGGTGCCGAAACGCTCTGCCTGTTTGTGCATCTCTTCCATCAGCTCTGGACCGAGGATGCCATTAGGAAAACCTGGGAAATTTTCAACGTCTGAGGTAATTGTCAGCTGCCCGCCAGCTTGCAGACCCTGAATCACCAGTGGTTCTAGATTGGCACGGGCCGCGTAAATGGCGGCGGTGAGACCAGCAGAGCCGGAGCCGAGAATAGTTACTTTCTTTCTTATTGCCATTGAGTTTTCCAGAGTTTCGGATATTTAAATTGTATGGTCATGACTTGGATATTAGGGCTACTTTCAATATTACTTAACTGATCAAATAAATCACTTCGTCTGAGCTGTTGACATGTTCAATAGGTGACTTCAAACGAAATGGATGGGCGCAGGCCGTACGGCAAATTATCTTTCAGGGGTTTTATTTCTTCGCCAAGGCTGCTTATCTCAAGCAGCAAGCGGCTTTGCGCTTCTTCTAGGCCAGCGATGTTCTTACCCTTTAGTTGAGCCGCTGTCGACTCTAATGCTTCCTTTAATAGGGTCAAGTCGTGGTGTTTGCCTAGCACTTGCTGCGCCTGCACTAGCTCTAGATTTGTCAGTCCGAAAAATTCAGCCAAAATATAGCGCCAGCGCTTGACTGAGAGACGCAGCTCATGAAGCTCTTCGTCGCTATTGGCCAGTCTAGCTTGTTCGTGTGCCACTCTTTCGGTTGCTTCGAGAAAACCAACCATATGGTGATAGGCTGAATCGTTTATTGAGTGTTTAAGCTCATCTTCATTGAAGTCTAGGTATTGCTCAAGCTCGTATGCTTTTCTGCCCAGATAGGTCTTCAGGGCAGAGACAGCCCGGTGTAGTTTGAGCTTACTAATTTTTTGCGCTACTTCTTTGGTCAGCTTCTTGCGCTTTTTCACCCACAGCGCAATCACGACCTCTGGTAGAGAATACTCTTTGGCGTGAGCAATGTTGACATCGATATCTCGCAGCTTGCCAAGCTGCTTATTCAAGGCTTTGAAGGTTCTGCCGATTTGTTTCTCGTATTGCTCGTCTTGCCAGCGGTCTAAGCAGAGAATGTCCCAAATTGAGTACCAGCGCCGCAAGACCACACGAATTTCGTGTACTCGTTTGATGGTTAGTTTCTTATGCGATTTAGCCAGACATTTTTCGATATCGCGCATGACACTGAGAGCTCGGCTTTCTTCTTGTGAAAGCCACGAGACTGTAATCAAATGTTCAGGAGCGTGCGTGATTTTTTGCGACATCACTTAAGTATGTCATTTAATAGCTCAGTTGATCGCTTTATGATTAATTCTTTGCCGCCTCTTCGATATACTGCCCGTGCTCTTTCTATCAGACTTGGCATGGTTACAGCTTCGTGGGCAGGCAGATGATATGGGTTTCTTAAGAACTTTCTGATTGGCTCGGCATTATCTTGCCAGTGAAAGCGCTGACCAAGCCGCAAGGCGTTGCTTTTCATGGCCTCTAATTTCTCTTTATCGCTCAAGCAAAGCTTAATGGCGGCAGCCCATGCATCTTCATCGCTGTAAGGAAGGGCCATACCGGCACCCCCTGCTTCAATTAATTCGGCAAGTTGATCGCCGCCTGTGGTCAGTATCGGGATGCCGCACCAAAAATAATCGAGTAAGCGGGTGCGGAAGGAAAAACGGGTCTCCGGCAGGTCAAAGTGTGATGAAACGGCAATTGTAGCGTCTAGCAAATAATTGACTCGCTCCTCGTAGTCGACCCAGCCGGACAAGAAAAATACATTCTTGTCTGTCAATCCTAGCTCTGCAGCTAGCTCTATGGCTTTCGTCGTCATGTCCATCACCGGCACCTTGGGGTTCGGTGATTTGGTGCCCATGAAGACTAGGCGAATATTGGGAATGTCTACTGCTACTTTCTTTACTGCTTTGATAACAGTAAGCGGATCAAACCAGTCCCAGATGCCGCCGCCCCATAAGAGTACGGGATCGTCTGGGCCAATTTGGTCTATTTTGTCGCGCAAACCAGGTCCGTTCTTGGCTGCAGCTGTTGCTGGCAGGCCAAAGGGAACGACGTCGATGAGCTTGCGTAGGCTGGGATCGAAGTTGTACATGGCGGGGTTGATGCGGCCGAGGGCGCAAAATCTGCCAATCCAATAATCGCGCTGTCTTTCTGAAGCGCAGACTGTTAAGTCGGCAGCTAGCATGTGCTTTTCTAAGACCTTGTGCATCAAGCGATAGCTTGATGATGCCTGCACACTGTCGTCTTTGTATTGCACCAAAACACTAAAGAGATAAGGGTCGTAAAGATCGACAATGAGATGCTTGCCCATTTCGCCTAAAAAAGGAAATGGTTTGAGAACATTGGCCTGGAGGAAGATCGTGCTGGCTTCAGTGGCCAATTCAGTGAGCTTTTTGCGCCCGCCTCCAGTGATTACTTGTAAATTATTTCCAAGCTTCTCTACTATGGCCGGCCTTTCATTTTCTTCACTTTCAACTTCTACCGGCGAGAAGACCACAACTGGAAATTCAGGAGCAATTGCTTTGCCTAGCTCAACGGCTCGAATGGCCGGGCCAGCCATCTTCTTCGAGATTGGCTCAAGGGTGATTATAAGAATCTTCGAATTGTTCACAATTTTTTCTATCATCGCCGGCAATGGCCGTAATTATAGCCGTATAAAACAAACGGTTGTAGCAAGAAGGTCTTACAAGCAGTAAAATGCTGGCTTGTCAAAGCATTAACCAAAGGCAATGGAGCATATTTTGAGCGATACCTTAGCGCCTGAGTCTGTTAAAGATTTAGTCTCAGTTGTAATTCCAAATTGGAATGGCAAGCGGTTTTTGACAGGAGTGCTCGATTCGCTCGCCAAGCAAACCTATAAACAAGTTGAAGTTATTGTTGTCGACAACGGCTCCCACGATGGCTCGGTAGAGTTTATTCGTGAGAATTATCCCTTCGTTCAGTTAGCTCTGTATGAAAAAAATACGGGTTTTGCCGTCGCTGTTAATCGAGGCATTAGAGAGTCTAAGGGCGAGTTTATTGCTCTGATTAATAACGATACTGTTTTAGAAGAAGAATTTATTGCAGAGCTGGCCAAAGGCATGAAAGAGCATCCAGAGTGCGGTTCGCTTGGCTGCAAGATGCTGGCCTACGACGACCATACTTTGCTTGATGGTGTTGGTGATGGCTACCGCCGCGGCGGGCTACCGGGGCGCATTGGCCACCGCGAGAAAGACACTGGTCTTTTTGATCAGGGCCGCTATATTCTTGGCGCTTGCGGCGGTGCAGCTCTGTATCGACGTTCGCTCTTTTGTGACATCGGTTTATTCGATGACGACTACTTTGCCTACCTCGAAGATGTTGATATTGCCCTCCGTGCCCAGAGTGCTGGGTATAAGTGCTATTACATACCGAGCGCACGCATCTACCACCTTGGTTGTGGCACCACCGGTAGTGGTTACTCGCCTTTGGTGGTGAAATTGTCAGCGCAGAATAATTGGAATACGATCGTCAAAAATATTCCCTTCCCGCTCTTGATCAAATTCTTGCCACAAATTGCTTTCTGGCAGGCCTACTATCTGGCTGTGGTCTGTGTTCGCGGCGGACAAGTTTTGCCCTGGATTGAAGGAAGTTTCAAGGCACTATTGTTGCTTCCCAAAATGCTAGGCAAGCGCGCGCAGATAAACAAAAAGCGCAAAGTCAGCCTCAAATATTTTGAAGACGTTATTGTTGAATCAGAAAATGATTTGACTGCTGCTCGCGATCGACTTTATAAAAACAAAGTGGCAGAGACTATTAAGGGTGCCCGTTAGAGTCGCCACCTAAAGAATTGGCCGAATACTCAAGCTCTTCTATTGTTTGCTTGAGCTGAGCTATGGCCGATCGTAGCGGAGAAAGTGCCTTAGCAAATTTGCGCATGCGCAGTTGCTCTAACCCTAAACGCATTTGTCCAAGTGCTTCTTCGCCATGTTCAATTGCTGTTGATACGCCATCTTGAACTAAGTCAATTTTGTGATTTGCATCTTTTGAGCGGCAATTTTGGCAATAGCCTAGAATGTCAAAGCGACTGGCTGTGTGATCAAAACCCTTACGCTGTGCCATTGCTTTGCCGAAACCGCGAATTAGCTCGTCATAAAATTCGATGGTTGTGCCGCATGCTAAGCAAATTAGATGGTCGTGGGCTGGACCTTCTTCAACCGATTCATAGCGTTGGCCCCGATCGCCACTAACAGTAATGACATTACCGTCTGCCTTGAGTTTGTTGAGAGTGCGGTAAACAGTTGACAAGCTCACTTTCAAACCGCGTTCAATAGCAAGTTCGTAAACCTCAGGTGCGGTTAGGTGATCGCCCCGTGGTATTGCTTTGACAATAGCTTCAATTGCTTCTTGGGTTGAGAGCAGTTTGTTTTTTGTTTCATCCATACATATATGTTCGCCGATTTCGCCCCAGAGTGATCAGCCTATTTCAACTAATTCAAAACCACTATAATCATATGGTCAAAAATAGAAGCAAAATAGATAGTTGGCAAGCACTTGAAAATTAGTATCAACAAAGAAAGCTCGGTTCCAATTAGAGATCAGCTAATTGAGCAGCTAGGTCTGCAAATTGCCTCTGGCACTCTGGCTGCTCATGAAAAGCTTCCTAGCATTCGTGCTCTTGCCGACCGACTTGGTGTGCATTACAGCACAATTACAGCTGCTTACAATCATATGGCCGAGGTCGGTCTCTTAGAAGTGCGCCAAGGCAGTGGTGTGCGTGTCGCATCTACTGGACGCAAGTCAGAAGCCTTTGATGCTGCTCTTAATTTAGACGAAATGTTTAGTGAATTTGTCGCTAGGGCTTCTGAGCGCGGTTATTCAAATGAGCAAGTACAAGCTTGTTTGGCGACTTTGAAAGGGCGCAAACCAGTCAAACGCATATTGGCTGTCGATGCCAATAAAGACTTTCACAAGGTTATTGTGGGCGAGTTGGCACCGCATTTTAAAATTCCCATCGAGACAATTACGCCTCAAGAATTACTGCTCGATTTAGGTCAATTAAAAGAGTCACTAGTTGTTGCTAGTCTCTATCACTTATTTTCTTTTCAAAAGCATGTCACCGACCTTACCCGGTTGGTGGCTTGCAATATTGAGCCAGCTAGAGTAGAGATGGAAGCTGTATCTAATTTGCCGGCCCAGAGCCTAGTGGTGCTAGTTTCGGTTTCTCCAACACTCTTGCATATGGCCTCAAACCTGGTGGCAGCCATGCGGGGCGAAGAGGTTGCCGTTAGAGCTATTGACCGAGACGATCAGCAAGAACTCAAATATATTGTCAAACATGCCAATTTGTTTGTCTGCGATAGTCTCAGTGAAGAGACTGTAGCGGCTCTTGCACCGCGCAACAAAATTAAAGCATTTAAGCTTTACTCAGCAACGACAATCGAGCTTATTAAAGACCGCTTGGCTAAATGGGGCTAACTAAAATGTCTGCTCTTACTTACGCTTGCTAACGCCGAGGCCAGGGCCATCGGGTAGGCGCAAATAACCATCATCATAGGCTGCGCCTTGATAAGGGTCATCGCGCAATAAGAGAGCGCCGTCTAAGTCTAGATAATCACAAAGACTTGAGAGATGAGCTGCTGCAGTGACTCCAATAGACGATTCGATCATCATGCCGAACATAATTTTCATAGAATGAGCACGGGCTGTAGATATTACTCTTATGGCTTCAAGCAGGCCACCACATTTAGCCAGTTTGACGACAACTCCGTCTACAGCGCCAGCGAGCCTGGCCACGTCATTGGCTCGGCAGACACTTTCGTCTGCAAATATAGGAATTGCAGCGTTCTGTCTGACTAAGCGAAAATCTTCAGCCAGAGCGTTTTTCGGCAAAGGTTGCTCGATAAATTCAACGCCATTTTCTGCCAAAAATTTAGACATTTCGATTGCTTGTTTGACCGACCAGCCACCGTTGGCATCCACACGTAGAGGTAGATTGGGCGCCATTTTACGCACACTCTTTATGATTTGATGGTCATAACTTGTGCCCACTTTAACTTTGAGCATTTTATAGCCAGCATCTACTGCTTCTTTTGTTTTTCGCTCAATCATTTCGGGCGAATCAATACCGATTGTGAAATCGGTCATTGGATAAGCATGACCAGAGAGGCCGAGCATTTTATAGGTGGGTTGACCGCAAATTTTTCCGGCCAGATCATGCATCGCCATTTCTACTGCCGCTTTGGCCGAATAATTGCCAGCGATCATGAGATCCATGCGCCTTGATACTTCAACAGCGGCAAAAGGATCACTACCTAAAATCTCTTGCTGTTTCTCAGCGATTTCGGCTAGAACAGCCATCACTGTTGCTGGTGTTTCGCTGTGATAACTGGCAGGAGATGCTTCGCCAAGGCCGACGTGACCTTCATATGCCAGTTTTACCAAGACATTGTTAGAGACCTCAGATGTTCCGTATGAAATACCAAAGGGATAGGCCAGGGTTAGATCTAGCGGCTCGAATGTAAGTCCAATTGCCGTGGTGGTGTTGATTGCTGATTTCACAGGCTTTCCTTATTTAGTGATTAGCTGGAGTGAGAGAAAAATCTTCGATTGCTTGCCAAAGTAGATCGGCCGAGAATCGCACGGGATCTGTCGTGGGAAGGTTTGTTTGGGCCTGAACTTCGGCGATAGCTGCTTGCGCTTCTAATTCGCTTAGGTCACTAGTGTTGAGAGCAATAGCTATAACTTTGCTTGGTCTTAGATAAGCTGCCATTGATTCGTAAGTACTGATCAATTTGCTTAGATCAGAAATTGCAAAATCTGTGCCTTTGATTAATTTGCGGCTGGGCCGATGGCAAAGAATCATAGCTTGCGGACAGGAGCCGTGGACAAGGGCCATGGTCACCCCCGAAAATCCGGGATGTGCCAGTGAGCCTTGGCCTTCAACAAGTACTACTGGAGCTTCAGCGGCTGCTTCTAGAACCATCATTTCAGTGGCACCGGCCATGAAGTCGCCGATTACCCGGTCAATGGCAATGCCTCGGCCACAAATCATGATTCCGGTTTGTCCGGTGGCGACAAATGCCGCTTGCTTTCTCTGCTTAGCTGCAGAACGTTGAATCTCTAGCGCTGCCGTCATTTTGCCTACTGAGCAGTCGCTGCCTATGGTCAGCACCACAAGGCTGTCTTGACCGTTGTGTTTGGCCTCTTTAAGAACTTTGCCCGCTGCTACTGGTAGGTTTTCAGGCGGCTTGCGCACATCAAATAAGCGTTTACCGTGCTTTTTTGCCGCAGCCACTATGTTGGCATCGTTTTCTAGGAAGTCATGAAGGCCGTTGATGATGTCCAACCCGCCTTCAATAGCTTTGACAATGTCTTTACGCCAGTGGTCTGGCATGGCCCCGCCGTTCCAAGCCGTGCCAAGCAAAAGGGCGTCGGCTCCTAGAGCTAGTGCTTCTTCGATAGTGCCGACAATGGGGGCGTCTACATTTATGCGGGTGACAGACATAATCGAGTTGCCAACTTGGCTTTCGTCGATTACACAAGTTATAGGATTCTTGCCGTAGCGCAGCACACCTTCGGCGGTTTTTGAGCTGCCTTTGCCGAATTCTCCGGGGGCATAGAGGGCCAGTCGTGCAGATTCTTCGATATACATAATTTTTTTAGAGATATTTTTAGTTTTGTGTTTTTAAGTTTGCGGTTTTTAAGATCGGCGAGTAATTCGCATTATTGCCCGCCAAAGGCATTAGAATTATAAGGCTCAGTTTAAAATTAGAGTTAGTGTTACCGCTTGGCATTTGTCAAGATTTAGTTGGGAGACCTTTTCTGGGATGGCTATTGACGATAACGACGCCCTGACCCCTCAACCAGAGGAGTCACCTAAAGAAAAAGAAGATCGCCAGTCTAAGGCGAAAGCTTTTTACCGGGCTATGTATGCTGGTGGCGACACCCCTGATCCTGAGACTTTTGGTCTCGATTTGGGCGCGAAGGCTCCTGCTGGCCAAAATGACAAGGGTGCTCAACTGGCAATCAATAATCTTGAAAACGCCCTGCGCGACTCGGAAGGTAAAGCCAGCGAGTGGGAAAATTCATATAAGCGCTTAGCAGCTGACTTTGAAAACTATCGCAAGCGTATCGACCGTGAGCGCGAAGAGTTTCAAGCTGTTGGCATGCAAAAAGCTTTAGAAGCAATTTTGCCGGCATTAGATGACCTCGATATGGCTCAATCAAAGTTAACTGAGAAGACCGAGCCAAAGGTCATGCTCGACAGCCTGAAGATGGTTTGTAATCGCTTTGGCCGCTGCCTTGAGCAAGTTGGCATTAAACAGATGCAGCCGATTGGTGAGCCTTTTGACCCCATGTATCACGAGCCAGTGCAAGAAGTTCCTACTAATGAAGTTCCTGATGGCGCCGTCGCGCATCAATTGCGCAACGGTTATATGTTCCGCGAGAAAGTTCTCAGACCAGCTCTGGTAAACGTAGCTGTAGCTCTGACCGGTGAAGCTGCTGCTGAATACGAGCGCGAGCAGGCGGCAAAAGCATCTGCTTCTGGCTCAGGCGATGTTATTGATATAACTCCAGTTGCTGAAGAAGTGACCATTCCACCATCCTCATCATCTGCTACTGAGACTTCAGAAAGCCTCGATTCTATTGGAAACGAACGCAGTACTCAAGATATTCCTTTTGAAGAAATAAAAGCTGCCTACGAGGCTTCAATTTCTGCCAACGACGCCTCTAGCCAAGATGACAATCAAGGCGGAAATGGTAAAGACTCAGGCGAATCTAGTGGTGACAAGACTAGTAAAGTTTATGACCTTACCGACGTTGAAGAATAGCCATTCTTAAAGTGTGAATTTGGATTCTAAACTCTTATGAGTGATGACAAAATTATCGGCATTGACCTCGGCACCACATATTCGTGTGTGGCCGTGATGGAAGCTGGCAAACCGGTCATCATTGAAAACTCAGAAGGCGCCCGTACCACACCATCAGTAGTGGCATTCACTAAAGGTGGCGATCGACTGGTGGGTCAGTTGGCAAAGCGTCAAGCTGTTACCAATCCCACTCGCACGGTGCAGTCAATTAAGCGCGAGATGGGGACAAACTATCGCGTGCAAGTTGATGGCGTTTCCCATAGCCCTGAACAGATTTCAGCTATGGTATTGCAGAAAATAAAAGCTGACGCTGAGGCTTACCTGGGCGAGAAGGTAACAAGAGCAGTAATTACTGTTCCTGCCTATTTCAACGATTCACAGCGGCAAGCCACCCGCGATGCTGGTCAGATTGCCGGCCTTGAAGTGATGCGCATCATCAACGAGCCGACAGCTAGTGCCCTTGCATATGGTTTGAATAAGCTCAATGAACATGCAGTGGTACTGGTATTCGACTTGGGTGGTGGCACTTTTGACGTCAGTATTTTAGAGATCACAGAAGGCGTTTTCGAAGTTCAAGCTACAAGTGGCAATAACCGCCTGGGTGGTGATGACTTCGACCAAGCCATCATTGATTATTTGATCGAAGAGTTCAAGAAAGAGACTGGGCTTGATATTGCTGGCGACTTGATGGCTGTGCAAAGGCTCAAAGAAACGGCAGAGAAGACAAAAATTGAACTTTCGTCAGCTCTCGTTTCTGAAGTACATTTGCCTTTTTTGACTGCGGATCAAAGTGGCCCGAAGCACTTAGAGACCACCATTACCAGAGCTAAGTTCAATGAGATTACCGCCAGTCTTGTTGAAGCAACCATTGGGCCACTGCAACAAGCTCTCGAAGACTCAGGCCTAAATCCCCAAGATATCGAACACATTATTTTGGTGGGTGGCTCAACGCGCATACCTGCAGTGCAAGATATGATTAGGCGCTTCTTCCAAAAAGAGCCTTCCAAGTCAGTCAATCCCGATGAGGCTGTCGCTTTAGGTGCTGCCATTCAGGCTTCAATTTTGGCTGGCGATTTGCAAGATGTGCTTTTGCTTGATGTCATTCCGTTGTCTCTCGGTATTGAAACTGCTGGTGGTTTGTTCACGCGCATTATTGAGCGCAATACGACAATCCCAACAAGTCGCACTATGACTTTTACAACCACTGAAGATGCCCAGACTTCAGTGGAAGTGCATGCTTTGCAGGGTGAGCGCGAACTGGCCGTTGATAATAAGTCACTGGCGAAATTTCACCTGACTGGCATTCCTGGCGCACCACGGGGAGTGCCGAAAATTGAAGTGACCTTTGATATTGACGCTGATGGAATTGTGCACTGTTCGGCTCGTGATCACGGCTCTGGCATAAAACATTCAGTCACTATCCAACGTACCACCGGTTTAAGCCCTGGAGAAGTTGAGCACTTGCAGCGTGAGGCTGAAGAATTTGCTGATCAAGACAAGCAAGTGCGAGAGCGTATTTCTACACGCGTGCATGCCGAATCTATGTGTGCGGAAGCTGAGCGCACCGTTACTAAATACGGCGATCGCGTCGACAAAGTGCATGTGGAAAAGGTGATGAAAGCTGTAGAGCTAGTCAAAGAAGCCTTAGCCCAAGATTCTGCTGAATTGAAGCAGTTAGTGGCTGGCCTTGATGTTTCACTTCTCGATTTAGGTCGGGTTATTCACTCAGGCAATAGACAGTCTCAGCCACGCAAAGAAGAGCGTCAGACTACAGCTCCCACTACTGGCAAAAAGAAACCCACTTATGATGATGTGCCCATTGAGTTAGGCGAAATTGGCCGTCCAAGCCAACAAGTAAGTTCGATATTAGAACAAGAATTATCATTTGAAAAAGAGTCGTTATTAGATCGGGATTCGCGAGAGTCATCGGTTCACATTGTGAAAACTGAAGGAATGGATTAAGGCAGCTTGGAAACTATGGCAAAACGTGATTATTACGAAATTCTAGGGCTAGCCCGTGGCGCTGGTTCGGACGAGATTAAGAAGTCTTTTCGCAATCGCGCCCGACAACTTCACCCCGATAATAAAGAGAGCGGTGATGAAGCTGCCTTCAAAGAACTAGCTGAAGCGTACGAAGTACTTTCTGACGAACAGAAGAAGGCTTCCTATGATCGCTATGGCCATGAAGGCGTGAAAGGCTCAACTCGCGACTTTGATAACGTCGACTTTAGCTCATTCCAAGGCTTCGGCATGGAAGACATCATTGACGCTCTGTTTGGTGGCGGTATGCGCGGTGGTTTTTCTGGCGGTGGCGGTGCAAGCCGTTCTGGGCCGCGTCAAGGCGCACACCTTCGCTATGATCTCGATCTAGAATTTCTCGATTCGGTCTTTGGTTTAGAAAAGAAAATCACAGTTAAACGTTTAGAAGATTGCACCACCTGCGAAGGCAGTGGCGCAACTCCTGGTAGTAATCTTTCAACTTGCAATACCTGTCAGGGTCAAGGTCAAGTTAAGCAGCTAGTAAATATGCTGTTTATGCAAAGCTACCAGATTATTGCTTGTCCTGATTGCTCGGGCTCGGGCAAGAAAATCGAGAAGCCCTGCAAAGACTGTAAGGGTGCCGGTCAGACTAGAAAGTCTCGCGAATTTGATGTTAAGGTTCCTGCTGGTGTCAAAGACGGCGACCGTCTAAAACTTCAGGGTGCTGGCGACAAGGGGCCTCGCGGAGGCACTTTTGGCGATCTCTTTGTGGTGTTAAACGTTCGCGATCACCCGGAATTTGTGCGCGATGGTTTTACCATTCACGTCAAACAAGTGATCAGCTTCTCTATGGCAGCTCTTGGTGCTGAGATTTTAGTTCCGACAGTGGAAGGAGCTAAGGTTCTTAAAGTTCCTGCTGGTACTCAGTCAAGCAGCCAGTTGGTGATGAGAGACCTCGGTGTACCGCATCTCAATAACCCGTCGCGGCGAGGCGACCATGTAGTGCACGTTGTGGTTGAAACCCCAACTAAATTGAGTGGTGAAGAACGTAAGCTACTTGAACAGCTAGCTGAAATTCGCCATGAAAAATTGAAAGTAGCTGCTCCAGTAGCCGATAAAACAGAGTCAGCTAGCGATTCGACAGCTACCCCGGCTAAAGAGTCTGGTGGTAGCAAGAAAAAAAAGTCACAAGAAGCAGCCGCAGAACCAGTTGAGGCTGAGGATAAAGGGATTTTCGATAAGATTGTCGACGTTTTTAGGCCCAAAGAGTAAAGGCTTGCAAGCTTTCTACCCGAGCGGTAAAAAAGATTTTTTAGGGCTTGGGCTCTCGCAACTTTTGTCGGCGCGCCTGGCTCTGCTGACTTGTTGTTTCCTTTTCTTTGTTTCTTTTATCGCGGTACAACCGGCATATGCAACAAGGCACTCGCCTGAGCTTGTTGCTGCTTTGAAGTCAATTTTCCCGGATTGCCGTTTGCGTCTTGATGGGGCCTTGGAGACGAAAGATGGCGACTTGTACTTGCCAGTCTTGCCCGCCCAAGCCCTGAAAAAAACACCTGTAAAACTAGGTGAGGTCTATCCTTTGCCAGCCGCTAAAGCGAAGCCGCAAGTGCTGTTCTTTGATGATGGAGTGACCTTTGTGCGGGTTCTAGTCACTGGCAAGGCGAGGACATTTTTGCCTTTGGCGTCACTCACTGAAAAAGGGAGAAAGACTATTTTGGCTGGGCACTTGCCTGAAGATTTGATAGTGCCAGAAGGCTTTGTCTTGCCCGTTTCTTTTAAGGCGGTGGTGGGTCAGACAGCAGTGGCTTTAGGTGAACTACCTAAAGCTTCAAGCACGAGTTCTAATCAACCTGCCGGCAGTCACGTTAAGACTCCTGCAGCGAATTCGAGGCTAGGAGTCTTTCTCACATCGCGTAATTCAGGCAATATTACTTTAGTTGATCAAGCCACTTGGAAGAAAATTAGTGACTTCCCCACCGAGGGCACGCCCGCTGGAATGGCCTACGTGGCTGGTCGAATATACATTGCTGACATCAGTAAGAATCGCATATTGATACTTGATACAACTGCTAAGCAGTTTGTTGGCCAGATAGATCTGCTTGCTAAAGCGGCGCCAAAAGCTGTAGTAGCGATGCCCGGTGGAAAGATTTTGTATGTTTCTGAAAGCGGAACTGCCGATGTGGCTGTCATTGAAGTTGATACCAGCAAGGTCTTGTTGCGCACCAAAGTGCCGCCAGGCCCAGCGCGTATGGCAATGACACCCAATGGCAACACGATTTTGGTGCTGAACACTATTACCGGCCAGGTAACTTTCATTTCTACATTGAATCAGAGAGTCTTGGGCAGCATTGTGGTGGGTGCAAATCCAACAGCTGTAGCGATTTCACCCGATGGCAAAACTGCCTATGTCTCCTGCCGTGGTGCCCTTAATCACATAGCCGTGATTGATATCGCCAAACGTGGCATTCTCGCTAATATCAAAACCGGCAATGGCCCCACAGGGCTGGCCATTTCGGCCGATGGCAGCACGCTCTACAATGCCATTGCCAAAGATAATCTCATTGCAGTTTTTGATACTGCCACCAGAGCTTCAGTTAAGCAAATTAAGTTGCCTCTAGATATTGATTTTCCGGGCAACATTTATCTTATGCCTGATGGTAAAAAGTTGATTGTTTCGAGTGCCAGCACCACGGCCTTTGGTGTCTTAAATATTGAGTCTGGCGAATTCGAGTGTCAGCCTGTAATTGGCCACAGCTCTGACGAGATCATTACCGCCCCAATAGACTAGATTTTGTTGAAATAAATGGTTTCCATGGAAACCATTTATTTGCTTTTTAGCTGCCGCACCAGCTCGGCCTCTTTTCTTTTCAAAGCTTCTTCATGCGATGTTTGGTTGCTGGTAATGGCCATCGTGATGAGAACGGCGATACCGATGATGATAATGAGCATTACCACCGGAGGAATCATTAGTGGTGGTCTTTTTCCGCTAACCCACATAGATTCACCCAGGTAAGTTTGCGCACTTAGTCGCGATTGGGATTAGGGGCACCATCGGTATGCACTTTGTTGAGGAAGCGGGTGATGGAGCCTTGATAGAGCAAATCAACTGTACCAGTGGGGCCGTTTCTTTGTTTAGCAATGATGATTTCGGCTTCACCGCGCTGTTCAGTTTCGGGGTTGTAGTACTCGTCGCGATAAATGAACATAACTAAGTCGGCGTCTTGCTCGATTGAACCCGATTCTCTCAAGTCTGAAAGCATTGGTCGCTTGTTTTGACGAGCTTCTACGGCCCGTGAAAGTTGTGAAAGGGCAATGACCGGCACTGATAATTCGCGAGCGAGAGTCTTCAGTGATCTTGAAATTTCAGATACTTCTTGCACACGGTTATCTGTTGCCTTGCGGCCTTGTAGTAACTGAATGTAGTCGATGATGATCATGCCGAGGGCCTTATTTTCAGCTTTTAGACGCCGGCACTTGGCTCGAATTTCTAGGACGTTGACCATGGCTGAGTCGTCAATGAAAATAGGTGCCTCACCGAGGCGCCCCATGGCCATAGCTAGAGCCTGCCAATCATTGGTATGGAGGTGACCAGTACGCAGACGATTAGAGTCGATTTTAGCCTCGGCACAGAGCATTCTCTGTACCAACGATTCTTTTGACATTTCTAGAGAGAAGATGGCGCAAGGTACACCATGCTCAACCGCGCATGCTTGGGCGATATTGAGAACGAATGCGGTTTTACCCATTGATGGACGGGCGGCAATAATAACCAAGTCTGATGGTTGGAAGCCTGATGTCATGGCATCAAGGTCGTAAAACCCTGACGGTGTGCCAGACAAAGTATCTTTGTTTTCGTAGCGCTCTTCGATTTTTTGGAATGATGCTTCTACAATGTGCTTGATATGCACCATTTGCTGCATGTTACGGCGCTGGGCCAGGTTGAAAATCATATGCTCGGCTTTGTCTAAAGCCGTGTCTGCATCAGTTTCTTCGTAACAGCTACCAACAATCTCTGTGCCCGCTTTGATCAAGCTGCGCAATAGTGCTTTTTCTTGCACAAGTTTGGCGTAATACTCAAGGTTGGCTGTGGTAGCCACCGATCTTGAGAGGTCAGTAATATAGAGGCGCCCACCAACTAACTCAAGTTTGCCTTGGTCTTGAAGAAAGGCCGATATTGTCACAATATCAATGGGCTCGTTCTTTTCGTATAAATCTAATACAGCGGCATAAATAACTTGGTGGGCTTTGCGGTAGAAATACTCGGGCTCCAGCACGTCAACTACGCGCGAAACTCCGTCTCCACTGACCAGTAGAGCACCTAAAACAGCCTGTTCTGCATCAAGAGACTGCGGTGGCAATCTCTCCATGGTGGAATCTGTCATAGGTGATAGTTCTGCGCTCATGTACTACTAAACGCTCGCTTACCGAAAATAGTTCAATATAAGGTGATTGCTTCAGTTTATCCTGAGTCAAGCTGGAAGCGTAGAGAAAGTTTGAATTTGGCGCCTAAACAAAATAAAAGTTAGGGGCCCTTTTATAGGCCCCTGATATCTTTCGTATATGCGCTAGGCTCCCTGCCGATATCAATCGTCGTCGAGTGACGACATGTCTCCCGTTGGCAAGCCTAACTCCCATGCTTTCAGTAGACGTCTCATGATCTTGCCCGAGCGAGTCTTAGGCAAGGTGTCTTTCACTTCGATTTCGCGAGGATAAGCATGGGCAGCCAGGGTCTTTTTGCAATGCTCTTTGATTTCATCGAGCAGCTCATCAGTGACTTTGACGTCGTTTGACATGACGATGAAAGCTTTGATGATCTCTCCGCGCTCATGGTCTGGCTTGCCTATGACACCGGCTTCGGCCACTGCATAGTGCTCAACTAGAGCCGATTCCACTTCAAATGGTCCAACTCTGTGGCCCGAAGTGTTGATTACATCATCAGCGCGTCCAACGAACCAGAAATAGCCGTCTTCGTCTTTCCAGGCGTTGTCGCCTGAGAAGTACCAACCGGGTATTTTGAAATATTCATGGAATTTTGGCTCGTTGCGCCAAACTGTTCTGAGCATGGCTGGCCAGCCTGGTCTTACCACTAGCCGCCCGAGTTCACCGGCTTCTAATTCTTCGCCATCATCGTCGACGATGGCACCGTAGACTCCTGGAAGTGGTTTGCCCATTGAACCTGGTTTAATGGCATTGCAAGGCAGGTTAGCAATGAGCTGCATGCCAGTTTCGGTTTGCCACCAGTTGTCGTGGATAGGTAGACCATAAACTTTCATGCCCCAACGCACGACCTCAGGGTTGAGCGGCTCGCCCACTGAAAGAACGTGACGCAGACTGGCCAATGAATGTTGATAGACAACTTCATCTCCTGCTTTCATGAGCATGCGCAGGGCAGTAGGAGCTGTATACCAAACTGTTACTTTTAGTTTGTCGATTACTTGATACCAGCTGGCGGCATCGAAGCGACCTTCATAACTTACACAAGAGGCACCGTTCGACCAAGGGCCGAAGATACCGTATACGGTGCCGGTGACCCAGCCTGGATCGGCGGTGCACCAATAGATATCATCATCTTTGAGGTCTAGCACCCACTTGGTGGTCATGTGTTGACCAAGTATGTCGTTGTGCACATGGACAACACCTTTGGGCTTGCCGGTGGTGCCAGATGTGTAGAGCAAATAAAGTGGATCTTCTGGATCCATGGGCTCACACTTAAGTTCAGTTGATTGGTTGGCAACCAGCGTGTTGTAGCAAATTTCGCCGTTCTTCAAGTCTTTGTCTTTGGCATCGACAACAATGAGATGCTCAAGGTCTGGCAGGTCTTTCTTGATGCCATCGATTTTGTCTTTGAGAGCTGGATTGGTGATTACTACTTTAGCTTCTGAATCTTGCAAGCGATCGCGCAAGGCATCAGGGCCAAAGGCCGAGAATAATGGTCCAGCGATGGCGCCAATTTTAGCGATGGCGATGGTGGCAATATAAAGTTCGGCTACCCGAGGAAGGAAGACGAAAACCCGATCACCCTTTTTTATGCCGATTGATTTCAGAGCATTGCCAAGGCGATTTGCAGCTTCATATATTTCGAGGAAAGTGAACTTGCTCAAAGTGCCATCAGGAGCAACTGAATATAAGGCCACTTTGTTTTTGCGGCCGTTTACCAAATGGCGGTCGACGGCGTTGTAGGCAGCATTAACCTTGCCGCCGGCGAAATAGGATATTTCAGCCTTGGCATCGTCCCATGAAAATGTGTTGTAGGTTGTCTCGTAGTCTTCTAAATTGCAGCGTACGGGAAACTTTTTGATGATTTCCTGCTTAACGCCCTTGACTGCTTTATGCGGCTCCGTTGAATCTTGGGCCGCATTCTTGGCTTTATGGCCGGTAGCTTTGGCGTTGCTTGAACCCTTAGGATCCTTTTCGACAACCTTCATAAATTCCTCCAACAGGGCGGATAATAAGACACGAGCGAACAAGCTTAGACTGACCATGACTTGGCTTGGCCAAAGAACAGGGTGCAAACATTCGGACAGTAAGTGTAACGCTTGTTAAGGTTCATTGCTCATTTTTAAGAGCCGGCTGGTCTTAAAATTACGAAAGCTGAGGCCTGATAATATTAAAATTTAAACAGAGACTCAATTGTGGGTACATAGCTCGTAGTCGATTAACTCAAGGTAAGTGTCAATGTCTCAAGTGTGGTCCGATTTCAAAGACGCAGCCAATAAGGCTCTCGATGCCAAAGATTGGGAACAGGCCATTAAGGAATGGCAGGCGGCTCTAGAAGAAGCAGAGAAGTTTGCCAAGGGCGATGGTCGCTTAGTTAGCTCTATAGAGGGCTTGGCTCAAGCGCAATATCTCAAGGGCAATCACGCTGAGGCTGAATCACTTTACAAGAGGGCACTAGCTCTGAGAGAGAGCGCCCAAGGTAACGACCATCAAGATATAGCCACAGTGCTCAACAACCTTGGAGCTGTCTATTTCAAGCGAGGCTTCTATAAAGATGCCATGAGTCACTTTGAGCGTTCCTTGGCACTGAGGCGCAAATGCTTTCCTGCTGAACACTTAGAAGTAGGTAAGTCTCTCTATCATCTTGCTTTGGTTTGTCATGCTGAGCAGCGCTATGACGAAGCTGACGGGCACTACCGTAAGACTCTCGATATCAAAAATAAGTCACTAGGAAATAACCATCCTGACTTAATCAATTTACTGCGCAATTACGCTCATCTTTTACGCAAGACTTCGCGTGATTCTATTGCCGCTCAAATGGAGCAGTTTGCCGGTGGAATCGAGTCTAAGCAAAAGGCTTAGTGATTTGAAGATCCGATTTAATTGAACACTATTTGCCCATTTCCCTCCTGCCGTACGGTTTTTACTGTCGAGGGAGAGCAGTATCAGCAGAGCGATCGTTTTGGCCACGCTCGATGTCCGGCCTGTGATCACGGCTTTGTGGCGCGGCCACTAGAGCTAATTAGCACTTTAGCAAGCAAACAGAACTTAGATTTAGAAATAGATAGGTCAGTATCTTCCAGCACCATAGATCCTCTAGCTAAATTAGTAGTGGTGCTCGATGATGTTCGCAGTTTACACAATGTCGGTGCTGTTTTTCGCACTGCTGATGCCGCAGGATTTTCGCATGTTTATCTTAGTGGTATCACTGGGGTGCCACCACGAAAAGAAATTTCTAAAGTCAGCCTTGGAGCTGAAGATTGGATTCCCTATTCATATCATTTGTTCCTCCCTGAGTTATTGTTGCCCCTCAAGGCCGCTGGCTACAGCATTGTAGCTTTAGAAAGAAACCAAACTTCGAAGTCGCTTTACCAAGCCTTGAACAGCCGAGTGTTGAAAACCCCGCTCTGCTTAATAGTGGGAAATGAGGTTCTGGGTGTATCAATGGAAGGCTTAGAACTTTGCGACCAAGTTTGTCATCTCAACATGCGTGGAAAAAAAGAGTCGCTCAATGCATCTGTAGCTTTTGGTGTGGCCGCCTATTTCCTGGCTGAAAGCCTGCTCTAGTTTAGTTCTCTAGTTTAGGCGAAGACAGAGAATTGGAGGAAGGCAACTAGAATTGTCAGCACGGCAAAGACAATGCCAACGATAAATGCTGCCTTTGATCCCGATGCTACTTCTTCTCCTTTTATATCAAAACCCACCATGCGCGCCCGAATGAAAGCAAGGGCAGCGAGGGAGGCAAGGAAGAGTGGTAGTAAGTGGTGCATCAATCCTAAAGGAAGCATTGGTTCGCTCATGAGATAAACTGTGGTTGGCTTTTCTGGAGCTTTGGCATTGACAATGGCGGCCAATTCTTTCGGGTGTGCAACTGCTGCGCTGCTCTCACTAGCCGTGTCGCTAGTCTTTTCGTTGACTAGAGGCTCTTTTTGTTTCGCTCCTCTTCTTGATATGCGCTTGCTGCGATTGAGATTTTTTGCTGCGGCTTTGATAGGTTTTTCTGTGCTTGCTGGAGTGCTGCTTGGCTGATTGGATGCGTCTAAAACAAATATTTGATCATTGTCTGTGGTGAGGAAGCGACCGTCTCTGTTACTTCCGCGCACAAAAAACTTGGTCGACTTGAGCGCATTGTTCTCATTGTAGAGCGCTGCATAACAGCCTATATAGCCAGGCTGTGATGTTTCTTCATTGCTCAAGTGCACTCCGCCTTCGAGACTCAGTTTGATATCTGAACCGTCTTTGTCATTGGTGCGATCTGAAATGATTTGAATATTCATGGCTTTGCCGTTGTAAGGGCAGCTGTAGGCAAATAAATATTCAGCACCAGCAGGAATAGTGCGCGGATACTCGCCGTTGCTGAGCCAATTGACTTGGGCAAAGTTAGCCAACTGACGCATTTTTTCTATGACTCGGCTATCGGGTCCACCGCTTAAGTAATAAGTGATGCCGTCTTCGCTTTTTATAGAAGACGAATTGTCTGCCATCCATATCTGCTTCTCGGTAGCTGAAAGCGCTAGTGCTGCCAGAAGGTCACCCCAATTGCTTTTCACACGCTTTAGGTTGATTTTAGTGGTTGCGTTTGGGTTGATGATTACGACTTCTGATGCCAGAAGTCTTAGCTGCTTTTTTTGGTCGGGTGCCTCGTAAGCTGCAGTAGAGCCTTTGACCGCCGCAGGCGGCTTAACTGTTTTACCAGAGAATAAGTAGAGAACTAAGCCAATCAGCACCATAACTGCGATTGCGGGTATAGCAAAATCTTTGAATATGCGACCCGTGCGAATGCGACTCTGCTCATTTAAAGAGAGCCGACGACCTTTGGCGTTTGATCTTGTGTTGATCTTGCTGCGATTGGTTAAACTAGCAATCGCTTCGGCAGTATACGGCTCTTCTTCTAACTCATCGTACTGATCGTATTGCTGTGATTCTGGTCGCTGGGCCAGGGCGTTGCCATAACTGGCCTTAGCCTCGCTGCCATTAGTTCTCAGCGGCGGAGAAGGCATGGGCACCAGTGATGGATTAAGAGCGAGGGCCTCTTGGGCATTTACTTGAGGATAGTGCACGCCGCTCGTTTCGTTGAATTTGGCCGATTGGCTAAACCCTGTTTTACTGCCTGGGGCTGAAGGCATGTCTTTAAGCATTTCTCGGGCAAAAGCCTGCATAGCCGTTTCGCCCATTTGACCCTGCGAAATCTCCATCGGGTTGACACCATTGGCCGCGCTAACAGCGTTCGATACCGCGCCAAGCTGCGTATTTGTGGCTGCTGCTTGCTGCTGCAGCTGATTTTGAATTTGTTGTTGAACTTGTTTGAGAACCTGTTTGTGTACTTGTGGCTCAGAAGGTTGGCCTTGTTCTGGTATGGGAGCGCTTATAGCGGCAGGCATTACCTCAGGCATGGCTTGAGGCTCTAAGATTGAGACCTGATTTTGATTCTGATTCTGACTCTGATTTTGGTTTTGATATTGCGAAGGGTCATCATATTGAGAGCGCACGGCGCCCTGGTTTCTCATGAGATTGACGAGATATGTATGCCTCTCTATCAGACGGACAGCCAAGGGATTGTAAGCCTGCATGCATTGTTTTGCCGTGGTTATAGC
>JAKFVU010000059.1 GCA_021732025.1 Candidatus Obscuribacterales bacterium | reverse complement strand
ACCCTGACCGCTTATGGTGCCGGGCTTGAAATCGGTCAGTTCTTTCAGTGCTAGCTTTTGATCACTCGACAGAGGCGCTGGCTTCTGTGCCTCGGCCCGTTTTTGTAGTATTTCTGGCGGGATAGGGCGCGGAATTGGCACAATAGCCGGAAGTTCTAAGAATTCGCCTTTATTGTCTTTGCCGCCGCGGTCACTGTTTACCGTGTTGGTCTGCTTTTGAAATCCACCGATGTTAGTCTCGTAAGGCCCCGGTTTGAAGCCCGCATTGGGCAAGCCTTGCATGAATTTAGGGTCGAAAAGCAGCTCGTTAATTATCGATTTGCTGCTATCTTGGCCATCGTTCTTGCGATTGCCGGCCACAGCGTTTGCGTCAGCAATGTTTCCCGCGCTGAATGGTTTCTGCAACTGGTCGAGAAAGGCCGAGGTGGCTGGTTCTATCTGCGGCCTAGCGTCGTCGTTGATACGGTCAGACATTGTGATTCCTCTTGCAAGCGTGGGAGCTGTACATTCGAGATTAAGGGTAAACACGTGAAATCTTCGTGACTGCGTGCATAAGAGAAGTTTGCTATAGTTTTGCTCTTATTTAAAAAGTGGGTTAATCATGCTATTTGAAACCAAGAGTTTGCATCTGCTGGAAGAGGCAGTTAACAAAATGCAGGAAGGTTTTGTTGATCTTCCCGACTTCGAGGCCGAAATCGATGTTGATAAATTGCGCGCTGTCATGCTCGATCTAGCCGAGCGCTTGCAGAATAATTATCCCTATCAACATCCGCTTTATGCAGGGCAAATGCTCAAGCCGCCTCATTCTATAGCTCGATTGGCCTACATGCTCACTCTTTGGGTCAACCCGAATAATCACGCATTAGATGGTGGCAAAGAGACCTCAAATTTAGAGAAAGAGGCCGTAGCAAATATTGCTGCCATGTTTGGCTTTAAGCAACATCTAGGACATCTAAGTGCCGGTGGCACCATGGCTAATCTAGAGGCTTTATGGGTTGCAGGCAGTTTACATCCAGGAAAAATTATTGTTGCTTCTGAGCAGGCACACTATACCCACAGCCGCATTAGTGCAGTCTTGGGCTTGGAATTTGCTAAAGTGGCAGCGAGTAATACTGGGCGTATGGATATGACCGCCCTTGAAGAACGATTGATTGAGGGTAATGTTGGTACGGTTGTGGTAACAGCTGGAACTACTTCTACGGGCTCTGTTGATTCTCTTAAGGACGTTTTGAAGCTGAGAGAGAAGTATCAGTTTCGTATTCACGTTGATGCCGCCTATGGTGGCTACTTTATTCTGGCTAATAATTTAGACCCGGCTGTTGCTGAGACCTATGCCCTAATTAAAGAAGCAGATTCTGTAGTAATCGACCCTCACAAACATGGCTACCAGCCTTATGGATGTGGTTGTGTCTTGTTTAAGGATCCAGCAGTTGGCGCTCTCTATAAGCACGACTCGCCATACACTTATTTTAGTTCAGCAGAATTGCACCTCGGTGAGATTAGTTTGGAATGTTCTCGTCCAGGTGCTTCAGCGGCTGCGCTTTGGGCCACCCAACAAATGTTTCCTCTTGAGCGTGGTGGTCAATTTGCTACCAACATAGAAAAATGCCGCAATGCCGCATTGCAGATGTACGACAAACTGAAATCTATTTCTCAATGTGACTCTAAGCCTGACTCTGATTTTGATTCTAGGTCTAAGTCTGAATCTAAGACAAAATCTAAGATTGGAGGAGTCGGTTTCTTCTTGCCTCTGAAACCAGACTTAGATATTTTGATTTATGCACCCAAGCCAGGGGCGAATTCTCAGGCACAGGTAGACACTGGTGTGTCGCAGATGGTGAAAGCCAGTGAAGTGTCAGCCCTCTCGAGGCGTGTTTTCAACTGCGCTGCAGCTAAAGATTTGCACCTTGCTTTGGCTACTTTGCCAAGCTCACTGTTAGAAGAGCACATGCAAGTTGAGTGGGATCAAGATTCTGTCACTGTTCTGCGTTCATGTTTCATCAAGCATGAGCATATAGATTGGATCGATCGCATTGTCGAAATTTTGCTGCAAGCAACTGAGCAAGCCAAGCTCGAATTAAGCCCTACGGCCGCTGAGGCAAAATAATGGTTGCCACTGATGTCGGAATTGAGTTGTCTGCCGATGTCATTGCCTGCAGCACAGCGTTGCCTTTGAAACCCGCGGCAGTTACCCTCACGGGCAAACACATCAAGCTCGTGCCCATAGATTTGCAGCGCGACAATGAAGCTTTGTTTGCTGTTTCGAATGGTTCGCCAGCCGAGCTTGGAGCAAGGCGAATCGACAGTTACGATTCGGACGCTCTAATTTGGCGCTACATGTCAGCGGGACCGTTTCCAACAAGTTGCAAGTTGGCAGCATTTCTTTTTGCCCAAGAGAGAGCCGAAAATGGCCTATGTTTTTGTGTTTTTGATTTGGCTTCTGATAGACAAATTGGTGTAGTAAATTACCTCAATAATTTTCCGGCCCATCTCAAAATCGAATTAGGAAATATCTGGTACAGCCCGCTAGTGCAAGGCACTAAAGCTAATTTGGAAGCTACCTATTTGCTCCTTCAGCATGCTTTCGATTTGGGCTACCGGCGCGTTGAATGGAAGTGCGACTCTCTCAATGTTCGCTCTCGCAAGGCCGCTCTGCGTATGGGATTTAAATTTGAAGGTATCCAAGAAAGTCATTTCATAATAAAAGGACGCAACCGAGATACGGCTTGGTTCCGCATACTTGATAGCGAATGGCCTCAAGTGCAGCAGTTGCTTTTGTCTCTCTTGGATGAAGCAAAATGAGCGCAATAGAAGATCATATTCTTGATGCTGTGCCATTGAGTGAGCGTCGTGGACCAATCACCATGACGCTCTTGTGGATTACCATGGTTACTGCCTTTCCCACCGTATTGATAGGCTTTCAATGGTATAAACAGGGCCTAACGCTGAGTCAAGTTTTGACCTGCTCTACATTGAGTTGTCTTTTTTTACTAGTTTATTCTGTACCGGCAGCCTGGCTCGGTGTGCGCAGCGGTCTCACATATTCGGTTTTGACTAGACAGACCTTTGGCCGCTGGGGAACATGGCTGGTTTCGTTTCATGCCATCTGGTTGATGTCTGCTTGGTACGCAATTGACGCAGTGCTCTGTGCTGATGCACTTAAGGGTTTGTTTCATATAGACTGGCCTGTGCCGCTATTCGCTGCCTGTTTGTCGATGCTCATGGCTGTCAATAATTTCTTCGGTTTTAAAGGCGTTGCAAATTTTGCTCGTTATTTTGCCGCACCGCTCTTGGTGCTATGGGTTGGCTATACTTTTTGCAAGGTGATACCAACTGTGCCCTTTGACGTTCTCACTGCCACATCAGTTGCTGGTCATGCACCGGTCTCGTTTATGTCGGCCATGACACTCGTTTCTAGCTTTGTTATTGGCTTTGCGGTATGGGGCAACGAACCCGATTATTGGCGATACAGCAAGCCTAATAAGAAGTTTGTGGTGCTATCTCTTGTTGCCGCATTGCTGGTGGGAGAAATAATATTCCCCGCTACGGGTTGGATGGTAGCCAGGCTGTCGGGAATTAGCGACTACATTGCGGCCACGAACTTTATGAATGTCTATTCGTTTGGAGGAGTGGCTATATTTGCCGCTCTTGTTTTGATTGCCAATTACTGTGCTGCCAATGATTCAAACATGTACGGCATGATTAACGCTCTTGAAAATTTGAAGAGGCTGCCGCACAAGCTAGCTGTGATTATTCTCGCTGGCGCTTCGTCGGCCTTCGCTGCTTGGCTCGCGCATGAAGGTTCGAGTCGCTCACTAGAATCTATTGCATCTCTCAACTGTGTGATTATTCCGGTCATGACTGTGATAATGATTATTGAAGAATTTGTCATAAAGCCGCGCTTCAATTTACCCGACAACAGTTCGGTGGTGGTGCCGATGAACGAACTTCCTGCAATTCGTTGGCCAGCCTTCATTGCCTCGCATCTTGGCCTGATTGTTGGTATCTGTACCGCTGGTGTTATACCCGGATTAGAGTATCTCTTTGTTGGAATCTGTTCGGTACAATCGTGGCTTGTGGCCGCTGTGGTGTACTATGTAATGCGTGTTGCGGAAATTAAATTCGAAACTAACAAAGTAGAGGCTGCAGTAGGTAATTAATATGGGTTTCATTCTTGCTTTTATTCCGGCCTTGATAGCGCTTTTCCTCGGTGTTCCAGCGATTACAGATGCTATGAACAGTGCCAAGTGGCCCACAGCACACGCAGTGGTTGTCAAAAATGATATGCAGGTCGGCAGAACGGCTGCTTTTCAAGTGGGCGATAAGAAGTACAGTACAACTTTCGAACACTCTTTAGAATTGACGTTCTCTAAGTTTGGTGCCGAGTTTAACTTGGGACATCAGGTCGCCAGCTACAACGGCATTGACCCTGAAATTGGCAAGAACATTCGGGTCTCATACAATCCAGCCAACCCAAGCGAAGCAGTAGTTGAGCCTGGTTTCAGCATTCCTGTACTCATCTACCTAATTTGCACTGGCTTGATTATGTTTATCAGGTTGATTTTCCCTGCTAGCCATAGAGACTAGGCGTCCATTTAGCGCTTGTTTACTTGCGCTTTGGCGGGAAAATTAGGACACTGTCCCACATTCCATAGCGCTCTTGCACGTCGTTGCCCAGTCGCGGTACTTCCGTACCGGCGATTAGTGGAGTCTTCTTGGTGGAGATTGCAGTCGGTTTTTCTAAGTGCTTTGCATAGTAGGTAAGGTCATCGGTTGGAGTTGCAGATGACTGTTCCATAGTGGTGCTGATTGCTACTTTTTGACTGCGTAGAATATCAGCCGTCGATCTATAGGCACCAGATGTAGTATCGGCGCCATGCATCATGCCTGACCAATAAACAACTTTGTTGTTTTTGTCGCTGTCGAGAATTTGCTTTATTTGCTTAGCCATAAAGTTGTCTCGTTCTTGGGCTGCCTTGCCGTCAGTATCACCTGTTCCATTGTCGATACCGACTACTTTCATGCCGGATGTGCGGGCATTGTCCATCATTTTGGCAAAGTCACTAGTCTGGTAGGCCTCGGGTAAATCTTTTAGATCACGCGATTTGTTATATTTATCCAGCTGGCCCTGTGGAATTTCTACGGCGAGATGGGTGGCGCCTGCTGCTCGCAAGTCTTTCATTGCCTCTGCGCCAAACTTGTGCATCGGACCATCGAGAGAATGTTGTTCGCCGATCATCAGAACACGATTGTTGCGCATGGCGTCACTGACATGCTTTGTTGGGTCTTCGCCGGCTTTGTTGATTTCGTCTAAGTAAGGTTTTGCTGTGAGCTTTTCTTTCTCTTCAAAGTTCGTTTTGTATTTACCAAATGCTTCAAGATTCTGGCTAGGGCTCAAGTCTTTGTGATTTGGATTGTCTTTGAGGTACGCTCCGCCCAGAGTACCGCTATTCTGAAATTCGATGAAAGCCTTTCTCTGAGCTGGATCGGCCAAATGTTTTAGCAGCTTCTCATCGTTCATTTGTTCAATTGAAAGCACTTTGGTGTAGCCATCTTGCTTAAGCAGTTTGTCGACAGACTGTGCCGCCTCAAGTTTTCCCGGTTTCATCAAATTGGAAAGCAGATCAAGTTTTTTGTTTTGTTCGGCAAACGTGGGTTCGTCTGGACGCAGGCTGTAACCTACCCATTCAGCCTTTTTGCCCATCTGCTCGAGGGCGGCAAAAGTTTCTTTAACGCGCTCAGTGCCATGTTTGCCCATCATTTGACGGAAGGCTTGATTGCGATATGAATCAGGCGAGAACAAACCGCCTAACGGCCGTTCGACAACATTGCCATTTTCGCCTGTCATATCGAAGAACCGTCTTTCAAACTCTGGGTCTTTCTTAAAGACCGCGCCTATGTCGGGCTCTTTGGCTTTGGGCACGCCAAGGTCGAAGGTTCCGTTTCGGTTTCGTTCGGTAGCTTGGTTTGGCGTCGGGCGCTCCTGGCCTTCCGCCGATAAAACACTGCGTGCTTTGGCCGCAGTATCCCCTTCAAGTGATCTGCCTTGAGCCTTCTCTGGTGCGTCGTTATTAGAATTTGCCATGAGTAGTAAGCACTAAGTGCGACCAATTGCTCAAATAGGGATGCCGGTATTACTGCTATTTACCCGGTTTATGGCGTTTTACCACTCACAAAGCAATCATATAACCCAGCTGATTCATTAGTATGATGTTGAGCATCGGTGCTGTTACTTCGGTGGTCTTGCCTGCTGAGGTGGTGGTTTTCTTGTCGGCAGAGACAGTTACTTTGAGGGGGCTCATTTTGTAATCTTTTGGGCCTTTCCCTGTTCCCCAGAATTGTCCGGTGTTGATTTCTGAATAGTGATTCCATCCATCTGCCAGGGCCTTTAACGTTTTTGGATTTGAGCCGTGGAAGCTGACTTTGAAAGAACCGCTTTTATTGCCACAAAAAGTAAAACCAGTGCAAGCCTTGGCTGCAAGAAGGTCTTCGCTCTGCCCAGCCTTTTCACTTACAACAGCTGTCTTAGGCGCGCTGGGATCAAAGTGTGCACAGTTTTTGTCGTAATGTCTCAGCGACCAGCAATCAGATTTCAAATCTATTGTGGCCCACTCAGGAAGGCTATCTGGAAACGCTCGGTCTGTCGGATTGCTTTTGAGTCGCGAGAGAATTTGGCGGAGGTAGTGCCGGTCTGTGGCGCTGATTTCAACATTGGCAAATGGTCGGGCAATGAATAGCACCGACGACTGCGAATATTGCTGCTTTAGCTCAACATCAATAACGTTAAATCCTTCAAGGCTCTCTGCTGTTGTTGTAATCTTTTCAAACGTAGCTGGATAATGCAGTTCCGGCGGTGTTGTTGCAAAAATTCTGATATCTGCACCGGCCTGACTACCAATGCCAATTTCTCTCGGAGCTTGAAAGTTTCTGCCGCTATGCAAAGCGAATTGAATTTCAGATTTTTCATTCTTTACAGCTCCTACCATTACTTGCATAGATTCGAAAAGGGTTGACACCATCTTCTCTGGAGCGACTTTGGTTTCCTTCTGTGGTTTGAGAACGGCGATCAATACTTCTGAATCAATCGGCAGCCATTTTATTGGCTCCTTCCAGTCTTTTGTGTTTACAGCATTTCCTGCAAATTTACTGATAGTCTCTGCTGTAAGTTTGCTTGAGAACCTCTTCACCAGCTTCTTTGCGAAGTAGGATGATGAGCATTGCGAGTAGTATTTCTGAGCTGTCGAATACTGATCCATTAACTCTGCTGCTATTCCTAGAAACAGTGGTTCAGTTCCGTTTGAACGCAATAGATCGAGTGCTATCTTGTGTCTGTAGGCATCTTGCAGCTCGTATAGATTGATATTTTGCTTTTGTAGTCGCCAGGCCTGAAATATCGCCCCTAGTGGAGCATTGCAGCTACGTTCGTCTCGGTTGTCGGGGTTTTGCCTCAAGACTAGCCTCGCTGGATTGCCACGAGCAACGCAGAGCCAGTCGTGAGCATTTGTGGCATTGAGAGAGTAGGCGTTAAATATTTTGGCAAGCTCAGCATTAACTGACGGAGAGTCTGGATATTTGGCAGACTTTTCGCAAAGGAAAACCAGCTTTTCGGCCATATACTCAGCCAGCATGCTGCTGTCTTGTGAATTTCGATTTTCTGGCATGCCATTGAGTATTTTGTCTTCGGCATTCGCCGATTTATCTTCTATTTCTTCTCCGATTCTGGCAGCTCTTTCTCCAGCGCTACTTATTGTAATTTTGGGTTTAGCAGAGCTATCAGATTCGATATCGAGATAAATCGGACCAGGGCCCGTTTGCCTCTCAAATGGCATGGCAAATAGTAGGGAATGCACGGTAGCTAGCATTGTGTTTGGCGAGGCACAACCACTGATGAAAGTTATGTCGTAGACGTTTCCAGCTTGGTCTAGTTTAAATGTAAACTGTGTCCGCTTATCTACTTCGCACGCTGTTTCTGCTGGCCATGCAGCAACTATTTTATTTGTTGCTGTTTTTGCCCATAGGCTATTATCGGCAAGTAGTGTAACCGCAGTTGGTGCGTCATTCACGGGAGCAAGTTTGGTCGAACCTTGGGACACCTGTGTCGGTCTTACTCTGGCCAATCCGCTTGAAAATGTTGTTGCTTCGAAATATTGCAGCGGTAGAGTTTGTTCACCTTTTTTGTTTATATATCCCCATAGTGCATTTGAGCTTGAGTGCTGCCACTGATTAACAGCAGCAATACCATCGTGAAATTGGCTGATTTCTTTGTACTGCGGTCCAACTACCGTGGTACCAGAAGTATCGATCACTGCTTTTTCAAAATTATTATTTGGTTGTACTGTTGCTAGATTTTCTGAGAAATCATAGGCAGCTGTGTATACAGGTGGTATCACTACTTTGCCGTCTTTATTGATGTAGCCATAGTTCTTGCCGAGTTTAATTCCGGCTAGACCACAGTGGAAATCACGTGGTCGCTTGTCGCTCGAACTCATTCCAGTTGCGTTCTTGAATCCGAATAGGGTCGTACCATCGTCAAGGTTGTAAACATCTGGCTCTTTCGCGTCAGGCTCTGCCGACGCCTCAATCTTCGAAGTATCGAGGCAAACCTTGCCTGATGTATTGATATAACAAAGTCGAAGCTCGTGTTTTCCACTGTCGAGTATTCCGACTTCGGCTAGCCCTTCAGAGAAAGGGCGACCACTGTCGAAGGTTGCAGGTATGGCTAGATTCCCGTTCTTGTCTATGTATCCGAGCTTGTTGCGCAGTTTCACGAGAGCCAATCCGTTCGAGAACGGTTTGGCTTTTTCATAGATAGGCTCGATTACTATTTCGCCTTTTGTATTGATAAAGCCCCAGTTGCCTTCAATCACAACCGCGGCCAGGCCGTCAGAGAATGACGTGGCATACTCAAGTTCGTTTGAAATTACAAACTGACCAGTGCTGTCGATGAAGCCCCATTTACCATCTTTTGCTGCAGCTAGTCCTTCCGAGAAATCGAGACCTTCGTCAAAGGATTTGGCAAAAGCTTGTTTGCCCTGCTTATTCCAATATTGAGTGCGATGGTCGCTCCTCACTGCCAGCAGATTATGGCTGAAAGAACCACTTGTGTCGACGTTATCACCAAAGGTAATTTGCACTTCGCCTCTTTCATTTATCATTTGCGGCGGATAGTTTTCTTCGCGTTCAGTTGTTTGTTGCATCGATTGCCGCGCTGTTTGCAGCATTAAAGTGTGCGTGTTGTGTTTGACTGCATCTGAAACTGTTTCGTTTATAGGGCGCGGCATGCTTACCTGCGTCGCTTCCGCATTTGGTAGTGGCGCCAGCGGTGTAATGCGCGGCGCTGCTCTGTGAATCAGATTTTTAAGATTAGCGGAGCGATCATGGTTGTTCAGCTCCCAGTCTAGATAGTAAGACGAGTAAGTTGGATCGACTGCCCGCAGACGTATGCAATATTCATAAGCTTTTTCATGCTGTTGTTTGTTGTTGGCAAGAGTAATGCAGGTCTGTAGTGTTTGTGTGTTGTTTGGATTTAGCGCCAGAGACTGTTCAAGCAGTACTTCTGCGTTTTTTTGATCTTGACGATAGTAGGCGTAGTTTTTGGCTAGCTCTGTGTGGGCCCATTCAAATTTCGGAAACTTTTTGACTAAACTTTGGTACATAGCCGTTGCTTGTTCAATATCCTGCTGCTTCTCGACTAGTTCTGCTTGCTTTAAAAGATTCACGGCTTCATCTGGAACCGCCTCTTTGGGCATCGCAGTGTTGTTTAGAAGATATGCATACTGTTGCGCTTGTGGAGAGGTTTTGTTGTCCATCAGCTTTTGCAGGCATTGTTTTGCATTTGTCAGATCGTAGTTGCCTAAGAGTACTTCTGCCATCCGGAAATACTGGGCCGGGGCGAGGCCGTCGCGAATGTTATTGGGATAGCCGCTGGCTTGCTTTACTGTCTCTCTTGCCGGCCCGATTTGTGACCGGTTCCCTTCTGCATTTTTTCCTAAGGCAGTGCATTTGCTGCTAGCTGTGCAGCCAACAATGAAAATTAAAGTAATCCAAACGGACCATGCAGCCGAATGTTTAGGCACGGTAGAGCTCGCTTTTTTAGAGTTTTAATGAGTATATTGGGCCTGCGAGGCACCAGGGTGCTATTCCAACAGTTGAATTATTGTTGGTTTACTTTCCCAAAATGCTTCGCGATATCACCCGCGGTGCATAGCCAAATTGAATGGCGCTGTTTGCAAATATGCTCTAAGGCACGACGAAGATGACGCAATCTGAAAGGTTGCCCGGTAATATAGGCATGCAGAGCTATTCCCATTACAAGCGGTTGCTGTTCTGACTGTTCTAGCATTTCATCGAATTGATCAATAATCATATTGGCGAAAGTATCACCTTCAATGTGCCTGCCAATAATACTTGGAATGTCGTTTAACTCTTGTGGATAAGGCACAGAGAGAAAAGGCTTATCGGCTGTCGTTTTGAACCAAGTCGGCTGGTCATCGTGGCACCAATTCAATGTGTATTGATAGCCTTGTTCTGCAAGTAGATCGGGAGTGTCGTTGCTTACTGCAATCCACGGTGAGAGCCAACCCCTGGGTAGCTGACCTTGATGCTTTTTGATTGCCGCGCTGACCTGAGCAATCATTTCTCGTTCTTCAGAGATAGCCATATCGCTTTGAGAAAACGCATTTGAGTAGCCGTGAGCTACTATTTCATCCCCGCGATCGCTGAAGGCTTTGACGAGCTGTGGACAGTGCTCATATAGTGATGTGTTGACCAACACTGAAACAGGCAAATCCAACTTATCGAACATAGAGAGCATTCTCCATGCGCCAACTCTATTGCCATATTCTCGCCAGGCATAGTTGAGAACGTCTGGACTAGCGCTAGGAGCGAGCTTCGCCCCCATCCCTTCACCATAGCTAAAATGTTCAAGGTTGAGCGCTAAATAGACTGCTAGTTTCTTGCCATTTGGCCAAGTGAATTTGGGTCTATCGATGATGGCCGAGTATTCGAACCTGCCATGGGTTTTAAGCATGTTTTCCGCCTCTCAGTGTTGCCATGACTGACTTCCTGGCTTTTTGCCATTTTCTTTATGCCAGCTAGCGCTGAGCATTGTATCAGTGTTCAAGATGACGGCTTGCGAACCATCTTAGTTTTGATGATTTCGAGTTTTTAGAGCCTTGAGAAGGGGAATAGCTTTGTTTATAAGCAACTGGAGTGGATCATGCCAGATGACAAAGTAAGGGAACCGGGTGACCAAGGAAAGGCAGAGTCAGCTGAGGCTAAGACTCTTAAAAGCTCCGATGCTCAAGACCTTCGCAATGCCGGATCTGCTGAGTTGGCTACTGTGTCACAGGCTCGCACAAATGCCAGTGATGGCTCTTTGCGCAGATTTAGCGGCATTGATTTGGATGCTCAGAGTGAGAGCATAGAAATTGATTTTGGTGACCGTGTTGTCTCGCGAAAAAGCCCTGGTAGTGAGCAGGCGAAACCCGCCTTTGAAGTGCAACCTGTGCTCAAACCACTGCTCAAACCACTGCTCAAACCACAGGTGGAAGAAGAATTAACGGCTGTGGCATTGTCGCTCGATGCGATAGCACCTCCTGAAGAACTAAAGGCCGTGGCCTTGTCACTGGATGAGGCTAGTTTGTCTAATGGGATGAAGCCGATAGAGCTACAAGCGGTGGCCTACTCACTGAATGAACCGTTGCAGGGTGCTACCAATGTTGATGTTCATCCGCATGGAGTGAAACCGCTCCATGCAGCTGAAGTAGCTAGTCATTCTGCTTCTATTTCCACGGATCAACCAGCAGTGGTTCGCACTCTAGAGGTGCAAGCGCGAATAATTTCCACCCACGAGAATTCAATGCAAGAGGTCGCGACGCCCGAGAAGCCGGCTCTTGTTCTCCGCGGTTCAGTCGAAGAAAATGTTGAGCGACCGGCTATTGCTGTCGCTCCTGAGAACAATTTCGAAGGGTGGATGAGGGTTGCCGACCAGTTGGCAAAATTGCCTTTAGATCAGCAGCTGCAATTGTTGTCTGACGTTTCCACCGCTGCCGGTGATACAGCAAGGCGTATTGTCATTGAAGGAACCATTGGTGCGATTGTGGGTCCGACAGAGGCGGTTGGGCATTTTTTAGAGAATTTGGCTCATACAACTGACTTTGTGGGCGCCATTTTGAAAAATGATAGAGCTGCTGCCGCGGAGTATGGTGATAAGTTCGGAACCTCACTGGCAAAGGCTGTCGTTAACGGTCGTGACTTCATTTTCGGCACGGGTAACTATTTAGGCAGTCTTGGTGAGGCCGCTTACTTTGGCGATAACACCAAGATTCTCCGCGACGCAGATAACCTAATGCGCCAGTTAGATAGAGAGTGGGCGCAATTGCCGGTGAAAGAGCAGACGCGAATATTGACTGCCTTGGGTACCGAGTTTTATTTGGAGAAGTTGACTCCATCGACTGGGCATGATGGTCTGGAGAAACTTTTCTCAGCAGAGAAAATCGAGAGGTTTGAAGCTGGTGAGAAGGTGACCGGTGTTTTGAAATTACTGGGAACTGGCGTCAAAGAAAGCCACGAGAGATCCACGCATGAGAGATCAGAGTTGAAAAATGAGGAGCTGACAAGCGTTCGCAGTGAGTATGCAGTTCGCGGACTCTTGGCTCCATTGATTCGCCAGGTGAATTCTTTAAGCTAATAGCCCAGAGGCTAATGCTTATTATTTTCAGTTGGTACCTCTCGAATTCTGCCCTGGCTCTGGAGCATGGGGGCGGTATTGCAAAGAGTAGAGCAAAAGTGCTGGGTGTTATGATCGTTTTTATAGACAGTTGACGAAAGGTTGCTTTGGAAAACACAACTAAGAAAGATGCCTATGAGGTTATTGAGCAAGTTTGGCTCAAACTGAGAAAAGGCAATTACTTTAGCGCTCAGGGTGTGGGCGAACTCTTCTATGAAGCAGAGTCTGACATTGCACCGACTAAGTTTGATATTGCCATTGAGTATCGTCATCCAATTGAGTTGACTATTGACGTTACGAATTGCACTCCGCCTGCGCGCGATTTTAGCGCCAAATTGTTGCCCAATAATCTTTTGGTTCGTGAGAAGGGAGATGGAGCAAGCAAGCTCTATTCACCTAAGCGTTTTAGTTTTGATAGTCGATTTACTTCACCGACTTATGTCGCGCTGCTCGATCTTTGGTATTTTCTCGCTGGGCGTGATGACGAAGAAGGGCTTTACCGGGGGCGTCATCGCTTCATGCTTGAAGACATAAAAAAGACCGCTCATTTGCAACTGGCTCAAGACTTGCGAGCAAAATTTGATTGGAGTGATGATAGATATTTTTGGCTAGTAGGCTCAAATATTTATAAGAGTGAGCAAATTCTTGTTGTTGATAAACAAGACTATGCCTTGGTGGGTTTTGGTCAGCGCACTTTTATTGATAAGCTCCCTGGTTGGACCAAGTACGTTCCCACCAATCCATTTCAAAAAAGAGCACCGTTCTTTGATCGTGAGGCATATTACTCATGCTATGTGGCCTTGCCGTCGCATCAGTTAAAGGAGTAGGACCGTGAACGCTCAGGAAATTTTAGAGAAATCATTTGCGGTTGTTCGCGATCTTGACACCTTTGTGTTGAATGGCAACTGGGTGAGAGACTGTCAGGTTACAGATAGTAAGACCCGAAATCCGCCTTCTACTAGAGCATTTCAACTTTCCTTCCGTAAGCCAAATGAGATTCTGCTGGTTTTTTATGATACCGACTGTAAGTATCGATTCGTTGGCAGCTCTCTGTTTGTAAAGGGTCCCGGTGACGAGAGAGCCAAGTTTGTAAAAGGTGAGAATTTTTCGTCAGCAATGTCTGCGTTCTATATGCTGGATCTGCCGGAAGAATTACTTACTTTCATCAAGTATTGTTTGTCTCCTAAAGAAAATTGTCTTTGGTATGTGAAACGTAATAGCTTTAGATTGGTACAGGTTAAAGAGCAAGCGAACAAGCTATTCTTGGAAGGTGACCTTGGTGCTTCTGGTATTGTTCGCCTTACTGTTTCAAGCATCAGTTATTTCATTCATACAATAGAAGTGACAACTCGACCACTCAATTCTGAAGCTTCTAGAGATATCTTCAACGCCATTTCAAAAACTGGCGAAGTATTTCATGCCATTGCAAACTTTGGCAAAGCAGAGAAGACTGAGTTTGAGCCTTTGAAGAACTCGACATTTCATATAGAGACAGAGTTGACTTTTGATCGAGTTGCTCTCAATCCGAAGTTGAGCGATGCTGATTTTTCACTTTAGTTTACGGGGCCTCTGTGCCCTTTTCTAGTATCTTCAAGTAGGCGTCATAAACAAATATACGGCCACGTTGTCTACCAGTTACTTCTTGAACAATTCCAAGCTGCTTGAGGTTATTCAGTGCGGATGTGACCGTTGGAGTTGTTAGCCCTAGCGTTTTTACAATTTTGGGGATCACTGCTAGTGGCTGCTTTTCTAAGTATTGATATACCTGAATTGCCGAGCCTGCACCACGACCGATCGAGGCGATTTTGGCTTTATCTGCTTGAACCATTGTCATTATGTCGCGAGCTGCCTGAGTGGCTTGAGAAGCAATTTCCTTGACTCCGATGAGGAAGAAACGAAGCCATTCTTCCCATTCGCCCTTTTCTCTCACTGTCTGAAGTAGCGAGTAGTACTCTTCTCTGTTGGTTTTAAAGTAAAGGCTTAAGTAGAGGAGAGGTTCTGTCAGTATTCCTTCAGAGCAGAACAGAAGAGTTATGAGTAGGCGACCCAGTCTTCCGTTTCCGTCTAGAAACGGGTGTATAGTCTCAAATTGATGGTGTACCAAAGCTGCTCTAACAAGCAATGGAAGATTGTCGTCTTTTTTGTGCAGATATTTTTCAAGGTCGCTCATGCACTCCATGACCTTATCTGGAGGTGGTGGCACATATGCGGCGTTGCCCGGACGGCTTCCACCGATCCAGTTTTGGGTTCGCCGGAATTCGCCTGGAGCTTTGTTTCCACCGCGTGCACCAGTCATAAGTACTTCATGAATTTCTTTAATAAGACGCATCGAAAGAGGAAACCCATCTTTCAATCGAGTTAAACCGTGATTCATAGCAGCAACATAGTTAGAAACTTCTTGCACGTCATCTAGTGGAACGCCGGGTGATTCTTCGCTTTCGTATAAGAGTAGGTCAGAAAGCGAAGATTGGGTCCCTTCAATTTGTGATGATAGAACAGCCTCTTTTCTGATGTAGACGTATAGAAATAGATGTGGGTCTGGCAGAACTGTCGCCAAACCGTCTAAGCGACCAAGTGCTTGACTGGCCTGCTCGATTAGAGTTTGGAGATTCGTTAGCTCAAGTTGCTCTGGTGGAAGGGGCCTAGGAACTAGCGCCCAGTACTCTTCATCCACTGTTGAGCAACGTATACGCTGTCCTAGTCGCTTCCGGTTTCTTTCCATTCTTATTAAAGGTTCCTTTAATAACGTTCGGTCTTATTAAAGGATAACCCATTTTCCTTTAATTGGGAAATTCGTTATTAAAGGTTGCTTTAATAGCGACCAAATTGGCGATTGCCTGGGCGGTGTGATGAGAATATGCACTAAATGGTCTGAAAGCCTTTATATAATGGCTTTCATATGCCTAGACAACCCTGTTTACGTTAGTTAGACTCTTGCTTCTACGCGCAAGGTTAAATAGTGACAGACTCATTTCTAGAAGGCCTTAGCAAGCGTCTTCGTGAGCATGTAGTGGTTTTGGCTTCCGAGATTGGCTGTCGTAGTCTTACAAGTGCACCTGCGAGTCTAGAGCTGGCTGCAGCTTATATTGAGCATAAGTTTAACGAATTTGGTTTTGCTGTTGATAAGCAAGAGTACGATGTTGAGCTGCTTTCACAAGAGAGCCACGAGGAGAGAAACGGCACAGTCGTTTTTCCGAAAGTTAAGCACCTCACCAGGAACATAATTGCCGAGATTAAGGGTTCGCATTTTCCTGAGCAAATCGTTGTAATTGGAGCTCACTACGACTCAGTCTACGATTGCCCTGCTGCCAACGATAACGGTAGCGGTGTTAGTGCTCTTTTGGAACTCGCTAGTTATTTCGCCGATACAAAACTCTCTACGACAGTACGTTTTGTTGCATTCACCAACGAAGAGCCCCCGTTCTTCCATACCGATAAAATGGGAAGTTATCAATACGCAAAGCTCTGCCATGAACGACAAGACAGAATTGTTGCCATGCTATCTTTGGAGACTATTGGCTATTACAGCGATTCGCCAGGCAGTCAGAGTTTTCCCAATCCACTTCTGCGTCTGATCTGCCCTGACACAGGTAACTTCCTGCTTTTCCTCGCTAATCTCAAATCTAAGTCTCTACTCAGGCGAGCTTTGAAATCATTTCGAGCTGCTGGGATGATTCCATCTCAGGGAATTGCATTACCAGAATTCGTTTCTGGTGTGCGGTTTTCCGATCAAGATTCATTTTGGCGCTTTGGCTACCCCGCACTTATGGTCACCGATACCGCCAACTACAGATATCCGCATTACCATGACAAGCAAGATACTCCAGAAAAACTCAACTACGAAAAGCTTGCAGAGGTGCTGCAGGGCCTAATCAAAGTTGTAGAAGAATTGTCTTCCTCGTCCTAAGTTTAATTGTTTAGAAACTGCCGTGATTTGTCTACAGTGATGCTGTCAGGGCAACAGATTTTATTTTGCACAATCGGTGCAATTTTCAGCTTTTGGCAGAAGGCTCTAATATTCGCGTGGCTGCCTGGGTAAGGCTTTTGCCAATCACTGTTGTTGCAGATTAAATGGAAAGCCGAAATTAGATCGCACGGCTTACATCGATCTTCTTAGTCTTTACTCGCTTTTTGTTTTGAGCGATCAATGCAAGTCATATGTTTACCTCTCGCTAGTGACTCCTCTGCTAGTCTCGTATTGAACTGACGAGCTGACAAATGTCGCAGAGTAGACGAACCAATATGGCGAGGATTACAGGATGACTTCACAGCGATTATTTCAACCATCTAGTGGAGGTGCTCCAGATGATGGAGCTAGAGCCACTTTTAAACACAACACTTTTTCATCGAAATATTGGCTTTCTTATTTCGAAAATAATAGAAGAGATAAACAAGCATTTGTTTGGCCACAATATTTAGATATTCCATACACAGTTCGCGTGCCTATTATCAAATCGCTGCAGCGCTTTCAGATTGGCGAAACTGGCGATGGTACCCATTTGCGTAAGTATGCAAAGACCTTGAATGATCCTACTTTTGAGCAGTGCATTGATCTATTTATAAAAGAAGAAAATGGTCATGCTCTAGTTTTGGCGCGAATTATTGAGCTGATGGAGGGCTACTTAATTACTTGGCATTGGACCGACTATGCTTTTGTCAGCTTGCGGCATTTGATGGGTTTGAAAACCGAGATTTTCATTATTCTGACAGCCGAAATAGTTGGAAGGAATTTCTATAAGGCCTGCGCGGATGGCCTTCCCGACCAAGCACTGCGCGCAATTTTCTCTTCAATTGTTCGCGATGAAATAGCTCACCTTAAGTTTCATTGGAGCTTCATGCACAAAGAAATGTTGCCTTATTCTAAATTGACTCGACAAGCAATTTACTATTTCTGGAGTGCGGTTTTTCTGACAATATGTTGTGTGTTCATTTTTGATCATCGAGAAGCGCTTCAAGTTTTGGGTAAATCACCTGTTGGCTTCTTGCAGGAGTGCCTGCGACTCTATAAGAGAGGCGCTATGAGGGCTCTTCTACTCTCGTAGCGGCATCTCTAACTTATTTCTTTTGCGAGAGTTCTTCTGATTGTTCTTTGTATAATTCATGAATATTCAGATTTCTTAGTTTTGGTGCTTTGACGCTCGTCACGAGCACTACAAGCAGGGTCATGATTCCACCGAATACTACTGATGGTACCAGGCCCATAAATCTTGCAGTGACACCAGATTCAAATTCACCTATTTCATTTGATGATCCAATGAACATGTTGTTAACCGCAGAAACACGGCCTTTCATGTCGTTTGGTGTTTTGAGTTGGAATATTGTGCTTCTTACCCAAACGCTTATTCCATCAAGCGCACCACTGATGACAAGAATAATTAGCGATAGATAGAGGTTGGTTGAAAGGCCGAAGGCAATCATGCAAATTCCAAAACCGCCTGCTGCCAGCATGAATATTTTGCCTGAATTATGGGTGATTGGATGGTGAGTGAGCACAATAGCTGTTGTCATTGAACCGAGCGACGGTGCCGCTCTTAGCATGCCGAGCACTTCGGGGCCGCAATGAAAAACTTCTTTGGCAAATATTGGCAGCAAGGCGACTGCACCGCCAAAGAGAACGGCAAATAAGTCGAGTGCCATGGCGCCGAGAATAACTTGATTGTGAAAAACAAAATCAAGACCCTCTTTTATGTTGGCAAAAACGCTCTCATTCTTTTTCGGGGTGATGACAGTGCGAGATTTTACTTGCCAGAAGCTGATGAAGGCGGCCACGAGCATTAAAGTTGAAATCAAGTACGTGTAAGGTGCATGGAGCCAAGCATATAGAACTCCGCCCAGAATCGGCCCTGCTACTGCGGATGACTGCCAAACCGTGCTGTTCCAGGCAGCGGCATTGCCTAAAAGCGGTCGCGGAACAATGTCTGAGACAATGCCGAAGATTGCTGGACCATAGAAACCGCGCGATATGCCTGATAGGGCAATTATTGAGAATATGCAGATTAGGAGCGTGGGGTTGTGGTGAGTGCTGAGAGTACAAATAGTAAGGATGGCCATGCTAAAGACCAAAGAGGCTACAGCCCAGAGAACGATTTTGCGCCTGTCTATGATGTCAGCTACGTGACCGGCATACAGAGCCACTCCGATGGCTGGGATGGCCTCAGTTAATCCCGCTAAGCCTAATGCGAGCGGGCTATTGGTGATTGCGTAGATTTGCCAGCCGACAGCTATTCCCTGAATCTGTACGGCAATCGTGACCAGCAGGCGGCTAAATAGCAGCAATCTGTAATCTGGAAGCTTGAGAACGGCGTATGGTGATTCTTCAGCCACGGGATTCCTGTTGAGCAGTTGTTACTGCAATTGATATAGGCCATTCTTTTGATATATGCCATTCTTGCATAATTTTTGTCTTTGGCCAGCTGCCGAGCACTTTCTGAAAACAAAAAGGCCGCCTTTTCAGGCGACCCTTTGTTTTCAGATTACAGTCTCTACTTGCGGTCCGAAGCAAGGTCGATATGTAAAACGAAATCTTGTTTGGCTAGAGCCTCGATTTTGTCAGGTTTGACAAAGGCTTTTACCACTGTTGTTTTCGCACCGTGAGCATCAGTCTTGGTTGATTCTTTCGATACGATATCGATACCGAGTGCTTTTAAGATTTTCTCGATTTCGCTTGTCAGGTCTTTGATGGTTATGGTCAGCAGGTAGCGGTCGATTTGACCTTGGGCATTCAACTTAAACCCTTTGTTTTTGTGCGATTTCTCACGACCGGGTTTGTTTGTTCCAGAACTCAGTTCATTGACCAAGGCACTGGACATTTTGCTATTGCTTACCTCGGCTTTCGTGGGTGAGAGTCTAGAATCGTCGTGTTTGCCACCATTTTTAGATGAGTCTTTGTCGCTTAAGCGATCGACAGCTTCTCTCTCTTCTTTTGCTTTCGGCGCTGCTGGTGCCGAGGTTGGGCCGTTGCTAGCTTCAGCAAATGACATGGCTCCTGACGGTGCGCCTGCGACGGCGTAGTTGGTCCGTTGCTTGTACATCGCTCCTGCGTCTAGTTGTCCCTTCTTCAAGTAGATGCCGTTGCCTGCCATTTGGCGACGTGCGATGCCGCTTCCAAAGCTAGCTTGTCCGGCACCGCCGCCAGCACCACCGTAGGCAGATGCTATTGCTCTAGTGCTCATATAGCCATTCATAGAGCCGCGCACAGATGGCGCTGGAAGCGATGCCATAGGTTGGGCGCTAGAATATGCTTTGGCATCTCTTGCTCCACCGAATACGCCTTCTCTTGAAACGCCATCTGGCATTTCAACTTCGACATTTACTGTCTTGCTGGGGTCGCCTTTGGTTACGCGGCTTTCGTCAACGGCCACAAACGATGTGTACTGAGTGAGAATGTGGTGGTCGAGTGCAACTGTGGTTATTTCGTCTTTGATTTCTTTGTTGGCTTGACCAGATTGTGCGCCGAACCAGTCTTCGCTCATTAATCTGTCGACTTTGGCGCGGGCCCACATTGAAGCGACACCACGGTTTTTGGTATCAGATTCGGGGAAGCGCACATTGAGTTTTTGTTCGTAGGGTTTACCAGCAGCAAAACCTTTTAGCACGATGGTGCCTTGGCCGCCTTTTATATATTTCCCTTTGAAGTAAAGTGGCCGCTCTGCCCAAACATCTGAGACTTCTTTGGGATAGACCTCTTTGGTCGTTACTCCATCTACTTTTACTTCAACGTCCGTGAGCACAGGTGACGAAATCCGATCGTAGAATTTTTTACCGACTTCTTCTGCCGAGCTATTCAGGAGAACATATTCGGCCTCTCCGCCGCCTTCTTTGGCCATGCCATCGATTAGGGTGCGATTGACGCTATTACCGGTGCCGAAGGAGAACCAGCGCGATTTTCCTCTGAGCTTTTTGATCATGCCCATTACTTCGTAATCGTTGCCCACGTAGCCGTCGGTCATGAAAGTGACGATGCGTAGACGGTTGCCATCTGCAGGTATTGCGCATGCTTTTTCTACTGCCGGAGCCATCCAAGTGCCACCATTGGCTTGCAGCGCGTCGATAAAGTGGCGAGCTTTAGTCTTCATTTCGGCGCTGACTGGCTGTGGCTTGTCGGCAAATTGAGATTGACTGCTGCTGAATGCGATGATTTGGAAGGTATCATTGGCATTCATGTGATCGAGAATGTAGCGCATGGTTTCTTTGGCTTTGTTCAGCGGTGCGCCGCTCTGTGAGCCCGAACAGTCTATGACAAATACCATCTCTTTAGGCGCTACTTTCTCTGGTGTAATTCTTTTTGGCGGAATTAACATCACGGTGAAGTATCCGGCCCCATCTTTGGCTGAAGGGTCACGGTAGGTGACGTAACCACTCTTAAGAGTGTCTTCGGCTACGTTCCAGCTTAAGACGAAGTCTTTGTTAGGAATAGTCGCTTTGTCTGCAAGGCTGATGTCTGCTTGGCCACTGCCGGGGTTGCGAACTTGCACTTCGTGCAGCTTGGAAGATATTTGCGAGACTGGCATACCGGCATTGAGATGAACATTGATAGAAATATCATGACCCGCGCGCTGTCCTTCTGCCACTACATTTGGTGTGATGCGCGAAGCATCTGGCACTTGGGTTGTATCGTTGGCCCAGCCGCCGCTCGACTTGCCTACGGGCTCTCCCGGGATAAACCTTGGCCCCACCACGGTTGGGAAGGTGAAGCTAAACTTGCCTGCTTCATAAGGGAGAGTTTCTATATATTTGATTGTTATTTCAATTTCTTTGCCTGGCTCGATGTTGGCTACAGATTGAGTGAAAATATTGGTGCGCTCTTGATCTAGTAGTGAGGCGACGTAGCCGTTTGCTTTTGCTTGATCATAGATTTGCTTGGCTTCTTCGCGTTTTTTGATGGTGCCTTTTATCACTCTGGCGCCCACTTTCATTTGCATTTCATCCACAGCACCATTCTCTGAGAGAGGGAATGTATACACTGCTTCGATTTTGTCTTTGAAGGGATTTTGGAAAACCTGTTTCACAGTTACTCTGGCGATGTAACCTGAGACTTCTGCCTGCACGTCTGTATGTTTCAACGGGCAGGCGCCCAGTTGTTTGCCACCAGCCGCCATCGCTAACAGCGTGCCTGGATCGGCTTGTTCACTGGCCTTCTGGTTGCCTTGATTTTGTTGATTGGCTTGATAGCTGCTTTGTCTTGGCCTTCTATTGCGTTGGGCCTGTCTTGATTGACGGCTGGTCACATTGACACCGGCATTGCTAGCGCCTGCTGTATTGACTGCATTGGCGTTGGCGACGAGTTCTCTTGCTGATACCGGTAGTGTCATCACTGATACTGATAGAGCGGCGTTCAGGAGGGCAAGAGTTGTCCCTCCCACAAGTAGCCTTGTGAGATGATTCGATTGCATGTTCGTTCTCCAACTGAGGTTTGCTATTACGAGGTTACCGAATAGCGTGGGTTTATCACCTGGGGATAAGCCTAGATCTAGACTGGGTGAGCTACCGAAGTTAGATCAGGTTGAGTTTTCAGAAAAGTCTTAAATCAGTTGAGGTGTCCGCTTTTGCAGATTGTTTTGTCGCCGTCTTTGACGCTGCGACCATCTAGTCCTGTTGCAAAAACTACATAAGCGCCGGTGGCGTCGATCAATATATTGATTGTGCCGGGCCAGCGGCCGCCATCTTCAACCGGCAACGAATCAACAGTGCGCACTGGTTCTGTGGGATTGATTATGGTCGGTCGGCGGAAGAACACACGGCTGCGCGTTGCTTGTGCATCTTTTTGCCTGAGGCCATCATTGATTTTTCCTACACCCTCAAATTCTAAAGTCATTTTTGTGCGGTCCAGTTCAGCTTTGAGATGCGGCTCTTGCTCGAAAGGGTTAAGGCCGGCCACTTTATCGAGGGTTTGTAATAGGGCTTGATTGTCGTTGAGGTTTTGAGTGCCCTGTGAATCTGCATAAGAAAGAAGTACCGGCAAGCGGTTTGCCAGTACTTCTACATTGCTTATTAAGGCTTGGTTAGCGCGATTGGCGTGGCCCTGAAGCAGAATTAGCTCACGCACCAAAAGACGCTGTTTGAGTGTCTTATTTGAGTTCGATAATGTAGTTTGGGCGAAGCAAGGCAGTTGAGCTGACAGTAAGACTACTGCCGTCAGAACTAGTTGGAGCGGCTGTTTGCAGCGTTGTCGCTTATTTCTTCCAACCAATTACTTGGCACCTCTACAGACTTGCTGTGCTCCATAAGAGCTTTTTCTTTTAAATCCCAAAGGTATTCAAACAAACCTTGTCTCTGGTCATTAGTCATCAGTTTACTGTTATGACCGCGGCCGTCATAGGCCTTGTTGAGTTGTTCTTTTAAGGTGTCGGTGCTGACTGAAACAATTTTGCTAGTCTGCTTCTTTTGGTTACTTGCCATCTCACAATCTCCCACCACTACCCTATTAATAACGCCAAACAACTTTGCTAGCGAAAGCAACTGTCATTTAGTTTGTTACTGAAGGTATTCCCCGGTACTTACATTTTCACTCCCGGCTGCAGTCGTCATTTGATTAAACCTAGAGAGAGGACAGGTCTCGGCAGGAGTATGGCGGCGCAGCAAAAAGCCCCAAACAGCTTACTGCTTGGGGCTTTAGGAACAATCAATTAGAATGTGGAATTCGCATGATGGTCATGGGTGAATCTTAAGAGCGACGTTTTCTTGCTGCTTCAGCTTTACGCTTTCTCTTAACGCTTGGTTTCTCGTAACGCTCTCTGCGTTTGATTTCTGACAAGATTCCAGCTTTTTGAATCTTCTTCTTGAAGCGCTTCAATGCGCCTTCAATGCTTTCACCCTCGGCTACTCTGACCTCTGACAAACGAATTCACCTCCGATCTTGTTCATAAAAATTGTAGTTATACAGAAGATATCTGATTATATCTCAATAGGTCATGGTAGCACCGCAAACTTGCGCCTTCAAGCGCTGGTGAGGCTTCCGCGACACTACTTAACTAAATAGAGCGTAATGTACTGACATTTGATGTGTACTGACCGTTGATGTATACCGACATTGAGCCCCCTAAGAAAAAAGCCCAATTAAGGGCTTTTTTCTTAGGGGGCAATCGCTTTGGGGCTTTTGATCGACAGCTCTTGAATACCGTTCGTCTCTTGCCTTTATCTGTCGTACTTGTTCTTGGAAACAGTCTGACCGTTCAAGTTGGTTCTTTCATCAGGCAGAATTTTCTCGATTTTGCGGCCCAGAAGGTCGGTGTCTTCTTGAATTCTGTGCTCGAACACTTGTTTGTAGAATTTCTCGCTAGCTCTTTTGGCTAGAGGGAAGTCGTATCTGCCAGTGTTTTCATTGAAAGAGATTGAAGTTGGTTTGCTCTCATCGCCACCATTAATAATGTGATTGAGAGTCTTTGTGCCAGGTAGGCCGACTAAGTCTGTTCCGGCGCAAATACAAAGTACGGCGCACAGGAAGAATGACGGTCCAATGAGAACATGAGCCAACATTCCTTCCTTGGTCTTAACCAACGAGCGTTTGCCCTGTGGCAAGTGAAGAACCCAGGGAGACAGAAGTGTAAATGGCAAAAAGCCAGACCAGTAGTGGAAGCGCCCCATGACGCAACCTTGCCATCCTTTCCAAATAAAGGAAAAGCCAACAATAATTACCAGAATGCCGATGGCGATTTTGGGCAGGTGTTCGGATAGAAAGCTCATGGAAATTTGACTCTTTAACTCAAAATAGTATGGTGAAAATTATCATAACTATATTTAGTATAGAACGTTCTTCAATTTTGACTACTTCCAATTCGTAACAGCCTGGCCTCGTTGGCGCATGAACGGGCCCAAAGTCCGATACAATGAGCCTTTGCTGCCAGATGGCCGCAAGATTGCCGCCAGAGTGCTGTAGATTATTCGCTATAGGCTTGGTCTTGGCTGGTCGAGCGTCGACTGACAGGCAGAAAGTATTGTATTTATCGGAGTTCAGGGGGTTGGATAGTGAGTAGCTCGAGGCTTAAGCGAGATCACAAGTGTGCTCAGATGAGCGCTGAGTTGGCGGGGCAAGAGGTCTGCCTAGCTGGTTGGGTCAATGTGGTGCGCGATTTAGGCGGCCTTATCTTTATTGAGCTGCGTGACTCTACGGGCAAGGTTCAGCTCATTGCTGACCCGAATAAGAACAAAGAGATTCACAAACATTTCGTCGATTTGAAGAACGAGTTTGTTATCGCTATTAAGGGCATCGTTGCAAAGCGGCCTGATGGCACAGCTAAATCAGACAGTGGCCCTGGGTCTATTGAAATTTATCCTGATCAGTTTGAATTGCTCAACACTTGCAAACCACTCCCTTTTCAACTTGATCAAGGCGACAAGGTCGATGAAGCATTGCGTTTGAAATATCGTTATCTTGACTTGCGTCGCCCTGAAATGAACGGCAACCTTGTAATGCGTCACCGCGTTAGCCAAGCTATCCGCCGCTACCTAGATCAAGAAGGCTTCATCGAAGTTGAAACTCCGATTCTTTGCAAAGCCACTCCTGAAGGGGCTCGCGATTTTCTCGTTCCTAGTCGTTTAAACCCAGGCAACTGGTATGCCCTGCCTCAATCTCCTCAGCTCTTCAAGCAAACCTTGATGATTAGCGGCGTTGATCGCTACTATCAAGTTGCACGTTGCTTCCGCGACGAAGACTTGAGGGCCGATCGTCAGCCAGAGTTCACTCAGATCGATATGGAATTTTCATTTGTAGATGAAGATGAAGTCATGCGAGTTACTGAAGGTGTTTTGGTCGATGCGTTTAAGTGTGCTGGCATCGATATCAATCCACCTTTCCAGCGCTTGAGTTATGCCGATGCCATGGGGCTCTATGGCAGCGACAAGCCAGACTTGCGCTTCGGTCTGGTATTCAAAGACCTGACGGAAGTAGCACGCAACTGCGAGTTCAAAGTCTTCAAACAGGTTGCCGAATCAGGTGGCGAATTAAAAGGCATTGTTCTCGAAGGCAAAGGCGAAGGCACCTCGCGTAAGCAATTAGATTTGTGGAATGAATACACTAAATCTGTCGGTGGCAAAGGCCTGGCCTGGGTTGCCTTCGGTAAAGACGCTAATCGTTCTTCTGGATTAGACAAACATTTGAGCCCAGCTGAAATGCAAAAACTCAAAGAATTGTCTGGTGCTAAAGATGGTGACTTGCTATTGATGGTAGCCGACACTGTTAAAGGCGTGGCCAATGTGCTCGGTCGCTTCCGCTTGAAGCTGGCTGAAGAACTAGATCTTATTAGCCCTGATAGTCACAGTTTGCTCTGGGTCGTCGACTTCCCACTCTTCGAATATGACGATGAGCAAGGTCGATTTATGGCAGTGCACCATCCGTTTACTTCTCCTCGTTTAGAAGACCTCGACAATCTAGAATCTGATCCAGAAAAGGCACGAGCACGCGCTTACGACATCGTTTATAACGGTTGTGAAATTGGTGGTGGCTCTATTCGTATTCACTCTCAAGAGCTGCAATCTAGAGCATTTGCTGCAATTGGTTTAGATCGTGAAACTGCATCAGAGAAATTTGGCTTCTTGCTTGAAGCTCTTGAATCAGGCGCGCCACCCCATGGTGGAATCGCTTTGGGTCTCGATCGCATCATCATGTTGCTCTGCGGTTGCAAATCAATTCGTGACGTTATTGCTTTTCCGAAAACTCAATCTGGTGCTTGCCCAATGACCGGGGCACCATCTTTAGCATCACCAGAACAGTTGAAAGAACTAGCAGTACTGAACGAACCACCGAAAGTGAAAGTGTCAGCAGCGGCTGGCCAAGTTGTAGCAGGAATAGATGCCTAGTTGCATGATTCAAAGAACAAATAGCAAAGAGAAGGCAAGACTTAGCGGTCTTGCTTTCGCCTTGCTATTGTTAGCCTCTAGTGGCGGCGTTGCCGCTTTATCTGGCTGTCAGCAACTGCGCCCTACTGCCGCTTCGTTTCTAATTCGCGGAAACGAATATTTCAAGATGAACGAGTACGAAAAAGCTGAACACGAATATCGCGAGGCACTTCTGAGCGAGCCTAAGAGTGCTACTGCTCTGAATAACCTTGGCGTAATTTTGAACGAGCGCAGTCGTTACGACGACGCTATTGCCATTTTGACTCAAGCGATTGAAGTTGATCCGAAGAATGCAATTGCTCACTATGTTTTGTCTGAAGCCTATGCCAAAAAATCTATGTTTGATCTGGCCTTCGCTCAAGCCAATGAAGCGATTGCACTAGATGCTACCGAGCCGAGAGCGTTCTGTGCTTTGGCTGAGGCCGAGCTTGGGCGCGGAAATTTGCCCACTGCAATTGAAGCGTATACAACAGCTTGCAAGCTAGACGATCACAGTGACAAAAATCACCACAAGTTAGCGATGGTGCTCGGTCTGTCTGGCGATATCGAAGCACAAATCAGAGAAGAGCGCGCTGCTTTAGAAATTGAGCCAGAAAATAATGATGCTCGCATCGGCCTCGCTTCAGCTTTGAACGAGCAAGGCAACAAAGCCGAGGCTATCGCTGAATTAAATGTGATTCTAGAAAAACAACCCGATAACGTTGATGCTCGCGCTGTTTTGAATAAGATTGAAAGTACTGCCAAGCCTACACTCAAGACTAAATAGTTGCATAGTTGCTGATGTCCACTTTCTGAAAATAAATGGTTTCCATGGAAACCATTTATTTTTGCCAAAAAAGCTATTGGTCAGTCGTGAGAGTTCTGAGTGCTGGCTAATTACTTGGTTCCTAATTTAAACGAGTCGACCATAGCCTCAAACATCTTTTTGGACTGTTCAAAGTTTTCTGGTTTGTCAGCGCAACTAATTATGTAGTAATTGTCGCCGCTTGCTGCAAAGACTTTTAGCACTTTCGTTTTGAGATTCAGTTGCGGAATAAGCTGTTGCAACACTAGTCTTCGCGTCTGCGTCTTGCCTTTATTTGAATGCTGATCTGATTCAACTTTCCACATCGATGACCACTGCATCATAGCGCGATCGCTGATACTGTCTAGAGTTTCACCTGAGGGTAGTGACCGAACAACGATTTTCACATTAGGAAATGGATTAGCTTCTTTTATTTGCGCTTCACTGGTGGCAACGAGGCTAACAATTGGATCGCTCTTGGTTTTCCAATTGCTTGGAAAATCAATGCTGTAGCCATTTTTCTTGTCGACAAAGGTGGTTGTGGCCGCTGAGGTTGCTTTGGTTTGGGCTTGCGCTTGCGCTAGGGTCGGCGCTTGCAAGTTAAACGTAAAAGTCACTGCCAAAAGAACGGCTGGCAGTAGTTTGCGAACTCTTATACTGAGTTCGGCGCGCTTCACTCTTGCTTCGCTCATCTTTTCAGCCCCATTCCTTTTACTAACTGCCAATAATTTTAACGCAGAGAATTGAACTAAATCGATCAACTTTCCGTTGCTACTTATGTGAGTGATTTTGTCATTGGCGTGAAGCGGGTTATGGGAGGTTGAATTATGTTTGCTCGAGTATTCTCCGGGGCGGTACACGGTGTTGAGGCCCACCCTATAGAAGTAGAGGTAGACTGCTGCCAAGGTCTTGGGCAAATCAGCGTGGTGGGCCTACCAGATGCCTCTGTCAAAGAAGCACAAGAGCGGGTTAGAGCTGCAATTAAGGCTTGTTCTTTCTTAATGCCACCTGGTAAAAAGTGGGTTGTGAATCTGGCCCCCTGCGACATTCGTAAAGAAGGGCCCGGCTATGATTTGCCGATTGCCACAGGTATTCTTGCGGCCACGGGTTTGATGCCGTTCGAGAACATTGCCAATTTGTGGTTTATCGGTGAATTGTCACTGAGTGGCTCTGTTCGGCCTGTATCGGGAGTGTTGCCAATTGCCGTTGCGGCCCGTCAAAACGGAGCCAGGGGCATTGTCGTTCCCGAGGGAAATGCAGAAGAAGCCGCCTTGGTGGAAGGACTTAAGGTTTATCCGGTTTCGCACCTAATGCAAGTATTTAAAATCGCCGAGTCATTGGAGAATGGCACCATATATGAAGGCGCCAGTAGAGAGCAGTTTGCTCGTGCTGCGGCAAATGTAGTTCATCATAAAGATTTTCGCGACGTGAAAGGTCAGCCTCAATCTAAGCGGGGTCTAGAGATTGCCGCTGCAGGCCGCCATAATATTTTGTTGGTTGGTTCGCCAGGTTCGGGAAAGTCTATGCTGGCAGAGCGGCTGCCCAGCATTATGCCGCCCCTTGAATTTGAAGAGGCAATTGAATTAACGAAATTATGGAGCGTGGCCGGCTTGCTCACAGAACGCGGCAACATTGTTGCAGAAAGGCCATTTCGCAACCCCCATCATAGTGCGTCAGTGATAGGCCTGGTCGGTGGTGGTGCCCGGCCGAAGCCGGGTGAGATTTCATTGAGTCATCTAGGAGTGCTTTTTCTTGACGAATTGACCGAATTTCCTCGTGCCCATCTCGATAATTTGCGCCAGCCACTAGAATCGCGCAAGGTAATGATATCGAGGGCGGGGCAAACACTTACTTATCCGGCATCATTTATGTTAGTGGCTGCCTGTAATCCTTGCCCCTGCGGCTACCGCGGAGATCCAGTTAAATTCTGCCTCTGCACCTCTTCTCAGGCTGAGAGATACTGGGGGCGTTTGTCTGGGCCATTCCTTGACCGAATAGATTTGCAGATTGTAGTTTCGAGGCTCAATGTTGGTGAACTAATTGGTGAGGTAAAGGAGGAGAGTTCGGCGGCGATTAGGCGCCGGGTAGAGCTGGCGGTAGATAGGCAAAAACTGCGAAATATCTCAAACAGCACGCCCGGCGGTTTCAATTTCAACAGCAGTCTAAGCCAACGTGAACTTCATAAGTATTGCCAGGTTGAGCAGAAGACAAAAGAGTTTCTGGCTAGAGCTGTTTCGCAGTTTAATCTTTCAGCCAGGGCTTACGACAGAATCCTGCGCCTCGCCCGCACAATTGCCGATTTGGCAGGTAGCGAGAATATTTTGATGGAGCATATCTCTGAAGCTGTGCGCTATCGGCTACCGTTAAAGGTGGCATCGTAGAATCAATTTGCCCCCTGACATGGTTTCGCCTGGTCAACATTGTGGTTTGATATTGTCTGGCCGTAAAAAGCAAATAGTGACCATAGCGGGATTGATGAAAAAGACAAAGAAAATCCAGTTACCTCCAGGGTGGACCTTCAGCTCAGCAAACAGCGACGACTATGACGCTGGCATCGATGAGAAGGTCAAACATAGCGGCACCCGTTGTGTCTACTTGAAATCTGTTGTGCCAACTCCGCGCCCATTGGCTTATCTTAGCCAAGGATTTTCGCCGGAGCCTTATCTGGGCAAACGTCTGCGTATGTCCGCCTGGGTTAAGAGTAATTGTGAGAGTGGTCGCGCTCAACTTTGGTTGCGAATCGCTGGCGATTGGACAAGCACTAATGCCAAGCCAAATTGTTTTGACAACATGGATGACCGTCCAATACTTGATGTCACTGATTGGACCCAATACAAGATTGTGGTTGAAGTACCAGAGACAAGCACATACATTGATTTTGGTTTGATGCTGAACGGCGCTGGCCAAGCTTGGGTCGATGATTTTTCATTCGAGACCGTCGGAGATGATGTTGCTCTGACGAGTAGTGACGACGGTGCAAAATCTGAACCTTTCAACCTAAATTTTGAGGTTTCGAAGTAGACGTTGGATATTTCCAATTGTTTGGCTATTCATGAGTGTCTTGACAAAATCTACTAAGTTTCTGGCAGCGATTTTTGCCTGCTTGTGTGGTTGTGTGTCTGTATCCACATATGTTGCTGCATCAGTTGCCGCGTCTGAATTTTTGTCGGCAGCAAAGTATGACCGTCAGCTAGTTTTCTATAGCCTTCAGTTAGAAAAAACTGTTTTCCTCTCGGCAATGAGACTTCCAGTAATCCTTCCAGATGCGCTTGGTCAGGCAGATTCGTTGTCTTCCAACGTAAATTTGTCGCTTGCTTCGTCTGCAATTTTGCCGCTGCTGAGTGCTCCGGCAGATTTGTACAGTACATTGAAGGCCAATACATTGGTACAGATTGTTGCCGATGTAGAAATAGCAGATGTAGCCATATCAGATGCAGCCAGATTAGATGCTGCAGCATTGCATGCGAAAGCCGACTACATAAGATCTCGTGAGCCAAAATCTGGTGACACGAAGAGATTGGTCAAGAGTCTAATTGTTACTTTGCAGAATGACTCGCCAGCGCTTCTACGTTTGGCTCAGGCTGTAAAGAAACAGACGATTGGTCATCACCATAGTTTAGATTCTTGCCAAATGGAATGGCAGGGCGAGGGCACTTATTGGTACGCTGACGCTCTTGATGGGAAGCACCTATTGGTGACAAATGACCCGCAGCAACTAAAGCAAATCAAAGATCGATTTACTACAGTTGCAGGCAAGAATGCGATGCCTTATTTATCTTGTGAACTACCACAACGAATGAATGAGTTACTGGCAGATATCGGTGACCCTGAACTGTGGCAGGTTTTAGACACGAGTATTGTCACCGACGCCACCATCGAAAATGCTCGTTCGCTGAGCGACTTTGCCAAAGACAAAACCTCTATCGTTTCGTTTATTGAGCCTGGCTCACAGGCGTTGAAAACGATAGTAAGTTCACTTAGCAAAACAGCTCCCGACATGATTAGCCGAGAGCTGAATGATCTGAAAGAGCCAGCACCGTTTGTCTTGACGAAAATTGCTGACAACAAATTTACTATCACCATATCTGGTGCTAATCGCAAGTCGATCAAAGCAAAAATCTTTTTGCTTCTCCTCACCGGCCCGCTGAGTGCAATCTAGTTCCAGTAAGTTCCAGCTGGTGAAGCCTATCTAGGATACTCAATATATTCGCGACTAGGGGCAGCCTTGGGCTCACCAGGGTACTCTATCTGAGCGCTAGCTGCAGGCTTAGACTCACCTGGGTATTCGATGCGAGCTCTCTTGGCTCCGGGCGCGCTATCTAGCTTGTATGCAGAATCGAAATTGAGCTCTTCTTGTGCTACTGGCTTAAATTCACGAGTCTCCACTGGGGCGAGGTGCCGTGGTTCTTCGTAGGCAGCCGTTGGTTGCTCATCTACTATTATTGGACGACGAATTTCAAGTATGCCATTCTTCAGATTGACGCGTGGGTCAAACAATTCGTCAGTAGATTTATCTTTCAGAATGAGGCTGCCGCCTTTGTCAAAGCCAACTATTTCCAGATCGCCGCGGCTCTTTCCGTCTTCGCCTATCGACAAATATGATGTGTCGACCTTGGCATTCACCTTTTCCAAAACCTTGGCGAACGCTTTTGGGTCTTTCTTTGATAATTCTTGTAATTCGCTCAGGGCATGGAGAGTTCCAGATGCAGTTTCTTTTTCAAAATTAGCGACGATAAAGTCAGAGTTTGGTTCTTTTTCGCGGCTGTTGTGTCTTACTGCATGATCTCTAGACATAGGGAACTCCTTAGAAAATTGCCAACAAAATCAGCTTACCTTCGATTTGTGGAAATTTAGGGGCTTCTGCGTATCGCCTGGCTAGTCCCACTTTCAATCACAGAGCCGTAACAACTCTCGATTAGATTGGTTCACATGAAGCAGGCAACGTCATCGAACCTCATTGCTGAGTGATGACCTGCAACTTTGAAATCACTTAATAGAGGTAGGAACAATGAAAGAAGTTAGCAATTTCGCTCAAGTAAAAGACAATGTTGCTGCGGATGCAGGCAAGACCGAAAGTGGTGCCGGCAGTATGGCTGTAGATTCGTGGAAGGAAATGACAGCCACACTAGGTAAGAAGGAAGCAGCGTCATCTCAAGACAACGTCAAGTGCGTAGTAATCACCGATATCTATGGCAACAGCACAAAGGGTTGTTACACTCCTCCTCAAGACTTGCTGCCAGGAAAGCCCTCGACTCTAGAGAACCCTCTTAAGCCCATCTTGAAGCCGGAGATACCTGCTGATGGTGGCCTGAAAGACCCAATTAAAAATCCAATCAAAGAACCAAGTTTAGATGGTGGCATCAAAGATCCCATCAAGAAACCTATGCTAGAAGATGACATCAAAAAGCCATTCAAGCCCCAAGTTAATGACTCTATAGAGTTTGGCGAACCCTTTGTCAAACCTGTTCCAAAGCCAGGCAAAATTATAAAATCGAGTGCTGCCGTGAACAGTACCCTTGAATAGACCTAATCGAACTGTTATTTACAGACCGTCGACAAATCTTTCTCATCGCTATTAAGCACGAACAAAGCCAGCAGTTTTGCTGGCTTTGTTTTGCTGTCAGTCTCACTTACACCATGCATTTCGCCAGTGTTTTCGGTACCGTCTCACAGCGAGTTTATCGTGAACAGTTTTCTAGGTAATGGTTTTCGGCTCTTCTCTTGAAAGTCTGTCGTAGAGCTGATAGAGAAGGCCGAAGATAATAAGGTTACAACATTCTGTAATAGCAGTAGTGCTAAGCATAAACGCCTGCCAGCCTAGCGATACATGTTGAATGTCTGATTTGGCTAAGGTCGTAGGTAGCTCAGAAAGCAAGCACCCTGCCAGCATGATTGCAGCTGGAAGTCCCATGTAGCGACTGATTAGCCAGTATTTGCCTTTGGTTAGTGACCAGCTTTGCTTAATTGCAACTAGTGGCTTAGATTCATGAGTCACGAAGATAGGCAGAAACAAGCAACTTCTAACAAAGATGATCAGGCCCGGAACTACAAACAAGGCGGTCCCTATGAGGCCCAGTAGCAGCACGAACATGTCTCCGATGACGTACGTAGCCAGACTACAGAACCCAATGGTGGCTACGCGGCCGGGATATTTTGGTGCTGCTAGGTAAGACACATAAAAAAGGCCCAAGATCCAATATATTGCCGACGAAGAAGATAGCGATAGGAACGTCTCTACAGCAAAATTTGGATCATTTACCTCTGGTGTTGGTTTAAGCTGAAACCACAAGGCGATAGCTACACTAAGGGCGATCATGTGCCACTGAGTTCTTAAAAATGGAAGCGAGTCAGTCCAAAGCTGTCTTAAGTCAATACGCGTGTAATTTTCCTTTCCTCGCGTCATAAACAGACTTATTGCCCAATGAACAAATGCTAGCAGCGCCGGAGCCCCGAATATAGCAGGTCCGATATAGTCAACTTCTTCCATCCAAACACCTCGCACCTAACTTATTGTGCCCGTTAGCGAGCACATTCTTTCGAGTGAGGCGTTCTTAGATTAGGTTGATTCTTCTGTTGTAGTCAGTCTGTCGTAGAGCTTATATAGAAAGCCGCCAATGAAAAGATTGGCCAATTGAAAAAGAACGACACAAACTACGGATAGAGGAAGATTCTTAACGGCAAGTTGGCCATCCCCACCGAGTACTTCAGCCAATAGCAAGTGGCTCATGGTTGTGGATGTAGACAGAATTATTGGTATGCCCATGTAGCGACTGACTATCCAGTATTTGTGTGCGGTGAGTGCCCAGCTTTGTCGGATTGCAGAAAGCGGTTTGTGACCGTTGGTAGCGTAAACAGGTAAGAATAAACAGTTTCTAACTGTCAAGATTAGGGCGGGTGCCACGAAAAATAATAGTCCCGAGAGGCTGACTGCCAAAATTAAGTTGTCCGCAATAATATATAGCAGAAGTGCCTGTATTCCGATGGTTGCAACTCGCCCTGGGTATTTAGGTTCTGCCAAGTACGAGACAAAGAAAAGCATTAGTATCCAGCTTATAACTGTCGGACCGAACAGTATTAGTGTTCGTGTAAATAGAACCTCTGGTTGATTGCTTTCTTCTATGGTTGGTTGAAGCTGGGCCCAGGTGGCTCCTGCCGTGGCCGCAGCGATAAATGGCCACTGAGCCTTTAAAAAAGGCTGAGAGTCTGGCCAGAGCTGCCATAGGTCGTAGAGAAAGTAGTTCTTGGATTTGCGAGCAAAAAACAAACTCAGTACCCAGTGGAAGGTCACTGAAGTGATTACGCCGATTGCAACAAATAGCGTAAAGGTCGTTTTCTCTGAAATTTCCATCCAAACACCTCGCACCTAACTTATTGTGCCCTTCTATTGCATATTCTTTCGATTGAGACTATCTCCAATTAGGTTGATTCTTCAGATGGAGTTAGTCCATCGTAGAGCTTGTATGAGAGGCCGCCTAAGAGCAGGTTGACTACAAGGGATGCCGCACCTACCGCAGTAAATATCGGCCAATAGAATTGTACTGATTGGTACCCGCAAGCTACAATTTAGTTCTTTGGGTGCAAAAGACAGGCTCAATAGCCAGTTCCCTGTTGCCAGCATTTCTCGAGAGGAAGACAAGGGTGGTGTTTCAACGATTTATATTGTCTTTGGTTGCCTCTGCCTCAACATTCGTATTTGCTACTGCCGCTGTTGGCCAAACTCCAAAAACTGTCGAGACTGCCACTCCAGTAGCCGATAAGTGGGCTGTAGTGGTTGGAGTCAGTGAGTTTGCAGACAAATCTATCAATTTGAAGTATGCCGCCAAAGACGCTAGCGACTTTCGCGCTTTTCTTGTCGACAAGTGTCATTTCGCGCCCGATCACGTGCGACTCTTAACCAACGAAAAGGCAACGAAAGAGAACGTGCTCGATTTGTTAGGCGATTCTTTTTTGCCGCGTGTGGCACTGCCGGACGATTTGGTTGTAATTTATTTTAGTAGTCATGGTAGTGCTTCTGATTTAGACCTGCGTGGTGTCAATTATCTTGTTGCGCATGATACAGCGGTCGACAGGTTATATAGCACTGGCATCGATTTGCAGACGCTATCTAATATTGTCAAAACGCGCATTCATTGCAATCGTGCTTTGATTATTTTAGATGCCTGCCATTCTGGTGGCGCCAGTGATACCAACGATAGTAAGGGTCTGGTGCGCACATCCAATGTGGATGCCGCTGCCATTGCACAGGGTACAGGTCGAGCAGTAATTTGTTCGAGTAGTAAAACTCAGTCAAGTTGGGAGTCTAAGAATTATGCCAACGGTGTGTTTACTAAAACTCTGATTGACGGCTTTAAAGCCCAAGGCGACAAAACGACTTTGACCGATGCCTTTAAATATCTGAAAACCAATGTAGAAGCTCAAGTTGCTGCCGAACGCGGCACATTGCAAACACCGGTGCTTGAGGCCGGTAAGTGGAGTGGTGGTGAGTTGCTTCTTGCCGTGGCCCCTGCGAGCCCTCGGGCAGTTCCCGTGAGTGTGCTAGAAACTCTCGCCGCACGTGATCGAGTGAAAGTTGCGACCAGTGCCACCGCTCAGTCGAATGCCTCAGCTTCTTCTTCTTCTTCTTCTTCTTCTCTAGATCTGCAAGATAAAAGCGCAGCTGTTGGTTCTGCGCCAACTGCTGCGGTTGTCACCTCGTCGTCTTCAATCACTGCGGCACCTCGGGCGATACCAAATATTGTTGGTAGCTTTATGGGCACCAACGGACTCAAATATAGCTATTGGCAAACGGGCAAGAAATGTGGATGGTCAATGCCGCAATTTGGTGTGGTAGGTAATTGCCTGATTTCAGATGACGGTAGCACTTTGACCTCTACTTGGAAGGGCTTTGTCAGCGGAACCAGCACCTCGAAGCTGGAGGTAGACTCAGCAAACAAGGTTGTGAAAATAGTTGTTGACGACGGTATTATTCTCAATAGAATTCCAGAGTAACTGATTCGATATCTACTTCTGTTTTTATTATTACTTCGCCTTTGACTTAGTAGCTTTTTTAGTCTTTGGCTTTTCTGCTTTGTCTTTCACTTCTGTTTTTTCGACTTCTTTGGCTCTTTTGATGATCTCATAGCGAAGCTGAACGAGTCCGCTCTTAAAGACTTCATAGGTGACGAGTTTTAGGTCGACGGCACATTCCTTTGAGGCCACAAGAGGAATTCCGCTTATGAGAATTTTGGGGTGAATAGAAACAATTAGTTCGTCCACCAATTCATTTGCTATAAGAAGCTCACTGATTTCTCTGCCACCAACTAGCCAAATCATGCCACCGTCTTCTTCTTTTAAGCGTCGCACTACGGCCTCTGGTGCTTCAGTTGTGAACTCCAGGCCTTCGTATGGCGACGGCTTTGCGGTGCGCGAGAAAATAATGGCACGCTTAGAAGAATATGGAGCTTCTTCAAAGCTCAAGGCCTGGTCGTAAGTTTTGCGACCCATTACCACAGTGTCAACATCTTCGTAGAAAAATTCATAGCCATGGGCGTATGGGTCGAAGAGCCAGTCTACTGACCCGTCTTCGCGGGCAATATAACCATCTAAACTATTCGCTACATAGAGCACTACACGACGCGACATTGGTTCTCCATTCTTTTGAGAGTTACTGTTTTTATTTTCTCTTCTGCAATTTTACTTGCACTGGCCGATCTGGTCTAAGGGTAAAGGTTGGATCTGGCTTGATATCTTGGTTGCCTACAAGAGCTATTGTGAACGACTGACTGATTAGTGCCACAACTATTTGTGCTTCCATCATGGCAAAATTATTGCCGATGCACATACGGCTGCCGCCACCAAAAGGAAAGTATGAGAATTTGGGTCGTTCTTTAGCTAAGCTATCACCTGCCAAGAACCGCTCTGGGTGAAATTCTAGCGGTTGATTCCAGTGGTCTGGATGGCGCTGGGCTAGATATTGAGATACAGCAATTATTCTACCTTTGGGAACGAAATAGCCGTCGATTTGATCATCTTCGATGGCCTCTCTCGGTTGCCCCCAAGCTGGGGGGTAGAGCCTTAGTGCTTCATCAATTACTGCCCGCGTGTAAGTGAGTTTAGGCAGATCTGCTAACGAAACCTGGCCGCAATGTTCCGGTGCTGCTTGAGCTTCTCGTTCCTCTTGTTGGGCGCCTTGCAGCTCAGTTTGCAACTCAGATTGCAGTTCAGCTTGCAACCTAGTTTGTGCTGCAGTATTGCTACCTAATAAGAAATAGACCCAGGCTAGCGTTGCAGCAACGGTGTCGTGGCCAGCGACAAGAAGAGTAATTACTTCGTCGCGCAGTTGAGCATCGCTCATCTGCGCGCCCGAGGCCTCATCTTGAGCAGCCATCAACATCGAGAGCAAGTCGCCTCGATCGCCAGCGGCTTTTCGTCTGTGGGCTATTATCTCATCGACAACCTGAAAGAGATTATTGCGCGCATTTTTAAACTGTTTGTTTTCTTCAGTAGGCAGCCATTCCGGAAAAGTGAACGGGTTGTTCATCTTTTTGCTTACATGACTCAATGCCTGTCGCAATGAGGCGCCGAACATCTCGGCCTTGTCACTGAGGTCTAGGCCAAATAGAGTTTTTCCTGCAATTGTAAGAGTGAGATTTGACATCTCTGCAGCAATATCTATTTCGCTGTCATCATCCAATTGTTGCCATTGCTCTATGAGCTGCTTGGTTGAGTCGATCATCGACTTGGCTAAATTAGCCAGGCGCTCTTTGTGAAAAGCGGGTTGCATTAGTCGTCTTTGGCTTAACCACGAGTCGCCTTCGTTGACAATGAGCCCATTGCCCACAAGCAACCTCAAAGTTTTGTTGAAGACGTCTGGCTTTCTATAGCGATTTTGATGGGTGACAAGAATGTGTTCGATGGCGCTTGGCCTCGCAACCAGATACCAGCTAATTCCCGGAAGGCCATCAAGTTTGACAAAGTCGCCGTAGCGCTCAAAAACGCTTGTATACAAAGGCAGTTGATTGCGCATAGCCTCTTGTTCGGTGAAGAACAGATAGCCGGGCGGGCCTGGTGGAGTTTTAGCTGGAGCGGTGGATTGCTTGGCCATTAGTCCTCGGGGGCGCTGTAACTAGCGACCGCGTCTACCGCCGCCAAATCTTCCGCCACCACCAGCGCCACCAAATCTGCCACCGCCATCTCCGCCGCCAAATCTTCCGCCGCCGTCACCACCACCAAATCTTCCTTCACCATCACTACCTCTGGCAGCTGCCGCGCCTTTGGCTGCTGAGTCGGCGTTCTGCTGTTGCTGATTTCCGCGGTAAGCGTTGCTGGCTTCAGCACCATGAGCAGCTGATTCGGCATTTTGCTGTTGTTGATTGCCGCGGTAGGCATTGCTTGCTTCTGCCCCACGCGCTGCTGAGTCTACGTTCTGTTGCTGCTGATTGTTGTGATAGGCATTGCTGGCTTCAGCACCGTGTGCTGCTGCTTGAGCGTTTTGCTGTTGTTGATTGTTTTGATAGGCATTGGCTGCACCTATGCCACCATAGGGCGCATTGTAGCCCGCTGCTTGGCCATAGGCACCGTGCCATTCGCCATTCGGGTTAACAACGTGCTTATCGTAGACCGCTGCTTGATTCTGCCAGTTGTTAAAGTGGGCATTGTTAACGGTGACATCGTTATTGACATAGGCTTTTGTGCCGTTGTTCATGTAATACGGTTTGTTGTTGTTGTCGTAATACATCGCGGCGCCGTAAGGCACGCCATGATAAGTGCCAGCACCGTAGGCCGGATACTGATTGTTATACATGGCAGCACCCATCATCGAACCGGCGGCTGCACCGACTGCGGCCGCTCCCATGGCGCTGCCGCCTGACGAGCCGGTTGGTTGTTGATAATAGTTATTTGTTACTGGTTGGCCCGACTGTACTGAGCCCATCTGGGTTGCGGCCGAAATTTGGTTTGGTTTGTTGTTGCGGTCGACATACCAAACACCGCCTTTTGGGCCTGTGTAGATTGGAATGTCCTGGCCGACTGCGCCTATGCCCGGCAGATACACTTGTTGGTTATTGTTGTTTACAAAGAACTGTCTACCGTCTTGTGCTTGATTAAGTCGGTACATTGTCATCGAGACGCCCTCTGGGATGCTCGGGCCTTGTGCCAACGCCGGAGAGGCTGATAGGAGTGCCAGGCAAGAGAGCCCTAGAACAGTCTTAGATACCAAGGACAGTACTGAACTCTTTTTGATTTGCATGGAAAACTCCGCCTGTGACTAAGTGACAATGATAGCGCACCCGGCTATGTGGCGCATATCCTCCTTGGTGTGATTCGATGTCTACTTTTGAATTGAGCAGTGCAATTGCGCTCAGGTCGAGCTGATTGCCAATAAAGGGTTGCAACTTACTATTTGGTTATTTTTGTCATTAAGATTGCTGCTTGGTCTTCGCTAGCCTTCGACCAGTCTGAGCGCTCACTCAATTTCTTTATTAGAGCGCTATCTCGCGGAAACAGTACCCACGTTATTTTGTGCTTTTCCAAAATTTCATTCCAGCCTGGTTTAGCTTCGCAGACTACGCCATATTCGTTGTAGAATTTCTCTCCGAAAAAATCGGCTCGATCATCTATGAAGACGGGCATATCGAGCTTGTATTTGATTAAGCCGCCCCAGTTGTCGAGGTTAAAACCGCCGACGGCAGGCAGATTGTGGTCGGCAATATAACTTAGTGTTGTGCTCGGCATTATTAGTGGATCGAAACCAGCTTTTAGCATGGCATCAGGTGCTGCTCTGCCACCGGCGAAGGCCATAATGATTACAGCAAGACTATATAGCAAAGGCAAGAGGTGCTTGCGTGAATTTTTCTCTTCGCTATCAAAGCTTGCAGCACCGGTTGTTATTGACTTAAGAAAGTGGGGCAGGTGTGCTGCTGACAGTTGAATGCCACTATATAGTGTGCCTAGCACAGGCAAAGCAACAATGACAAAGAGTGGCATGTGCCGCACCGCCGATAGTGACAGGTAAGTGAATACCATTGTCATCGCCAGTGATGGTAGGCTGATTTTTTTTGCCCCAATGGCAAGGCCAACAGCAAGGAAGGCAAAGAGAATTGCTAAGCAATAGGCGTGAAAATTGAGTAAGAAGTTTGGTGCTTTGAACTCGTCAGTTTGAGCCAGGATGCTCGTACCATGCAAATATTCGCCAATATAATGGTAAAGCTGCAGACCATAGGGGTTTATCATGCTCACTGCAAAAAGGCCGCCGAGCAATGCCACTAGTTGAGTCGCCTGCTTCAAGCGCTTGGCCCGCAGCGGTGTAGCACCGGCCGCTAGACCTCTAAGTGTTGCCACCACCATATACAAACCAGTGATAGCAAAGGCTAAGAGAAAGGCTGGGTGGCAGTTGACCCAAAGTATCATATATGGAAGCAGCCAGGCGAAGAGTGATTTGATGCTGCGTTTATCGTTGTAGAAGTCTTCAAGTCTGGTGGTAAAAAGATAGACGCCCCAGAAGGTAAAAATGTGGGGTCTCACTAACCAGTGTATGGCCGAGGTCAATAATCCGAAAGTAGAAAACAAAAGTGCAAAAATGAAATTGCTACCGGCGCTACGAATGCGTTGGTAGAGCGCCAGCACCAGAGCTGCAAGCGATATTGTGACCACGACCGCTAACAAATTGAGGCCGCCCAACTTAACTAGCGACGCCATCATCAAGTCTGAGAGCCATTCGTATGCTACCCAGTCTTTGCCTGGAAAGGTATATGACAAAAAGTCTTGGTGAGGTATGACGTGCTTGTCTAGGATGTAAAAACCAGTGGCTAGGTGCCAACCTGTCGAACCATCGCCAAAAATGAATGATGGTCGCATGAATAATAAAAGCTGACAGACTCCGACAAATAGGAGATCGCCGACATTAGGAAGGAGATTTGGTTTGTTTTGTTCGGCCGGTGTTGACGCACTACTTGCGGTATTGCCAGCGCTCTCGCTTTCGCTTGCGCCCTCAGCTTCTGTCATTAGAAACCACTGGGCTTTTGCAGACTGCTGCGAATTAGCTCTTCTTTGGTTTTTCTTGACTGATCGGCAACGGCTGATGGAGTAGATTCTTTCTCGCCCTTGATTTTGTTCATCAGGGTCAGTTTGCGCCCACGATATTGAGCGACTTTTACTATGTCTGCTTCTTCGAAGTGTTTTGCCGCATTGAAAATGGCAAGGTAGTCGGCAACAGTCGTAGCTTTCTCTAAGGCCCTTTTGAGCGCGGCGCGAATCTGATCTGGCATTTTCAGGTGCTCAAACTTGCTTGTCAGAGCTGTGCATTCGGCACTGGTAGTTTGATCTTCGATAAGGTCTTTGGCCGCTTTACGAGCTAGATCGTCTATACCGAGGTTACTTGCTTGTCGCATGAAATCGAGGGCGTCAGGTTCGTTGCTCACAAGCGAGTAGGCTTTGTGCAGGGCTAAATGGGCTAGGTCAGCCATTGCTGCCTCGTGGGCATGATGAGCAACTGTCATCAGATCGTCGTAAGAATTTGATCCGCTTACAAGTTCATCGAGTGTTTTCTTTGAGAGGTCGTACATCTCACACTGTCTTGCATACTTTGCAATTTCTAGCAGCTCGTCGCTGGTTTTAGCTAGGCCTAGTGCTTTTTCTACGGCAGCACGCTTCATTTTGTTGCCCTGGCCACCATAGCTATCGAGAGTGCGCATGATGAATAAGCAGCCTTTGGCGTCGGTGGCTGAAGATGAGGCAGCATCAACAGCATCACGAGCTTTTGTCCAGTTTTTGGACTTCATAGCACTGACTGCTTTTTGCAGTTGCTTCTGCCCATCAATTGGTAAAGTCGAGTCTGGGTAAGGTGGTTTGCTTGCTGCAGTGGCTAAATTTGTAGATGCTGTAAAGCCAGAGATTGCAATCAAGCTCAGGCTAACCAGTTGAATTTTAAATAGCTTTGTCATTTTTGTCATCTTCAAATGCTCGTCACGATTGGCTCGGTTCAATATTTTCTATTTTAACGGTGATTAGCTCAAGTGGCCGAAATTCCAGTTCAATCGCTGGTCTGCCCCAAACGACGCCGGCTTCAACTGCCTGTCTTAAGAGGGTGCCGTCAAGTTTATGTATGCTGGCCTGCTGAGCCCCTAATATTTTTGTAGTTTGGCTAGTTTCAGAGACGTTGAGCAGTCGCAGTGTCATTCTGTTGTTCTCATCTATATATGAGGCCATGAGCTTGATTGTTGAATTTTCTATTTCAATGAAGCTTACGCGATCAAATTCGTGTTCTGGTGTAATAAAGGCCGTGAGCGGATTTTCGTATATTTCAGCGAGGCTATACGCTGTGGCGCTGATATGATCAGATTCGCCCATGGGCGCCCAGGCGTAGGACACTTTGTTGTGGCCGAGGCAGTTGGCCCCAGGTGTCGCTATGTTTGGCCCTGCTCCGCCGCCTCTTGTTCTTAGGCGGTTGCGCGAGAGGTAGCTAATAGCGCGCAATATGGTGATTGACACTTCGTTACCGGCGGCACCATATTCTGGTAGACCATTGTTGAGGAAGCATTGGTTGTTGGCCATGAAGAAGCGCTGACAGGGAAAGCGATCTAGTGCACCTTCGTGACCGAGGGCGATTAATGCCTTTTCGTCATAAATTGGGTGAAGGTTTGCTTTTTTCGCTACTGCGCGTTTGATCAAGCAATAGTGATTTTCGCTGATTGTTTCTTTGAGTTGCTCGCCCGCCGAGAAGACTACTTCTAGCCTGTGGTCTGTTGCTTTATTTTCGAACTGAGTTTCGAAATAAACAATGGGCACATTGGCTCGTAAACTAATTTCGCTAGTGATTTTGTGTTTGACTACTCTGCTTGAGCGCTTTAGTTCAACTAGAGCTGGAGCGTCGAGGGCTTCGCCTTTGCGCTTTAGCTCGCCGACAGCTTTGAGGCCCTGGGGTAGGCTAATTTCGTATTCGACTATTAGGGAACTAACACATGGTCCGCTCAGGCCAGCTTTGACGCTGACTAATTGTGAAGTGATTGGTTCGTCTAAAGCGAGCGGGTCGTAATTATAGGTATCGCCACCGTCGGCGGTGTCAACAAATCTGTGTCCAAGTTTATGGGTGACTACACCACTCGAGTCGCCGCTTCTTTTTTCTTTGACAATCAACTGGCCTTTCTTGTCTACATAAACAAGCAGGAACTGATTGTGTATGGCTAAGCTGTCTAGTGCGCTGGTATAGTTTTCTTTGAGGTTAGCCGCAGTTTCTGATTTGGCGTTTATGCTTGAGCCTAGGCCTGGCAGTTTTGCCAGACCAAAGGCGGGAATGCCGTCAGCATATGCGTAGCCTTCGATGATTTCGACATTTTTGAATTGCGGCACTCCAGACAGTTCTAAGAATGCTTCGCTAGTAACATGCCTGCTGGTTATTTGTATGGCAGCGAGGCCTGAGTCGCTCGTGCTTTCACTGTTGAGCTTGTCTCCGCCTACCAGTTTGTTATCGCCAACGAGTTTATTGTCGCTTACCAGTCTTGCCACACGCACGCGAACTGGCATAGAAACAGGACACGGTGCTGTGTTCACAACCATTGTCGAGCCCATGCCCGAGCCCATGTCTTTTGAAGTATGCTGCGGATCGAGCACATCTATATAGTGCAGGCCGAGGCGAATTTCGCTTTCGCTAGGGGCGAGGTGTCTAGTCATGGCTTCTTGCGCTTGGCGCACTAAGATATTTGCTTGACCAGCTAGACTTTTATTGCGGCTCTGCATTTCGTCATGTACTTCGTCAATACTGCAGCCGCAAATACTGTCGTGCGGATGATTTTTTAACAGTAGACGCCAGCAATGATCAAGCTCTTCGTGGGGATACTTGAGCCAATTGGCCAGCGCCATCATTGCTCGCAATGGTTCAACTTTCTTGAGCAATGCATGTTCTAATAGTCGATTTTCGCGCTTGAGATATAGTCTTGTTGAGAGCACGCCGGCTAGCATGTAGGCCCGTTCGCATTCGAAGGCGGTGCTGTTGTCGCGCAGCTCGCCTTGCACCAATTGTAGTGCCGTTAAATCACTTTTGAGGGCGCTCTTTGCTTGCTCAAAAAATAATTCTAGTGAAACCGCTTTAGCCGTAAAGTTGTTTTCGAAAAGCAAAGCCTTAAGAGGGTCGACCGGTGATTTGCTATTGATTAGTGCCAGGGCTTCAGCTAATTGATTTTTGAAGTTTGGTGCGGGGCGCAGGTGGTCGCCGCCAACTGGCACCAAGGCCGAGCGCAACTCGTCAGAATAAGTTAGGGCTCTATTGTTGGTTTCAATCAGCTCGTGTGATGTTTCCCAGCTCACACTATTTTTCTGCCAACCTAAGAAGCTGAGCAGATAGTCGGCCAATTTTTCACTGCTGACGCCTTCGTGAAAGGCAGTCTGGTAGTATCCACGGGCTAGTTGATTGGTTAATACTTCAGAGCCGTCAGGGCTTTGCCAAATAAAGAATGGGCCTGCGGTCATCTCTGGCACTCCACGCCAGACGACGGCATTGTCGATGCCAAAGCCTTGGAGGATGCGGGGCAAATCGGCACTGTGTCCAAAGGTGTCGGGGCAATAGCCAACCAGAGCTGGGCCCGTTGAACTAGCTGCAGATGTAGCTGCTGATGTAGCCGCAGATGTAGCCGCAGATGTAGGCTCAGGAGCACGTCTAGCTAATTGTCTGGCGGCCTTCATGCCGTAGTGCAAATTGCGAGTAAGGCTTTCGCCGCCAACCAACAGCTGATCGGCCAACACATACCAAGGGCCGATTGAAAGTGAGCGGTTTTGCACCAAGTGAGAAATGCGAGAGTTAAGCGATGGTGCCATTTCCTCTAAATCTTCAAGCAGGCATGTTTGACCATCGAGCATGAAGTTATCGAGTTGGCCTTGCTCAAGCAGTTGAACAATTGACTCGACCACTTGCACTAATTGCGTGCGGTAGGCACCAAAACTCCAATACCATTCTCTATCCCAGTGGGTGTGAAGATAGAGCAAGATATGATGATCGTCAGCCATCTCAATTTATCCTCGCAACAGTCTGGCAAAATGTCGCTTTGATTCATCTAGCGCTTCGTCCATTGATTGATCGTCTTCGCCTAAAAACTGATCATCAAACTGCATAGAAAAGGCGCCCATATAGCCGTAGAGCTTTAAGGCTTCGATTACTTGGCGCCAGTCTACATGGCCTTTTCCTGCTAGTCGATAGTGCCACCACAGTGGGCCAAAGGTGCCACTATCAGCGAGGATGGTGCGGTTGATTTCCACGTCGTGTGCCACTACGTGGTCTATGGCGGTGGCAAAGGCCGACAAATTGGCGAGGTATTCGATACCTTGCCAGAGGCAATCAGCTGGTGAGTAAATGAGCGCCAGACCGGGACAAGAAGAAATGAGATCACGCCATTCTTGTGGGTCCATCGCCCGCCACTTTTTCAGTGAGACGCCGCGGTACTCAATTGGTGTAGACAATCGCAGCAGGGGCCCTACGCCAAGAGCGTCTAGGCTTTCTTTGATAGTTGGATAGATAGCGGCAAAGTCTTCGATCCAGCTGTCTTGGCTGGATGGTCGCACGAAGAAAGATACCTTTTTGCAATCTAGGCTTTTAGCAACCTGACCAAGCTTTTCGATCATTGGTGCAAATTGTTTTACTGATTTTTTATCAGAAGCATCTAGGCAAAAATCTAAATTAAGGCAGGCAAACTCAACACCTTGAGCAAGTGCTGCTTCTTGGGTTGTCTTTAAGTAGCTTTGCTCCTTGTCATCTGCTTTCTTGTTCGCTTTTGCGGGCGCAAAAGGTGCGAACGAATACTCCACAGACTTAATGCCCTTGGAGCTTGCCAGCTCTACTGCCCCATCTAATCCGCTACCAAACTTGGTGGCATCAAAACATAATTTCATTGCTCAAGTTTAGCAAATAATTGCAGCGATAAGTTTAATCTAAAGGCTGTTGAGATAGTCGCGCCGTACAAGCGGGTCGGGAATGTCGTTGAAATCCATGCGAACCATTTGTTTTACGTCAAAATTTTGCCCACGAAGAACAGACAGTGTTACCGGGGTGTCGGGTGAGCCAACAATCAGGTCATAGCACTGGTCTTTGTTCAAGTTGCGGGTCGGTACGCCGTCGACAGCCACGATTTGGTCGTCAACATGCATGCCGGCCTTGGCGGCAGGTGTTCCAGCAAACACCGTATTTATTACTGCTGGGCCATCGGCCAATTTGTGAAACTTGACGCCGATTATGCCAACCGATTGCTCGATGGTGAAAGGCTGGCGGGCATTGAGGGCTTGTTCTTGAGCTCTGGCCTTTAGTACTCGTTCTCGATCGCGCTGGGCTCTTTGGGCTCCGCTGAGACGGAAGTCAGGAGACTTGGCCGCATTGGCATTAGCATTGAGCTTCTTCTGTTTTCGCGGCGGCAGTGGGGCCGACAAGCGGTGCTCGATTGTGCCCTTTAGGGTTGAGCGGTCAGGGCTATCAGTGGCGTCGAATTTTGGTACGTCCGGTTTGAGCACCGGCTCTTCAGCTGCCCAGGAGGTGACGCCACTGAACGAGATGGCTAGGGCCATGAGGATGGCCGCTTGACACCGGCGGCCGGTGGCGGGGCGGGAAATTGCATAGCTACTTGCCTTGGCAACTGCGATTGTCGGTTTTTCTTTCATCCACAACATCTGTGATTCGCGCTCGTATCAATAATCTGAACTTGGTCATCTCTACATTTTTGCCATCTCTACATTCTAGATTAACTGAATTTTCCAAAAAAAATGGCGGTAATTGATGATGTATATGAAGGCTAGCTTAAGCTCGTCAAAGAAATTGCCGACTAGTGCTAACCTCAAGGTCTAAATTGGGATGGATTTATCGTGGTTGGAGGAATGCTCGTGAGCAAAGTTACAGTTGTAGGAGCCGGATTTGTAGGCGCCACCGTGGCCCAGTATTTGGCTGACAGAGAAATTGCCGACGTCTGTCTCGTCGATGTTGTGGAAGGCATGCCCCAAGGCAAATCGCTCGACATGATGCAAGCTGCTGCCATTACCAGCCACGACTGTGAAGTTGTCGGCTCAAATGACTATGCCGCTACCAAAGGTTCTGACATCGTTGTAATTACTGCCGGTATTGCCAGAAAGCCCGGTATGTCACGCGACGAACTACTTAAGATCAACGCTAATATCGTTCAAGGCGTTGCCAAAGAAGCGATCAAACATTCTCCAGATGCCATTTTCATCACCGTATCTAACCCACTTGACGTGATGACCTATTTGACCTGGAAGACCACAAAATTGCCAGCCTCCAGAGTAATCGGCATGGCCGGCGTGCTTGACTCGGCTCGCTTCCAGGCTTTCATCGCCATGGAAACCGGTTTCTCCGTGCAAGACGTGCGTGCCATGGTTCTTGGCGGTCACGGCGACTTGATGGTTCCATTGACTCGCTTCGCTACAGTTAACGGTATTCCGATTTCTGAATTCTTGCCCCAAGCCAAAATTGACGAAATGACCAAGCGCACCCAAAATGGCGGCGCTGAAATCGTCAACTTGCTCAAGACTGGCAGCGCCTACTACGCACCAGGCCGCTCGGTTGTGCAAATGGTAGAAGCAATTTTGAAAGACCAGAACCGCTTGTTACCTTGCTGCGTGCAAGCTGATGGCGCTTACGGCTTGAAAGATGTTTATATCGGCTTGCCAGTAGTGCTGGGCCGCGAAGGCATGAAGAAGATTGTTGATCTCAAGCTGAACAAAGATGAGCAAGATTTGCTCAACGCCTCAGCTAAGTCAATCAAAGAGAACATTGACCTGATGAATCAGCTTTTGGTCGCTGTCTAATAGCCGCCAGTTGCAGAACAGGAGAGAGGTCCTAACAGGGCCTCTCTTTTCGTATACTCCTAATTTCTTGAAAGTTTTTGTGTCAGTCTTAGTGACGGTTGGCAGTTCTAAAGAGAATGTGCGGATATAATACTCTTCAGCCAGATTTTCTTGTTCTCTTATTTGTTCAGCTTCTCGTTCAGTTATGTCCCCGATTTTAGGTCATCAGTGATACCACATATGAAACCAGTGCTCTCTAATATTTCTGCTTTCTCTCGTTTCTTTATCATCAGTGCTTTGACGGCAAGCAGCCTTATGCTTGGCTCATCAGCGCTGGCACTAGAAACGTCACCGGCTATCACGCTGGGCAGTCAAGATTTTACCCTTGATACTGAAGACAAAGAGCATGAGAAAGAGCGCAAAGAAATTGAGAATACGCTCTCGAATATAGAAACGCTGTGGAATGCCCACAACCTTGACGGTGTGATGGCGAACTACTCAGATGACTATGTCAATAATGATGGTCTAGACAAGAAAGCGGTAACAACACTAACGCAAGATTTTTGGAAGACCTATCCTGATGCCAAGTCGGTTTCAAAAACCAAGCAAGTAAGAATTGAAGGCCATTTCGCTACCATTGAGTCGCGCGATATGGCCGTAGGCACCACATCTAAAGAAATGCCCGGAATGAGCAGTAAAGGCGAGTTGCAGTCGCTATCTGAAGGTCAGCTCTACCTGAAGAAAATTGGCAATACCTGGAAAATAGTGGGCGATCGCATTGACTACGAGAAAGTTAAAGTCGCCTTTGGTTTGGCTAAACAACTCAATGCAGTCTTTACTGCACCTGAGCAGGTTAAGGCGGGCAAACAGTATTCTGCAAAATTAGAAGTGTCTCTCCCACCTGGCCTTTTTGCTGTTGGTTCTATCACCAGCCAGCCACTGCGCTTCCCGCAGCCAAACCCAACTGATAGCCCTCGACCATTAGAGGCGCCAGCCTTAGAGCGTGTCATGAGCGCCAATAATGAGAACCGCAACGAGCTTTTGACTGCTACTGTCATTCTTACGAACCCAATGCGCACTTCGGTCATGGGTGTTTCGTTCTTGACTCGACGTATGAATGTAATTTCTGAACCTGTTCAAGCCAAAGATGAAGTTCAAGTGGCTGAGAGTGACAGCAAGTTGAGCCGTAAGCATCCTGCTATTGAGAAAAAAGAAGAGAAAAAGCTCGAAGACAAAAAATTGGACGAGAAAAAGTCTGACGAGAGCAAGCTCGAAGAGAAGAAGCCTGAAGAGAAAAAATCGGATGAGAAAAAACTCGACGACAAAGCTACTGAAGATAAAAAGCTAGATAAAAAACTAGATGAGAAGCCGACTGCAGCGCCTAGTGGCGAGAGCAAGTAAACAGATGAGCAAGCGGCATTATCAACTTGGCCGCAACAATGCCTGAGCCAGAGCCTACTACCGAGGCTGAGCTAGTGGCTAAAAGCGATAAGAAGGTCGTTCATAGTGGGCGGCTCTATCAGTTTTTTACTGTGGTAATTTCTGCCGTTGTGGCCTTCAGTCTAGATAGAGCGGCCAAGTCGTGGGCACTCACTCATTTGATTTTCGGTGAAGAATCGGCCTATTGGCCGGGAATTTTGCAGTTTCGCTTAACCAATAATACTGGAGCGGCCTTCTCTCTTGGGCGCGACCACGCGCCGCTCATGACTGGTATTGCGACAGTCTACACTATCATTTTTATCTGCTGGGCTCTCAATCGCTTGGTCAAAGCCTCTGCTTTTGCTGCACTAGAGCGGGTCGGTGTGGGCTTGATTATTGGCGGTGCTTGCGGCAATTTATTTGAGCGTTATAGTCAAGGTTGTGTCACTGATTTCCTTGAGTTTGCATTTGTCAGCTTTCCTATTTTCAATGTCGCCGACGCCTTAATTGACGTTGGCTTGGTGCTGATTTTTGTCGATATTCTTTTCTTGCATAAAGATGAGGGTAAGGCTCTCGATGGCCAGTGAAGCACTAGATTTCGAGGCAGGCGAGCCCATTGAGCTGGTTGTAGTAGCCGGAGAAGCCTTTAGTGAGCACAGCAGGCTTGACCAATATTTAGCCGCTCATATAGAAGAACTCAGTCGTGCACGTGTTCAAAAATTGATTGATGATGGGCTGATTAAAGTTAATGGGGCTGCAGCTAGGGCTAGTCTGAAATTACAAGAAGGCGATTTAATAGAAGTAATATTGCCACCGCCGGAGGTATTAGAGGCAGTTGCTGAAAACATACCATTGCAAATTATTTTTGAGGACGACCATCTACTCGTTATCAACAAACCCGCTGGTATGGTCACTCACCCCGGTGCTGGAGTAAGCAGTGGCACTCTAGTCAACGCTGTGCTCTATCACTGCCAAGGCAGCCTCTCTTCTATTGGGGGAGTGGTGAGACCAGGCATAGTTCATCGCCTTGATAAAGACACCAGTGGACTAATCATGGTGGCGAAGTCAGATATTGCTCACAAAGGTCTTTCTGAACAATTGCAGAGCAAGCAAGCTAAACGCACTTATCTAGCACTTCTTGAAGGCATTCCCAAAGTTGAAAGTGGAAAAGTTGACGCGCCGATTGGCAGACATCCTCTTAAGCGCAAAGAGATGACCATTGTTAAAGAAGGACAGCGTGGCCGTTCTGCAGTTACTAACTACGTTGTGGTAAAAAATTTTTCCAAGTTTACCTTGGTAGAATGCCGGCTTGAAACTGGTCGCACGCACCAGATTCGAGTTCATATGGCTAGCCTTAATTTACCTGTAGTTGGAGACATAATTTACAATCGCAAAACTGCCGGTACCATTGAAGCTCGGCGCAAGCTCGGTTTACAGGGGCAAGCCCTGCACGCCGCTAGGCTTTCTTTTATTCATCCGGTGACTAATTTGCTGTTAGAATTTCAGGCTGAGCTGCCTCAAGATTTTGAGCAACTGCTGGCGAAACTAAAGTAAGGCTTTGAGAAATGCTCCCAAAATATTTGTACATGGCCCTCGCTGGATTATCAATTGCTTTCACTATCTATTTTATGGCAACCACGGCTGCCCTAAGTGTTAGTTACACTATTGCTTCACAGGCTCTGCAACTGCCTTTGCCACTTGTTGCCCTTAAGTTTTTTGCTTTAGGCGTGATCACTATGTTTAGCATCTGGAAGATTCGCTCTAAAGAATTGAAAAGTGAAGCCAAGCAGCTGCAGTGGCAAGCTCAAGATGCCAAGCTTGCTGTTGAAATTCAGTCTGACAAAGAGAAACAGCTAGAAGCTAAGATTGCTACCCTTGAAGCAGCGCTAACTTCTGCTCTGAAGAAGAAGGGGTAATCAAATGAAAAGTGTTTTGACAAAGAGTGCCGTTGTGGTAGCTGGTATTAGTCTGGCTGTGGCTTTCAGTATTTCAACTGCTCTTAATAGCGGCATTTTCTGCGCTTCTACTGCTTTTGCCAAAGAGCAGACAGGCAAGAATACAAAGCCTAAAGAGATCAAGTCGAAAGACTTCAAAGCGCAAGATTTTGCCGATGCTCAGAGACTCTTTGATCAGTATAAAAAGTACGATTTGTCTAACGACATGAAATTAGTTGAGCTCTATGCTCCTGATGCCACGATAGAGCTCGGTGTCGAGCGTGATCGTGGTGATGTTCGTTGGCAAAAGCTCAACCGCGATAGCTTCGCCAAAGAAGTAGCCAACACATTTAAAGACGAGCATCTCAACTCACTGAAGAACGAAGAGACGTTCGCTGTACCTAGCTTCAAAGAAGCAAAACATCCCGTCAATGGTAAGCCTGCCATAGAAGTGGTTTTTCACGGCACCAGCGGTCATGCCAGCATCAAAGTCACCTGGCTTTTGCAGCCTGGCGCCGATGGCCATATGGTTATTGCCAGCGAACAGTCGGTCACTTACAGCAAGCACAAGAGCAAGTTTCACGGCAGCTGCAAATAAGTAAATTTCAGTCGCTAGATTTCAATCGCCAGAACTACCGGGCTTGTGGAAATCTGAGGCCTTTAGCCCGTCAATAAACGACTTGAACTGCTTGGCTTCTTCTTCATCTTTCTGGTGGTCGGCTGCAATAGTGCCATCAGCTATTACTTGAGCCGATACAAATATTGGCACTTTTGCTCGCAAGGCAATGGCGATTGCGTCAGAAGGCCTGGCATCTAGCGGTTTAGTAATGTCTAGTTTCTTGGCCGGATCGTTGACCTTGATCAGAATCGTCGCGAAATAGGTACTGGAGGCCAGCTCGTTGATTTCGATGCGGTCTACCTTGTATCCCAGCGAAGTTATGGTGTTGAGCAGCAAATCATGGGTCATTGGCCGCTCAGGTTTGTGATTGTTGAGTGCCTTGTCAATAGCCTGGGCCTCGAAAGGTCCGATCCAGATAGGCAGAGCGCGTCTTTTAGTGGAATCGTTCAGAACAACTATTGGTTGTCCCGTGCGAGCGTCGAATGCAATTCCATATACAAACATTTCAATCATTAAGGTGAAATTCCCGGTCCAGGATTATTCTCTGTATGCCCATTTTGGGGGATTTTATGTAGCCTAAAGATAAATTCTTTGGTGAAAACCCTGACTGCTACTCGCTTCACGTTCATTTTGCCTGTTTCCGCTGCTCTTCTAGCCCTTCCTGGCCAGCAATAGCAAGCTTTTTTGGGCCTGTGTCAATGGGACGCAAAGTGCTAGGGCAAAGTTCCTCAGTATTGACAGTGACCTCCTTCGCGTGATGAACTAATGCTCCTTGGGCCTTTAGGGTTCAAGCCTCCTGAACTTTTCAAGTACTGCCATTCCCTTCAAATTTGGTATTTGAGTCAATAGTTCTCCAGAGCAATCTGGGTGAGGTCGCTAGTCCGGATGGCGGAACTGGTAGACGCGCACGTTTGAGGGGCGTGTGGTGCAAGCCTTGAGGGTTCAAGTCCCTCTCCGGACAAATTTTTATCTTAGCGCTAAATCTAGTTCAACCTTTGCTCTGATCAAACTTATAGAAGTATGATGAGCACGTCACAGTTGATCTATTTAAACTCGAGAAGAAAAATGATGATAGTTACAAGAGCTCAATGGCCTCACACAATCGAAGACATTGTCAAGGCACTTGATGGAGTCTGGGGCTTGATTGGAGCCAATGGTGTCAATGGCAATCTCTACCGCCTCGAGAAAAGCCTGCACGAGCCTGTTGTATATACTCTCACTGAGTATCGCGGCGCCGACGAAAGCGACATTGTTCGCCGGGAAGAATACAGTGGCGACGATAGGCTCACTGCCATTAACGTTTTTGCTGTGGCAATTGGCTTCGAATCTAAGTCTTAACTCGTGGTGAAGCCGCGGCCAAGCTACCTGGGAATCATTATTCAAGGCTCTTTGTCGCAAGGGCTTGAGATGCGGCTCGATACCGAGCAAAGCGTCGAGGATTTGAGAGTGGGGCGCTTCGTTGTCGTTGAAGGGGCAAATTCGCGCTTCTTTAGCATGCTCACTGACGTAACGCTTTCAGCCGCCAATCCAAGCATCTTGCTTAATCCGCCACGGACCGATCCGTTTTTGATGTCGGTTCTCTCTGGAGTGACAACTTTCGGTACCGTTAAGTTGCAGCCCATGCTCATGCTCGAAAAATCGTCGGGCCCTAATTCGCTTTCTTCGGATCACGGCGACGAGGGAGATGGTCGTGAGTTGCGGCCAGTGAAAACTATTCCATCGCACTTTTCACCGGTCTACGAGGCTAGTTCATCTGATTTTGCTTTGGTCTTTGGTGAAGAAGATGCTAGCGATGCTAGTAACGCTCACTTCAATATTGGCCGACCACTCAATATGGAGACACCGGTTTGCATTGACCTCAATAGATTTATTGAGCGCTCCAATGGAATTTTTGGAAAATCCGGTACGGGAAAATCGTTTTTAACCCGCATTTTCTTGAGCGGTATCATCAAAAAAGATTTGGCCTCTGTGCTGGTTTTTGATATGCACAATGAATACGGCTGGCAGGCTATGTCAGAAAGCAAAGCCGCTCCCCGGGTCAAAGGTCTCAAGCAACTATTTGGGCACAGTGTAGTGGTATTCTCGCTTGACCGTGAGTCTTCGCGCGCTCGCGGCATTCCCGATGCTCGCGAACTTTATATTGGCTATAACCAAATTGAAATTGAAGACCTTGATTTGCTCAAGAACGAACTAAATTTGACTGAGGCCTCCCTCGAGAATGCCTATATCTTCAAAGAAAAAATTGGCGCTGATTGGATCGCTACTTTGCTCGATATGTCGGGCGATGAGATAGAAGAATTTTGCCAGAACTTTAAGGGTCATCCGACCTCGCTGAAGACTCTGCAGCGTAGGCTCAATACTGTGGTGCAAAAGACACCATATTTAAAACCACGAGTTGGTCACAACTATATAGAAGAGATCTTGTCTCAGATTCAGGCAGGAAAGCATGTGGTACTAGAATTTGGTCGGCAAAATAACTTGTTGTCTTACATGCTTGCCACCAATATCATTACCCGGCGCATACACGCTGAATATGTGCGCCAGTCAGAACTCTACATTTGTGATCCTGAGCGAGTTCCGGCACCACGCAAGTTGATGATTGTGATTGAAGAGGCTCATAAATTTCTTTCTCCAGCCGTGGCCAAGCAAACCATATTCGGTATTATCGCTAGAGAGATGCGCAAGTATTTTGTCACTCTTCTCATTGTTGATCAAAGGCCGTCAGGGATTGATCCAGAAGTGCTCAGTCAAATTGGCACAAGGGTCACTGCACTACTCAATGACGATAAAGATATCGACGCTGTGTTTACTGGGGTTTCTGGCTCGCAAACTTTGCGTACAGTTTTGGCTCAGATGGACCCTAAGCAGCAGGCCCTTGTTTTAGGATATGCCGTGCCTATGCCGGTGGTGGTGCGCACCCGGGCCTTTGACCAAGACTTTTATAAAGCCGTGGCCGACCTTGACTGGGTGGGCGACTTGCACAATGCCTCAGCTGAAATTAAAGCAGAAGTGAGCCAGAGAGCTGATATTGCTAACAAAGAGTTATTTGGCTAATTCTTTTGATCTGGCGCCAAATTCCGCTTTTTCGTGGCTTTTACCGGGTTTTACCACTTGCCACTGGCTCTGAATTTAAGCTACTCTAGCCTGCATGGCACAGCCCCCTGACGAATACGATCCTTATGCTGACATTGGCTCTTCTGACACTGAAGGAGAGGCTCAGGACAATTTCGTAGAGCAAAAAGAGCCCAGCGAAATGCTCATGTGTCTCATTCTAGCCTCTGCTTATCTTGGTTTAGCCAAATATTGCTGGACACCTTTACTGCTTGCCAAAGACTGGAAGCTGCTGTTCAACATCGAAGGCTTTTTCTTAGGCATTGCTGCCCTTTCAGTAATGGTTGGTTTGCGGCCGTATCTCACTCCTTCGAGTTTGCAGTTGAGCCGCCATGGCATCAAGTACCGCGGACCCTATTGGCCACAACGTAAAACTGTTAATTGGCAGCAGGTTGAGAAGGTCTATCTCAGCCCTGAGTTAATTCTTGTGCTTTATCATCCAACCATCGGAAAGAAGCAGCTTTGGCCGCTGGTAATCACGTCGATCTATCTAAGTGATAGAGATCGCATAGCCAAAGTGTTCATCAAGTATTTACCAATACCGCCTATTATTCTTTCCAGCCCTGCGCTACTCTCGCGCGTGATCATGCTCTTGCTGTTCTTAGCGGTAGTGATTTGGCTTTTGGAAATGTTGATTATTCAATAGTCTTAGAATTTGGTTTAGCCGCTTTATTACTTGTCGAAAGTGAGATTGCGTAAATAATCGACAAGGTTGTCCATTTCTTGGTCGTTAATCACTTCTTTGGGCTGCGCAGGCATCATGCCTTTGCCTTTTCGCAAGAAGGCTTTTAGTGAGGCGTCGTCAGGGAAATCTTTGCTCAGGTTTTCGAGGCTAGGACCAAGATTGGCTCGGCCACTGGGGTGGCAGGTGTTGCAACTACGGAAGAATAGTTGTTCGCCATTGAGATTGGTAGATCCAGATTCGGCTCTTTGTTGTTGTGCTCGCTTTACTATTTCGATGCGCTTCATTTCTTCAGACATAACGCAGCCATCAAGCAAAACAGCCGTGCCAAAAATCGATAGCACCACTGTAAAAACGCGACGAAAAGACATGAAATTTCCCCTTGGCAGCCAGAGTTTACCGCACTTTAACATCCTACTTTATAACTGTTTTCAATGGGTTTAAGTAAGACCAGCACAGGATGCGGCTAAAACGTAACAGAACAAAAAAGCCTTTCCGAAATTTGCTTAACATTGTGTTTACCTGGCCGTTGTAGAGTTACTACAGAGGCGGAAAGTAACCAATCTTTCATTCAAGCTTCCCGGTATCAAAAAATTCGAACCAGTCACCTCGCTAAATGGAGCCATGCGTCAGTGACTGTCTGCCCTATAAGGGCTGGAAATCAAGCTCCCGAGATGAGCGGCAGGTAACATGACACCACCACAAGCAACCAGACTAGATCCTCCAGCCAAACAAGGGCCTCAGGAAGCCGAAGAACGCATCATCATTCGTGGCGGCAAGCCTCTTCGTGGTGAGACAAGAATTTTCGGCGCCAAGAATGCTGTTCTCAAAATGATGGCAGCTGCGCTTCTCGCTAAAGACGTTACCGTTTTAAGAAATGTCCCTAACTTGACCGATGTTCACATGATGGCAGAAGTGCTTCGTCACCTCGGCGCCAAAGTTGAAGTGAAAGATTCTGAAGTTAGCATTGACGCTACTAACCTTACTGAAATTGAAGCTCCTTACGAACTCGTTAGCCAATTAAGAGCATCGTTCGTCGTGCTTGGTCCTCTGCTTGCTCGCTGCAAAGAAGCCAAAGTATCGCTACCAGGCGGTTGCGCTATCGGCGAACGTAGAATTGATTTGCACGAAAAAGGCTTGAAGCTTCTCGGAGCTGAAGTCGGCATTGATCACGGTTATGTTTATGCCTCAACTCAGAAACTGACTGGTGCTCGCATCTACCTTGATCGTCCAAGCAATGGTGCCACTGAAAATATCATGATGGCTGCTGTTCTTGCTGAAGGTCAGACCATCATCGAGAATGCTGCTCAAGATCCTGAAATCGTTAACTTGGCTGACTGTATCAATGCCATGGGCGGCAAGATCACTGGCGCTGGTACCTACCAAATCGTCATTGACGGTGTTCCTCAAGAAGAACTGCATGGTGCCGTAGTCGACACTATTCCAGACAGACTTGAAGTCGGTACTTTCCTCTATGCCTGTATGGCTGCTGGTGGTGAAATCATCATCAATGGTGCCAATGCTCACCACATCTATGCTGTGATCAGCAAGATTCATGAAATGGGTGCTGAGTGCTCAATCTATGCACCAGATACAATCAAAATCAAAGTCGAAGGCAGACTAAAAGCAATCGACGTCACCACTGTTCCATATCCTGGCTTCCCCACTGATTTGCAAGCACCACTTATGTCGGTTCTGGCTGTGGCTGAAGGCACTTCAATCATGACCGAGACCATGTACGAGAACCGCTTCATGCAAGTGGGCGAGCTTCGTAGAATGGGCGCCGACATTCAGCTCAAAGCCAATTCAGCCATCGTCAAAGGTGTGCCAAAATTGATGGGCGCTGAAGTTAAGTCTAGCGACTTGCGTGCTGCAGCTGCTCTAATCATCGCCGGTCTCGGTGCTGATGGCGTAACTGAAGTAACCGGTTTGAGTCACCTCGACCGCGGCTACGATAAGCTCGAAGAAAGACTGCGTGACCTCGGCGCTGATGTCTGGAGAAGATAACCAGATTTAGCTAGTTCTAGGGTCCTGCAATGATAGTAATGAAATTCGGTGGCACTTCAGTGGGCTCGAAAGAGCGTTTTGAACAGGTGTTCGCCCTGATTTCAAAAACCAAAGAAAATGACGGACCGCCATTGGTTGTAGTTTCAGCAATGTCAGGCGTAACCAACGCCTTGATTGAAGCGGCTAACCTGGCGGTCCGTCGTGATTTAGATGGTGCTCTGGCTCAGATTGAAATGATCCGCCAGAAGCACATTGATGCTGTTAAGGGCCTACTTAGCGCAGAGAAAGCCCAGGCCTTGCTTGCTGATTTAAATATCCACTTGCAAGAACTAGAGTCAGTCTTGCGCGGTATCAATTATTTAGGCGAGCTCTCTAAACGCTCTCTTGATGTGGTTTCATCAATTGGCGAGTTGCTGTCTAGTCGTGTTCTAGCCGAGTATGCCAGCAGTCGCGGCTTGAAAGTACAGTGGGTTGATGCCCGGCAAGTATTGATAACTGATGATACTTTTGGCAAGGCCAATCCGCTTTGGGCTGAAGTTGAAACCAGAGCTAAGAAGATAATCGGTCAGGCAGTCAAAGATGGCTTCACTGTTATTAGTCAGGGTTTCATAGGCTCTACCATTGATGGTGTCACTACCACCCTTGGTCGTGGTGGCTCAGATTATTCTGCTTCTATTCTTGGTGTTGCTGCCGATGCTTCGCGCATTGAAATTTGGACAGACGTCGATGGCATGATGACTTGCGATCCACGTATTGTGCCAGCTGCCAAAGTAATCGCTCAAGTAACCTTCCAAGAAGCCGCTGAACTTGCGTATTTTGGCGCAAAAGTTTTGCACCCGCTCACGATTAAACCCGCAGTCGAGAAAAGCATTCCAGTTAAAGTGCTCAATACAATGCGGCCTGATAGTCCGGGCACATTGATTCAGGCTGATGTTCCAGACAGCAAAATAGATCCTAAAGACATACCGCTTTCTCAGCGTATTTGCGCCATTGCTTCCAAGAAAAATATTACAGCTCTGTTCATTAGCTCACCGCGCATGCTCATGGCTCATGGCTTTCTCGCTAAAGTCTTTACTGTTTTTGATCGCCATAAAACTTCTATCGACTTGATCGCTACGTCAGAAGTTTCACTGTCAATTACAATTGATTCGACCGAAAATCTTGATGCGATCAAGGAAGATTTGGCTGAATGGGGCGAGCTCAAAGTCTTAAACAATACAGCCATTGTTACTGTTGTCGGTAGACAATTCCGCGGTAGCAGCGGTATTGCTGGTGAAGTTTTCAGTGCCATGAAAGACATCAATATTTTGGTAATTTCAGGCGGTGCCTCTGATATCAACTTGAGTTTCTTGGTTCTAAACGAAGACGCTGACAATGCCGTCAAGCAGCTACACAAGCATTTCTTCGGTGCCTAAAAAGAGAAAGATATGAACAAAACCAGAATTGACTTGCGTAGTGACACAGTGACACTTCCGCCTCAAGAAATGCGCGATGCCATGACCAAGGCCGAACTTGGTGACGACGTTTACGGCGAAGACCCCACCGTCAATTTGTTGCAAGAGCGCTGCGCCCAGCTAACTGGAAAAGATGCTGCTTTGTTTGTGCCAACCGGCACGATGGGCAACCTCAGCAGTGTGCTGGCCCATTGCCAGCGTGGTGATGAAGTTATTCTTGGCTCGCGTTCTCACATTGCTATCTGGGAACAAGCCGGTGTTTCGGCCTTTGGTGGTGTCAGCTTACGGACAATCACTAACGAAGCCGATGGCACTCTGCCACTTGAGCAAATCAATCTTTGCATCAATGATGACAATGTGCACCGCACCACAACTAAGCTTATTGCTTTAGAGAATACCTACAACGGCCAGCCTCTAACCCCAGCTTATATGCGCATGGTCAAAGAGATTGCTTTACAGAATGGCCTAGCAGTGCATTTGGATGGCGCGCGTTTGTTTAATGCTAGCCGTGCTTTACTTGCTAGCATTGAAGAATTTACGGCTCACGTAGATTCAGTGCAGTTTTGCTTTTCTAAGGGTTTGGCCGCACCAGCTGGTTCAATTATTTGTGGCAATCATGAATTTATTGGCAAGGCTCGCCGCATTCGCAAAGCCCTTGGTGGTGGTATGCGTCAGTCTGGCGTATTAGCTGCAGCCTGCATTTGGGCTCTCGATAACATGGTGGAAAGGCTCGATATCGATCACACTTTAGCTATGCAACTAGCGCAAGGTCTCTCTGAAATTGAAGGCATCCAGGTGGCGCCGGCCAAGCACCGCACTAATATGGTTTTCTTCGAAAGTGACAGAGCCGATTTGTCTATTCAAGAATTGGCTCGACGTCTGCGCGATATCGGCGTGCTGGTTGCTGTAGAAGGCCAACTAGGAATTCGAGCTGTCACGCACTTTGGCTTGACCACTGAAGACATTGAAGAAGTCGTCTTGCGCGTTGAAGAGCTAATGGGCGTGCCCGCTGGTCTTTAAAATTTCTGAGAATAAATATCTCTTTTATAGAAAATACTTGAGTACTCAACTATTTTGTTTTTGAAAATACGTGTGTACACAAGCATTTAGTTTTTTGAGAATACTTGAGTACTCAAGTATTTTGATGATTTACTATTCAGCGGCTTCTTGTCCGTCGCTGGCGTCGAGTTCATTTTGTTCTTCTTCAATTTTAGAGAGAATCAAAAGAGCTTCTTTATACATAGTTTCGGCTTCTTCTTCGCGTTGCATTTTGCGCAGAATCTTGGCATAGTCAGAAAGAGTTTGAGCAAGGTCAGGATGATCGGGCGATAAATTCTTGCGTCTAATATCTAGTGCTCGTCTAACTAGCGGCTCGCTTTCTGCCAGCTTGTCTTGACGCATATAAATAGTCGCGAGTAATGATAATGCCTCAGCAACTTTGAGCTGATCAACTTCTTTGGCTACATCTAAAATTGACACGGCACGACGCATGAAAGGCTCAGCTTGATTGTACTTTTCTTGGGCGACTAATACGCCAGCCAGATTGTTGAAGTCGGCCACTAAGGCCGTATCGCTTGTACCGACTTGATTAAGTCGATGCACAAGCATGCGTTCATAAATAACTTGAGCTTGAGTATAGTTGCCGCGAGTAAAGTAGCTTGCCGCAAGACGTTCAAAGACTTTATGTAGGGCATCCGGTGGATCGTTACTAGGATCGAAATTGGCCAGTAAGTCGCGCTCGCCTTGTTTGTGACCTTGCATCAAAGTGGCTAAACGGCTTGCCCTTGCATCTTCAGGTTGAATAGTTTGTGAATGCTTTTTCGCTTTGGCGTTTTGCTTCGCTTCATCGCTTGACTCACTATCATCTTGATCATCATCGCTATCGTCGTCGGCGGAAAGTCCAATATCAGAAACTGATTGATCTGCCGGCATCTCCGGTATGTTATCTGGATCTTCCAAAACTGGCTTGCTTTCAGGCATTATCAGTATGGCCTGTTCATCTGCAGCAGACTCAGATTCAGATTTAGTTTCGGTTTTAGAATCAGTTTTAGAACTAGTTTCAGATTCTCGAGCATCAATGCCATCAGCTTCTGATTGCATCGCTTCGGGGCTCATTGGTGTTGGAGCCGGCTCGCCTTTTAAGCGCAAACCTCTGTCTTTGTTCCAGCCTAGTTCTTTAAGCGCGTCATCAAATTTGATTGGGCCTTCACTATTTTGGTGCAGTGAATAATCGAGTGTAACGACAGCGTCGTCTTGACTAAGCAGCCCACGAGAAAAAAGTTGGTAACAGCGCAGGGTGGCTTGCAGGGTTGGCACATCCATGTGGCCGGTCAGCACTAAGATTTTGCCAATTACAGTGGCGCTTTGCGTGGAGATATCAAAGGCTGCTTCAAGATCATCTTCGCTAACAACGCGAGCAAGCATCAACAATTTTTCGTATGTGACTTCGCCGTCTTTCGCTACTTTCTCTTCGCGAATTTCTGCCAGAGCTTCTTCTAGGGCAATGCCGCTGCTGTGTATGCGAGCCAGACATTCACTGGCCTTGGCCGCTTCGAAGTTTTCTTGATCAACCATTTTTTGCAGAGACAATGCGGCATCTAGCAGTGTCTGCGAAACTAGATTTTGGCTAATTAAGACCTTACCAATTGTCTGATGATTTACGAGGCCCCACTCAAGCGCGTTCATAACGTCGGTTTCAGTGAGAACGCCAGCCATCACCATTAACTCGCCGATGCGTAGACCTTTTTTGCGTGGGCCTTCTGGGGCAGCGACCGGCTTCTCTTCTATTGTGCCAGGAGCAATGGGGGCCATGCCGGCGGCGGCGCGAATTGCGGTTAGAGCCTCTTGCCTCGTCATCATCTCATCGCGCACTCTTACTTGGAGGTCTAGTGCTAAAGTGAGAAGATCGTTGCTTATAGTTTCGTGCAAGACCAGCATGCGACCAAGAGGCAAGCCAGTGCTGTAGCTCTGTTCAACGGCTTTGGCAAGAACTTCGTAGCTGACGAGTCCTGATTCAACTAGTAGTTCACCTAGTTTGCTTGTCTGTGTTTGTTTTGGTGAAACATATTCGGCCAGTATGTCTTTGAATGATGCGCCGAGCTTGTAGGCAATTTTGAGACAGCGTAGAGCTTCTGCAGGCTCGACAGATTTGTCTCTTAAATTTGATTGTGCTTCTAAAACCGACTGCAAGTCGCGTGGAGAAATTACACCGTTCATTACCAATGCTTGGCCAATTTGAATACGCTTCGCTTTAGCACTGCGAGCGGCGTCAGAGAGCTGCATTTGGGTTAATATTCCGGCTTGAACGAGCAAATCGCCCAAACGTGAGCTGTTTCTGGACTGTTTTAGCATTTAAGGCACAGAGTAAGGGTCATGAGCAAACCGAAATTAGCATTCAAGAAAGCATCGAACTAGCTAAATCCACATAAGCATAGCATTAGAACAGGCTCAAAACGGCCGCAGAGCCTAATACTCACCGCTTGTCAATGGCCGGCATATCTATGTATGGGCTGTCGTGCATAAATTGTGGCTATCTTGGGAACAGATAGAGGTACACCCACATTTGCGCTAATTGCCAGGTGGTAGTTTTGAGAATAGCGTTTCCCACTTGTGCCAGATGTTTGTTAGCCGCTTTGGTGGTAATTTTTGATACCACTTTTGGTGCATATGCTTCTGGGGGAAACAGGACGAGAGTTTTCCTTGTTCCACCGGCTGCTTCTGAGATTGATACATCATCTGCTTCTAGCGGAGCTTCTTCTTCTAATTCTTATTCTAAGGCTGTTGTCCGCAAGAGCGAAGCACAAAAAGCTAGAGCTAAAATGGATGCTGCTGTTGCCTTCTATAAAGCCGGTTCATTCGAGAAGGCTGTGCCTCTATTTCAGGCGTTGCTTCTGGTAGAGCCAAACAATGCTCAGGCCCACTATTACTATGCTAATTGCCTTGCTCGAGAGGGGCAAAATTCAGCTGCTCGTTTTGAGTATCAATCAAGCCTGCGTTATTCTAAAAGTGCCGAGCTAACAAACTATTCAAACCAGGCCTTAAAGAATTTAGCAGCTTTGCCTAGTTCAAAATTTTCCGAAAAAGCTGCCGTTGATTCTGCCGATAAGCTTATTGAATCGCCAAGTCAAAAGGTGGCGGGCTCGGCTGGCAATCAGGCCAAAGCGGCTCACTTCGACCAGCAGTTAGAGAGATTAAGAGCTGAAGTAAATGCTGAATACCGACACAAACTAGATGAGAAAAAGAGTGAGTTAAATCGTAAAATCAGCAAGATTCGACAAGAAGCAGACGAGGAAATCAACTCTACTCCTCGTTTTTTTCCTGCTCATATGCGCACGCAGAATATAAACTATGAAACTACCGTTGTTGCTATTCAGGCTAAGGCCGATACCAAAATTAAGATACTCACTTCAGACTACCAAGATGAATTTAGGTTGATTGATGAGACCTATGGTAAGCGCCTTGAAGCGCTAGCTAGCTCACACCAGAATTTAAAAGGACAGATGGGAGCCACGGTCGGATCTTCGCAGGTAACTCCAAATGGCACCAGCTTTTATGTGCGCAATTATGTCAACTTCGGCGGTGTGCAAGAGAGTATAAAGGCGGGCTCTAATGCAACTTCAAATAGTTCTGCAACTTCAAATAGTTCTGCAACTTCAAATAGTTCTGCTTCGCCTGGCCTGCGGGCCGTGCCGGGAAAGTTAAAGCCCTTTTGAACTCTGTGGATGCTTAGAACAATGAGAACCCCTTATACTCTCAGTATCTTCACACAACCTTCCATCTCAATAGGCAAATTAGTATTGACGAGTAGAATTTGTGGCAGAACTAGCGAGCAATTTTCAAATGGTTGGTTTGAGTCAATGATGAAGTGCACGCTCTCTCTCGGCTGTTGTTTGCTGCTGTGGCAAGCCACTGCTGTAGCTTCTGGTATTAACAAAAGCACACCTGCAATATCGTTTGAAGAGCAACTATATTCGAGGGCACCCCTTGCTCCTGCCACTGGCGGCGAAAGCAGTCGGTTGCGCCGCGTTCTTTATTCCGTCAATCCATATGATGCAGAGGGGTCTGACTCTCAGTACTACTGCAAGCTTATGGATAGCCTAGTGAGAGTTCGCACCATTTTAGATAATGAAGAAGAATCGCGTAAGTCGAAGGCAACGGCAAATAATTCCTCGGCTTCTGGTCTCGATAAACAGATGTCATCATTGATTGATCGGGTCGAGAATGAGCGAGCAACAGCTCTTCTTGATAAAGTTGAGCTAACTAAAAGACAAATTGTGTTTTTAGCCAATCAGTTGAAAGACGATTTGGCAGCTTCACTAGTTTATCCGTCATCATCACGCAAGGCCATCTCACCAGCATCAAGCCCGGCTGCTATTGCGCTTAAGTCAGCTTTTCGAACTAAGGTTGATAGTTTGTGCTCGCAGGTTTTGAAAGATTGTGTAGCTCTTGATAGGCATTACCAGGTGCGCCTCAATTCTATCGGGTCGTCCGCTGAAGGCCTTAAGCAGCAAATGACTTCTACAGTAGGTTCTAATAAAGTCTCGGATGTGGGAACTTCAATGTATGTGCGCAACTATGTCAACTTTGGTGGTATTGAGCAAGCAAACGATATGAAGCTTCATGCGGTGGCACCACCAGCGGCACTATTGGCTGTACCAGGACGAATCAACTCTAGTAAAGCCAAGGTGGAGCGAGGGAGGCCATTGAGGTGACTAGCAAGGTTGATAATAGATTGAAGGCTCTGCCAAGACTGCTAACCAGTTCTTATCTTACGATTTTTGTGTTAACTATATTTCTTGGGCACAGCCAATCAGCTCTGGCTCAGCATAGTTCGAAACCGTCAGCCTCGAGTGTAGACAAGGCCGTTGCCTCGCCCATTCGCTTGCGTGGTCAAGTTAGTGAATTGATGATGCTCTGTAATGCTGCCGGTTTGTCTCTCGATGATAGCAGGTTGCCTGGTGTGGTCACGAAGGTAAGACTTGGTTCGCCTGCCTCGCATCAAGCCATCGTCGAAGGAGATCGAATTTTGCGTGCGAGTTTGCAGGGCAAAATGTTGACCCTTGATATTGAACGCAAGGGAGTTCGCTATCAGACCAAGTTTGAAATTCGCCTTGAAATTGCTCGCGCTCAAATGAATGAAGACGTTGCCAGTCGCAGCCAAGACGAAAAAGTTTGGCCTGCCCCCAAAGACGAGGCACAAGGCGAAAAAGCTGACCAAAAGCCAGACCAAAAGTTCACACTTAAGCCAGACATTCCAAATGAAGACAAATTCTTCAAAGCAATGTCTCCCTATCAAGTTGTGTTGTTGATAGACCATTCTGGGTCAATGAATGGCGGCCTAGGAGTGGGGCCGTATGATCTTTCTCGCTGGGGTTGGTGTCGTAGTCAGATTACTGATTTTTCGAGATACTGTGGCGACAGGTTGCGTGGTGGCATTACACTCATTCCATTTAACGATAGCTTTGAAGTGCATGAGCATGCTAGCGAAAAAGACCTTGAGGATGTCTTTAGCACTATTGTCCCAAGCGGTGAGACCGATATTTGTACTCCACTGGCTGAGGCAATAAGTTCGCATCTAGACGATCCTGATCATGAGAATAAGCCGGTTTTGATTGTTGTATTAACGGATGGCTTGCCTAATCAAGGCGGCTCGTTGAGTAAGCTAATTTCACAGGCTACCAACGCCCTGCGAAATCACAAAGAAATGACCATTACTTTTCTCACTATTGGTCAAGCTCCAGAAGGAGATGAATTGATAGAACACCTCGACAACGATCTAACAAATCGAGGTGCTAAGGCCGATATTGTAAGCAGTATGCGCTTTGCCGACTTGTTGCAGATTGGTCTTAAGAATGCACTGCTAAAGATAGTTCTGCGTGCCAACAATAGATAAGTAGCCGTTACTGAATTAAACCGTCCGGCACGCCAGAGGGAAAACGAGTAGCAATTTCTTCGTTGATTTTCTTGATGCGGTTGCCAGGATTAGGATGGGTACTGAAAAATTCTGGGGTGCGCGATTTGGCGAGGCGATCAAGAATTTCCATCACTTTCGTCATCGAACGCGGATCATAGCCGGCCTGTTGTGAAAAGCGCACGCCCAGACGATCTGCTTCTAGCTCATCGTTGCGGCCGAATTTCATTGAAACTACTTGGCTGATAAGCATGGCCATGGCAGCCGCATTGTTATTGCGATCGTTGGGATCATAAGCCGCGATTACTGCAGCCCCAGTCAATCCTTGTGACAGTTGTTGCTTGGCAAGTTGTTGAGCCGAGTGTCTTGCGGCTACGTGACCGACTTCGTGAGCTAATACACAGGCGAGTTCGCCTTTGGTTTTAAGGTTTTTGTATAAACCCTCGGTGATAAATATTTGGCCGCCTGGTAGGGCAAAAGCATTAACGGTCTTGTCGTCGGCTAGCAGATGAAAATGGTATTGATAGGGAGTTTTATTAGCATCGGTCTTGGTTACTAGTTCTTGCCCAATTTGATCGACGGCTGCCTGACCCTCTGAGTCGCGGGCTTGTCCACCATATTGCTGCGCCATCTCTGGGGCCGCTTGAAGACCTAAAGCAATTTCTTGTTTGGGTGTTAAATCGAGATGTTGCTTTTGTTCTGTAATAGGGTTGTAGACAGAGCTGCCGAAATAGGAAATCAATGAAAAGGCCGCAATGGCAAGGGCAATTAGTATGCGTGGGCTGATGGAAATGCCGCTTCTTTGTTGCTGTTGAGCCATCTCTGCAAATAACCTCAGTTGATTTTTTATTGAGTCACTAATTTTCGCACTAGACGGAGGATCGTGCCAAAAGAGCCCACAACAATTTTATTCAAGGCAGATTTAAGGCGAGGTATGCGATCAACCAGCCTAAGTGGCCTTACACTATGCAAGCACTTCACTTATTACTAATTGGATCGGTTGCCCCCGTGAACCTGAAACCCTACTTCTATCTATTTAAGAGCAGCTTGGTCGGGGCCCTCGGTGGTCTATTGTTTGGCTTTGACACGGCTGTAATAGCTGGGGCAACTCATGCCCTGTCGCTTGAGTATCAACTTAGTGCTACGGCACTTGGCTTCACTGTTTCAAGTGCGCTCTGGGGCACGGTGTTTGCTTCAATGCTCTCGGGTATCCCCGGGGAAAAGTTTGGTGCGCGCGAGACCCTAAGATTGGCTGCTGTGCTCTATGTCATATCGGCGCTTGGTTGTGCTTTTGCTTGGGATTGGTATTCGCTTATTGCCTTTCGCTTTATCGGAGGCTTAGGTATTGGCTGTTCGTCTGTTCTTGGGCCAGTCTATATCGCTGAGCTTGCTCCGGCAAAGTGGCGCGGTCGCTTGGTTGGTCTTTTTCAAGTTAATGTAGTCTTGGGTATTTTGCTTGCTTACTTCTCTAATTATCTCATTGGTACCTTGCCCCTGGGATTAACAGAATGGCGCTGGAAGCTAGGTGTGTCGGCCCTTCCTGCCATACTATTTCTGGTTATGCTTTTTACCATTCCCCGCAGCCCTCGTTGGTTGGCGCGGCGCGACCGTATTGATGAAGCACGTGAAGTGTTGAAGAAAACCGGCGTGGAAGATTATGAGCAAGAATTGCAAGAGATCGTCTCTAGTATCAAAGCTGAACATGCTTTGCCAAATGAACCACTGTTTCAAAATAAATATCGCTTGCCGATTTTCTTAGCCATCACCATTGGTGCCTTCAATCAGCTGTCTGGTATCAATGCCATTTTGTATTATCTCAATGACATATTCGAGAAGGCCGGCTTTGGCAAAATGTCTGGAGACTTGCAGGCGGTAATTATTGGTTTTACCAATCTAGTGGCAGTGCTCATTGCTATGACCATGATCGATCGCTTAGGGCGCCGTACACTGCTTTTGGTCGGCTCGGTTGGTTGTGCTATTTGTCTTGCCGGTGTTGCTGCTGTCTTCTTTGCTCAACAGGGACAGGCATATTTAGTGTGGTTGCTGGTGGCATATATTGCGTTCTTTTCTTTTTCTCAAGGGGCAGTAATTTGGGTCTATCTGAGCGAGATTTTTCCTACTCCGGTTAGAGCCAAGGGGCAGGCCCTGGGCAGTTCTTCCCATTGGATCATGAACGCTGTAATTTCAGGACTATTCCCTATTTTGGCCAAGTCTTCTGGTGGTTATCCTTTTGCATTTTTCGCCTTAATGATGGTTATTCAGTTCTTTTTAGTCTTCTTTGTTTTCCCTGAAACCAAGGGAGTTACTTTGGAAGATATGGAGAAGCGTATTGCTTAAGCTCACGCAGCAGTATTCATCTAAACGGGCCTTCGTAACCGGTGCAGCCGGCGGTGTTGGATTAGCCTTTGCCTTAGAGTTGGCGGCGGACGGCTGGAAAATTGCCATGGCGGATCTCGATATTGAGAAACTAAGAGTCGCTGCTGCACAAGTAACTTCAGCGGGTGGTGTGGCCGAAAGTTATTCATTTGATGTCAGCGATTATGCTCAATTTAAGGTGGCTGTCGAGAACTTCAAGGAGAAGTTTGGGGGAATAGACTTTGCTATTAACTGCGCTGGACTTGGCTGTGGCGGCTGCATCGATGAACTGTCTATCGAGACCTTTCGTCAAATAATTGATGTTAATTTGATGGGCACTATCAATGGCTGTCATCTATTCGCACCCATGATGAAGGCTCAGAAATCAGGTCACATTCTCAATATTGCGAGCGCCGCTGCTTTTATTTCACCACCGATGATGTCGGCATACAATATCAGTAAGGCTGGAGTGGTGTCACTCAGCGAAACCCTACGCGGCGAATTGGCCGACAACAATGTTTATACTACTGTGCTGATGCCTACCTACATTCGCACGGCCATGGGTAAGGCTACTTTAGGGCCTGAATTGTACAATCGACGCTCACAGTATCTTATGGAAGATTCGGCTCTCGACCCCGCAGATGTCGCCCGCGTGACCTTGGCTGCTGTTGCCGCTAAGCAACTCTATGTGGTGCTACCTGGACGTGCTCGTTTTCTCTGGCGCCTAAAGCGACTTTTGCCCAACAGATTTTGGGCCGTGGTCAAGTTCGGAGCAGAGAAACGCATCATGGAAGTTGATAAGGCCTTGCAACGCTAATTTAGTTTTTAACAAAATAGCGATCGAGTATGGGCAGCAGCCACAGGGCTCTGCTAGCTGATTTGATCTGTTTGAGTGTTGCCATCGGATCGAGCAAATGAGTAGTCGGTAGCGGTTGTCGCGCCAATTGTAGTACTTCACCGAGTGGGTGCTGTAAGCGCCTTTGCAAAACGATCAGCTTAGCTAAGAGTTGAGAGGCCGGCGTCAGCAACGGGCCGAAGCCATAGCGTGCTTGACCCCAGCCGTAGATATACAACTGTCTGTGATGAGGCGTCACTAGCCCCCAGTAGGCCTTAACCACGGGGCCATCTATTTGCACTAAGTCTTTCGCCAGAAAAGGTATTGAAACGTTGAAGCCCGTGCCGCAAACGATTAAATCAAAATCCTCCTTGCTGCCGTCAATAAATTCGACAGAGTTACCGGCAAATCGTTTTACATCACCATGGGGAGTGATCTTGCCGTGCTTAAGGTAGTGCAGAAGCTCTGTATTTATCGTTGGATGGTGCTCGAACACTTTGTGATCGGGCTTCATTAAGCCATACTTGCGATAGTCGCCTACCACTATTTTTAACAACAGACTGAGGTGAAGACGCTGTGCCCAGACTGGCATTTTTGTGTTCAGTAGTTCGGCTGTCGGTTTGCCATAAATTGTTTTTGGCAGAAACCAATAGCCTCTCCGTAGGCTCAAATGGGCACTTCTACCGACGCGAGCCGCTTCAGCGGCAATGTCGCAAGCCGAATTGCCACCACCGATTACCAACACTTTTTTGTCTTTTAGTTGGTCTGGATTTTTATAGTCTTTTGAATGCATCATAGTCCCGGCGAAGTTTCCTTCGTAGCTCGGCCAGCGCCGCTCCCAGTGGTGACCGTTGCAAACTACAACCCCTTCATATTTTTGCTTTGTGCCATCTGCCAACTCAACTAGCCAGCCAACCTCAGCAGGGGCGACTTGAGTAACTGTGCTATTGAAATGAATGTCGTCTATAAGGTTGTAGTGTTTGGCGTAACTCTCTAAATAGTCCAGCATTTGCTCGGCGCTAGGAAAATCGGGATAACTTGCGGGCATAGGAAAGTCAGGAAATTCAGTAGTTTTGCGCGATGAGATGATGTGGGCGTTTTTGTAGACTCCATTGCGCCAGTTGCCACCTAGCTCGCTCTGGCTTTCAAACTGATCATAGGCAATGCCACTGTCTTTAAGTGCGCGCGCGGCGCTTATGCCCACCGGGCCGGCACCAATTATGGCAATCTTATTTTCAGTTGCTGTGGCCTTGGTTGCGTTTGGCACTGCGATAACATTTTTGGGGAGTAAATCTAATTTTAGCGCCTATTGACGACTGGATAGTCGTCAATGCACACATTATGGTCACAATCGCATGCTAAACCTGAAATAGAGGGTTTGGCACGCAAAATTTGCTTGAGGGATTATGGTTGCGATAGTAAACAAACGCTATTTGATTGTTCACTACTTAAGCCTTCTTAGAGCTTGGTTGAGCGTCCAGCCGTACCTTCGTTTTTCGCAAGAACAGATAGGTGTGTTTGCTGCTTTTGTCAGTGTCGCGCTCATTACATTAGTCGGAGAGATTCTTCATCCGTATCTTAAGTACCGCAATATTTGTATGCTCTACATATTAGCGGTGCTCTATGTTTCGACCAAATTTGACTGGTTTCCATCTCTACTTACGGCGCTGTTGAGCTTGTTCGCTTTCAACTATTTTTTGGATCCGCCACGCTTTAGCCTTTATACGGTAGATCCCCAGAACCTGCTTGCATTCAGCATAGTAATGCTTGTCTCTATCGTGATGAGTCGACGTACTTTAGTAATTAGACGTTTGGCCGGAAATCTAGAAGGCCAGGTACGCGCTCGTACGGCTGAGCTTGAGTATGTCAACACCCAGCTCGGTTTAGAAATTGCCACACGGCGCCTCAATGAGCAAGTGCAACAGGAAATGCTTAAAGAGTTAGCCAGTCGCAACGCCACCCTTGAGCATTTCGCTAAACTCACAGTGCATGATTTGCGCGAGCCTCTCCGCACCGTCGTCGGTTACGGGCGCTTACTGCGCGTTCGTCACGGTGCTAATCTAGCGGCTGAAGTATCAGAATTTCTCAATCACTTTGATGCCGGCGTAGAGCGTATGGAGCGCCTCATTGATGGCATCGGTCAATTGGCTCGGCTCAATACCTCAAGTGTGCCGACTATGGTTCCCGCTATCGACTTTGTCAATGAAGCCTTGCTCAATTTAGCCGAGCCCATAGAGCGGCAGCAGGCTGTAATTACTATTGGTAGCTCTTTGTCAGAACAACTTGTGCTTTGCGATTGCAAGCAAATGGTGCACGTCTGTCAGAACCTGATCAGCAATGCTCTTAAGTTTTGTCGCACCCAGCCCCAAATTGCTGTCGATTGTAGGGCTGACGAGGGGCGCATTGTTTTTTCTGTTTCAGATAATGGAATCGGCATTGAGCCCCAGTACAAACAGCGATTATTTCAACTATTTCAACGTTTGCATAGCCGCAAGGAGTTTCCGGGCATTGGGCTGGGGCTGGTTTTATGCAAGAAAATTGTCGAGAGTCATGGGGGAGAAATATGGGTTGAATCCACTGCCAGTGGTGGCAGCTGCTTTTCCTTCACCTTGCCCTCATAAAGGAGTTACCTATGATAAAACCAATGCAAATACTCTTGGCCGAAGACAATCCTGAAGATGCAAACTTACTGCGCGAAGTCTTGCTTGATACGAAGTTGGCTCATGTACTAAATGTGGTCGACGATGGCCTTGATGCAATAAGCTATTTGCGCCAGCTTGGTAGCTTTGCGCAGGCGCCGCGACCAGATTTGTTGTTGCTTGATTTAAACATGCCTAAAATGAACGGCTTTGAAGTGCTTGAAGAGCTTTGGGCCGGTGGGCCAAGAGGGCTTCCTATTGTGGTTTTAACCGTGTCAGAAGATGAGGAGGAAATTGTCAAAGCTATGCAACTAGCGATGAATTATTACATTCGCAAACCAGTGGAGCTGCAACAGTTAACTGAGCTTCTTGTGCTTATAGACGAAATGTGGCGGGTGCACTAAAGGAGCTGATATGCAAAATTATACGAATAACCAAGTACATTACATATTCGCTGGCAGTCCCAATACTCCCGATTTTGTTTTGGAGAAATTAGCTCGCAGCGATAACGAACGTATTCGTCAAAGAGTGGCAGAAAATTGCAACACAAATCCAATGGTGTTGATTGATCTTGTTAGTGACTCAAGTGTAGACGTGCGTTTAGCTGTCGCTACCAATGCCAATTTGCCGCTGCTTTGGATGAGATTTATGACTTATGATCAAAGTGCAGACGTGCGCCTTGGTATGGCAGAAAATGTATCGGCTCCACCGCCGGTGCTATTACAGTTGGCTCGTGACGAAAATCCGTTTGTAGCTGCCCGTGCCCGAAAGTCAATTGAAAAGCGGGCCCAAGCCGAGCTGTTCTTGCACTGATATTTAGCTAATACTAGTTTTAGTTTGTCGTTGCGGCTGGTGGCAGCGGGCTCGGCGCTTGATTCGGATTATTAGATGGCTGTACCAACACCGTTGGATAAGCTGGTACGGCTCTTGGAAGGGGTGCTGTATTGTCGATCACCACGCCTGTTGGAGGCGCTGGATTGTGCGACATGTTGTAAATTTGCTTTTGAGCTAAGTAAGCTAGGCCAACGATTATGGCGATAGTGAGGAATGCCATAAGAGGTCCAGAGTAATCAAACTGCTCCATATGACTTGAAGCATGAATCTCTTCTTTAACTAATACTTTTTCCATTTCATGCTGTCTTACTTCTAATTCATAAGCACGCTCATCGCGTGCTACCTGCGCCACCAACTCTTTTTCTTCGAGCGAAACTTCTTCTACCGGTTCTTGATTAGGCGCGGTCAAGTCTTGGTCATAACGCATCTCGTCGAGTACGACGCTTGCATCTTGGGGATAGAGAACCGCTTCGGGTTCATTGTTAATTGAGGTCATTTTGATACCACTGCTCTAATCTAGGTATCAGGTAAAGACCAGTTATGATGCGTTAAGTTCCATTTTTTCTAGCATCTTGTTGATAGCTTTACGTGGCACGGCTCGCTTGCAGGCATTACCTGCAGCTTCACCGTGGCCTGCTGAGGCCGTTGGGTCGTGTCCGGTGACCAGGTTAATGGCATCATGTAAGTCTTGCAGCTTTGCTTCAATGCGCTCTTCAATTGCCTTATTACCGCTTCGTTGAGCCTTGTGCCTTGATAGCAGAAGGCCAACTATCATTCTGTTGATAGCGCGTATATGTGGATCTGTTAGCCCGTACGAGAGCGCCAGAATAATGTGGGCAGAGCTGGTGGCGGCGTGGTTGATCTTCTTTAGTCGGTCAATTGTTGCTATGGGGCGGCCCTCTAGCCAGCGCGCTATGCCGGTCATATTATCTACTCCTCAAGCTATTGCTCTGCTGTTCAAAGCCCCTAAGTTCTTTGATTTCTTCGGCAGTAATGGCCTGGTAACCGCTAAAGACATAGCGCAATCGCCCTTTGCCAGCGCTGAAACAGACACTTTCAAAGTAGTAGATGGTGGCTATGCTTTTCCCTTCGCAAGGAAGTAAAAAGTAAGGCGGCGGCGTGAGCAGACAATCGATTGAGTATCCGTCATGGGGGCCGCCCAATAATTCAATTGCCAAGTTTCTCAACTAACACCTGTCTGTTTTAAGCGATTGCCACTGGAGCTTCTTGGCGTACTGCTTGAGCCCAGCTTTCGATGCGAGCTTGAGTTAGATCTGGTTCGTTCATTTCATCGATTACTAGACCGATGAAAGCGCCGTCAACTATTGATTCAGAGTGAGCAAATTCAAAGCCTTCTACCGAAACGTTGCGAGCAATTACGCGTGCGCCTCTTTCGATCACTTTGTCGTAAAGAATTTTCATGGCGCTGACAAAGTTGTAGGTGTAGCTCACTTGGTCGCCGACTCCAAAAAGAGCAACAGTTTTTCCGCTGAAGTCAATTTGATCAAGCTGTGGTAAGAAGTCAACCCAGTCGTCTGTTAGCTCGCCGTCGCCCCAGGTGGAGCCGCCTAAAATCAGTAAATCGCATGCTCGCAAGTCGTCAGCTTTGGCCCTGTCGATACATTTTGACTCGTCAACAAGATCGGCTAGGGCGGCTTGAATTGAATCTGCCACCGCTGCGGTGTTGCCGGTCATTGTCCCGTAGAATAATTTACCCATGATATTTCTCTCCTGAAATAGGCGCATCAAAGCACCGCCGGTGGCGGCAGTAAGTAGACGAATAAATACAGCCGCATGAGCGGATGTAAGTTTGAAAAATTTGATTGTTCACGGTTTGCTTGGGTCGGATGTGACTGCTGCAAACTGCGAATTTGAATTCGCTGTTGAGAATTAATCGCAACAACAAAAGCAGCATATCTTAGGCTCGCAGTTATTGCAAGTGACCTTAAAGACCCAGCCTCACTGGCTAAAAGCCTCAAATAGTTATGGTTTTGCTGATTTGGAAGTTATTTTGCTTAGTGCTCAATTGTGAAATTTGTTCTCAATAGTGATCGGTGATACTGCTGATTAATCTTCCAGATTCTCCGTGAATCTTCACATGAGCCGCGAAAGTATTGCTGGGCGGGTGTTTAAGCTTATTGCGAATTAGTCCGCAGATTTTGCAATTTTGCCTATGCCATGGCCCTATTTCACTTTTGTATTCATATACTGGCTTCCGGCATGTGAAACTATAAGGAGGGAAAGTCTAAGGAGCTAATGTGTCAGAGCAACTGTCCAACGAACTAGATCAGTCCGAGAATTTAGATCAGTCTGAAAAATTCTATTTTGTCCGTCACGGGCAGACCGAGGCTAATTTAACTAACCTTGCAGCTGGCGCTGGTTGGGATGTAGAGCTAAATGAAAAAGGTATTGAGCAAGCTCGACTATTGGCAGAGAGTGAAGCCCTTCGAGCCTGTATTGGTGTGAAAACAATTTGTGTAAGCCCTATGTTGCGTGCCATGCAGACAGCCGAATCGCTCAACCAAATACTTAAAGCTGACACGGTTCAGATAGATGAACTAAAAGAATGGCACCTTGGTGAATGGGAGAAGCGCCCTTGGAGTGAATTGCCAGACTTATTCCTGCCGGGCTCAGATCCTCCTGGTGGCGAAGCACAGCTCGAATTTGGCATGCGTGTCAATCAGGGCCTACAGAAGGCTTTGACGAGTCCAGGCCCAGTCTTGATTGTGGCCCATGGGGGAGTTTGGTATGCCATAGCTAAGATACTGCAACTCAATCACGGACACATAGGCAATTGCCAGTTGAAAGAGGTGCGCAGAGCGCACAAGAGCGCGCCCTGGGTTGTTGTTTAATCATGTAGTGAATTTAGGAAATTCTTGCTCGTTCATATCGGGGAAGAAGCGTCGACGATTAGCATAAATGTAGATAGCTGCTAGTGGTGTGCCAAAGACAATGCCCAGAGTAAGGGTGACTATGGCAGCTAGAGCCCAGGTAATCATGCTATTCATATCGCCTAGCACTTCATTCATTTCATGCAGCGGGCCTTTGACGTTGGTAAGCGGTTGAAGCACCGACTGAAGCGGTCCGTGCAGTCCTTGCACGTCTGATGCCATATGTGAAAGGTCTGAACGAATGCCTTTCATCTGGCCATCTAGTTTGACCATTTTGTCTTCCATGCAGACCACGTGCGTATCAAGTGATCCAAGCCTGTTACCAACATTGTGCATTTTGACTGTGAGGCTACCCATGGCCGGCTCTAGTGCCCCGATTGGCCCTTCTAGCTTCATCACTTGCTGTTGCAGCTGTACTGTCCCTTTTCCTAGGCGAATGACCGGAGACAGCAGCCTTTTAATAGGGTGAAAGCCTGTGATCTCTGGATCTTCAGCGGGTGGCTGCAAATCGGACGCCTTTACATTTACGCCGGGTACCTTGTTTATAGCGTGCGCGGCCTCGCTGTTCTCTTGTTTTTGGGTGGCACTGATCGGTTTGAGTGGTATCGAGTGTTTGTTTAACTCACTGCTGTTGCCAGCTGCTCCAACACTTCCACCCAAATCTTTGGTGACTTTGTCTTTGGCCTTTTTGTCCTTGTCGACGGCAGTGCTAACGCTAGTTAGCTGCTTGACTGGCTCAGGCTTGATAGATTCGGCCATAGCACCAGTGGTTGAAGCGAGCAATAAACTTGCCGCGACTGTGCCATATGCTAGTTTTTTTACTGCGAGAATGCCCATTTTTCTATCTGCTACTCCAATGTGCCATGTTGGTGACTGGGCAGGCCATATTTAGTTCCACTAAAAGCTTCAAATATGACGTCGCTGCTTCGTAGTTATACGGATGACAGCGCCCTCTTGGCAAGCTAGGATGACTTCGTCCCCCCTGAAAGCGTCATTCACCCCTCCGCTTAAGGTTTAAATTGCATGCCAATTGAAAGATTTGATCGCACTGCCGCTCCTGAGCATAGCCAGCCAACCAATTGGTTCGAAGCTGCCTACGAAGGAGCTGTCCACAAAGCCAAAGTCGCTACTGATAAAACCGTGAACATGGTTAAAGACCATCCAGTTGAATCAGCCGTTATAGCAGGGGTGGCAATAGTGGGTACCTACGCCCTATTGAAAGGGAAGGGCGATATTCGCCTGATCTCTAATGAAGTCAAAAGCGGCGAAGGCGTGATCGGAAAAGTCGTTAAAGATGCTGGTTCAGAAGCAAACGCTGTTAAGGCTGCTTTTGAAAATCCCACTCTTGCGCGCAAAACTATTGATGGTGCCGCCATACCTGATGTGGCCAGACCATTGCTTGAGAAAGGTTCATCGCTCACTACACCAGAAGCCTTAGCTGCTACCACTAAGAAGTACGAAGCCGGACTAACAGACCTATTTAAGTTGCCCCGAGAAACTGTCGGTGAAGCTGGACAAACTCTCGATAATCTTGCTGCAAAGACTCTGCAATCACGTGCCGGCACCACCGGGGAAAGATTTACAGAAGCTGCTACCAAGGCCGAAGCTGAGAGACTTGCGACCTTAAACCCAACACTTAAAGGTGTGAGCGATTTATCTGGTGCAAAAGTTACTGTTCTCGATCAAGATCATCTAGTTAAGTTGGCCGGATCTGACTTGCAGTTCAAATTTACGCCGCAATTAGGCCAGTTCCTCAAGGCTGGTGGCAAGATCACTGAAGAGAATATCGCTGAAGCTTTTGCATTGCAAAAAGAAGGCAATAAGAAACTTCTTGGTGAAATATTGGTTGATTTGAAGCATGCCACCACTGCCGACGTAGAGCAAGCGTTCACCGATCAAAATACAGTGAAGGCGGCACTGAAGGCTGCTAGAGAAGAATTCTTGAAGAAGTTCTAACTAGAGCTTAAACAGTAATAACTAGTTCAAAAAGAAATCGAGATCTAGTTTTTTTGCATTAGCTAGCATCTTTTCTTGTTGCGCTTTGAGCCGCTCTACTCGTGTAGTTTTAGTCCATTCAACAAATTGATTGCCGAGCCAGTCGAAAGCATTTTCGGTTTGCAGCCAGCTGCCAAACCAGAGATCGATATATTTCGCTGCTTCGTGCTGGGCTGGCGGTAGCATTGCTTTTGCTGCATGCTTTTTGCTTCTGCCTTTATCGCCTAGTTTCTCTACTTCATTGACCCGTGACACCATCAAAGGCAGTACAAAATTGTTGCTAGCAAAGGCTTGGTGCAAAATTGCGTTGGCACTATCGGCACCGCTTACAGCAAATGTCGCTAGAGCTTTGGCATAGAGCCAAGCTGTTTTGCTAATATTTGCTTTGGCCCCGGGCTCGACATTTTTGTCTTCTAGTTCATCAAGCAACACCAGTGCTTCTTCAAAATGAGCATTTTCGATTAGTGCTAGAACCAGTCGTTCTGGGCTTGTGGCTGTCTTCTTCTCTTTCTTGCTCACTCAATGCTCACTTGTGATTCTTAAATTTGACGACTAACTATAGGGCATTATCTCAAACTATTTGTATGCTCCAAACAGCATGCGAGTATAGATCAAGATTAGATCTCTCAGTGAGCGCAATGTGTCAAGAAATATGCGCACGGTGGATCCGTCGCGATCAAGCCAGTCGACATATACTTTTTCTATTTTGCAACGATGCTCTTTGGCAATGACAAGTATTTCGAGGTCAAAGAGAAAGCGTTTTGTTTTCGCTAAAGGAAAGAGCTTATGGGCGCTTTCTTTTTTGAATACTTTGAAACCTGCTTGGGTATCTCTGATGCCCGGTACTACGAAGTTGCCGACTAAGAAGCGCGAGAGCATAGCCAAAAGCCTACGTCCTATGCCCGGATACTGAGTTTTTTTGCGCCTTTGAGCAATAACCAGATCGGCTCCTTCCTCTATTTTTTCGAGGAATTGGTCGAGCAATTGAGGTTCATAAGACAAATCAGAATCAGTGAAGACAATAATATTGCCCTGAGCTTCCATTACTCCGACTTTGACAGCATTGCCTTTGCCTTGATTTTCGGCAATTTCAATCAAGCGCATAGTGCAGGTGTAACTTTTGAAGGTCTCCAGGGCAACCTTTGCGGTGTTGTCGCGACAACCGTCGGTGACCACTACCACTTCAGAACCCGGATGATGGGCGTCC
>JAKFVU010000008.1 GCA_021732025.1 Candidatus Obscuribacterales bacterium | reverse complement strand
TTACAACACAAAGAGGCTTCATTCTGCGTTAGGATATCTAACACCGGCGGAAGTAACCCTTAAAGGTAAGAAAGTGGCCTAGAGTGATTTTCTCTAAGCCACTGTCCAGTAAATTGGGGCCACCCCAAAATAACTATCATCCTTTATCTCAGTTACCCGCCTGTTTACACAAAACGAATACATTATCCATACCAAGACCAGTAATATCCGTCCTACCATTGCAAGGCTTGATACTTGTGGTTTGTGACAATCTGCTAATCGGCCCTTGTGAAGCAAGTGGTCAGGGCATTAGTCTGAACTCGTAATCACCTTTTCTCCATCTCGAGCAGCGCCAGAATAAATTCAACAATTCCAATACCATCTCTAAACAGAGCTTCTTATTCCGGCATTGCGCTGAATAGATGTCACTCGAAAAGGTTTCGTCTGCTGAAATTAGCAGAATAACTGTCGCTGCGTGCGACCCAATAGAAAGAAAATCCATGCTAACTGTTCTGAAGTACACCCTCGGCCTTTGCGCTACATCCTTCGCACTCACAGTGGGCCTAGTTTTCGTTGACATTGGCTGCGGACAAAACTTGAATTTTGACTCGCTTGTCGCGACTTATTATGTCGCACCGTTTGCCATTTTCAGTTTGTTTTTCTGCGTGCTCTGCCTGTTTGCGCTTAAGTTTGCTACATGGCTCATTGAACGCGACGCTACGGGCAAGTGGGAAGAGCTCGCACGTCCAAGGTCATGCCACACACCAGGATGTAAGTGCCCCAAGTAAACATCAAAATGAGTGCATTTCGCCATGCCTGATCAGCTGATTGGGCATGGCCATATGCATCCTTGAACAAGGCGCCGGCGCACAAGCATTCGGTAGGTCATTTTAGCCCTAGCCTTAAAAGCACGCACCACATGCAGTGCATGTGGTGCGTATGCCCAAATAGATTTTTTACAAGAGCTACCCACTATATTAGACAGTGGCATTAAGAAAGCCGCTGCAGGCCGCGTTCTGACCTCTGATCCTCGCTCAACTTAACTACGTGCCGCCACCAGCTTAATCAACTTCTCGGAAGATATGGGGCTGACAAACAAAACTTCAGAGCCTTTACTAGATAACAACAGTGCTGACTGATTGCCCAACTTCCCGAGACTAGCAACTTGTCCATTCTCTAAAACAATCTGTTGCATGCTAGTTTTCTTGAGCGATAACAAACCAGTTGGTGCCTGATAGCAGTCTATGCAATCAGTAGAAGAGCCGTCGGTGCAGTTATAGCACATGCGCACAAGAGTCTTACCCTGACCAGCTTTGACTATATCAGAGCCGAACAAAACATAGTTAGGAAGTTGAATCTTTTGCACAGCAAACCCAACTTTGGGCGCCAAATCAGAAGCATCTTTCTTGCCGACATAGTCAACAACAAAGCTAGGATCTTCCGGACCAGAAGAATGATGTCCGATACTCGCCACCAAGTTCTCAGCGGCGATGGCATTAGCAACTTGTGCTCCTTTATTCGGCGCCGGCTTTAGACTTTGTATTTGCTCTGGGGACTGGTCAGTGAGATAAGAAGAGGAAAGAGCTAAAGAAACGAGAAGAACAGTGGCTGCCGCACCAATAAAAAAAGTACTCATGTACTTGACCTTATCGGCTTGCTGATCTTTGTGCAGAGCTGAAATTATGCGCTTCTCAAAATCATCGCTCGGCTTTTGCTTAGCAAGAATGTCGCCAATACCAGATCTCACAGAAAGAATTTGGTCCCACTCTTCTTGACACTGAGCACACTTTTCAATATGACCAGCCACCATTGCTGCTGACTCATTGGCAAGTTCATTGTCGCTAGCTGGCCCCAACAGCTCTCGGGCTTGTTCACAGTTCATTTGGGCCTCTCTTTGTTTCACTCATTCTTTCTGTCGCATCAGAATTCTCATCACTACTACTGTCGCTTTTGCCACTCATCAAGCCAAAAAGGGCTTTGCGCGCTCGTGATAGACGAGACATGACAGTGCCAACAGGAACACTCAAATAATCAGCAATATCTTTGTAAGACATATCACTGACTTCGCGCAAAAGCAGCGGTGCAGCGAAATGTTGAGGTAAATTGGCAATTCCACTAGCCAGTAATTCGTACTCCATCTTTCTAGAAACAACCGCATCTGGAGTGTCGCCACTATCGACCAAAAGATTCTCTAAATCGTCGTCTTCTTCTAACTCTTTAAATTGTGGCCCACTTGAAACTTGCCGCACCACATCTTTGATGGCATTGCTGAGAATGGCATAGAGCCAAGCTTTTTCATTACTGCCTTGCTTAAAGCTATTGAAAGAACGAAAAGCTCTAATGAAAGTTGTTTGCACGACATCTTCAGCTTCTTCATGTTTGCGCAAACGCAAAAATGCATAGTTGTAGAACTCGCGTGAATAGGCTCTTACCCAGCCCTCAACAATCTTTTTCTTTGTAGCGCTCTCTTGAAAAAACATAGCTTCTATAAATGCCGTCGCGGAACATGACAGCCTTGACCTGGGTGCTTCGCAAAGTAGTCTTGATGATAGTCTTCAGCGGTGTAAAACGTCTGTAGAGGCTCCAATGAAGTAACTATCTTGCCATCGAACTTACCTTGCAACGCTGCCAAAGTTTCTTTAGCCTGATTCAAATCAGCATCATTACTATAGAAAATTGCTGAGCGATATTGGTCTCCAACATCTGGTCCTTGGCGGTCTTTTGTCGTGGGATCATGAATGGAAAGAAACTCTTTAACAAGGGCTTCGTAGCCAATAACTTTGGGATCGAAAACTACTCTGACCGCTTCAGCGTGCTTGGTGGAATGACTACAAACATCCAGATAAGTGGGATTTTTAGTGACACCACCGGTATAACCAACAACTGTACTGTGCACTCCTTTTACCGTCTTGAATGCGTCTTCAACGCCCCAGAAGCAGCCACCCGCAAAGTAAGCGACAGAAAGCCCTTTCGCTTTTTCAGCGGCATCTTCTACCGCTGTATAGGTAGGCAAATCAAGAGCGTCTAATTTCTTCGTCGAAGTTTTAGATGCATTTGCAGCGTCGCCCTTCGGCGCAGAACTCGCTTCTGTTGCGGCCTTGCCTGCGCCACCGCCAGCTTTAGGATCAAAGGCAAGTGAAGCTGAATTGATGCAATAGCGCTTACCACTTGGCCCCGGACCATCATCAAATACATGACCCAAATGAGCGCCACAAGTGGCACACATCACTTCGTTGCGTTCCATACCCAGAGTTTTATCTGAAGCCACACTGACATTTTCGCCTTTTACAGGATCGGTAAAACTGGGCCAACCAGTGCCTGAATCAAACTTTGTTGTGGAAGAAAATAATGTGCCACCACAAGCGGCACACTTATAGCTTCCTTTATCGTGATTGTTCCAATATTTTCCAGTGAAGGCCATCTCGGTGCCTTTCTCTCTGGCAATACGGTACTGCTCAGGTGTGAGCCGGGCGCGCCATTCTTTATCTGTTAATTGCTTCCACTCAATTTTTTCATTGCTCGAAGTTTTAGACACCTGCGAAGCACCTATTGAAGGGCTGGAACAGCCAGATAGAAAGATTGTTGCAGCAATAGTACCGAACACCGTACTTTTATAGATAGTCAATTTCATCACCAAATCATCACCAGATCGTGCCGTTCACAAACACCGTCAACCATCTATACTGCAGCGCCGCAGATTTTATTCCCAGATACTTTGGGCAATTTAGATTCTAGTCTATTAATACAGAAGTCGCCCCGATACTCACGGCAGATAATCGCGGTGAACATGAGCGGTAAAAATTTCCATATTTAGCCGGGAATAAAATTGCAGAGGCTTCGGTTTAGGAAGTATCCAATACCGAACAGGAGATTTTCGGATGCAAGAAAAAACCAGAGCAAAAGTAGCCGCAGCGTTGGTAGCCACCCTAGGACTGGCCATGCAAAGCTCGGCCAATGCCAACCCAGCTCAGAGCCTACGCATATTTGAAAAACCATCACTTATGAAACTGAACAAAGCTGAGTCTGCTGAGCAGTTCTTGGCTGACGACAAAGCAAAAGAGAAAGGCAAGGAAGGTTCCTGTAAAGGTAAAGAAGGTTCATGCAAGGGCAAAGAAGGCTCATGCAAAGGCAAAGAAGGTTCCTGTAAAGGCAAAGAAGGCTCCTGTAAAGGCAAAGAAGGCTCCTGCAAGGGCAAAGAAGGCTCCTGCAAGGGCAAAGAAGGTTCCTGCAAGGGCAAAGAAGGCTCTCACTAAAACTAGCCTCACAGCAGCAATAAATAGAAAAAGCTCAAGTCGTTACGGCTTGGGCTTTTCTATTCTTACCAATCATAGAAACTTCCTGGCTAAGCAGCTAAACTTCTAAATTCACTTCCACAATAATAACCATGAACCTTATCTGGCCTCTCATAGCTGCTTTCACTATCTCCACCCAGTCATCAAGCTACTTGGTGGCAAACTATCTTGATGAAGACAATCCGGCCTTCATTCACCTGCCTGTTTATCCTCTCATCAATGAAGGCAAATATGACCAAGCTATCACTTGGCTTAACAGCGCCATTGCCAAAGAACCCAAGAACATAACTGTTCTAGAGTGCCGAGCACACTGCTACCACGCCTTAAAAAAATACGCGCTAGCAATTAACGACTTTAATGGCTGCATTGCCATGGCAAAGAAAAATCTATATTTGTACTACGACCGCGGTCAGGCCTATTCAGACCTGGGAAATTATGAGAAAGCTCTTGCTGACTACGAAACAGTGATCACCCTTGCTGGTAACAACAAAGACAGCCAAAGGCGCTACTATCGACTCAAGGTCAATGCTCTAGAGCATCTAAATCGCAGCGCTGAGGCTGAAATATGGTGTACGAAAATACTAGCCATAGAGCCCAAAAATTTCGAAATATTGGCTAAACGAGCGGCCTTAAGGCGAAAGCTAGGGCGCACGCAAGATGCTATTAATGACTACTCCGCAATTCTCAAGTCTGTGCCCGACGACGCCGTTATGCTAAAGCTCAGAGGCGATCTCTATTTTCAACTGCAAGACTGGAAAAAAGCCATCGCTGATTATTCAGCGGCGATTGCCGAAGAGCCTGAACTGGCAGTCTCAATTTATCCAATCAGGGCCAAGGCCTATGCCGCCATCGGAGATACAGCCAAAGCTGCTGCTGACAACGCCAAAGCCAAGAAGTAAAAGCGGCGCTAGTTATGCCCGCTTGCGCGAAGCTTTCATTGCAAGGAATTTACCTTGCCAGCATTGTTTCTATCCCGTCTAGGCGCGTAAGTTAAAGACCTCATTTCTTTTAGACTCCAACAGAATAACTTTGTAAACAACCGCAAACCAGCACCATGACCTCAAGACAAATAAGCTACCTAACCTTTCTCAAGGCTCAGACCCTGCCGTCGAGTTTCTAATCTTCGCAAAGCCCCAAGCCAGCAACGCATAGCATCAATGGAGCCCCTTATGGCCGATATTCACACAGCCACCTTGGCTTATGAGCGTTGGTTCGCCGAGCACACAAAGATTGTGCAGGCCGACCTCGATCAAAAGCACAAGCTCATGCATACAAGCCCTTTCATCTTGCTCAGAGGCACCTTCTACCGCTGGGCTGAACTCTTTCCTCTGGCACTGCCCGAGCTGATGAAAGCCCCGATTGTTCTTTCTGCCGGCGATCTCCACATCGAAAACTTTGGCACCTGGCGCGACGCTGAAGGGCGGCTGAACTGGGGTGTCAACGACTTCGATGAAGCTCACCCACTACCCTTTACCAACGACCTTGTCAGACTGGCCACCTCGGCGGCATTTGCCATAGAAGAAGGCAAGCTGTCACTCTCCCTCAAAGATGCCTGTCAGGTCATCGCAGACGGCTACAAAGAGGCTCTGACCCGTAGCGGTCGACCCTTTGTTCTGGCAGAGAAGAATCGCGATCTGGGCAAAATGGCACGCAACCGCCTGAAAGACCCACGCGACTTTTTCGACAAACTCGACACCCAGGCCAAAACCGCTGGCACAGTGCCCGCTGTTGTCGTCCAAGTGATCAACTCGGCCTTGCCGCGCAACGCCTCTAAGCCAGCCTACTTTCAGCGTCAAGCTGGTGTCGGCAGCCTAGGTCGGCAGCGTTACCTGGCCGTTTGCGAACTAGGCGGTAGCCGCATCGTCCGAGAGGCAAAGGTGATGTTGCCGTCGGCTTGGTCTCTTCTCCATCCGGAGGAAGGCAAAGAGCCGACCATTTACCTCAACGAACTGTCGGAAAGGTGCCTGCGTTCACACGACCCATTCTTGCGGGTCGACAACGGTTGGGTGATTCGTCGCCTCGCCCCTGATTGCGCCAGAATCGAACTGAACGAACTGCCCGATGAACGCGACGAGCGCGCTTTGCTTGAAGCCATGGGTGCTGAAGCCGCAAACGTCCACCTGGGCACCCCCAAGGCGCGAGCAGCTGTACTTCGCTTTCTCAACAAGAACAGCAATTGGCTCTTGCCAGCGGCCAAGAAGATGGTGCAATTGACCAAGAAAGACTTCCGCGACTGGCGCGCCGGCAGCAAGACAAAGTAGGACACAGCTAGACACAGTAAGAAAAAAAGTCAAAAGAACAGCAAGGTGGGCTCAGTGCCTCACTTTGCTGTTTTTTGGCAAAAAGTATTACGCTATATAGTATTAAGTACGGCAAAAAAATCTGCATTGGCTTTTCAGCGTCTGTGCAGATTTTTTTAAGGGCCCTTGTTTGCTCTCATGTCATTTCAATTTAACTGAGCCAAAAATTGCTTGATCGCACCAGTAAAAATGGTCACGTCAGCAAGGTCAATATTCACATGACTAGAGCGAGGGCAAACGACAAAGCGCTTAGGAGCCAGAGCACGACTGTACATTTCGCGAGAATGGTCAATGTCGATGATACTATCCATAGCACCATGCATAATCAAAAGCGGCACATGAGGCTGCTCAAGAATTGCCACATTGTTGAGTGCTGGTCTTTGAGGAAAGAGCCAATTAGGATAAATCTTGAGAAACGAAACTTTTTCGTGGGCAATGCGAGGCAATGAGGCAAACCCTGATTGCAAAATCAAACCTTTAGCCTTGCGCACAGAAGACACATGACAGGCAACAGTGGTGCCAAGCGAAATGCCATAAATGACAATCTGCTCAGCGCGATAGCCCAAAACATTGGTCAAGTAATCGTAGGCACTGGTGCCATCTTCGCAAATGTTGGCAATGGTTGGCACGCCACCACTTTTGCCAAAACCGCGCGGCTCATAGGTGAAAACCGAAGCGCCGGTAGACAAAAGCAACTTGATAAATTCAAGGCGTTTGGGAATGTCACCAGCGTTGCCAGGGCACACAAGAAAGATGCGGCTTACTCTGCTCACACTGTCTGGCACTTTAAAAATCCAACCGCGTAAATCGCTGCTGTCTTTGGCTTTGAAGAGGCACTGTTGATTGGGCACAGATTTGAAACTATCGAGGTTGCTTATCTCGACCTGAGAGCCTCTCTCTTTGTCAGGGTGAAACAGTTTGTGGGTGTAAAGCCCAGGTAGCATGCGGGGAGAAAGCGCTAAATACAAAATGACCAAAACAACAAGAGTTCTGATCAACCGACGTAACCACACGAATACTCGCAATGGTCTAACGCCATTTGATTTTGATTCCATAACTTTAGGTTTTAAATTTGAGAAATAAGAACTCTTAGGAGTTCCGTTCATCTTTGAAAATAGCGCTTATCAAGGCCCACATGGTGGCGGCGCAAAGAATAATGACTGCGGTGTTAGCCCAAAATCCGGGTTTGAGATACGCCTGAACGGCCAACATCAACACCATGCAGATACCTACAACAGTGAATTCACGTTTCATGATTGGATGGTTTTAAGTGAAAGTAATTGAGATTTCCTAGAGAAAAAGAAATGAGATTTGAAATAGAGATAGCTTGAGCTTATTAGTAAGTCAGCCCTATATCAAAGAGCCAAGTGCCCTGCTGAGGGAAAAAAGGCAGCTATACGGCTGAAACAGTTCAGTTGGTATAAGGCTGGCAAACCTCGCGCGAACTACCAACAGCGCCCAAACAGACCGCTGTGCGGCGCATGTCAAGCCCCTAGCCGCAGTTAATTATTGGCTTGATCCAACTAGCCACTTGGAAGATACTGTAGTGAAGGAGAATTCAGATGCAAACGACAACTGGCAGAAACCGACCTATAGTCATTCAAAAAGAAATTACTAGGATGATCAACATATCTCCTTTGGTCGTCATTGTACTGACTGCTCTTTTTATAGCTCTAGCAATGGCTAGCGACAATATCCATCAACTGCTTGATCCAACTTACAGACAAAAAATTCAAGACGAGCAGAAGTCTATAAAAGATCTAGACGATATTCTTGAGCGTGTTGAAAAAAACAATCGCTGATTGTGCTAACAGTTTGCTCCGTGTCTCTACTTGAGAAACTCGTCTATTGATTCAAACTGCGTCGCAGCATTTCGCAACTCACCGCCTTCACTATCACGGTCGTGGTAAGTGGGTTGGCCACCCGGCTTCTCTTTTTCAAGTTGGTCTGCTTCTTTATCGCGGTGGCTCTCTCTTAAAAGAAAACAGTAGTTCTGCCGAGCCGTGCGAGTAGATGTGCTCCAATTGCCAACTGGATCAAGGGCTATCGAACGCTTGTATAAAGGCTCGGCTAGATCAAACTTCTTTTGCACTCGATAGAGGGTGGCGAGAATATTGAGCTGACTGGCAATAACCTGAGGGTTCGTGTCCTTGCGCTTTTGCAACATAGACAAGACACGCTTGTAATAGACCTCGGCTTCTGCAAACTTGCCTTGATTTTCACACGAATCAGCCACTTCATTTAGTGCTGTGAGCAAATACTTGTGATCCGGACCGAGCTTTCTTGTATAAATGTCGACTATGCGTTTGTAGATGACTTCAGATTTTTTGTAGTTGGCTTGATTGCGGCAAGCGTAAGCAAGATTGGTCAACTTGTTCACTAAAAGCGGATGATCGGGGCCGTATCGGCGCTCACAGTCGGCAATTTCTTTGTCAGCATTTTCTATCCAGCGATCATCAATAATTGGCGGTGGTGCCTTAGTAGAAGCCTCCTGGGCTTGGCCAGAGTCTACAGCTGTCCCCGAAACTGCAGAGTTAGAATCAGGTCCAGAACTAGTTTTTTCTATTTGGCTACTAGGACCATTGCTGCTGCCATTTGCACGGCTTACAGTCTTAGCTTCTCTTGTAGAGGACCAAAACCAAATACCTCCTGCCGAAACTGCCAGGAGCAATCCCACTGCCGCCATGCGGCCTATCATCCGACTCGGCGATGACGAGACATTATCATGTTCATCACGATCTGGCGAAGATGCACCTACTGAACTAGCAGACAGCGGATAGGCTCGCGAATAATTGAGCAGATCTCTGCCCTCTTTAACCCGCGCCAAATCAAGCGCCAACTCTTTGGCCGACTGGTAGCGCTGCTCAGGAGACTTGGCTAAACACTTCGATATAACTAAATTGATGGCTACTGAAAATTGCAAATCGTCTGAGATTTCGTCTAACTGCGGCGGTTCTTCTTCTTGATGCATCACCATGGTATCAAACGAATTAGTTCCCTCAAAAGGAACATAACCCGTGAGCGTTTCAAACAAACTGCAACCAATTGAATAAATATCTGCGCGAGCATCAACCTTTTCACCAGCGCACTGTTCTGGGCTCATATAAAAAGGACTTCCGAAAACATCTCCGGCAACAGTGAGATGCTGCGATGGCAAAGAGGCTGAATCGCTTAACTTAGAAATTCCAAAATCAAGAATTTTGACTGAATTAGCACCATCATCAGAACACAGCATAATATTGGCGGGCTTAAGATCGCGGTGAATAATACCGTTGCGATGAGCGTAAGCAAGGCCGTCCAGCAGCTCGATATAAATTTCTATAGCATCTAATTCAGACAGGGGGCCGTCATCAATCAAGACCTCTTCTAAACTACGTCCATTGAGATAATCCATGGCATAGTACGGCAACTGATTCTCGTGCAATCCAAGGTCGTAGACTTTGACAAAGGTTGGATGATTGAGAGAAGCTATGGTTTGTGCCTCGGCCTTGAAACGCGACCAATTCTCTTGATTGACCGAACCTGGCCACATTACTTTCAAGGCAAATTTCTTGTGCAGAGTGGGATGCTCAACCAAATAAACGCAACCCATACCGCCGACACCGACCAAAGACAAAATAGAATAGACGCCACCAACTATAGTGCCATTCTCCAATGTACTATTAGCAGCAAAGCCCACCGAAGCAGGTTGTTTGCTTTTCAGATTCTCAGTAAATTGCTTGCGCAGCGATGCTCTTGTAGCCGTTTGAGTGTGCGAACCATAAACGCGTCTAGTAGCCTCAGCCTTGGAACCACATTCACATTTCAAGTCTTGAAAGAGAAAAGAAGTAAGTGAACCAAGGCGATTACCAGCTTTCTTAGATTTGCCGCAGCTCGCACAAACGGCCCCAGCAGCCGAACCTGCCCCACCATCAGCACTTGCGGACAAACCACTATCATGCCCTTTAGGCGGCGTAACCTTACCTGCTGTACCTGCAGAGCATTGGCAAAAGTTGTGACGAAAGAAATAAGAAGTTACCGAACCCGCGTGGGTTCCTAATGGCTCCTTTCCACAATTTTTGCAAAGGGTGGATGCCAAAATTAAAATTTTACCGTGGGGGGGAATGTGGGGGGAGACCAAAAACAAAATTGAGCGTTCTCGCTTCCATACTTATACCCATGTCGCAACGAAGCCAAGCGCTTTTATTAGAAACCCAGAAAATTAGACCAGACATGTGATTTCCTATAAATTGCCCAATTTGCCGGGTTAAATTGGCAAAAAACAGAAGAAGGTGGAAAAACGGCTAGATCAGCGCTAAAATCTGGCACAACAGTGCAAATAACTTGATCGGGGTTAGTAAGTTGAAAAACGAAACCAACAGCAAAAATCTCACTTTGGCCCAAAAAGTAGCCGATGAGATGCAAAAGCTTGACAAGCATGCCCAATACCTCGGCATGGTGGTGAAGCAAATCAGCCCCGGTTACGCCGAGCTTTCACTAGTGGTAAGAGAAGACATGGTAAACGGCTTAGGTATTTGCCACGGCGGAGTGACCTTCAGCCTAGCCGACACCGCCTTTGCCTTCGCATGCAACTCTCGCAACAACCGCACTCTCGCTCTCAACTGCTCTATCACCTACAGTGCCCCAGCTCGCAACGGTGATGTGCTTACAGCTGTAGCGCAAGAAACCGTTCTTAATGGCAAGACAGGGGTCTATGACGTTGTAATTTCAAACCAGCATATGGAAAAAATTGCATTGTTCCGCGGTGTTTCTTACCGCACTAGACAACAAATCGTGAACGGCTCCACCGACGACTAATACTAAAGATTAATACTGACGGCTAATGTCGTTGTGATTTATTTCGGTCTTTAATCCAATCTGGGTCACCACCACCAAGAGGCACAGTCAAAGGCCCGAAGCTATTGCTCGAGGTAAATGACTGACCAGCGTGCAGCATCCATTTGAAGCTTTCTTCAAGCGACTTAGGTCTGGCAGCGTAGCCATTAGTCAATTCATAAATTGCCCAATCGCCTTCTCTAAACATCTCACTGAGCTTGAGTTCAGGACGGGCAGCAAAGTCTTTCATATGTTTGTCGTCACCAATAATCAGCTGCTTGCGTCCTGATTTTGTGGGACCATACGACAGGCCATCATCAGGAAGTGGATCAGTTACGAGAATAAACTGATCAATGTGCGACATGGTATCAACTGGGCGCTTCAGATAAGTCATAAGCGAAGGCTTGAAAGCGCCATAGAGGGCAACTTCTTCGCGACAGTCAGGAATATATGATGCGACTGTTTTCATATTGTCTTGCTTCTGGGCGGCAAAATATTGAAATGCCACCGGTGTCACGTACGAAGTCAAAACGCAGATAGTTAGTGCTGCGGCCAGCAGGTTGCCACTATAGCGCTTGGCCCGCAGCTCACGTATTTGAGCAGCAGCACCAATCAATGTAACAGCACCACCAAGGGCTAAGCTAAGCTTCTGCCCGGTTGCTAGTGGCGCTAAAAATGCTAATAGCGGCAGACCAAGTGCCGCACCGAGAGTAAGCAGACAGACCAACCATGACACAATCACAAGCCATAATCTGTCCCATTTAGCTTGGTCATCAAAGGCAAACTTGTCGCTACTGCTATCACTGCCAGAGTCAGCCAGTCGTGTCATGGCAGTAGAAACCAACACAGCAAGCGGTGCAATCAGAGGCATAGCGTAAGTGTCTAACTGAGTCTTCGAAAGACTAAAGAAGAGAAGCACCGCTGCAACCCAAGATGCAAGATAGAACACTGATCTATTTTGCAGTAAATCGAAATCTAAATATTCACCTTGCAGTGCGTCTTTATCAGCTTGGGCTGGGTCTCTCGGCTTCATCTCTTGGGCATAAGGCCTATAGGATGATTTGAAGGAAAGCTTGGTGCCACCAAACCATACTTTGCCTAACGGTTGAAAGAAAGTCAGCTTGAAAGTTTGCGGCAGCAGCAAAAACCAAGGCGCCAAGCCATATGCCAGCACTGGTAAGTAATAGAGAAAGTTACCCTTGTGTAGATTAGTCTTGCCCTGAAAGCGAGCCAAATTTTCGTAAATAAAGAAGACCTGAAGGAACAAGCCCTTGGTTGCTTGCCAGACCAAACAGTACCAGGGCAGCACAGCAGCAAAGAATAATGGAATACCGAACATCGGCTTAGTACTGGCAAACCAAAAGCTTAGGCGCTTCCAGCCAGGCTTAGAGAGCAGCAAATAGAGCCCTGTGCCAATAGCAAATAACAGTAGGCCAGCCGGCCCTTTGGTGAGCATCGCTAGAGCCAAGGATAGCCAAAGCACAATCCACCAGAGGCGTTTACCGGCAAAGACACAAAGAATGAATGAGTAGGCACTGAGATTGACAAAGGTAGTAAAGGCAACGTCAATACATGAGAGTTTTGAATACGCCACCAGAAGCGGTGCGCTTGCAGCCAACAAACCAGCTAACAATGCCGCTTTCTTACTAGCGAAAACGCTGGTGACATAATAGGTGGCAAATACCAATAGTGAAGCCAGCAAACCAAAAGGCAAGCGAGCGGCGAATTCATTGACACCAAACAATTTGTACGATGCAGCAGTGAGCCAAAAGGTGAGAATAGGCTTGGAATAGTATGTTTGATAGTTGAGATGCGGAACAATATATTCGCCGCTCTCGATCATCTCGCGAGCAGCCTCAGTGTAGTAAGTTTCACCGGGGTCAACAAACGACCAACTACCTAAACTATTGCAATAAATGCCGAAACAAACTACAGCCAGAATCGCCCAAGGAACGTAACCTTGAGTTAATTTGCTCGATGCAACAGTAGTTGCTTTCTCATTGATGTCAGGCGCTGGCGCCGCACTTTCTTGCACCGCCACATAATAGCACTTCAAGGCTAGCTATTCCGACAGAGAGCGGGCTTAGGGCTCTCTAGGCAGGTGGAATGTTTAACGCTCTGCACTGGCGTCCAATCAACGATACTACCATTGGTATTAGTACCACCATTGATAGTAATAAAAAAAAACAAAAAAAATTGATTGCTTAAGCGAATTGGTAAATTAGAAAAGATTCCGCGCTCACTGCCACCACCGGTGGTTAAGGAGCGCGGAATCGTGGCGTTAGATTACGAAATCACGAAATTACGAAATGACGAGATTACGACCGGTAACCGTCGCCTGTCACTGCAGCGCCCTAGCGCCCAGCGACATAACGCTCGATCATGGCTTTCGCTTCATCGGCTTTGCCCTTGCCGGTTTCGTACCAGCTGACAATGTCGGCGGCAGTGGTGATGCGATGCACATTGCGCCAGGCCGGGTTCGAACCCATATGACTGGCCGCACTCATGAGCTGGTCAGCAACTGCTTCGACCACCTTCGGGTCAGAGCAAGTGGCCATCTCTTTCATAGCCAGCATGTGAGCAGCTTTGATCGACTGCACCATCGCCGACCACTGCTCATCGATATTGCTGCGATCGACGGCGGCTGTTCCCCGCTGCTGAAAGAGCAAGGAGATGAAGCAGCCCGTGGCGCAGACCGTGGCCAAACCGAGGAAGACTGCATTCAGTTCGGCCTGCATGCCGACAACGGCCACCACGAAGGAGAGCGCGAAGCCGATGAGGGTGAGGTTGTAAGCGCCGATGGCGCCAACGAGTTGACGAATTTTCTGCATGATTATGTTCCACTTCTGTTGTTGCGAGGGCTGCGACTTAATTCGCCAGCGCTCAAAGACCGCGATAGGGGTTGTAGTTGTTGACCCAGGCGCCAAAACCGGCCGCAGCACCGATGAAGAAGCTGGTGTGCAGATGGCCGATCAGAGCGACCGAATCGAGGCCGACCAGAGCCAAATGGGGATTGGCGAGCTGGAAAGACCAGAGCACCATATTGGCGATCATTCCGAAGATGAGGGCGGTGTAGACGACGTACTTCCAGAGCGGAGCTGCGCTTTTGACCAGCGGCTGGCTGGCCATGTGGGCGACGAAGAAGGCAGCAATGCTGATGGTCAGGCTGCTGAAAATTGCCTCAGCAGCGAAACCATTGAGGACTACTGCAGCCAGGACGGCCGGGGTGGCGATAAAGAGGATGGACTTGAGGGGTGAGGACATGTCACTCACTTTTCTGTTTGCGGTTGGGGTTAATAGTGGAAATTGGAAGAAGGGCGATGTCCTTCCTCCTAGTTATTGGGTCTGCGGCTCAGCTGCTTCGATGAGCCCCAAAGAGAGCATCAGCGAAAGCAAAAGCTCGACAGACGATTGTCTTGACACCAAAGACCAGAGCGGCGACAGCGGGGGCAAGAACGGCACTGGCGACAATGGTGACCGCGACGTCAAAATTCGTAGCGTCCGGGTTCTTGCCATCGACAAACCAGTGAATCAATGTCACTGCCGGAATGGAACAACCGACGAAGGCATTGCCGACGACGAGCCAGTTCTGGTTATCTGTATGACGTACCTTGAGCAGTAGTTCACAGAGATAACCCACAAAGCAAGACAGTAAAGCTGCAAGAGTAAGGGCGAAAAAGATATAGGCAAACTTGATGAGGGCGTAAAGAGCAATGGTTCCAAAGGTCATGAACAGAGTTCCTGTGCATTCGATTCAACCGAGCAGGATTGCTACAGCTGACAGGCATAGAAGCTTGTAAGTATTGAAATAGCTAAAATAGACTGAACTGAATTTGTTCTTGAGTATTCTCTAGAGAAAATTGAATGAGGAAATATGCTCTAAAGCTAAAAGATAGGCAGGTGACATAGCAACGACTTTCACCCATTGTTACTGACGCGAGAGCAAGTCATTACAACTGTTTACACGAACTACGACTTCGCGCAGCTTACGCAAGCAATGATACTACCTGTAGTACCAAACAACAAAAGCTGACCCGAATAAACGAGGCAGCTATAATGGCGAAAAATATTTTTCGATCAGATACTAACGCTAGAATAGTGGAAAGTTGTAAAAGAATCGTAAATCGGACGCGCTGGCAACCAAAGGGCAAAGAAACTTGAAGAGGTTAACGCTTATAGACAGAAGCAAGTTGCTGAGGAGCAGCTTATTGGCAATAGTCATACTTAGCACTTTTGGCCCAAGCGCAAACGGCGATGAGATAAACGAACTACAGCCCGTGCAAATGATTAACAGAAGCATCGGCATCAAAATTATCGAAGCGCAAGCTGACTTGACCATGCCATTGATAAATGCCCGCAAGAGAATTTTCCGCAGCTGGTTTGCGCCACACAACATGAGGCCAGCACGGGCAGCCACAATCGCCATTACACTAGACGAGGGTGGAAAGATAGCAACGATAAAGCTGCAACAACCTTCTGGTATGGAAGTCTTCGATCGCTCGGCCTTACGAGCGGTCAACAATGCTGTACCGTTTCAAGATTTACCAGCCAAGAAAACCATCGTTCTGCAATTTAACTACGCTGTCTATCCACCGGTTAAACGCCCGAATCTGTAGAGTGCGACGACCAGTTCAGCAATTTAAGGGAGCAACTGTTCGTTATAATTGTTCATCTTGTATCCATAAGTTTACAAAACCTAGTGGCAGAGCTAGGCAAGCGAACCGCGCTAGCTTGCTTTCTTCAGATTGTTGTTGAGATTGCAGCTTTACACGCCATTCTTAAAAGCAGTAAATTTTTCCATCACTTACAAATAGTGATTCAACCCCAGTGAATAGGCGATGTTCGACACCTATCCAATTCTTCTTCCGAACTCGAGCCGACAGTAAAACCAGCCAACAGACTCAATAAATGCAAACTTCTCCTAATGGCAACGCCATTGAGATGCTGGTTGCCTCACGAAAGCAGTATGGATAGAACGTTCAACAAACCAAGGAAACATATTATGAAACACATAAAGAAACGCTGGTTAGGTTTAGCCAGCGCTTCCGTTCTCGCAATGTTAGCGCTAAGCTCTCCCGCTTACGCAATAAACTACACATGCGATGGCGGATCAAATCCAGTACCGGCAAACGTCACAGGCACTGTAAATATCAACTTAGTTGGTGAAAACTGTGACATTGACCACGACGTTACAGCCACTGGTGGCATTTTTATTACCACTAGCGGTGCTACAGGTTCTGGTGCAATTACAACCAAGAAGCTGACGGCCAATACAGGAGAGCTGCACCTAATTGCTCCGAACAATGCGATCTCGACCAAGGAGCTTAAGTCTGGTTGGCACGTTAAGATTGAAGCAAAGTCGATAGACGTTGATGGCTCAATCACTGGCCAGACGGCTCAAATGGATGCCAACAAGTATCCTGCTGAGCCGAGCTTCCACGCAAACATGCTCATTCGCGCACAGACTGACGTCACTATTAACGGGAATGTGAGCCTGGATGGTGGACTAGGTGCTAACAGTGTGAAGATGGGTGGCATTCAAATTGATGCCAACTTAGCTGGTGGCAATAGCGAGTTCGTTATCGGTGGTTCTGGTGCTAGCGGCGTCACTGGCTACATTAGTACCCAGAACACGATCGGCGGTGGTAATGCTAATAACCTTATTCTGGGTGGTGTCAGAATTACAAACGGCACAACCTACTCCACGGGCGGAATTAGGGTAATCGACTTAAGCAATTTCAAAGTTAAGTCTTCTGAGTCTCGGGCCGGTAACATCATTCTCAATGCATATAGCGGCACGCTTACTCTCCCGTCTGGCATGATGGATGCAAGAGGAACCGGCCTATATGGCGGTGGTTCAATCACCCTGAACGCGAAGACCATCGAAGCGGATGACGATACGATCGTGACGACCAGCCAAGATGCCGACGGTGATGCAACATTCCATAAAATCTTCATTGCTGCAGAAACAATTAAGTTCAAAGGTGAAGGTGGTCTCAAGATATTGGCTGATGGAGATGGCTTCTGGTCTTCAGAGCAAATTACTGTCGGTCCCTGGCAAAGTAATTTGCTCAGTAGCACCGATAGTATCAACAATTTAGGTTGGACTTATACCTCTGGAAACTTCATAGACCAAGTGTCTTTTGAAGGTGAGGGCACAGCTCCGCTCGTAATCCGTGCTGATGGAAACGAGGACAATATTGGTGTCTACGGTTATCCGCTCAAGTTCGAGGGGGGCGATGTTAGCATTCGCGCCCGTGGAGCCACTAACCACGATATTAAGCTGGGCTACAAGTATGAAAGCGACCCGTCTAATAATATGCTCGGCTTGGGCATCGACATTACCGGCGACTTTCTTGTTGATACCAACGGCGAGGACGGCAACGGCGGCAAAATAATTGTCAAAGCCGATCAGTCAACAGTCAAAGCGACAAACGTCTACATTAATGCCAGCGGACCAACCTCTGGCAATGGCGACAGCGGAACTATCTCGTGGAAGACAAGCAGTTTCGCTTTGGACAGCACTACCAAATTTTCGTTCATTGCCAATGCAGCAAGCGCAGGAAGCGGCAATTCCGTTAATGGAGAAGCCAGTGCTATTCTGATGGACCCTGGTACCGGTGAGCTTGCTCTTGGTACTGATGAAGGCCAAATCAATTTCTCCGCTCGCGGCGGTTCGACCTCGGGCAATGCTGGCAAGGTGACGCTGAAAGATGTGCCGTCGGCGATCACCGTCTATGGTGCTGTTGCTAATGCGACAGTGATAGACGTTTCGGTCCCAGGCACAACTGGTAACGGTGGTGCGATCAACATTACTACTGCGGACGCTTTGAATTTTGCGAGTGACGACTCAGTAATGAGCGCCAATGCCGGTTCTTTGTCTGGCACTGGCGGGAAAATTTCCATCGATGCTGCATCTCTCAACGTTGCTGGATCCAATGCTCACATGGTTGCAAACGGCCGTGATACAGGCAAGGGCGGTGAGATCATAGTAAAAATCGCAGGCGATTTCGCAGTTGCCAACGGCAACGGGACAGTTAGCTTAGAGGCTCGAAACGTTGATGCTGCAGACAACAACCTAAACGGAAATGCTGACGGCGGGACTATCGACCTAACCGCGGGCGGTGCACTTGACCTTTACAGCGCTGCAATAGGTGCAAGTGGAGGACAGAGAGGTGGCACCATGAAGTTTAAGGGTGTCAATGTCATTCTGTCTGGCAATTTTTATGCTGATGGCGGAGCGCAAGGTGACGGAGGCAGCATTGCGGTCGAGAGTGACAGTCTTACCCTTCCTGCTGATGTAAATACAATCATTGCTGCTAACGGAAACGGCTCGGGTCAGGGTGGGGAGGTAATTCTGACGCTCCATGGCCAAGCTCTGAATGTCAGCGGTGACAATGAAAATGTCTCCTTGATTGCGAAAAGCAATGAAACCGGAAATGGCGGCTCCGTAAAAATCAATTCGGACTCAGATGTAAATCTCAACGGTGCTGCAATTGACGTCGGAACAGGCCCTGACAGCGATGGTGCCGGCGGAAAGATCACCGTTACGACTACTGGCAACATAACTACGACCGGCTCTTTGACTGCTAGTGGTGGCTGTAACCAGGGCGACGGCGGAGAAATAACATTGAAAGGTAATGTCGTAACTACCGGAACAATCGAAGCGAATAGCGGATCTGACACTTGTCTCGCTTTCGCTAAAACGAAAAGAAACACCAAAGGTAGCTTTGCACCTTACGTTCGGCGTTTTGAGGCTGGCCGGATCACAATAGAGGCGGGTGATCGTTGGGTTCGGTCCGGCATGCAACCGCTTAGAGCAGATGCCAAAGCTGGCCAAATCAAAGGAGGGTCAATTTCAATTACCACTCAAACGCCTGTCTATCTCAATTCAATGGCAGCGAAGTCAATTACGGCAAGAGGTCGGGGAACGGGAGAAGGTGGTACGCTAATTATTGTGAATGCGAAAGGTGATTCGGCAGATAATCCTATCAATGTCAACAGAATCATTGCAGTTGACGGTGGTGATAGCTTGGCGGCTACTGGAAAAGATGGAAGAATTGTACTAAACGAGGTTCCCTGTCAACAATTTAAGACCGGCGAGTCTCCCTACCCGGAGACATATTGGAACTGTATTGATGACAATCGGGCTACAGGCCAGGGTATCGTAGATGCGGCAAAATCCTTACCGAATGTACTGAAAAACCAGCTCGCAGATTCCATGGTTCGTGCGGATAATCCGCGCGTTCAACTCTATGCAATGACTACAGCAGATAAGTATAGGACTTTCTTCGGTCTTCCGGCTGATACTGCAAGTTATGGGTTGTCTCGAGTTGAAATTAGAACGACTGGGATTTTTCTAAACGAAGCAAATACATCTAATTTTGTAAGAATGACTACAATTCACGAGCTTGGTCACCAATTGGACAATATTTGGGGCGAAAAAAGTAATGATAATGTCTTCAAGGATTGGACAGGCTTCGAGGCAATGAACTGTCTTGATGTTTTCGATAGCTCTGTGTGCGGACCAGGTAGTAGCAACGTAGGCATTCTCAGCTTCTTTGATCCAGAAGTTGCTCTGGGTGCACCCAGGAGAAATCCTGAAATTTTCGCGCGGGTCTTTGCCCACCAATTCAGCAGTGATCCTGCTGTCGATTTTGGGCTCTCACCCTTCTTAGAGCGTGCTTATGGTGGAGTCATTGATATGAACTCAACTATGAACGGGTGGCTTACAAGTCCTCCAGCCGCAGTAAGGTAAAGAATGAAACAGGGGTGGTGTAACCACCCCTGTTTCTATACTTCATTCCATTGTGGCAATTTTATTTCTGCACCACGAATTCTATATTTCAAAAGCTTCGAATCTTGAAATATGGTGTCAATGAAGTACCTTTTTTTTGCATCATCAGGCAATTTCTTACCAGCTAATTCCAGTTGATAAGTTCTAAACTCCGGTGAAGTTGAAACAGTGTGCCCCCAGAGCTCATCGCAGTCTTTTTGGGTCAAATCGGCATTCTTAGGAATATGGACGTATTCATATTCAATAAAAGTGCCTTTCATTTCGGGATTTAAAATAGCTGACCCGTCAGGTTTTACTTGAATTAAAGCAACTTTACGTTTTGTAGAGTAGTCGTTCATTTTTTGAAGAAATCGTTTATCTCGAGTCATCTTCTCCAGCTCACGGGCTGGTAAGGCAAGAGCCGGTGGTGAGGACACTAAATCAGCCGAAGCAGATTTCTTAAACACAATGTCAGGCTCATTTATAGCAATAGCCATTGTGGAACTACAGAAAAAAGCGAACAGTGACGCGCTTAAAGACATGCGAAGATACATTTGAATTTCCACCGGCTGAGTCTGATTACCATCTTTACCGATAATGACGATTTTAGCCAGTCACACACCTATCAGCCATAAAAGCAAAAAAAACCCAAATAAGATACTTAACGTTTGATAGCAACTGGTTTCAGTAAAGCCAAAAAACGCCACATAAGTCTTTAGCTCCCCGCCTCTCTGCCCATAGAATGGCTTGCATGAGCAGGTATGAATTTCAGCAAACGCCTACTTGCTATAGTAGAAAATCAGAAAAAAGTAAGTGAAAAGAGCCCGGGGGCTCTAATCACTCACTTTCAATTAACGCGCAGCTACTGCCGAGCGCTTATCTCGACGCTCAACTCTTCTGCACGAAGTGATGCTGCTTGAGCCCGTTGCTGCCGCAGCGGATGACGTTCCAGCCGACGTAGCGCGAAGCCCGCGGCAGATACGGAATGGCGGTGATGACATCGAGGCCGAGCGACGCCAGAAGCTCCTTGCGGGCAATCTGGGAGCCGTAGGAGCGCTTGACGAAACGCACCGCGTCCGAGTCTTCCAGGTCGGCGATCAGGCTCGACTCATGGAAGTTGGTCTCGGCCAAGGCAGCAGCGAAACGCTCTTCGTCGAGCATATGCTGCCAGCCGTCGTTCGTGGCGACGAGGATGGTCGACTTGCCCTTCTCGGCGCGCATGCTGAGCAGCACGAGCATGACGATGGGGGCAGCTTCCAGCCAGAGATGCGACTCGCCGACGACGAGAACGTCGCAGTTGAGCAGGTCTTCGCGATACGGCCGCGGATTGCGTTCCCAGCCGGTGAAGGCGTGAGCGCGCGGCTGCAGCAGTTCGTCGTGGGGCCACGAATCATGCGAGAACGGCAAGAAGACCGAGGTCATGCCGAGAGCAACGGCGACATTGCCGATGTCGCGAGCGATGATCTCCTTGCCGGTGCCGGGTCCGCCGAGCAGCATCAGATTTTCACTGCGCTGAACGAAAGAGGCCGTGACGATGTCGTCAGCGTTGGCAGGACCGACGCCGAAAGCAGCGAGGGCGGCGAGATGGGCATTCAAATTTACAGTGGCGTGTGCCATGAGTTCCTCATTTGCTGTTGGTTGCTTGAATGCATGTAAAACCCCAAGAGAAATTCTCCTGGGGTTTCGGCCTGCAGGGCCTCTTACGCGCAGCGGCGACGAAGGACGTCCCGGTAGTTGTTCTCGCCGGTGTAGACCGCGTGCCAAACCGGCGCCTTAGCGAAAGGCGAGCGGACGCGCGTGGACCTCTGCAATGGCTGAGACGGCTGCCGTTCTGCATCTTCGGCGGCCATGGTCGGCAGCTTGAAGGCGATACCGACGATTTCCATCAGCTCTTTGACCGAGGTGATACCGTCAATCTTGAGCAGTCTGGCAAACATCGAACGCTGATCGCATTCCACAGCGAGCGCATAGTTGACAAACTCGGGCATGGAATAGGACGGCAGGAGGTGCGATTCACGTCCGAACAGCCGTTCCCAACCGCTGCTGGTGACGACCAAGATGTTCGACTTGCCCAGCTCGATGCGACGGCCGATGAGCAGCATGAAGAGTACGGGCGCCACTTCAAGCCAACGCTCAACCTCGTCAACCACGAGCAAGTCGCAGTTCAGAAGGTTCTCGCGCAAGCCTTGCCGTGCTCCGCTGGAGCCGACGTAGCAAGGGCCGAAGCCTGCCAGTTGCTGAGCGGCCATGTGTCCTCCCGGGCCCGAGAGATACTGGGTGGTGAGGCCGCGCGCGTTGGCAGCGTCGAAGGCGCCGTGGGCAATGACGGTTTTACCCGTAGCCCAGCCGCCGACGAGTATGACGTTTTCAGCACGGCCAACGAAGTCGGCAGTGACCAGCTCTTCCACCTGCGCTTGGTCGAGAACACCGTTGAAGGCGTAATCGAAATTGGCGAGAGCGTTGTTGCTGCGGCCGCGCGAATTGACAGTTGCAGATTGGGTCATGGAGTGTCCTTTTGAAGTTGTGAATTGAAGACAAAAACATTTCCGACAACCAAAGGAGCCACAGAGAAATTTCTTTCTCTGTGGCTGATGTTTAGCACATCAATTACTTCCTTCAGTTAATCGGGACCTAACGAAAAGCTCTTTGCTAGAGAGCTTACTTCTTCTCGACGGGCACGACGGGGGCCGGAACCACAGAAGCGCCGGCGCCGACCATGCGCAGTTCACGCACGGCCACCTGCGACTGACGAGTGTCGATGAACGTGCCGGAGACACGGTCGCCATCGCGCAGCAGCGGGGTGCCCGGGAAGACCTGGGTGGTGGCATCGTAGTAGTGGTTGTCACCCACGATTTGGAAGCGCCACGACGTACCGTTCGGTGCGATACGCCAGATCTTGCCTTCGAAGGTCACCACTTCACTGGCGGCCGTCGTCTGCATGCCATTGCTGCCCTGGGCGAGCTTGGTGGCATATTCGCGCAGCGCCGACTGCAGGTCGGTGCCGTAGGCGACGTCGGAGACTTCTTGCGAGCGAGCATCCATGAAGCCGATGGCCGCACCGGTGGAACCGAGCGACTGGCTCTTGGTGTAGATCGCCACCCAGGTCAGGTGACCGTAGATGTTGTAGAGCTCGAGGTTCTCGACGTCGTACTTCTGCAGGCCGTTTTCGCGGGCGCCGAACATCGTCTGGGAGACGCTGCCGCCGTGGTTGAAGCCACGCAGACCCGGGTAATAGACCGCCTTGTTCTTGTCGGTCTCGAAGGCCAGCACGCCAATCACACCGTGATCGGTCGAACCGCGCGAAGTCATCGGCACGATGAAGATGCTGTGCTCGTCCTTGGTGTACGAGAGCAGCTGCCCCTCATCACCATCGGCCGGCGTCATGACGTCCTGCTTGGAGAAGCCCATGAACACCTGCAACCAAGCACCGAAGCTCGACTGCGAATAGGCCTGGCCGTAGAGACCCCAGTCCTTGGCGTACTCGCGAATCAGGTCGCTGGAAACCACGCGGTCAACCCACTTGATCTCGGGAGCACCCTGTTCGTAAGCCGTGAGCTTGGGCTCGGCGGTGGCGACGTCGATCAGAAGAACCTTCGTGATCTTGCTGCCGACGATGTTGCCGAAAGCAGGAGTGATGTAGGTGATGCTCCAGTGCGGCTGGAATTCATCATCGACTTCGAAGGTGGCGTTCGCCAGTTCACCCTTGTCGTAGCCGGCTTGATAGGCGAAGCGCGACAGGTTCATGCCCCAGGGCATGTCTTCGTAGAGGGTGATCTTGAAGCCGTCGCGCAGCTGCGGATGGGCCTCTTTGTCTTCTGCGTCGACCAGCACGAAGCCGGGGCTTTCCGTACGGCCGCCGAAGAGCGGTGTCCAGAAAGTGTCGCCGTTGTTGGTAGGAACCAGAGGCGCCGCGTAGTAACGGTGACCCTTGATCGCCTGCAGCGTCAGCTTGCCCACGGTGAAGCGGGTGCTGTAGTTGCCCTTGCTCGAAAGCACCGTGCGCGCCTTGAGTTCGGCCATCTTCGGTGTCACCTGCACGAGATGCTGCTCGTCGGTGGGCGGGATGATGTCGGTGTCCTTGGCGATGGTGATGTTCGGCAGCTCAGCGAAACGCTTGGCGTTGTCCGGGCCGATGCTGTTGAAGCAGATCTGCACCAGAGGCACGACGAAGAGAATCACCACTGCCAAGACGGAGCGTACGATTGCCTTGCCAGAACCACCCGAGCAGAGCAAGCCGACCGGAATGGCGACGAGCAATGCCACCAGCAGCGGCGAGAAGTAGCCGAAGAAGCTGCCGGTGAAGTTGGGCTGGAAGTAGTAGAGGTTAAAGCGCTGCAGCAGCAGGTCGATCACGAAGGTGATGATCGCTGCCGTGATGGCCATGCTGCGGGGGGAGATCTCCTTGCCGTTGCGGCTGGATGAAGGGGAGCCGGTGCTGCCGAGCCAGAAGGCGAAGGCGGCGGAAAGTGCTGCGAACAGCAAGGCCGTTGGCCAAAAATGCAGGTCGAATAACATGTTTGTGAGTTCCTCTTTCAGGTTGACTGACGAAAAGGCTGCGCCCGACGATGTCGTGCAATAAACAGCCAGAACTCCAAGTCCCAAATCCAAACTCAAGCGCGACAAAACACCGAAGGCTTTCAGCGTGCAACAAAAGTTGCGTCAATTGAAGGTTCAATTGCTGGTGCTGATTAGCTAGGTGTCTTGAAGTACTCGAATATTGAAAAAGGGAGAAGGATACTCTTGACTACCAAGAGGAAGACTTACGGTGCAAGGTTTAATAAGAGAGATAACCTTAATTACGCTCGCGTGAAGAAATGAGAGCTAGCTTATCTCGCGCGAGCCTTAAAGGTCAGGCAGACCAATTTTGTTTACCGTACTTTCCCGATTGACCAGTGATGGCCAAAAACGATAATAGACAAAACTTCCATTGACCTGCCTGAAAGCAAGACAGAACAAGCAGCAAGACAGACCAAAGCATGACCAAACAAGATTCATGACAGAACAAGAAGCATTAACAAAGCCAGAGAACATCAGCAGCGGCACCGCCGCGCCAGTCTTTGACGCTGCCGCTCTTTTCAGTCAGCATCAAAAGAGCATTGTTAGAGTAAGCGACAAAGTGAATCTCGGCGGCAATCTTCTAGACAACACAGTCGGGTCTGGATTCGCCATCGACTACCTCCCCAAGTCTCAAAAAGGGGATAGCACAGGCAACAAAGAAGAAGCCGCCTGTCGCTTCGCCACAGACAATCATGTGGTGGCAAACACATCGAAAGACGCAGCGCTTGAATTAGGCAATGGCAACAAATATCCATTCACAGTTGAGCTTAGAGACGAAGCCAACGATCTGGCCATCGTACGAGTTGAAAATGTCAAAAAAGACGACTGCCACCCACTCGAAATAACTGACCAAGAAGCCCCTGTGACAAAAGATGATCCAGTGTTAAAAATGGGTGCCCGCAACGGTTCGCCTGGTTTCACAGAAGGCAAGGTTGAAACGTACTTCAAAAGAGAAGAAGCGCGCGGTCTGCCTTTACTTCCAGGCGAAGATAAAAACCGCTCGATGCTGTCTGTATTGACAAAGTCGAACCAAGCAAACGGCGGAGACTCAGGTGGCCCAATGCTTGACGCCACCGGAAAAACTATTGCGGTGATGGACGCTGAAGGACCTAACGTAATGGCTGGCACTCCGGCTCATTTGCTGCGGCAACACTTGCAAAAATTGAAAGCGACAGATAAGTAATATTTCTGACCTCAGCGTGGAATTATGTGGCATGAAGTCACAAAATCCCAAAGCAATTGCCGATAAGTTTTATGGTGATCCATTTTCGCGAAAAATTCGCGATGGAAATCGCTGCTGCGAATTCGGCCCATCGATCTTCAAGAGCGGCTTTGGCACAAAGTCTCTACTAATAGACAAAGAGACTCTAACAGTCTATGAGCTGCCATCAGGTTTCGGTCGCTTCGGCGACTTACCCATGCTCGACTACGAAAATAAGTGGGGGCTATTTACCTGGCCAGATCAAGGTGGAATTCCAATACCAGATGAAGACAAAATCTTACGCAAAGAAGAAGTTCTAAGCAAAAACAATAGCGCAGACGCCAACCAGTCTCAGCAAAAAGACCAAGCTGTAGAAGAGTTCGTAGCAAACAATAGCGAAGCGGAACAGATATTGTTCGAAGCCGCCGAGGTTGAAGATACCAATATAAAACTTGCAGAGGAGTTGTATAGAAAAGCGATTGCACTCTTACTAAGAGATGCACAAACTGCCACTCGCGACAATTTTCTTATGCTCGCTTATTCAGCCCTCGGTCAATTACTCGTCACTCAAGAGCAGTTTCTCTCGGCCATAAATCCTCTTAGTGACGCTGTTGCTCTATGCCAATCGAGCGACCACAAAAAAGAATTGTATTTCGTAGGAGTAGTCTGTGTGCAATTACTGGCTGATTGCTACTCAGCGCTTGGTCGAACAGAAGAGCTAGCGGCGCTAGCCGAACTCTTAGATAGAGCAGAACCATAGCTTAAGACCTAAAGAATTCCACTAAAAGAAATCCCTTCAGTAGGGAACTGCCGCGCATTTGGCCAGTCGAACCCCAAAGAAGAAATAGGAGGTTGCTATGAGCGACTTAAAAGGGAAAGTGATTGTGCTGACAGGCGCGTCAAGCGGGTTCGGACGGGGCGCTGCAATTCAGTTTGCACAAAAAGGAGCAACTCTAGTTCTCGCAGCCAGGCGCGAGAATTTACTGGAAGAGCTGGTTAAAGAATGTGAAAATCTCGGAGCTACAGCACTCGCTGTTCCAACAGATGTTTCCAAAAGCTACGACATAGAACTTTTGGCACAAGCGGCGATTAGTCGTTTTAAAAAAATAGATATTTGGGTTAATGACGCAGGTGCTGGGGCCATTGGTAGGTTTACCGATATTCCACTAGAAGATCACATCAAGGTGATTGAAGTCGATTTGATTGGTACCACAGTTGGTAGCTACCATGCAATGAAGCAATTTGAAAAACAAGGGCACGGAACACTAATAAATATCGCTTCAATGTTAGGTAAGGTGCCTGCACCATACTACGCCTCATATGCAGCGGCAAAGCACGGTGTAGTTGGCCTTAGCGCCGCCTTAAGGCAAGAGCTATTAGCTCAGAACATTGAAAATATTCACGTGTGCACAATCATGCCAATGGCAATGAACACACCGTTCTTTGAACATTCTTCAAATTACACACGACATGAAGCTACGCCAGTACCGCCACTTGATGATGCTCAAAAAGTGATTGACGAAATTGTCAAAATGGCTACAGCACCGAAAGATGAGGTTCCGGTCGGTATGACCGGTGGCTCTAATCTCTTGCTACACAACGTGGTCCCACTTGTAAGCGAAGCGACTATGGCAGCTCTTACCCATAGAGCACAGATGATTGATGCTCCCGCAGCCTCTACCACCTCAGGAGCATTGCAAAAGCCATCGAACAAAGGTTCAGGAGTTCGCGATCTGAAGCTGAAGAAATAAGAGCATTAGGTACACAAAAGAAAGAGAGAGGGGCTTTACACTCCTCTCTCTCTTTCTTTTGTAATAGATCAATGAATACTCAAAGGTAGCTGAACTCTCCTAGAGATAACGCTTTCGCCTGTCTGACTCTCTGCAATTTTGTCTTCCGCTGAACCGGAGTTCTTCTCAGAAGGAGACACTTCACTGGCCTCTATGCGAGCGACATGCAGCTTCCGTCTTATCTCTGAAGAAACTCTATCTCTTACTGCCAACATGGTGGCATTTTCTGGAGCGGACCAAAAATAAATTTCAGCCTGATTGTTACTGCCATCTTGCGCGCCAAGATATACATGAGGCTGCGGATTCTGCAAAACACCTTCTGTATAGCCTAAAACATCGAGAATAATTGGCCTGGCAATATCGAAATCGAGGGTAACATCGAGCTTGAGCGTCAAATGCACGCGACGTTTATTATTTGATGTTAGAACAATAATTGGATCACTATAAATCTTTCCATTAGGCAAGACAACGCTCTCCCCGGAATACATTCGCAATATAGTGGCGCGGATATTAATCTCCTCCACTTTCCCTTCATAGTCGCCAGTCTTGATTTCATCACCAACTCTAAAAGGCTTCTGCCACAAAAGAAGAATGCCGGCAAAGAAATTCTTGAGAATGTCCTGAAAAGCAAAACCAATGGCCACCGAAGTGACGCCCAAACCAGCAACTAAACTAGCGGGGCTGAATCCGGGTAAAACAACAACCGCTGCAACCAAGAACCCGGCAATGCTAACAGCAAGCCTTGTCAGGCTACCTAATACTACAGACAAAGCAGGGTCTAATCTCGCTTTGCGAGTCAACTTGAGCACAACCGTTTGAGCGTATTTGGCGCCAAAAAGAAATGCGGCAAAGACAAAGATTGCAACAATTATGTTTGGCAAAGAGAGAAAGAACGCGTCTATTGTTGTCTTAATCGTGTGCCAGGCAAGCAGTAATGCATGCTCCATTTCAAATACCCCTCGAATTGACTAGCTTCTAGCCTTCAGAACGAGCCAAAAGACCCGCAGTAAGCGCAGAAGTTCCTTCCAATTACGAAGTGCTTGTCAAGCCATCAAATCGTACTGCCCTTAAGCGGTCGGCTGGTCAGCTTGCTATTGTCTTTGCCAACTGTCCATGAGCATCCAGCCAACACCCGACAAGGCAGTGTGTAGCGAGTTCCCTGGAATGGACTACCGGCATTGGCGAGCAAACGCTGATTTAATGCATTCTCAACGCGTACATCAATTGACGCAGGCAGATAAGCATATTTTTTGTGTATTCGCTGAGGAATTTGCCAACCACCACTGATACCAACCATGGTCAAAGTAGGGGTGCGGCCACTATGCTGGCCAAAAAGCTCTTTATCAATGCTATTTTGCAAACCAGTTAAGACCTGCACGTCGCCGAGCACCCACCAGTTGCTACGGCCGCGATAACCAAGACCAGCAGTCGCTTGAAATCGTCTATCGTGATCGGGATATTTTGCTAGTGGTGCCTCAGGATAGTCATAAAATCCGCCGCTGACGCCATGAGTGCCGCGCAAATAGGCAACTTGTACTGTATTAGAGAGAAAACCGTTGAAGCCATAACCGTCTTTAGCAGGCTTGAGATCCATACGGGTCTCCACACCATAAGCCTCTTGAGCGCTATTGGTAAGACGGTTGTAGATAGGGAGATTGCCGATTACACCAGAGTCACCAAAGTTGCGCAACTTCTTGTAGAAGAGATTGGTACGAGTGACAAAACGCGGCCCCATCTGAGTTTCTAAACTGATATCTACCAATCTGCCACGAGTAGGCTGCAATGGTCGCGGTGTACCCTGATAGATGCCATTAACAATGGTGCCTGTAACGGGAATTGGCGTGAGGAAATAATCAACAGGAGTAGGAGTAAACAGGTCAGAGTAGGAGCCACGCAAAACGGTATTCTTGTTGATGACAAAAGCCAAACCGTAGCGACCGCTAGCCTGGGCTGCAGTAATGCGCTGGGTTTGGAATGGCTTCAGTGAAAAAGGCTCCACACCTGGTGTTTGCGCTAAGGTCTCGGCCAAGCGCTGAGCATTGCCGTAAACACTATGTTGCACATCTAAACGCACACCGGCATCGATTGTAAGGCGCTTCCAAAAACCTTTCTCTGGCTTCCAGCGATCTTGTAAGAAGGCACTCTGCAAATATCTGAAACCCTTATAGTTGCCGATGTTACCTTGCATCTGGGGTCCTGCGACCTGGCCAGTGAAGGGGCTGAGAATGCCACCATACGGAAATGGATTTGTATTAATGGCATTGGCGCCATCGAGGTCTCCATCGGCCTGTAATTGAGCTACTTGGCCAAGTGCGTCGTTCTGTGCCTGAGCCGCGCCGACATAGTCAGCGTTAAAATAAGTAGCCTGAAAACTAGTTTTGACTGGTCTTACTTCGCTTAAGAATCCGGTTTTCAGGTGATGTGTTTTAAAGAGTGTTTTAGTCAGATCGCCTTGGGCAGAGAAAATATAATTGAATCTCTTAGCATGCGCTGCAATCGAAACTAGGGGCTGGTCAGCATTGAAGTCAGGGTTTGGATCAAAAACATTAGTTGAGCGAAACGACTCTGAATAAAAACCATTGAGTAAATGCAAATTGAATTCGTCAAAGAACTTAGAGAACTTGTGCTTATAGCTCAGAGTGAAATAGTCTTGCCTATCCTGTTGGAACTGTTTGACACCAAATTGTCTGGATAAATTTGAGGTCGGCACTCCCAAAAAACTTTCATTGATTGCCACAGTAAAACGCAATGTATCGCGCGGCGTCAGCAAGTATTCAAGCCGGGCCAGAACATTTATGTCGGCGCCACGATTGTTGGCAAATACTTTTGTTGGTGGAGCAATGCGTAAGGTCGAACCACGAAAAGAACCTGACGAATCAAAACGCAAGCGATTGAGTTTACTAGCTGGGTTCTGACTAAAAGCTCCGCTGGTGTTGTAATAAATGCTGCCGGCAAGAGGACCGCCTATTTGCTGACCAATAGTGAAATTAGGCTTTGGCAAGATTGGCAAAGTCTTCAAGTGCGCCACTGCCCCTAGTGGCCCACCGCCATCTTGGGCTTCATAGCCGCCAATATCTATTTGGGCCGACTGCAATGAACGCGGGCTTACAGGCTGAGTTTGCTGCAATACTCCAGCGGCCTCAGGAATAATCACACCATCAACTACATAGTTGATGGCATTGTGCTCGCCTCTGGTAATGATATTGCCGTAGCTATCATTCATCACACCGGGTGTGCTTTCTATTAACTGCTTGAGATCGTTGCCGCTTTTGTACTCTTGTATAAATCTGTGATCAAGGTTGGTTTCGCTGCCAATTTTTTCAGGGTGAATGAGGCTGCGCTTGCCCGTTACCCGCAGTACATCTACCGGCTCTATGTCTTCTAACGCCAGACTCAAATCTTGCACTTCACCGCCAGCCAGCTTTACGGCTTGGGTGTGGGAAAGCATTTCTTTAGCAGAAGTTGTTATGTGCCAGTTGCCCGGTTCAATATTATTGAAATGAAAAAGGCCGTTAGCGTCGGATTCGGTTTCAAAACGCTTGTGCTCATTGTCGTCGAGTGTAAGCACTATCTGAGCATTGGCGACAGGAAGCTTGCCGTCGGCCGATGACACCTTGCCAGAGATTGAAGCTGTGTTAACCGACTGACCACTACCAGCCTTGATAGCGTTGTCTACCTTAGCTTGAGCGGCCGCCTCACGCTTGTCTAAGAGGTCTTTGACCGAATCAGATTGCGCCAGGGCGCGGCCACTAGTCAGGGCCAGAGAAAAGGCGCAGATAAAGCTAAAACTAACGCGAGAGAAAAACATGACACCGCCAATCCAAAAATGGAAACCATTTCCATTTCCAAAATGTTAGCAGCAATACAGAAAAATGGAAATGGTTTCCGTTATAATTTGTGTCATGAACTCAAAACGAACCCACTTTGCAGCTGCCCCATTTAAGGCGCTCACAGCTAAGCTGATGGCTCTCACTTTAGTAGCCATCCCTTTGGCCGCCGGCCTTACTGGTACGCTCCAGGCCGCTCATGCTGAGACCTTCAAGCTAGGTACTCAAGAGTCAAACCATCTAGTGCCCGCAGAGCCCCTAGACTGCCCGCAACCCATCATTACTGAAGAGATGCTCGAGCAAGGCATCAAAACCGACTGCACGGCAAAATTTGCCATTGCCCCGACTGGAAAATCAACGGTTGAGCTACTTTCATCAACCGGTTCAAGTGAAGTTGACGAACTTACCCTAGGCACCCTGCGCACGTGGCGCTTCCGCCCGGCCAGCCTGAGCGGTTCACCCGTGGCCTCTGTGCGCAAGATCAAAGTTGAATTCGAAGTCGAATAGAATACCTCTAAGTACCATTAAGTACTTTTATCCAAATCGCTTGGTCATACCGATGCAGGGAATGCCAACTCCATTGCGCTCTTCGCTTTTGAGACCACCGGTGCTCTGCCAACCATATTTGATGTAAAAATTTTCTGCCGTCAAAGTTGCATTCAGGTGCGCTTCATCCCAGCCAGCACCTTGTACTTCGTCTTCAACGGCTTGCAAGAGCATGGCACCAATGCCACGCGCCTTGAAATTTGGATGAACATACACCGAACATATTTCATCATCGTAGCAAGAGGAAAAACCGACAATCTTGTTTTGACTGACGGCGACGAACATTGTCTCGCCGCCTTCCTCCATAGCCCAGCGGTAGCGGTCAACATTGCGATTGGCCGACCAAGCTAATATTTGTTCAGGAGTATAATCCGGCGCGCAGGTTTTGCGAATAGCCGCTACATGCAAGTCTCTAATTTTGGTTGCATCTTCTACACGCGCTCGGCGCAATTTAACTTCCAAGACCTTCAGCCTAATTGAGACAACTCTTCTAGTATAGAGACTCGCTCAACCTCTTTTTGCTTTTTGTCTTGCTCGCGCAATACTTTCATATGTTCGAGAACACGTCGGCTTTCGTTAGCCATATCATCGGTTTGCAGTTTGATCTCAATTTCATCAATCAGCTCTCTGTCTTTAGCAATGGCGCGCTCAGCAGCTTCCAATTCAAGGCGCTTAAAATAAATCGCTGTTCGCTTTCTTTCTTGCTCAGCCTGCTGACTGCGCTCATCGATAGTTCGCGGCGCAGTCGGCAGCGCCTGTGCTACTGGCGTTAAACCTCTGAGATCATGCTGGGCTTGGGGCTCTGTTGAGCCAGTCTTGCGCCGCTCCATATTTTCGCAGTAACCGGTATAAGCAATATCAACCACAATGATTATGGCAATGGCATACCAAGCACGTCTCAGCTTCGTCTCACTGGACAGCTTGATGGGCTTGTCTAGCTGTTCTAGAGCATCATCCCAAGGCGCTCGCTTTTCCATTTTCTTAAACACATCGAGCAGTTCGGCATTGAGACTCTGCAAAATTTCCTGCCACCATTCCTTTGGCGGGGAAGATTCTGGTGGCGGCGGCGGAGGCGTTTTCGCTTGCGCGTTTGGTTGAGCCTTATGCTCTGCCGCACTCCCGTCTGGCTCTCTTTTAGGCTTTGTTTTAGCCTCTGCTTTGGCGGCTTGGGATGCCGCTGGCTTGTCTGGTTTGGCACCTTGACTTTGGCTATGTGGTATCGGTTCAGAGGCCTTGATTTTGGCATCGAACCAATGTTTTTGAATTACTTCTTTAGCTTCATTGATTAGCTTCAAACGCTCTTCTGCTAAAGCTTTCTCTTTTGCATTTCCAAATTTATCTGGATGGTATTTTTTTGCGAGTTGACGGTAGCGAACCTGCACAACTTCTAGTGAACTGCCAATTGGCAGATCAAGAACTTGGTAGGCCGCTGGCAGATTCATGATCATGCGCGGCTCCTCCAGGAACAGCTCCTGGATTAGATTATAGGGTGGTAAAAAAAGAAAATTACGTCGCGGCAAACGGCCTACGACTTCTTCAATATTACTACTTCCTACTATTTTTGCGCAACACTTTTATTTGATTTTTTTAGCCTGGCGACGGCTCAATACATGACAAAAAAGTCGCTAACCCTCTCGGCGATAGCGCTTAGGGCAATGTCTTGAACGGTGTCAGTACAACCAAATTGACTGTCAACAGCCCCAATGCAAACACTGCCAAGCTCAGCATGATGCAGCCACAGACGAAACAGCGAGTCAGACTGTTCTTCTATACACACTACGACATTACAGGTATCCAATACCCGCTGAGCACCGGCAACAGCTCCTCGCAGCTCGTCTAACGAAATGGGGCTATCAACCAAGAGCTTGTTTAGAAAGGCAATATCTCCTCTTTGCACTCCGTTGATTAAGTGACAAGCAAATTCATTCTGCTCAATATTTAGACGACTGGCAGTCTTCAAGATACGCAGCTCAGAGAAAAAGCGAGCTTGCTTCTTTCGGCGCACAACATCTTGAGCTGACTTTGCAGCCCCAACGCGTGTGTAATTGCTAGACTGCAACAGACTTGCCTTCGTTGTCATCTCTGAGTTCATCACTATTTCTCCGTGTTGAAGATAGTGTATGGACAAATTGTGACTAAGTTATGACCGCTAAGCGAACCAAATCAAATTGCTGGAAATTAAAGGCTAGCAAGACTACTCACTTAGATTGCAAAAACTGATCAAGGTCGCTGTCTTTCAATGCTCCATTTGAGGCATAAATCAGCTCACCCTTGTTTCGCACTTGGTGATACTTAGGATTGAGCACCATCATATTTGGTGTCACTTTTACTTTCTTTATAGAATTAACAGTGAGCCGCTGAACAGGATAACCATCTTTAACTACAAGATCATTTAGAGGAAGAAAGTCAGATACCGGCGCGCTACAAATGAGGCAAATAGTCTTTACCAACGGTTTGGCTAAAACTATGTCTTTGGCAAGAGTTACCTTTTCGTACGAACTTTCACCCAGATCTTGGCACTTCACATCTATGCAATTCCTGCCTAAAAAGTTTCTCTCACCCAATTTAGTAACCTTGCCATAGCGATTATCACGAATGGTACGACTGCAGTGGTCTAGCATTAGTGAGGCAATTGAGGTTTTGAAATAGTTCTGACTCTCGTCGCTGAGTAGAACCACTTGTTCATAATTTGGTGGTCCAATAATATATTTGACAACACCTGTGTCTCCGACTACCCGATCGCTAGTCATGATCAGCCTAAAGAGCGGGAAGCAGTCAGTGGAAACAACAATTTCGTAGGCTTCACCCGCAGCCAGTGGACGCTGCGCCGGCAGTTTCATAGTACTAAGTGTAGTGTCATATTGGGGCGGATGAGCGGTCAGGGAGACAACACGATTACGGGCCTCAGTAGCCACTTTAGTGCTTCTTATGCGCCGATTGAGTTTCTGCACTCCAGTAGCCGCCTCAAGAAGCTGAGGAAACTTCTGTAATATACTTAAACAGGTTTGTTCAGCTTTGCTACGGTCTCCACATTGGCCGTAGGTCTCGGCTAAGTAATAATATGGCGAATAATAGAGTTCACCTTTGGCCTCGACATCCTTCACCAGCTTCTCCATGGCATGGAGAGCCGGGCGCTGCATGCCACTATTGCGAAGATCGATAGAACGGCGCAATATCAAAGCCGGACAATTGGGATGCCTCTTAAGCAGTTTGTCCCAAATAGGAATAGCTTTGCTCCACTGCCTCTCTTGGGCCAAATCATCAGCGTTTTCAAACAGCGCCGCATCACTATCTTGGGCTTGGTAAGAAGCTCGAAGATTGATGTCAGAGGGCGTAAATTGAGGCCGCTGCTGTTTACTTTCCGCCAGGGCCGCATGTGGCAACACGGCTACAGCCGTTAACATAACCACAGAGATAATTTGTCTAAAGTTGGCCACAGCGAACGAATAACACCCAAACGAAGTAAACATTAACAATTCTCTCCGGCAGGCGCGGGGCTCGCTCTATGTGTCCCGAATTGAACATACAACCCAACGCCATATGTTTCTTACCCTCTATTAGCTTATGATGAACTCAGATCGGGCCAACAAGATCGGCAAAGCTCTTCAAATGACAAGTAAGTGCAACGCTAATCACCTTTTCTGGTGTCTCATTAGCGTGGTAGTGAATTGAAGAGTCAAATATTAGCGTTATTAGAATTAGACGAGACCTCAGAGCTGGTGATAGAGAGCCTGAAGAGGATCGATCGTCGCGCTACTGTTTGCAAGAAATTTACTGAAGCTATCGAAATTTTGGAAAAGAGCAGCTGTGCCCTGATCATTTCTGATGTTCATCTGGAAAATGGCGGCAACGTCTTTGACTTTCTTCGCTGGGCCAAAGCCAATCCACTGACCAAAGATACTCCATTTGTGCTGCTTAGTTGCAGGCCAACAAAAATGGCTAAATACGTTGAGGATGGTGTAAGAACCACCGCACGCCTTCTTGGAGCTGACCTATTTCTGACCTACGAACAATTCGATCCTGTAAGTTTTTGCTTGCAGATTGAACCACTAATTTCAGCCAAATATCAATCTCTTAAATTAGCAGCTAGGACACTCCACCAGAAGGATAAGCAGAAACCAAATCTGAAAATAACTGATAGCAAAGAAAAAGAGTGAATAAAATGGCAGCCAATGTTTTAGTAACTATGGAACACGAAAAAGAACGGGACCAAATTGCCGCCTGCCTTGAGCGCGTAGGGCACGGCGTAGTCAAAGTTGACACCTTTCATAATGCCATGGAAATTCTGCGCAACACCGACTTTGACTTAATTGTCTCGGATGTTCACCTGCAAAACGGCGGCAGCGTCTTCGACTTTCTCCGTTGGGTCAAAGGCGATCCACACATGCAGGCAACTCCCTTTGTTTGCTTCAGCGCTGAGCCACCAGAAGTTGGCAAATACCTTGCCGATGGCGTTCGCACAGCAGCCCGTTCACTGGGCGCGGCACGGTACATAAGCATGGTGAAATTTGACGAAAAGCTCTTTCTCCACGAAATTGAATGGCTCATACCTGAAGAGAAAGTTGGCAGCTTTTACAGCGGCACCGGTCCCCCCGTACCAACCAATGGCGCTGAACACTAAAGCTTAGAGATGGGTGGAAATCAAGCGACCATGCACTTTTCTTTGATTGTTGGTAGCTGAATAAATGCTCGAATATGTGGCCGGTTGGCTAAGCGACGCGGAACCATAGGTGCTCACTATCTGACCCTGCACATCGCTAACATCTGCATGGGTCATTCTAATCGCTGTTTCTTGAGTTCTCCGCTCTTGGCGTTTTTGCTCTTGGGAGTTTTGAGCTGCACGCATTTCAGCGTAGCTGAGCACCTTAGGCTTAGCATAGTGATACTGTTTAGTTGTTTGCTCTTGGCCTGGTTGGCGGAACACCATGACGCCAGGCTTTGCTGCTGTTATTGGTGTCCAGTTGAAGCGACGCAGACCAGGATTGCGTTTGACTAAATCGTGCTCCCATCCCTTAACAGTGACAGTACCGTTAACGCAATAAACCGAACCGGTGACACGACCAGCGGTTTTATGGGTGGTTTTAACGGTCTGCGCCTGAGCGGCAGAGCTAGTCAACACAACACTAGTAAATATCACAAAAGCAAGAGCTGTCTTGAGAAAGGCAGCGGGAGAAGTAGCTCGAAGAATCGTATTTCTCTTTGCGTTCATGGAAGTATTCCTTGTCACCTTGGGGGAGTAATTAGGTCTATACACTTACACGCATTTCTAGACTCGCTAAAATATTCGAGATTTCAGCCCTATTAACCTATTAAACACCAAAATTATGTCCAACTTGTGGCCGTCAGCTATCTAGTCTGCTGGAAGCATGGCCCAGAGCTCTGGCTTCCCTGCATTACAGTGAACAGCTCGCCCTAAAAGGCTTAGGCCGATCACTGAAAGAAAAACGGCATATCGAGCAGTCTGCCAAGCTCCTTGCTGCTTGCACTTGCTAGAACTGGCAAGTGCCAAAAGTCGATGAGCTATAGTTGGAACAGGGTGAAAAATAGTGTCTACAGCTGGGCTACGTTCTTGCTCATCCTCGAGATGACCGTCAATCTTGACCATAGCCTGCAATAAGACTTCTTTATCCATTCCGGCCTCCAGCGCCAAGCGATCAGCTTCATATACACCGGCATGACTGAATTGCGGCAGAACTAAAAGACCAAAAAAGGACCAAATCGTAAACAGTGCAGACATTGTCACTACCCCAGCAGCACTGTTAAGCGGTAAAGCAAAGTGCAAAGTCGTGACAGAAGCGGCCAAAAGTAATCCGATGCTTGTGAACACTAGCGCAAGCATCACACCCCGAAGACGGCCACCAGAAGTGATTATCAAGCTTCGCCGAGCCAAAGCTGCCCGCAACTGCTCTGCAGAAAAATCAGCAATCCACCACTTCGGAATGACAATCTTCTCAAAACCGGGCAGGCCTACTATTCCGCCACTGAACGTGCGCTGGTCAGTATGAACAAGTACCACATGGTTAGGACTAGCGCCGTCCAGTGCCGATTCCAACTGACCACTAGGAGCTCTCTCAGACAGAACGCCGCCATAAAATCTGACAAACGATAGCTGGGTTGTAATTAAGAGAAGAGACAGTAAAACAGAAGCAACCGAAAGTCCGAAAAGGCCAAAATTTGCCCAAACTGTTGCCAGCGACAAAGCCATCGCCAGTAGTACTAGATCGTACTTAAACACCGCACTAATCTGCTTTAACAGAAACGACTGTAAAGTCAGGCTGGTTCGACCATACAGTTTTTCAATATTAAAGCCGACAACATCGAATGGCAAAGAACAAAGTGAGAAAACCAGTATGGCGCAACTTAGCTCAGAAGCAAGATTAGTTGTTGGTTGACTAGTCGTTGAGAAAAATTTACTGGCAATCCCAAAGACCAATATCAATGCGCAAGAAGCAGTCACCATGCCAACATAACCGATACCCAACCAGCGTCTCATTCTACCGTAGGCAATCGCCACTGCGCTGGATGAACTCGGGTTCGTATTCAAAGCGGCATCAGGCTGAGTTACCACAAAAGCACCATTTGGACGGGTTACAGTTTCATGTTAGAAACCTTGCATGAATTGGGCGTGAACATTATCAAAATAATGCATCACAATGATTGAAGTAAACCTACTGCTCAAACAGGGGGAGTGATTCATTGAAAGTACCGGCAGGGTGGTACGTTGTTCTTAGCTCGACAGAACTGAAAAAAGACAAACCGCTGGCAGCAGAGCGATTTGGCCGCTCTCTTGTGATCTGGCGAAGTAGAAGCGGCTCGCCTGTGATTGCAGACGATCTCTGCCCTCACAGAGGGGTTAAACTGAGCCTTGGAACGATTAGTAATGATTGCATTGTCTGTCCTTTCCACGGATTTGAGTTTGACACCTCTGGCGCATGTCAGCACGTTCCAGAAACAAACAAATCAGCTGTCAATTTGACAGTTGCAACCTATAAAGCCATTGAACAACATGGCTTTATTTGGATGTGGTACGGCGACGGAACGACTGCGCAAACGGAGCAGCTAGATTGGTTCTCCGACCTAGAAAACAATAAGCTATCTTATTCTGAACATTCAGACGTATGGCCCATCCACGTCACCCGATGTATCGAGAACCAGCTCGACTATGCTCACTTACCTTACCTCCACAGAAATTCAATTGGTCGCGGCTTTGACGTGTCGGTCAAACGTCAATTCGAGCTAGACGACAAACAAATTGCTCTTAGGTTTGAAGAAGGTGGCGGATTTCAATTTAGATTTCCCAATATCTGGAGGCTCGAAATCAAAACAGGTATGTTTTACCAAATGCTTGCCTTTGTGCCCATCAACGAGCACTCAACAAAAATCTATGCAAGGGCTTATCAGGGCTTCGTCACCATGCGAATTCTCAAACCACTGCTAGACTCAATTTTTAGTTATCAAAATTCGTCCATTCTCAATCAAGATAAGTATGCCGTTGTTAGTCATAGCCCTAATTCTTCTATTGACGCCACTAGCGAGAAGCTCTACCCAAGCGATGCCGGAATTGATTGGTTCAGAAAAAAATGGGTTGAAAAAATCGGTGAGAAGGAAACAATGCACGGGTGAAAATTGAGAGCGTGGGGAAACCATAAAGCAATCTGCTAGACTGCCGTCATGACTTTAATTGGCAGCAAATATTCAAACACACTGAGCAAATATAAACACCGGCCGTTTGCCTTGGAGCAAACACCGTGGGTTATCAATCAGAGCTGGTGCAATCTCCTTTTTGCCCACTGGCCCGTTTCGGTGGAGGCACTACGAGCACTGGTGCCAGAGAGCTTAGAGCTAGACCTCTATGACGGACAAGCATACATCGCAGTGGTGCCGTTTGAAATGCGCGAAGTCAGCCCGCGATTTCTGCCCTCGGTGCCATGGCTATCGTTCTTTCCTGAGCTAAATGTACGCACTTACGTTAGGTACAAAGACAAACCCGGGGTCTACTTCTTCAGCCTCGATGCCGGTAACCCGATAGCGGTTTGGCTAGCCTGCAATCTTTATCACCTGCCCTACTTCAATGCAAAAATGCAGTGCCAGCAAGAAACTATAGCTGGTCAAAAGCAATACAAATACATCAGCAGCCGCGCGGCAACAAGCAATCCAGAAGTGCAGCTGGATGTCAGCTACGGACCAACTGGACCAGTTTATTACAGCAAACCTGGCAGTCTCGAACACTTCCTCACAGAACGCTACTGCCTCTTCACCGTATATAGTGGCACTGTATACTGCGGCGATATTCACCATGAGCCGTGGCCTCTACAACCTGCTCAGGCGCAGTGGCGTCTCAACACCATGACGGCACCACTTGGCCTTGAGCTGCAAGGTGAGCCAATTCTGCACTTTGTGGAAAATATTGACACTGTCGAGTGGCCAATTAAACATAAGTAAAAGGGTGGCGGCAACAACACCCAATCAACTATATGCATGAATAGATAAAGCTAAAAAATCGAAGAACCGCAGCTGTAAGGCTTTGAGCCTTGCACTGCGATGCTCCGATTTGCTCGAATCGAATCAACCCAAATCAGCTTGATTCAATTTGTTTCAGTGATTATTTTTGCGTTCTGGCAAGAGCTTCGACTTCATCTACCGTGAACAAGACCCGCAACTCATAGCCAGTTTGCGCAAATTGTCCGGTGCCCCAGATCGCAGTGCGCAAGTTGGCCTCCGAGCAGTAACGCACCAGAAGGTTCGTCAGGTCGTCTACTGGCTTCATTTTCACCCAGCTAGTGCGCACCAGCAGGGTTATGTAAAACTCCAAATCGGTTCGATGGGCGCCGGCAATCCGCTCTTTCATTTGCGCTGGTAGTTGCCGAAGAATGCCCATTGCTTCAGCATGAAGGTCGCCAGCATACTGATTCAAATTGCTGATTCGATCTGCCAGACCAGCTTGTATAGCCCCTCCTACCGACAACTTCAGCTCCTCCACGTGGCGACGCATTTGCGCTTCCTGACTTTCAGACTTGAGCAGAGCCTTGGCCACATCTTCGTCGCAGAGAGTAAACTCAACAACCACTCGATAGCCATCGGGATAGTGCTTTCCGGTGTAGTAAATCTCTGTCTTGACGCCTGCCGCTTCGCACAAATCCAGAAAAATACAGGTGGAGCGGTGCAGCGGCATCCACCGATTCCAATTACCTCGCGTGAAGATGGTGGCCTCAAGCTTAGCTCCGGCTTGACCGCCACTCCCCTTAACGGCTTTGCGCATGGCCTCGGGAATTTTCGCGAGTTCGCGCACCGCCTCAACTTCATCTTCATCGGCTTTAGCGCGCACTGCTTCGCACCCTGCCTGCATGACGGCAGCGATAGATTGCTTCAGTTCAACGCTGGCGTCGGTAGTTGCTTGTGTCATGGTCTTGCTTAAAAAAGGGGAAATTGATGATTCGAACAGTCACTTTCAGTGACCAGTTCCTACAATCTGTTCGGCCGACAAGATTGCTGCGACTTGAACCGTTCAGCTTGCCAGCACGCCGTTGGCAAATCCGCGCAACACGTCGCCATCGAGTTCGTCCACCTTGCACTTGTAGTGCTGCGCAGCCGCAACCAGACGGGCCTTTGCCGGCGACGTCGCTTCCACGGTGAACTGGCCGAAGGCGCTCTCGACGGTGTACTGTTGCTTAGGCAGTGCAGCCTCGATTTGCCCCTTAAGCCAGTCGCCAGCCTTACGGTCCAACGCGGCCAGTTCGACGCTGGAGTGGAGAACAGCCCTGTCCGAGCCATCCTGGAAGCCGGCGATAATGTCGTTGACGGTCTGCTCGAAAGGAGTGCCGACGAAGTCAGGCTTGGCCGCGATCAGGCCCTCGAGCAGCGCCTTCATGATGATGCCATGCAAATCGCTGCCGACTTGCTTGAGCTGAGCGCTGGTGGCGTCGGTGAGGAGGCAGTTGCGCCTGGCCGTGCACTGGTCTTGGTTGGTCTGACGCTGGAACTCTTTCGACTTGTAAGAGAGGTCTTGCAGGGAAGAAAGGGCGCAGAGGGTTTGTTGGGTGAACATGGTGTTTCTTTCGTAGATGAGAGTTTGTGCGCAGTAAAATCGTTCCGACTAGGCTTACAGCATCGCTGGCCTGCATCCGAACGTGTACGATTCCGCCAGCACCGAGAGATAGGGAAAGCCATTCTCGTCCCAGGAAAAAGGGAGATGCTCGTAATCTCTATACAAAGCGCTCTTTACCTCATCGGTCAAGGCCGGGAGCGGCTGCAAGACTCGAGCCGTCGGACCATCGTGAGAAATGACGTCGTCGAAGTTGGACACGGGGGCAGTCATGGCATGTTCCAAAGACATGTAGTTCCTTTGCAGGGTTGGTTTCGAAAAGCCGCGAGTCGACTACACAGCCGACCGCGGGAGGTTGCTCACTGGGTCTTTCAGGCCCGCTTGTCCTGCTTCAACTTTGCCTCCACCTGCGCCACCAAGTTCGCCACATTGAGGCGACGGGTGACTTGCACGTATTGGCCCAGCGTCAGCGGCAGGATGGTGACCTTGGCGGTACGGCTGCCCTTGAGCAGCGAGGCCGGGTCGCCTTCGATGGCGGTCAGCGGCAGGAAGGCCTTCACACCCTTGCCCTTGCCGATCTCCATGGTGAAGCCGTCCACACCTTCCACCGTCGCCGAGCGCAGGTTGCGACCGGTGGTCTTGCTGCCAGGCTTGACGTCGCTCGTGAGAGCGAGCTTGGCCTGGGCCGCCTTCTGGCTGACAGCGATGCGGGGGCGATCACCGTTCATCTCGGCAGACAGCACGCAGATGTCGATGTAATCGCCATCTTTGAGCTCACCGACCACTTCCGACTTGTGCAAGAAGGCCGTGTAGAGGTTCTCCAGCTCGACGACGAAGCCGATGAAGTGCTCGCCATCGCCTTCGCTGTTCTTCTTCATGCGGGCTTGCATGACGCAAGCCTTCATCACGGTGCCGATCTCGAGTGCTGCCAGGTTGAGGCGGTCCTCTTCCATGGTGCGCATGACGAGCACGGCTTCTTCGTCGAGGACGATGCGAGCCCGGGGGGCGCGTTTCTTCTGCGACTGCAACCCGCTTTCGACGCTGTCGTCCGGCAGCATGTGCGCTTCTTTGACGAAGGCCTCGATGGGAAACTGGCCAGCGTGCTCGATCAGGTAGGCGCGGCGGGCTTCTTTGTCGCTGCGACGTTCGCCGATGATCAAGCTGGTGGGAATGAAACCGTTGGGATTGCCCTCGATGGCCACGATCACACCGCTTTCGGGGTGCTTGGCGATGGCAGCGACGGTGCAGCTGATGACAGTGCCACCGACAATGGTGATCAGGTTGCGAGCGTTGTTCATGTGAAACCTTTCGAAGTTACAGACAAGAGAGACAGAAGACTGAGTGGCCATTGGCCACTCAGAGAGGGGGACCTAACTAACTAGAAACGACAGGGCCGGGCTCAGGCCTTGAGCAAAGACGCCGTCAGAGCCGCTGCCGATTGCGCGAAGGTGCCGTCGGTGCCGGGGCAGGGTGCGAAGATCGGATTGAACACGACTTCATCGAGTTCACCGAAGCAAGAGCGCACGAGAATGACACCGGCGGCAGTTCGCGAAGCCACTTGCGCTTGGTTCAGTTCAGCCAAGGGGGTGCGCAAGTTGTACTTGGCGGTGTAGCCGCGACGGATCTCGGCCAGAGCCAAAGCAACGTTCTCTTGCGTCAGCGGCTTGTTGACACCCTCGTTGTCGACCTGCACAATGGCGCCCTTGATGGCACTCCAGAACCAGTAACGGTTGGGCAGACGCATCAGAAGGGCGGCGGCGGCCGGTTCGCAGAAAACGTGCAGCAGTTCCTTCTGCAAGATCAGGCAGCGCAAGGTGACCTCGGTGGCCAACTTGTAGAGGTCGCCGCCGAGCATGGAGTCGGTCATGGGCATGAAGCGACTGACCTCGCAGACGTTCTTGGTGACTTCGGCATCGGCGAGCTGGTAGAGGCGCTTCAGCATGGAGGATTGGCGAATGGTTTGTTGCGAGACTTGGGGAGCGACGACGGAGGAAGTTTGCTGGGTCATGGTGACTTTCGTAGAGTTTAAATGTGTTTGCCTGCTGCAAAGCGAACAAACGGAAATGCGGCTCACTATAAAACACGAAATTGTGTCTGAGAGCTGCCAGAGGTGGGAGTGGGGTTTGAAAGGTTTATTGCATCTGCTTGAAAGTAGTGAGTTGAAAGATAAATCTATGGTAAGCAAAAACAAGTATAGGTTCCTAATATTTTGCCTCTGATCAAGCAATAGTTAGAGCCAAACTGTCTAACAGTAGGCAGTATCTATGTGGTTTCTACGTGGTTTGACAATAATCAAAATTCGCTCGGCTAGCGACACCATCGCCAGGAAAGCTCGCACGCCTTCGCTAATTAATACAAGCTAATTGAAAGTCAAAAATGCTAGCTCAGCTTTTGCGAGCGACGCACAAGCATAAGCAAAGATGACTAAGTGTCTAACTTTCAGCCCAACGACTAACCGAGCAACGGAAATCACTCATAAATTTTACAAGTTAGTAAATTGCAAATAAAATGGACAGCAGTTCTTATTCAAGCACTACTGAATAGCACCACTATAGCCAATCAATTTGGGCATTCTATGGGCGAGAATGCTTAATTTCGCGTTTACCAATCGTCTTAATTTTGCACTTCTTGTATTATCAAACTTTGAAAAGTTAACAGGTTCTAGATGAATACGGACTATATTCCAAAATCAGCAGAAGAAAAGGAAGAGTACTGGCGCAGTGACGCCCTAAGAGTCATCGCCTTACCACCAGCCGAACCATTGCGTTCACTTGCTGCCCAACTCAAAATCGGGCTGGCGTCAGACGACAAAAAAGAGGTGCTAGCGGCCTGCCGTAGCATGCTCAAAGTATTGTCTGCTTTCTATGATGTTAGTACGCCAAAAATAACTATATTGAGCTCGAGACCGCTAAAAGTAACCGAGAAATGGGTGAATGAGCTATTTGGCGATTACACTCCAGAAACTGAGAAAATCCGCCTGTGGATGCGCACCGCAGTGCAGAAAAAACCCACGTCATACGGCGTCTTCCTCAGCACTTTTTGCCATGAATTTTTTCATCATCTCGACATGGTTTCGCTCAATCTGCCGGAGACTTATCACACCCGCGGTTTTTATGAAAGAGTAGGCCTGCTTTACCATCACATTCAAAATACACCGGTGCGCCCTATTGTCTGGAAAGAAAATAAAAATGGCACGTATCAAGTAGACTGGTCTCGAACGATGGCCAATAGGCCCCAGCACAATAGATAAAGAATGACCAGAATGACAAACTTCGAACCTTCACGCCAAGAGGCCCTAGAACGGCTGGCGCAGTTTGTGCCGATAGCAGGTCGACAATATGCCACCGGCCGCAATACCGACTTCGGTCCAGACGCCCCTAGCTCGGTCTCCAAACTGTCTCCGTATCTGCGCTATCGCTTGCTTACAGAACTCGAGGTCGTCACCGCTGTTCTCACTCATCACAGCTTAGCGGCGGCCGATAGATATGTGCAGGAAATTCTCTGGCGGACATATTGGAAAGGTTGGCTGGAGATGCGGCCATCGGTTTGGACGCGATTTACGGAAGAACGAGACCGGCAGCTTGAGAGCTTTTCTAATGCTCACACCCTAGCTGCAGCCGAAAGCGGCACCACCGGAATTGACGGCTTTGACGATTATGCACGCGAACTGGTGGAGACTGGTTATCTTCACAATCACGCCCGGATGTGGTTTGCGTCAATATGGATTTTTACCCTCCACCTTCCTTGGGTTTTGGGTGCGGATTTTTTCTTGCGTCATTTACTCGATGCCGATGCCGCCAGCAACACACTGTCGTGGCGCTGGGTTGCTGGCTTGCAAACTGTGGGCAAAAGTTATCTTGCCACTGCTGGTAATATCACGAGGTATACCAACGGTCGGTTCGCTCCTGTTGGCTTAGCTCGTGAGGCGCTACCCCTCACCGAGCCCCCCATCGAAACAGCGCGAAGCTTGCCGGCTCCAGCACGCCCTGTCGTCGGCGAGCGTTCATTGCTGCTGATCACTCCTGAAGACATGCACCCGGAGTCACTATTTTCTAGCCATGAGTGGAGCAAACTGAGACCCAATTTGCCTATAGATGCGGCAATCGTAGCCCCCTGTGCAAATCTTCTTTGGGGTAATGGTGCCCGCCTTTTTGTTGAATCTGCAGCCACCGATACTGCATTGCGAACTGCAGCCCACTTTAATTGCTCGGCTAACGTCAGTGCCGCGCTCGATGCTGAGATATTGATCAAGGCTGCAAATACTGCAAGCGTGCGGCAAATTATCACAGCTTATGCACCTGTAGGGCCAGTCGCCGACGCTCTGGCAAGGCTTACCCCGCAGCTGGCTGAAGAAGGCATCTCGCTCACGCAAATCCGGCGGCCTTGGGACGAACATTTCTGGCCCCAAGCGAAGAAGGGATTCTTCCACTTTAAGGAGCGAATTCCCCGAATACTGAGCGAACACATAATTGCTGAACCGCTAGATTGACACTTGTAAATCTGCCATTTCAAATACACAAGGTCATTCAACGAAACTCTTGCCAGCCCTATCGAGATCGGCTTTGTCAGCGAAAGTTATAAGCGGAAACTGTTTAACTAGTTTTCTCAAATCAATCTCAGATAAATCGGGCCCAGTTGAAAGTTCTATGTCGCGAACGCTTGTCTTGTTTTTGCAAAACGACTCTACTCCAGCTGCCGTTACCTTTGTGTCTGCAATTCTGAGTGTCTTTATTTTGGGCAATTGAGAAATTGTTGCCAGCCCTGCATCTGTTATTGAAGTATTTCTAAGATCAAGATATCTAATCGTCGGAATTTGACATATGGACTGCAAACCCTTGTCTGTAATGCGTGTGGAATGTAAGCGCAAGCTTGTTATCGTAATTTCTTTTCCGAGAGCCTTGGCACCAAGGTCATCAAAATTTGTGAAATCTAAATTTAAATAGCGTAAGTTAAGCCTTGCAAGTTTTCGCAATTCGTCGTTTTCAAATGTCGAATATTTTAAATCTAAATCTGGCGGCGCTGATTGGGCGATGCGGTCAAAATCAGCAGATCCGATCTTGCGCCATTTGTATGGCTTGTGGCTATTAGCAGACACACTTTTCTTCTGATTGCTCTCCTGAGCAGGCATTTCGTCCAATTGCTGCAAAAAACTCTCATTTGCTGCCGATTCAACTTGATCAGTTTTGGTTTGAGTTTTTTGTGAACTTGGCTTCTGCAGACTCAGGGCAAGCCAAATTACTCCCACAACTGAAAAAGCCAGTAGAGGAATTAGCAGCAAAGCATACCTAGAGGGGTTCAAGACTAATGGTTGACCCTCTGGATCGCGAGACACATCAGAGCTCACATCGTGGTTCGAAGATCTTCTAATAGCTTTTTCGCTATATTTCTTATTTGCGGCTGAGTCCCCGTCACAGATTTCAATTAACAAATGCGACACGTCTTTGAACTTTTGAATTCTTAACTGTGGGTCTTTTGCTAAAAGATTTTGCAATAAAGAATCGAGTTTTTGGAGAGTACCTTCGTCAAACATTCCTGGCTCGAGCACTGGTATTGCCGCAGTCTGATGAAGGTGCAAAGTATGGACTGAGTTATCGCCGCGAAACGGCGGATGACCGGCTAGCATTTCAAAGAACAAGCAACCGAAAGAATATATGTCAGACCGGGAGTCTATTTCACGGCCATCCGCCTGCTCAGGACTCATATAAAATGGGCTTCCAAAAATTGTCCCGGCGGAGGTCAGCTTTTGCAAATCAAGAAATCTGCGGTCACTTAGTTCTGCTATACCAAAATCTAAAACCTTGACACCAACTGGCTCTTCTTCGTTAAAAACGAGGAATATATTTGCTGGCTTTAAATCTCGATGAACTATTCCGGCATTATGCGCAACAGCCATCGCTGAAGCAATCTTGTCAGCAATCCAAATTGCGTCTTTTAAGGGCAAACCATTAGATTGGATATGCTCAGCCAAAGACTTCCCGTTCAATAGCTCCATTGTGTAATAGGGAATATTATCTTTGCTAATGCCGAAATCAAAAACCTGGATGACGTTTAAATTGTTCAGCTTAGCCAAGGCCCTAACTTCACGCTGAAATCGTTCCCAAGATTCAGGCCTTAAATTCGAAGATTTTAGTATTTTGAGTGCTACATCTTTGTCGAGGTGAATGTGACGGGCACGATAGACGGAGCCCATACCACCTTCACCGATTAAGGAATGAATTTCATATTTACTGTCAACGGTGAGTCCAACGGCATTTCCTACCCCTCGTTCTTGAGCCAATTCGCCTAAGGGTTCAGAAATATTTTCAGCTATAACGAGAGTGGATGTCTGAGCTAATTTTTCTAAGGGATCCATAAAACCATTTTAGATAGTCAATTACAAATCAACTTACCCCAACAATGACGACTTTCACATGGTGAAAGTCCCACAGCGAGACTTACGGCACATACCGTTCATATCGCGCCAACTAACAATACAGTTACTCTTCCACGAGATTGAGGCCGGGTAAGGCGGCCTTGAGACGCGCTCTTGTACTAGGAGTAAGAGCCGCGGAATCAGCTTCAATGCCAATGATGCTCTTGCTATGTGCTAAGTTTGCCATGGTAGAAGTATCAAATCGAGCATCAGTCAGAAGTACTCTTTTGAGCTTAGGAAAATGGGCAATACTTTCGAGGGCTGAATCTGATAATTCAGCATTACGCAAATCTAGGCCTGCTAGATTGGGAAAACGGCCCAACAGAGCAATTTGTGCATTGTCCAAGGCGACTTTTCTCAAAGCTAAATGGTTGATATTTTTCGACCCATTGAGAGCCTTAAGCACCACTTCATATTGACTAACCCCATAGAGATCGAGCCGAGTAAGCCCAGGCAGTATGCCACTTTCGACTAATGCTAGACCAGAGACATGACTGTTATTAAAAATAATCTGACGCAAATACGGCAGCTTTTTTAAGTCTCTTACGTACTGGTCATTCAGCTGACACCGCTCAAAAGTAATAGTACCTAAATTTTTCCAACTAGCCAAAGTGCTGATAGATGGCGGCTTGTTAGTATCCTTCACCAAAACAAAACATAGGGCTTCTGGATCAAAACGCTTATAAAACTGAGGAGTTTGAGCGAGTGAATCAGTTGAATCGAAAAATGCGGGTTTGTCATTTGGACATTTTATATGGCCTACAGCAGGCCTTTTACCCAGACCGTCAATAGAAATATTTCCGACTGGTTGCCCTTTAGGAAATTCAAACTCACGCCAAACCTTGCCCTTACGAGATACAAGCCACGACACCGGTGTGGTGTCATTAGCGAAGGGCGCAGTGGGCTGAAGTGTCGTCTCGAACTCAGGCAGCGGATTTTCACGAGTAAGATGGTTAGAAATAGTGGCGCTTGCTGACACCTCAGGCTTAATCTTCTTCGGCTTGATTAGGGTGGCATAAACTACCGCCATGGTGCCCAGGCCAAACACTAAAGCAAGACCTATTGCAAAAGCGGTAAGTTTGTTGCCCTTAGCCACATTTCCTTGACCATCGGTCTCAGCGAACGTTTGCGAAGTATCAGCAGATTCAGCATTTGCGAAAGCTCTAGAAGCTCTTGGCGTGCCAGAATTCCGAGGAATAGCAAGAGTTCTAGATGTTGTAAACTCAGTCGAGGGGGCCATTCCTGTCGACAAATTCTCCAGTCGGTCAAAAACTTCGCCAACATGGGCAAAGCGGTCGACAGCTTGCTTTTGCATGCATTTAGAAATAATCTGCACTATCAAATCGAATTCTCGATCGGGACAGTTGTCACGCAAAATATCGGGCATAGCATCGGTCTGGTGCATCATCATGGTGGCAAGAGCGGTCTGGCCTTTAAATGGCGGGCTGCCAGTGAATGCCTCAAACATGGTGCAACCAAGCGAATAAATATCAGACGACATTGTCACCGGCAAACCCAGTGTTTGCTCAGGGCTCATATACAACGGACTTCCGAATATTTCACCAGGAAGAGTTAGATTCTGAGCGCTTTGTCCCTCCACACCAACTAAGCGAGCGATACCAAAATCAACTACTTTTGTTTGCTTCAGTGGTAAGTTCGAATCGAGCAAAATTAAATTGGATGGCTTAATATCACGATGAACAATTCCTTTGGTATGAGCCAATTGAAGCGCAGAACAGACATCTAGAAACGACTGAATAAATTGGGGCACAGGCATTGGCGACTGACTGTCCAAAGTCTCGGCCATTGACTGTCCTTGCAATAGTTCCATAACATAATATGGACAGCCTTTTGCATCTACGCCCATATTGAAAATTTGCACAATATTCTTGTGTTCAAGCTTGGCCAACATTCTGGCTTCAAGTTCAAACCGCTTCCAGTTAGCGCTCGTGGTCTGCACCGGTGTCAAAAGCTTGAGGGCGAACGTTTTGTCTAACTGTAGGTGCCGTGCCTTATAAACAACACCCATACCACCCTTGGCTAGTACAGACAAGAGAACATAACTCTCTCCGACAATATCACCAGGCTTATAGATGTAGTTATCGGGTGGATTTTCAGGAGCAGTCATTAAATTGACCAATTGCTTTTGTCAGTAAGACTATATAGAGTAGCCCAAAGTTCTGCAACAATTTCAGGTAGCAAGAAGCGGCAAACAAGAGGACAAGTTGTGACCCTAAGGAAAACAAGAACAGCATCTTGGGTGACATTGTTTGGCTTAGCCACAGGCGCATTTCTCACTAGCGCAGTAGCCAGTGAGGCCGCTGGGAATTTCTCTCCGTTATCGCCAAAAGAAAACCAGATGATTGTGCTGAGAGCATCTGGCTCAATGTGGGGAGCCACAGAAAACACCTTTAGTCAGCATGCCTTCTCACTTAAATCTGGCAGTGGAATAGCACTCTGGAAAGACACAGCACCAGAGACAATTGTATTAATCAACCCCGAGAACAAAACATACATCTCTGAACCTTTAGCTGAATACATAGCTGACAATAATTACGCAATCCACCAGCCACTTAAATTTGATAGCGTTCAAACCAGCCAAGCCTCACTGCCAGACAGAAAACCCGCAGTGGAAATTATCTTTAAACGCATGCACGTTTCTGGCCACGAGCAAGAAGTAGCACGCATCAAATGCCTCAAAGAAATCAAACTGCCTTCGAATTTGCTGAGAACTTGGGCCAGAATTATGCTGCTTAATTCCAACAATCTATTTCCTGTAAGTCTAAAAACCAAGCATGTACCCAAACGTCATACAGAGAAAGATGGACCAGTCGGTTGGAGCGAACCATTCACCTATCATTCAATCCAGATAAAGCCAATTGACAAGAATAACTATAAAATTCCGGCTGACTACAAACGGGCCGAAGACAAATCAGCCTTCTACTTCTCAAGCAATGGCATCCTAAAGCAACAAGACGTAGACGACTTATTTAGACGAAAGCTGAAATAGAAACGACTGATCAAAGCAGGCAATCAAATTTGAAAACTCTTCAGCTATCGAAGAGACTTACTACTTACTTTTAGTAGTTTTCTTGCTTGGTTTGGCTTTCTGAATCTTACTGTCTGAGGTGATCGATTGCTTAACTTTAGGCTCACCGCCCCAGACGGTAAGAACAGTTTGCACTGCAGACATCATCTTCTCCACTTCGCTAGCATCAGGCAAAATGAAAAAAGTGCCACCCATAATCCATTTGGCTAGCTCAGCATTGCGCAAATGGTAGAAGACATTACGCCCTTCACGACGCTCAACCACAAGGTGATGACTGCGCAAAACAGCAAGTTGCTGCGAGACTGCAGCGTGGTTAATACCAAGAATATCTTTCAAACTTCCAACAGTAAGGTCTTCGGCCTTCAACTCTTCAAGAATTCGAATACGCACAGGATGCGACAAGACTCCAAAAAGCTTTGCTAACTCTACACACACTACAGCTCTATCTGGCATACCCGCCCCGCCCTAAAAAATTATGCTAAAGCTTATCGCGGAAATCTTTGACATCGATAAATCTATGCAAACATTAGCATATATAGAAATCATTAAACAAGTCGAAGCACTATAAAAGCTCTATATCCTACAGGTAACGACCTTGAAGGCGGCCAAGGCTTGCAAGTACTCCACATGAGTCTCAACCAGGCGCATTTGAGCCTCAGCAGTGGTTCGCTCTCTCTGATTGACGAGAAATAAGGTGCTGTCTCCAGCAGAAAAACGTAATCGCTCGCCACTCTCCACCGCTTTGGCCTTCTCCACCTCCAAGGCAGTAGCCTTATAACGCTCAAACGATGCGTTGATAGCAGATACAGTATCGTCAACCTCTGCTTGAATACGAAGCCTCTCGGCCTTCGCATCTAAACTGAGTTTCTGAATTTTCAGTTGGGCAGCCTGCAGTTGCCCTCGGACAGTACGCTGACGCAATGGAGCCGAGACTGTTACGCCACCTCTCGTAACAGAACCAATACCCTGCAAACCGGTATCAGCTCCTTGGGCGAAATATGCATCCACTGCTGGCAACAAACTATTTCGCGCTAGCTGTATCTCAATATTGACCTGTTGTCGCTCCAGCTCAATTCTCTTTAACTCAGGGCGGCGCTCGGCGGCCTCCTTGCGCCCTGCAAACCAGACAGAATCGAGCAAATTACTAGGTTCAGGAACTAGCGCCGGTACCTGGGTTATATCAGGCAAGGTCTTCGGATCGCCCTTCTCGTCCCAGAAAAAAACAGACAAGAGCAGCGCTGCCTTCTGAAATTCTCGCTCGCTCTTTATCAAAGTTGCTTGTCTTCGCTGAATCTCCTGCTCAGCCTCTGCCACGTCTAAAGCCGGCGAGTCGCCGCTTTGCACACGAAGCCTAATTTGTCCCACTCTTGCTTCGGCAATCTTAAGCAAATCGCGAGCAATATCTATGCGAGCCTTTGCTCCGACCCAATCGAAATAAGTTGCCGCTGCTTTTAGCAAGATCTCCAAACGAGTTCCACCAAAAACCTGCTCTGCTAGAGGTTCTCCCAGCTTTGCCTGCCGTTCAGCAGCCAGCTTTTCATTGGTCCGCAGCCCACGTAGAAGGGGCACCGTGAAACCAGCCGAGTACTCACCGGCTCGACCAGTAGGTATAAATGGCGTTTTCGTATCATTGGGATTTAACCGAAACTGAGCAAAGACTTTGATACCAGAGCGAGTGAGTAAATCAACTCGACTCTCATTATGAACCGCATCCTTGGCCTTCCCAGGATTGACAATATCTTGCACGCGAAGATACTCATGCACACTGGAAAGTACTGGATCAAAAGCTCCCGATTTTTCAAGCTTTTTAGCTCCAGAGATCTTACGCTCTGCATCGGCACTTAAAAGTTTAGGATAATTTCTATCTACAGACTGGATAAAAGACTCAAAAGAAATCATCTCTTCTGAAAGATTGGTCCCCAATCGCATTGGGCGCAGGGGAACGATCGAATCAGCCGCACCGAAGGCCTTATGGTTAATAGGGCTAGCTGCACTACTTGCCAAATTAGTTTGGGCTAATTGCTTTTGATTGGCCACTGCTGAGCTAGCGCTAAACCACACAGCCAAGGCTAAACTAACTAAGCCACGAAAAATGCTTCTGGAATCAAACGTACTTTGCATACTATCTTCAGGCTCAGCCACTAAATGCATTGCAAACCCTTCTAGTTAGACTTGGCCTTTCGTTTACCCTCAGCCTTACCGACATCAGCCGTCTTGTTCAGGCCCAATTCTTCAGGTTTTACTGTGGGAGGAAAGGCATTGAACTGTCTCCACAGCTCAAAACCAAGCGGAACGGTATCGAGCATTATCCAACCACTAGCTTCTGCGCCAGGTCGCAAAAATTGGGCAGAAGGCCAATGCTCATCGCGACCACTGGCGATTAACTCAAGATCTGGTTTGACAATAACGCGATAGCAGCTCTTACCGTCATCAGAAGCGTCAATCACCGCCACTTTGCCACCAAAAGTACCAACGGCAATGGATGGCCAGCCGGCGAACTGGAGAGCGGGCCAACCGGCAAACTGCAATCGCACCGGTCGGCCAACGGAAACAAGAGGAGCATCGTTATCACTAATAGTAAGCTCAGCTGCTAGATCTTCAGTCATCGGAGCAATCACAGCTAGAACAGTTCCAGCATCGACAGTTTCGCCCGCACCGACACACATCAATCTAACAATTTTTCCAGCACAAGGAGAATGAACTAGTCGCTGGTCAACCCGATGTCTTAAATTCTCAAGATCAATATCAAGCTTACAAATTTCAGCTGAGATAGCTTCCACTGACTCATCAGCTGCAGATATAGCGGCACGGATACTATTCATTGCCGCATCGGTATCGGCCAGAACTTTACCTTGATCAAAAACGGCAACTGTTTGATCGCGCTGAGCAATATCGAGTGCCGCGAATGCTCTTTGCACTTCAGTCAGAGCACGAGTATGATCAAGCTCTGCCAGTTCAAAATCACGCTTTGAACGCACTCCCTTGTCAAATAAATCTCTCAATCTAACTAAGTTCAACTCTGTTGTTCTAACATTCTGCTTAGCGGCTTCAATGGCTTGCTGTGCAGCAGCAATACGATCTAAAGCTTGAGCAGAACGCTCTTTCGCAGAAGGCACCGCAACACCCTGCGAACGCTTCAGGCTCACTATTTGATCGTGCAAAGCTTTTGCCCGCTCCATAGCGGCCTTCCGCCTAGCAATCAGAGCTTGCTTTTGAGCGGATAGCCGATCACTTTGATTTAGGTCAAGAAACTTTGCATCCAAATCAACCAACTCTGCAATCAACTGGCCTTTCTCTACCACCTGACCATCACGCACATGCCACTTCTGTAAACGAGCTGGAATCTGGGCTTCAATATTCTGAGGGCGCTCCATTGGCGAAACAATCATGATTTTACCGATGCCAGAAATTGACTGTTGCCAAGGAACGAAAACCAGTATTGCTACCAGCCCCAAAAGAAAAATACTAAGCACCATTGCGAGCCGAATATAACCGCGAGATGATTCAACTGCAATGAGCGAGCGATATTCTTGCTGCGGCTTGAGCAACAAAGAGTTAGAAGCTGAGACCGCGTTGAGGTTGCTTGACCTATCCATCTAATTCTGGTTACCTCCAACACGCTCGACCTTACGACGCTCGGAAGAACGAATTTGTTTTGCTAAGTCGGGAAATAGAGTGGAGAATGCACTGTCATTTCGCCAAGCAAGATCCGCAGGTGAAGCAGATTCGACTATGACACCGCCAGACAATACATAAACTTTGCTCGAGCGAACCACAACTTCAGCATCGTGAGAAATATCAAGTACAGTCCACAGATTCTCGACGGCGAACAAGGCATCGATAATTCTCAGTTTTGTTCTCTCGTCAATACCTGTGAATGCCTCATCTAAAATCAGAAGACGCGGCCTCTCTGCTATTGCCCGAGCAATCAATAGCCTCTGCACCTGACCTCTGGAGAGATTTCTACCGCCGCTCACCAACATGGTGCTCAATCCATAAGGCGCATTTATAAGATCATCAGAAAATTGGGCTACATCTAAAGCCCAACGGACATCCTGATGAGAGACAAAAGACCGACCTAAACTAACATTATCTTCAATAGTGCCTTCGAAAATTTCGTTATTGTCACCAACAAAACCAACACTGCGACGCAAACTTTTCAAATCTATATCACGAATATCAAGGTCAGCCATCTCTATGGCACCATTACTAGCTTCATGAAGGCCACAAAGAATTGAAGCGATGGTCGACTTACCAGCTCCGCTAGCGCCAACCAAACTAGCTCTCTCTCCTGCTTCAATTCGAAAATCTAAGCCCGTTAAAATCTCTCGACTTGAATTGTATGAAAAGCGCACTCCTTTTGCCGCTACAGACATTCCTGTTTCAAGAAAAGGCAACTCTATTCCGGCACTACGTTCAACCGGAAGGTCGGTGAGGTGGCCAACCTTGTGCAATCCTGTCAAAAGGTCATAAAGAGTATCGCAGTTGCGAATCAGCTTCTCTAATGCCGAAAGCACTGTCAATACAACGATCTCAGCGGCAACAAGCTGACCCAGCGTCAGTTGTCGATTGATAACCAGCCAACCACCAACTGCCAGAATGCCAGCACTAGCAAGTGCCTGAAATAAGTAAGTTGCGAAAGCCTGCCGATAAAGTACAGAGAAATGAGCACGGCGGGCGCCAAGATAGCGCATAACCAAATTGTCGGTGCGATGATTAAGATACGGTGTCGTACCGTTAGCTTTAAGGCTGGTCTGACATCGGCCCATGTCTTCTAACCATTCAGCCAAACGGTATTTGAGAACAGACTCATCAATACTGGTTCGCAGACCGCCAATTCCAAGAACAGCAGTGGCAAATACAATAAAGCCGATGATAAGCAGGTCAAAAGCCAGCAAGAACGGGCTATAGAAAGCCATAAGCAATAGGCCAACAAACACCTGGAGAACCGCCGTCGGCATCTCCAGCAAAAGTTTGCCCCAAGCCTTTTGCACCGTCACTACATCAAAAAAACGATTAATTAGCTCGGGCATGTACTCTTCGGTCAATGCTGCAGCCTTGATCTCAGGAATACGCTCACTGAGAAGCAGAGAAATTCTGGCGAAAATTCGCTGCTCCAAATTCTCAACAAGGCACAATTTCATCATACGCAGAGCGCTGCTGAATACCAGACCAACAAGCACAAGCAATGAAAGCACTATAAGCGGTTGAAGAAAAATTCCTGCGGCGATTGTATTGACTAGGGCTTGCGCCGCCAAAGGAACTGCAAGCGAAATAAAACCAGTAATTAAAGTGTAAGTAACCAGCACGAAAAGGTCGCGGCGATCCTCAACGAGCATCCCCCAAAGACGTTGAACCGGCGTTGCTCCCCCGCCCTCCGATGTCACGCAAGACTCCTTTGAAAGCAATTCACACTGCGACGAACAAAGTTCTTAGACATGGCTAGACCTTGCAATCCTAAGCAACCATTCAAGGAGATGGAAACCACCGCCAACAACATAAAAACACGTTATCACGACTTATTCATTTATGCAAGTATTTGAATATATAAAGACTTGAAAGAATGCCGTAAGCATCGAATGCTAAGGCTGAACACCATGAGTGTTAAAATTAGAACTTGCCAATTCAAGGGCAAGAGCCAGAGCCCGGAACAGGAAAAGATGTCTCAAAGCATTTGCAAAACTTGTGGCAAATCGCAATCCACAACTCGAGCCGGATCACTAACTTCGTTTTTCTTTCAACATAATTTCTGTCAGTGCAACATCGCTCGCAAGCAAACCACAAAGCGCTCGAGTAGCAACAACTCAATCTGCCCAAACTGCGGCAAATCGCGACCAGATAATAAGCGAGCAGGGTCATTCAGCTCATTTCTCTTTCAAGAGTTACGCTGTAGCTGCCCTGGCTCAGCGAGCGCCAAATCTCCCGCACAGATATCGCGCAACACCACTGCCACACGGGTAGCTCAACGTCGCCAATTTACTAACGGCCGCTTTAAAGGCAAAACCTCCACAGGCAATTCTTCAAGCGCTGACTGCGATCAGACGATTTTTCAAAAAGGAGACATAATCGGAGGATTCGCAGTCAAAGATGAAATAGGCTTTGGCGGAATGGGAATTGTGTATCTTGTCGAACACCCCGGCTTACATCGCCAGTTTGCCTTAAAAGTACTGGCACCGGAGCTAGTCAATGAGCAAAGCTGGTTACGCTTTCAAGGCGAGGCAAAAACTATGGCCTCGCTTAACCACCGAACTTTTGTCAAAGTTTTCGACCTCGGCATACACGCTAGAGCCGTGCCATTCTATTCAATGGATTATCTGCAAGGCCGTACTTTAGAGACAATATTGGTTGAAGATGGCCCGCTGCCGCTGAAAGAAACTCTAGATGTTTTTATAGAAGTCTTAGACGGACTGGCTTACGCTCACCGCAACGGCATCATCCATCGAGATATTAAACCGGGAAACATTATGCTGTGCACCACAGACGGTGTTCAGCATGTAAAAATACTTGATTTCGGAATATCCAAATTCATCGGCGCCGACACAAGTAAAATTCAGAGCTTAACTGCTGCGGGAGACATTTTCGGCAGCCCTTACTACATGAGCCCTGAGCAATGCAGCGGTGAAACAGTAGATTCGCGTTCAGATATCTATTCTATTGGTTGCTCACTTTTTGAAGTGCTGAGCGGATTTGTCCCTTTCGAGGGTAAAAACTCGGTAGAGACAGTGACCATGCACCAAGAAGATGAGCCACCAAAGCTATCTCAAGTTGTACCCGAACTAGACTTACCGCCATCAATCGATCTTGTCATCAGCAAATGCCTAGCAAAAACACCACAAGATCGTTATCAATCAGCTAAAGAACTATCAATCGACCTGCTGCGTGTCAAAGAAGGAAAGAATCTGCTGGCCTACTCAGACTCTTACTCAGCCAGCGAAAGTGAAACTCCTTCTTCAAATAAGATGGTATTTGTTAGCGGGCTAGCACTTACAGTTATACTCTCGCTGACAACTGCTATAGCGTTATTGGTGCAATCAAGTGCGGTTAAAAGTAGCGCTCAAAAAACGCCGAAACCAGCCACAATTTTGCCTTCCAATAGCTCCACCATTGAAAACGCCGAAGTATTCGAAACAGAAATTGCCACTCGCGAGACGACATTGAGTGCACAAAAAATAGCAGCAATCAAAAAGTTTCTTGCGACCAGAACCGAACCATACTCAAGCACAGCAATAGTTAACGGTAAAAAGGTCACTGTGTTCAATTTTCCAACAGCATTCAGTGTTGGTCTCCTGAGCTATAAAGACGCTAACACAAACAAATGGTCTAAAGTGCAAGCTCAAGGTGTGGTTGTAGCGAATTTCAATAACCGCGTTCACGTAAATGGTGATGATGAGCTAGAACTCTTTCCCTCTCTTTTGAAATATTTCCGCCCTAATGAGGTGGACTGGGTGAGGCTAAACTATTCACCTGTAAGTCCTAGCGAATTTCTACCCTTACTGCTCAAGCAACAATGCCTATTCGGACTCGAACTTAAACATTCTGACTTAAACGATTCAGACTTGCCTCAGCTCGAAAAGATGCCATCATTAAACTCTTTAGACATAGGTGATACCCGTGTCACAGGAAAGGCCTTGGCCAAATGTAATTTCTTGAGCCGACTCAAATCACTCCACGCCAGCGGTCTCAAAGATGCCAGGCCAACACTTCTGGCCCTGGTCAAAGTCAATCAAATAGAAGAAATTGACCTCAATAAAGTCAAACTAAGCCATGAAGACTACAGTCTTATTGCGCGTCTAACCAACTTGCGCAGCCTGTCACTAAAAGAGTCACCGATAGAAGACGCTGACTTAGAGACATTATCGTCACTGCCGAACCTTGAAGATCTTTATCTCGACGGTGACTACAAGCTAACTTCGGCAGCAACTAAGGCTTTGGTGAAATTCAAGGCTTTGAAGAGACTACGTCCACCTGATCAGATAGAAGACCGTTTAAACGAAAAAACTCTGCGCCAAGCTCTGCCAGGTTTCCACTTAATTTAATTTGTCGGTTGCACTCGTCTGCCACGAGTTTGTCATTTTCTCTACTAATAATCTCTATAGATAGCCTCATGAAATGGCAAAAAGGTCATGGAAAAGTCACGGCTGCCTATGTAAGTTGAGACAAGTGAAGCAACACAGAACAATCTGTCGAAAGAAAGCCTTCTCTGTGTATATAAAGCCAAGGAGAACTGTTAGTGTCAGATGCGCCGCAAAAAGAGGGCAAAGAGAAGGAGGGGAAAGCCGCTCCTGAATCCAATTTGCACCTCAATCACGAGCAACTGCAGGCACTGCCAAAAACAGCTAAGCTGGAGACGACCCTGTTTGACTTAGCGCAAAAGTCGCTTGCAGAGCGCAGCCGTGTTAGCGGCGAGCCCACGAACAAAAACAGCGTTTACCGAGAACTCAATCGCGTGATGGGCTTAAACAATTACCCGCAAGCTCATCTAGACGGCAAAAGAGATATTTCAGACAAAGACTTACCGAAGAGCTGGAACAGCGTTCGCGCCCACCAACAATTCAAGCTCTATGACAGCACCGCTGAAGCTATTAAAGAGAATAAGCCAGATGTGAAGGCCGAACCAAAGCCGGAAGCTTCTCTAGAAGAGCGTCTCAAGCAAAAAATCAAAGATGAAACCAGCACTCTCCCGCTAGAACGGGGCGAGGGCTACTTTCAGGTCTGGAAACGTATGCATCCAGAGCAAAGTGATGACGAAATTAACAAAGAAGCCCACCGTATCAAGAAAATAAGCGGCGGCAGAGAAGTTTTGATAGTTGGGGAGCGGCTTCCCACCGCCACCGAAGAAGAACGCGCCCGCGAACTAGAGAAGCGCCTTAAAGAAGCCAATTCAAATAATCCTGCTAATCAGCATAAAGACTCTAGCTCACCCAAAGATGAACGTTACGTTCCCAGTGATCCCAACAAGGACGCACCCACCAAAGTTCCGGGCGGGAATCCAGACGTCAAAGATCCAGCAGCAAAAGATCCAGCCGACAAGCCTAAGGCAGAGCCAGCAAAAGAACCAGCAAAAGAGCCAACCGAAAAATCCAAACCAGAGCCAGTTGACGACAAAGCCGTAGATCTAGGAAAAATCTATGACTCGCTTAGCCAGCAACATCACTTGGCCCTTAAGTCATTCCAACTAAATGAAAAAGACCAAGGCTTCATTGGCAAAACTTTTGATGCAGCTAAGAACACCATCGGGACAAGTGGCGAGGGCCGGTCCTGGTACGATCCCAAAAGCATGTGGTCAGGCCTATTCGATAGCGACTTAGGTTCAAAGGCAACTGCAGAGAAACTGACTGCTGAGAAAAGTAAGCTCGACCAACTAAAACAAGCAGCTCTGTCCAATGATACCGGCAAATTTGCAACAGTCTACAAAGAACTCACCGGCAAAGATTTCGACGCCAAAACTTTCCAGACAAACCCAGGGCAAGCAGGCATCCCCGCTGAGAGACCCGCTCTACAAGGCTCACAGGCCGCTCGCTCGTTCGACCAATCACAGCATAACGGCGTTGATGCCATTACTGATATTGGCGTGGCCCTCACTGTGGCCGCCACTCTCAGGTCAGGCAAACTGGGCATGAGCGAGGCCATGCTCAAAGCAACGACCCGAGGCGCTCTCATTGGAGGCATTTCTAAAGCTGGACTGATGCAAGCCGACGGTAAATATGCCAACCTCGGACATGACTTAGCCATTGGCTCATTAATGGGTGTGACAGTACCAATCGGCGAACTGGGCGGCGCTCAACTGAGCCGCGCTCTGGGCAAGAAATTTGGACTAAGCGTCACCGGTGATTTACTCGGTGCTAAAATCGAAACACAGGGCGTTTCATTTGGCACAAAGCTAATCAGCGCAGCTGCCAAGTCAGGCACATCTGGTTCTATATTCGGTGCTATTGAAAGCCCTGGTCGCGAAGCAATCAACGCCATTGAACAAGGTCGCCCCATCACTGCTGGCGACCTCGCAATGGCGAGCTTGAAGGGCTCGGTAGTGGGCTTTCTCGGTGGAACTGTCCTCGGCGGCGCAGTCGACGGTATAAGCAATGGTTTTCGCTCCTACCGCCCCGGTGCAGTCACCAATATAAAAAACACGGTTAATGGCGTTGACCTTCCCTCCTCTGGCACAGTGGGCCTCTCAGATGCCGCCAAGATTCTCAACACTGACGCTACAAAACTGGCTCAGCTAGCCGCAGACAAGCCCTATGAGGCTGTTTCAAAAGCAATTGACCTGTACGAAAAAACCGGCCTAAATATCAAAAAAGCCGACCCACTCACTGGCGAAAGTGTTCTACCAAAAGGTTTCGATGACGCCTTAACAACAGTGCAAAATGTTGACTTACTCACAACAGAAGCCAGTCTAAAGTTGAGCGGCAAAGTGAAAGTGGTGCAAGCCACCGACGAATTTTTATCGAGCAATCCAACTGCCGTAAAAGAACCTCTAGCCCGCGTTGCAGCAGACTCTAACTATCAAGAAGTAGTTAAACTAAAAGTTGCCGAAGGCGGGCAAACAGCTGCTGATGCCTTTGAACAAAACTTCCGTAAAGGTTTTGAGAAAGACCTCAAAACATCTATGGCTGTACGTCAGGTCAACACTCGCGGTCTGGAACCAGCCGAAGCTCTAAAAACTTCCGGCCCTGAAGTTGAAGCTGCATACAAACAAAAAGCTGCAGACTATTTCAAAGACATGACCGATCCAGCTAAACGGCAGCAGTTAAACGAGCTGGTCGATGATATTTATGGAAAGTTCAACCCAGAGAGCCTGAGCAAAGGCAACCTAGAATCAATATTGAAAGGAGTACCAGCTGCTGATCGAGAGCTAGCTGTAGCACTACTGCACGAATCAGCTGGAACATCTTCAGATAGCATTCTCAAAGCACGATTCCAGGCCCTTAAGAACGATATTGCCGATCAAGTGGGCACCTCTACCCCAGACAATGTTTATACGCTCTCGGCTGATTCTGCAGCCAACTTACTCGGTTACTTGTACCGCAAGAGTAACAGCATGAGCATGAGTATGAACAACATCGACAATCTCGTTGAGCAAGTACAAAAAGGCAATATACCTAACAAAGTTGTACTTTTCGATGATATTTCTAGCTCGACAATGGCCCCGGCTACTCTTGAAGCATTGAAAAAAGTACCCAAAGTGTATGTGGTCGATGTCGGCTCATTCGAACGGGCAATTAACGTCATCGATATCGCCAAAGGCCCTCAGGCTGTAGCGGAAAAACTGTCGGCACTGTTAACCGAAGCTCGTGCCATCAAAGCTAAAAATCCAAGCATGTTAGATTCTGGCGTCGCTAAAGAAACTATGCAAGCCAGTGTTGATGCCGCAGCCAAAGCTATCGGCCCTAATGTACACGTGATCAGACCAACGCAAAATCTAATAGTACCAAATGCCACCACAACTGGTGACTTAGCAAAACTAAGTGATGTCGACGCCTTGCACGCTCAATACAACGTGCCCAAGGCATCGAAAGAACAAATTGCGAGTTTTCTCTCAGGCTATGTAGGCGAAGAGCGCGAGCTTGCCGCTCGCATGTTAGCTGAGGGAGCAGTGCACAATTCCTTCCCTGTGATGGTAAAAAAAGCAGTCGACTTGCACACCAAACTATCGGCGGCATTGAGAGAGAGTGGACTGGGAATGAGTGACTTGCTCGTTGTCTCAGACAAAGATCCCGGCGGCAGTACGCATTTGGTCAGCTATCTGTTTGGCAAAGCTAATGGCATGTCGGCAGAAAACTTTGTTTCAAACCAACGCCTTAACAAAATGATTGCCAGCGGTCAAGCAAAAGGCAAGGCTGTGGCCTACTTTGACGACACTATTTATTCAGGCTCGCAAATGGCAAGCAATTTAGAGGGCAATATTTCAAGTTTGATGCCATTCAAAAAAATCTTTGTAGCCAGCCTAGGAGCCTACGAGCAGGGCGTCAATAAAATTAAGGGCACACACCTAGGCTCACTGGGCAAAGTCGAAGTAGCGACCTCTAGCAGTCACCAACCATTCTATTCACAGAGTCATCCCTTCTATTCGAAACTTGGTTCTAGTCAACAGTACTCCGTTAAAAATATCGGTGGCTCAGAAGGCTTCGGCAACGTGCAGGGCTCACTCATTTGGTCTTATATGTATCCCGATAACAACCTTACTTTCTTTGGATCGAAATTCTCAGGATCTGTCTTAAGATTGCCAGGGCCTTAGCGCTTTGTACAAAAGTAAGCAAGCGCTAGAGCTACTTTTCTCTCCTTTGAGAACGATAGTAAGCCAGGGCCAGTGGAATCCGCGCAGCAATCCACGCAGACTTAGCGTCAGAGTATGCATGTGAATCATCTGCGTGGAGAGCGCGGCAACGCTTCTTCTCGACGTCGTATCGCTCTGCCTCTTCTGAATTTGCTCGAAGATAATCTCGAAAGGCCAGATGCTTCTCTATTTCATCGTCGCCATCAGGGAAGCAATGAAGGTGTACGCGACGTTGGCCATTAGATTCACTGAGGGTGCAGTAACGGCGATTGGCGATACCATATTCTCCCCACCACTCATAACCAAGAGCCAGCAATGCGGTCTTCTGACCGTCCAATTCTTCTAAACTTTTTACCTGTGCTAATAAATCAAGCACTGGTTTGGCGCAAATTCCAGCAATTGATGTAGAACCAATATGGTGGATAGCGACAAAACTGCCACCAAGAGTTGACAGTCTACCAATCTCATTCTCAGCAGCGTTACGCCATTCAGCTGAATGTGGTACGAGCTCTACTTTTATTGGTGCTGGCATTTTCCCTCAGTACATGGTCAACGCCACGAGAGATCTCTAGGCCCTAGGCAAGTGCAATTCTAGATGGGGTGGCTTTGCCGGCTAAGTACCTGGCACTCGGCAATCTGCTCTCTCATAAAAATACTATCTTGATCGTTTTTACCAAATACGGGCTCATGAATTGACAGATTTTTCTGATAATAAGCAATCGCCGATTGATACTTTGCCTGCTTCTTGGCCAGCTCGGCCAGTTTTAAAAACTGGTTTCCACAGGATAAGTCGTTGCCGTACTTCGCCATAGTCAAAGCAATAGCGCGTTTCTCACAAGCTTCTGCGTCATCGTATCGGTTTTGAGTCTCGTAGAAATAAGCCAGCGAATCCAGACATTCGACCACACTAGGAAAACCACTGTCATGACAAATCAGATTATGACTTTGACAGATCTTAAGGGCACGCTTGAAGGCGGCCTCAGCCGCTGAGTAATTCTTATCTCCTAGATTAGAGAAACCGAGTTGAATAATGGTCTGACAAATCGCTGGCGAACTTGGCCCATAGACCTTTTCTCTAAGAGCGAGAGTTCTTTCAATACAATTGGTTACCTTTTCCTGGCGGTCAGCAAGCTGATACTGCATACACTGTTCATCTATTCGAGCGGCGTAAATCAAGAGCGGATGCAGACTGAAAATTGCTGCCTCGAACTGTTCGACCTGTTTTGGATTTTTCTCTAAGTAGGCTGTGTAGCGCACAAAAGAGTGAAAGCCATGATAAAGATGAAAAACATCGAACGCAGCAAGGCTGGCCCAAGCAAGAGCAATAATATGACTAGAAACTCTAGCTCTCACGGGTTCACTCCGAAATTTATTAATCGATTATGAGCGAATTACAGCCTAGTGCAAGTTATTTCTTAAAACAGGCATTACTCGCAGCCATTGGTGGCCCAATTGATTCTCAAGCGTGTAGAATCTCGAAAGTCTTGCCTTCGGGAGCGCTCGCCCTACTCTATGCCAAATCTAGAACAACTCCTTTTGGGCCTAACGGCCGAACTCACAGAAGCACCGAGCACAAACATTGATGCACGAGCCTTCTCCACCATCGACATTACAGGCGTTACTACCGACCCCGAGCTGTGCCAAGAAGGCTTTCTCTATGTCGCTGAAGAAAGTGAAACAGTCGACAGCACTCGTTACGGCGTCAGGCTAGACGGTCGCCACTATATTGACCGCGCTCTAAAAAACGGGGCCACGGTGGTGCTTTCCACGCCCGAAACTAAGCTGCCCGAAGGCAGTGCGGCACTGCTTCTACATCACCCAATTCCGCTGTCAATTTTAGGGCCAATCTGTTCAGCCTTTTATGGGGATCCCAAGCCAAAAAACATTGCATTAATAACTGGCACTAATGGTAAAACTTCCACGGTCAATTTTTGCAAAATGCTTTGGAGCGCCGTCGGTCTTGAGAGTTGCTCTGTGGGAAACCTAGGCGGTGTGCTAACAGATGGCACTTTGATTTGGGATCGCGACCCCACTCTTTCTGTTCCTGAAACAGTAACATTGCACACAATGCTCAATACATTGGCGAAGCGCAACATTAACCATGTCGCCTTTGAAGCCACTAGCCATGCCATTTTTGATTATCGCTTACATGGAGTAGCGGCAAACATTGGTGCCTTCACAAATCTAACTCGCGATCACCTTGATTTTCATTTGACCATGGAAGAGTATTTTCGCGTCAAAATGATGCTCTTCAATAACATTCTCGAACCTGGTAGCCATGCCATTCTCAACGCCGACGCCGAGTGGTTTGCACCGGCGCTCGCAATCTGCCGCGCACGCAATCACAAGATTACAACTTATGGCATCAAGGGCGAAGAAGTTCGACTAGTTGAAAGCGGCCCCCAGCCACTAGGTCAGAAACTGACACTTTCAATATTTGGCAAAAGCTACGAGTGCAATCTAAATCTATTTGGTGAATTTCAAACGAGCAACGCTCTCTGCGCCTTGTCAATTGTCATCGCTTCTGGCGTTGCTGTAGAAGCCGCTGTGGCTAGTATGGAAAAATTGAGCGAAGTGGAGGGCCGCCTTAATTTGGTAGCAACTTCACCGCGCGGGGGTAAAGTAATTGTCGACTACGCACACTCACCAGATGCCATAAGAGCTGCCCTGGAAGCCTGTAGGAGCTTCACCCCAGGCAAGCTCACCATCGTCTTTGGCTGCAACGGCGAGCGCGATCTAGGCAAGCGCAAAGATATGGGTGAGGTGGCACAGTCATTGGCAGACAATGTCATCGTCACCGACGGACACCCGCGCTCTGAAGACCCGGCCAACATCAGACGCGATGTGCTCGAAGGTGCACCAAAGGCAAGAGAAGTCGCCGGCCGCAGTGAAGCAATTGCTGCAGCAATCGGCAATCTTGAAAGCGGTGACACAGTCTTAATTGCCGGGTTAGGTCACGAAAACTTCCAATCAATTGCTGGAAAAAATCTACCCTACTCAGATCGAGAAACAGCGCAACGGATTGTAGCTGGCATGAGCAATAGCCAGCTTATCGAACCAAAGTAGACAACTACTTAGCCAGGTTACTGAAATGCTTAACCGCTTCAGCTACACCATCTTCGGCCCGCAATAACAAAGCCAAATCTGCGGCCTTTCGACGCATAGCGTCGTCATTCACGGCCATAGCAAGAGCCAAAGCCAGCTTCTTCACTGACAATCGAGAATGCGGTATTGGCGTCGGGCCAACCCCAAGTGCGGCCACTCTCGAACCCCAAAACGGTTGATCAACGCCAAAAGGCACCACTATATTCGGCACACCCGAGCGCAAAGCCGCTGCCGTAGTGCCAGCGCCGCCATGATGGACAACCGCTGACATGCGCTGAAATAGCCACTCGTGCGGCACTTCACTAAGGCAAAAAAGACTTTCGCTCGCCTGGATTTCAGTGAGGCCTCCGGAACCAATAAGCAAAACCACTCGCACGCCAGCCTCTTGAGCGGCTGCATTAACCAGCTCAGTGACCTGCTCTGCCTTACTGCTAGGCATGCTGCCAAAGCCAATACTGACTATTGGCTCACCCTTTTGCAAAAATGCCTGCAATGCCTCTGGCGGTCTCCAATCGGCTGAGGGCTCAAGAATCCAATAACCGGTGGTATATCGCAACTTAGTAGCATGCTCAGGTACAGATACGACATGACGACTAAAGCCATATATTACAGGTTGACCTTCCAAAGCCTGTGACTTACCTCTGAGGCCCAAGACCTTCGCTCGTGCATCAGACATTGGCCCCCGAAAAGGCATCCAGAGGGCTTGCTCTGAGAGATGATGACTGAGAAGTCGACCCCATCCACCTATCCAATCTGGCAACGCACCAAACATCACTCCTGGATAATCTCTCGAAGGGGCAGCGAGTGGCTGTAAGTGCGTTTGAACAAAAGGCACTTTGAGCTTGTCAGCCACTGCCACTCCAGTCATCATGCCGCCCACACCGCCGGTTATCAAATCAACGCCCTGACAGCCTTCGAGTGTTTCTTTAGTGGCTTGAAAAATCATTCTAGGCATTTGCTTTGCCATGAAAGCCATGGTGGCAAAAGTACCCTTCTCTGCAATGCGGGCGGCAGCGTTGACTTCTTCGGGCGGCGGCCCCGACAACGGATACATCGGAAGCGTTGAGCCTTCAAACAACGAAGAATGATTTGCGGGAGCCACCATGCGCACTTCATGACCAGCCTTTGCTAGGCCGGTACCTAGAGCGATGTATGGCTGCACACCGCCTCTAGTGTCGTTACAGACTATTGCTATACGCACAAGAAAGCCTCATTGACACAACAATAGTCTGAACCACAAATGAATATAGGGTAAATGCCCACAAATTGCCAAGCTTTGGCAGGTATTGTAAGGCTATAAATATTAGATCATCACCCCCGGTCTAGCAAAGCAAAAGGTGCATTGAAGTCAGCCACTTCGATGCACCTTTTGCCGTTCATGCGCCACCACCTGCGGTGGCATAGCGCCAACTGCGCTAACACTTTTCAGTACAAGTTCTAGCTAAAACAAATACTCATGATTGCAATAAGCAGCTCTTTTTAGTTACTGTTCTGCATATCTCATAACTTTTTTCAAGAAAGGCATTCACAACCAACCCTAAGCCAATCATGCTCAAGCAATTCTTTTTCAAGCAGCTCGCTGTTCGGTGCAAGGCCAATTAGCAAATTTTTACAGCCGAGCCTTCGAAACTTCTTTTTCTACTCGAGTAAGCCACTATTTTCGAAAGCAATTCAATGAATATCACACCAATCATCATCGCGCTTCTTGCGTTCATTGCCCTCTTGTTCATCAGTAAAGCCCACTTCACGGGCAAGCAGCGGCGCAGCAGGGCGAGCAAATTCTCGCGTGCCAACGCCATCAAACTGCTGCACCTGCAACCCAAGCTCATCTTCGACACCGTCCACCAATGCGCCCAGTACCTCAGCATTCCGCCTGAACGCGTGCTCGACCTGAACGAACTAGTGGAGATGGAAGACCCGGAGCTTCCCGGTTACGGCCACTACATCCCCAGCAACGTCATGATCACCTCTAATTTGCAGATGGCCACTCGCTACCTGCAGGATGCCCATGCCGCCTTGATCGACAACGACATGGAGCTGGTCTGGCAACATCTGGAGAGCACAGAGCGAACTTTGGGTTACGCCGTGCGCGGAAAAGTACTCCGCGACGCAGAAGCGGCCGCATTCGCGGAAACGCAAAGGGCTTTGCAAGCAGTCCAAAAGTAGCCTCGTCTAGCAGCCAACTTAAACCCCTCCTTCACCTTCAGCAATCAAGAAACGGAAACACCATGTTCGCAACCAAGAAACACGTCGCCGGTACCGAAGGCACCCACAACTACGCCGTCATCTGCCAGACCAAGCTCGGCTTGGTGGCAGTACGACGCCTCGACAACAGCACCTACCGTGTGCGCGTCGAGCCCAGCAGCAGCGAAGCTTCCGCAGCCCTGGCCCAGGTCTTGACCCGCAACATCTTCGTCGACCCGAGCTGGAAGCAGCCCTTCGACCAGGGCGTGCACGGCCAGAACCGCTTCTCCACCGTGGTCAGCGAAAGCGAGCTGCACTCGGTGGTGGAACAGGCGGTCGAGGCTCTCACAGCCCAAGGTCAGCAAAACAGCAGCGGCACCGTGCTGGCAACCGACAACGGCCACTGGGAAGCGGCACTGATGGCGGTGGCAGCGGTGAAGAGCACCGATCGAGCCGACCTCATCGCTCGTCTGCGCCAAAGCGGCACTCCGGGCGCCAACGGCGCCGCACGCTGGACCACCACAACCTTGGTCGAGAAGGCATTCGGCTTGGCCGACAGCTGAATTGCACATGCCGAGCAGCTCAAAACTCGCTCGGCATCATGCACTTTGCCTTTAGTTTTTCAACGCATTTATCTGCGAGGACAACATGCAAAAACAACTGGTAACCCTGCACAGCGAGTTGCAGCGCCATGCTTTCATTCAGTATGGCAAGTGTGAGCCTCAGCGCATTTTCGCTCAACCCATCAAGCTGAGCGAATTGCCGCCATCGACTTACTCCCTCGCCAAGTTTCTCAGGCCCGGTGTCGAAGAAAAGCACATGCTGCATGTCTTCTTCACCGCCGAAGCGACTGGCGTACTGCTCAGCTTGCCGAACCAGTACTGGTTCTGGAAAGTGGCCCACGATGCCGTTTGCTACGCCGGCGCCGACGTCAACTCGCCGATCACCGCCAAGGCAGTGCACTTGGCCATCGCCTGCCAACGCAAAGGTCAGTTGCATCGCTTCGACCCGGCCGAAGAGCTGGAAGACCTCAACAACGGAGAAATCGGCGAGCGCCTCGAACACGGCATCTGCTTGATGGATTCGCAGGCGAAGCTGGCGCGCAACTGGATGTTCTATCCGCAGAGCTGTGGCAACGGCTAAGCGATAAGAAGAAGAAGAAGAAGAAAAAGAAGGTCTAAGCCAGCATCTTTAGTAGAAGAGAACAGGGGCACAACCTCTGTTTTCTTTTTTAGTCGTAACTAATAGACCGGTCGAATAGCATGCCGGTGTCGCAAGAAATGCAACTGGAGAGCCTACAAGAGTGAAATTATTCCTTCGATTTGCTTTCGATGAATGCTCTCATGCGGCGCAGCGAATACTAACCATTGATAAGCATTGAGCGGACCAAACCATGGATGGGGATGTGTCACTTTAGAATGCACATCTATTTTTGCCGCCTCTGCCTCCTGCAAAAAGCGGTTACTCATTTCCTCAAAATCATTTATAGAAAGAGCCGCATCGGCAGCAGCGCCAGGCTTAACTTCAGCAGTGCCCACGACCTTAAGTGCGTTATTGCCTTTGGACAACTCGACTACGACATGACACATCAAATTTCCCACAATCGTCAAATGGTCTAGAGTCATCGCCACCGACCAGTAGCGCGAACTGTCTTCTAGGCCCGGCAAGCGAGCTATCAAACGCCTTTCAACGAGCTGCTCAGAGCTGAGTCCACGAGCTAGTTCTAGCACCGTCTTAGACTCTGCAGCAAACTCGCTAAGCCCTTTCTCTTTACTAGAACTTCTAAATCGACTGGGGAAGATAATGTACTTAGCCACCATCAACTCATGAAAGGGAATTCCTGCACCTGGTTTGGCCAACTTCGCTTCTACAGATTTCGGATCCATCGTAGTGCTCATTTTCTTCCCCCGAAGATCCACTTGCATTTTGCAAGTAGATACTACAGCACGCACTTGCAATTTGCAAGCAGGTGCTAAAATAAGCCTATGACTAGCTTACGAAAAACCAGTTCACCTACATCTAGCAAAACACTGCAACGGTCACCATGTGTTGTTAGTAACGTGCTTGAAATTATTGGTGATCGCTGGACCCTCTTGCTCGTCAGAGATCTCCTCTTTTTCAACAAACATGAGTACAAAGAATTTTTGGCAAGCCCAGAAAGCATAGCCACGAACATTTTGGCTGACCGCCTTAAGAAGCTAGTCAATGAAGGCCTGGTTGGCGAAATCACACATCCAGAAAACAAGTCTCGCAAACTCTATTACCTGACAGCAAAGGGTAAAGATCTCATGCCGATACTCGTAGAAATAGTTCGATGGGGCGCGGCTTATCTCCCAGAAACAGCTGAAATGAGAGTAATATTCGAGAGAATTAAAAGCAATCCCGATCTACTCAAAGCCCAGATTTTAGAAAGCCTTGAGCAATGGGAACATCAGATACTGAACGCCCATTGACAAATTTTCAGAACTTTAGGCCCCTTAGCCCATGCCACCGGATTTCGACGATACCAAACCAGTAGAAACGGCCAGCGCCAGTTGGGACGGGGCAGAATTTTCCAGTGGTGAGGTTATCGCGGGGCGCTACAAAGTGCTCTCGCTGCTCGGCAAAGGAGGCATGGGCCTAGTTTATCGAGTGGAGCAATTAATCGGCGGAAAAGAGCTGGCACTGAAAACAATCCATCAAAGTTTTCTCTCTGAAACGACGGTGAAGCGTTTCGAGCATGAAGCCAGAGCAACCTTTGCCGTCAGCCATGCCAACATAATTGCCGTCAAGGCATTTGGACTTCTCGATGAACGCACTCCTTTCTTAGCGATGGAAATTGTTGAAGGGCAGACACTAGCAGAGCTTCTGCAAGACTCTGGCCCACTGCCCATCGAAGCAGCTCTTCCGATTCTTATTCAAGTGTGCCATGGCCTCGCCCACGCTCACGAGAACGCGGTGGTGCACAGAGACATAAAGCCTAGCAATATCATGATCCTAAAAGGGCGACCCATTGGCAGCGAGGGCAGCATCAAAATTTTGGACTTCGGTATTGCCAAATTTAGCCATAGAGAAGGAGGCGAAATTCAATGCCTTACCAAAACAGGCGAGATTTTTGGCAGCCCGCTCTACATGAGCCCAGAGCAGTGCAATGGCGATAAAGTGGATCAACGCTCAGACATCTATTCGTTAGGCTGCGTGATTTTTGAAATACTGACGGGAAGGGCACCATTTGTCGGCAGAAATGCCATGGCCACTTTGATGATGCATTTAACCGATACCCCTCCTAGTCTCTCAGAGACCGCACAGTCTGCGGACTTCCCAGCGGTACTTGAACAAATCGTGGCAAAAATGCTGGCAAAGCAACCAGAGGATCGCTACCAAGATCTAGATTTAGTTGCTCATGATTTAGATTCAATAATAAATCGAAGAGACCCTGCGGAGCTGTCTCAATCTATTGCAAATTCAGTAGCAGAACAATCTTCAAGCCTAAGAATACAACCTCACAACAAGCGCAATATCTTTCTTGCCATCGCTGCTATTGCAATTTTGCCGGTTGTTGCAGTGGCCACAATTCTACAACCTCCCAAAGAAAAAACAAAAGTTGAAGTTGAATCTGCTGCCGACCTCAAAAAGGGTCGAGAAGAACTTGAAATAGCTCGCACCGCCGACGAAAAGAAAGTTGATCGAACAGCCGAACTAAATGAAGTTGATCCGTCTCAGCTCAAAGCAGAACTTTCCGCCTCAGGCACCACATTTGGGCTGAAAAACCATTTGGTTACAGCCAAAATGCTAGAAATAATTGGCTCAACAAAACACATAAAAAATATCAATTTGCTTGGCTGCAAAATCGACAACGACAACTTAGACAAACTCGCAAAACTTCCGCTTACAAACATCACTTTAACTAACACAAATTTCGATGATAGTGGAGCAAAAAAACTTGCTCAAGTTCAAAGCTTATGTGTCATTAAAGCTAACTACACACAAATCTCGAACCGCGGCCTTGCTTACCTGAAACAACTGCCAAGACTCACACACCTAAAAATAGAGGGCACTAAAATTGATATTGATGGTGCACGTAACATATGCAAGAAAACAACCTTGAAACAGCTTGCTTTAGCCAGTTGTCATAAAATAACAGAAGCTGACCGAAAGCAATTAGTGAAAGAATTTCCGAAAATCGATTTGATACTAAAAGGCGAATACGAATTCAATGATTAGCAGCTAAGGATTACTCCTAAATGCGGCTTCTTGAAATGAACTAACGCTAGCTTGCTTGAGTACAGCCCGGTCTTTAGCAGCCAGCTTCTGATTGCCAACTTTCTCGTACATTTCTGCACGCAGAAGCAGTGCATCACGTTCTTCTAACACCTTCATTGCCCCTAAACCAATATTCTTGACTTGAAACCTTTTCAGCTTTAGGCATGTAGTTAACTCAGCAATCGCCTTCTGCGTCTGATTGGTCGCCACATAAATCTCAGCGCGAAGAAAATGGAAATTGTAGTCTGTCGGAGTTTCCCGGCATAGTCTATCGACTATTGCTAATGCCTTTGCCCACTGCTTATTCTTTGCGTAACAGTCGGCGAGGAGCCTCAGTTTGATCTGGTTATCCTCTTGAGCTAAATCCATCTCCATCTCTTTTGCCGCAGCGCCAAAGTCTTTAAGATTATAAAGAGCCTGCGCCTTGATGAAACGCAACTTGCGCATCATTAGCGTCACTCCTAGATCAGACGGCAGTCCCCTGCAGTAACCGAGTGTTTTGGTGCAGACAGCTACACAATCAGCAAATTTCTCACAAGCGTTGAGCTTATCAGCATAAGCGGAAGCAGCATCTAGCCAGTGCGGACTGGCCTCTAGAGCCATCTGTAAGTATTTAAGGCTTTGCAAATCATCTAGCTGCGATTCGCTTACCTTGGCCAAAATGAAATACGGACTGGCCCAATCTGGATGGGCTTTAAGGGCATCATTAGCCAATTTCTCAGCGGCTGTATATTGACGGTATCCTAAAGAGTACTGAGCAGAATGAAAAAACGCTACCTGATTGTTTGGTTCACGCCGATACTGACCGACATACTTTAGTAAATCTCGTGGGTTCAAGTAAATCGCCACATACAAAGGCATCGCGCCAGAAGGTGATGCCACCTTAGCTATGCGTGGGGTCTCGTGAGAAGTCGAAGCGCTAAGCACTGTGGCGCTCGATGACGAGGGCAAAGAAGAAGAAGAAGAAGAAGAAGAAGAAGAAGTTTCAGACGAAGCAGAATCAGCAGAGCCCTGAACAGCAGAACCGGGAACAGCGGAGTCAGAAACAGATGCCTGCTCTACCGGTCCAGTACTAGAGCAGCCGCAAACGCTGCAAGCAGACGTCACAATAACGAACAGGGCAATCGATTTTTGCAATTGCATTATTTAGCTACTTGTACTAATGGCTCTTCAGCCGTGGGTTGCCTGGGGGTTTAACTAGCATAGCTCAGCGCTGATAGAAATAGGGATGTAAAAGCAGAAGTGCGAAGAACATTTCAAAGTCTTGGCACTTCTGCTTGTAGTTGAGCTTCCGCCCGCCCCGCGATTGCAGGCTTCATCTGGTGGGGCTATCAAAGCAACTTAATGCGCTCACATTTCATTGTTACGAACGGCGGCTTTGTCAGACATCTCGGTCAAAATCGAAGGAGCCCACGAACTCTCGTTCTCTTCACCTTTAGCAGTGGCGGCGCCAATTCCACCCTGCCCAGGCAGGAACGAATTGATCATGCCGAATAGACTTACAACCGCTGTAGGAGCCATTGAGTGCAAGAATTTCAGAGCTTTAGCTTGCACTGAAATAACAAGATGCGAATCACCATATTTACACGCTTCGACAATCTGTCGAGCCGCACAAGCAGCATCAATACTAGTTACCGGCAGAGAATCAAAGATCGAGAACAAGGCATATTCAACTTTATTGTGTCCTTTCATTTCGGCGTTGCGTGGGCTTCCTGTGCGCATTAGACCCGGACAAACTGTGGTGACAAAAATATTTTCTTTCGCCAACTCGCTGCTTAAACCTTCGGACAATCCAACTAGAGCATGCTTACCAACGCTGTAAGGTAATAAGTGTGGAACACTGACAAGACCGGCGATCGACGAGATGTTGACGATACGACCGCGCTGACGCTTACGCATACTAGGCAAAACTGCATTCACTGAGTAGAGCGGCCCCCAGAAGTGAGTGTCTATCGACTTGGTATAGTCTCCGTTATTCTGCAATTCAAATGGACCAGCCTGGATGACGCCAGCAATGTTCATTAGAACATCAATGTCTCCGCATCGCTCCTGCACGCGAGCCACGGTGTTAATCACCTGCTCTTCGCTAGTAACGTCGCATTCAAAGGTGAATAACCGATCAGCGGGAAAATTAAGAATAGCGCGAGCGCGCTCTAACTCGTCGGCACTGCGGGCGGCCAGTGCCACTGTTGCACCCTGCTCACCGAGAATTCGAGCAATCTCAAGGGCGAGACCGCGGGAGCCTCCCATTAATAGAACTGTTTGGTAACGCAAATCCATTTTTCTAAATTGTCGCGCCAGCGCAACCGACACAGCTCCTGCAGTGAGCAGGCCGAGGCCGAGCCCAACCATACCCAACACATTACCCTTAGACTTAGACACTTGATGCCCTCCAAATACAGTAGGAATGGTTCGCGCAATCTGTATCGTTCCGCTCGCCTTAGGTAGCCGGCGACTTGAGGAACAGCTAAATGTTCCGCGAAACTTTTCTCATTATTTTTTCAACAGCAGGTTAACAAGGAAGGTAAGCCCAAGGCTGAGCACAATACTGAGAAGCAAGCTAGGAAGCCATAAAATAACCATTTCAACCTCTAATTTCTTTGGGGATTGCTCTGACTGAAGAATGTGAGGTAAGTTCCAAAAGGCGCTTATTGTGCGCACTGATATGCTCTGCCTCACTTGCACTGCGGCAAGCTGATTGAATCTCAAGTCAGATTTCATTGGCTATAAGCTAGCGATAGATAGCGCACGCGTACATTTCCCATTACTCATTGAATAGGATGAATGGGAGTAGAAACGAGCCTACTGTTTGCAAGCTTAAAAAGCATGGAAACTCTTTACCAGATAGCATTCAGACGCTTGTCAAGAAGTGTTAAGCTAGCAGGCTAGTAAGCTGTAACATTACTTACCTTTCTCAAATAACTCTAAAACTGCTATCTATTAGTTCTCTCTTTCAACTCAACTCGCTCTAGGTCGTTCATCTCGTCAATCAAGCCAATTCACTACCACTACTCTTTCCGCCAGCAACCCTGTTGCCGCTACGAGAACCTGAAAGAGAAATGGCGATGAAGGAAGTAGATTTTGCGAGAGAACAGTCAAAGGCGACTGACTGACGAGAGTTTTCACGACCCTACAGTTTCCTCCAACAGTCGTAACAGCGCGTGAGCACATGCTCACGTTGCTCACATCAAGCAACATGAAGGAACGATCGCCATGAATCTTTTCCCGATTCTCCTCGTCCTCGTCGCAATTGTTGTTTACGCCAGCATGGACTCGCCGAACATGCGCTTTTACTTCCGCATCCGCGAACGCAAGGCGGTCAACGCCGGCCCTACCGCTCGCGCAACGGAACAGCACCAGTACACGCCGCTGGTCAACAAGCGCCCTGCTCAGCGTGATACCCTCACCCGCTCCACGACCAGTGCCGTCACGCGCAACACGACCAGCGCCGTCACGCGCACCACGCGCGGTGCCCCAACCTCCAACCAGAAGCTCGTGCACCGAATGGCGTGAGCATTGCTGGCAAAACCAGCACGCAGCGCACCGAGTAATCGACTGTTTTCTACTGCCTTTCACTGGCCGCAACACCGAACTCATAAACGGTAGTTCGCAGCCTTCCTCAACTGTCACAGCCTCACAGGAAAATCACCATGTCCACCACATCCATCGTCGTCATCGTCGTCGTCAGCGCCATCGTCGCCGGCCTGATCTTCTCGCCCAAGTTCCGCCAGCTCTTCCGCATCCGCGTCGGCAAGGCTGTCGATGCCGGCACCACCGCGCTCGAGAAGGAAAAGGACCAGTACAACCTGCTCGTCGGCCGCATCCCGGCCCAGCGCGATTCCGTCGCCCGCACCAAGGCTGGTGCCGTGATCGCCAAGAAGAAGCTCGGCACCCTGACCGACAAGCTCGCCGCCATCGAGGTCGAGTACAAGCAGGCCGACCAGATGAAGGCTCCCGCTGACGTCGTCGCTGCCATCGAGGCCGACTACGCAGCCACCGAAGCCGAAATCGAAGCGCAGAAGGCCATCGCCACCGAAGCCGCTGCCGTCGCCGACGAAGCTCTGAAGGCGCTCGAGGAAACCACCAAGGCCCTCGGCAAGTTCAAGAGCCGCATCGAGCAGGACGCCAACAAGGTCGACCTCAAGGCTTCCCTCGAGATCGCCGCGGCCGCTCGCCAGGAACTGAAGGACATCCAGACCGAAATCTCCGGCGCCGGCCAGGCCTCTGCCGAGATCGACCGGGCCCTGGAAGAAGCTCGCGCCAAGAACGACATGAGCAAGGGCTCCAGCACCGACCAGGCTCGCGAAAAGCTGGCCGAACAGGTCGCCGCCAACGCCGGCCGTGACCGCCTGCGCTCCAAGCTCGGCATGGGCACCGCTTCTTCGGAAACGGCTGCGCCGACCGAGACCAAGTAAGGTTTCGACGGCACTCGACCTAAACTAAGGTCAATAACGAAAGGGAAGGCGCGCTCAGCGTGCCTTCCTTTTTTGAAAAAGCAGCAGCGTCTTTGCTGCTTTTTCTTTTAGGTCGCAATAATAGACCGGTCTATTATTGGCTCTAAGAAGTAGAGTTGGGGGTTTTCATCTCTGGCACCAGCAAAAGTGCAGTACAGTTCGTTAGACAAATACGAAGTTATAGAACCAGCTCGATTTCAGCTAGCTCACGATTTACCGCAGTTGGAGCAAATAATTTTCGATCCACTGCTCTGCTGGCCGTACTGAAGGCATTTTCGGGTACTATTTCGAATTTCTCTATATAGAGTCCAGTACAAGACCTCGGTGGTCTTTAACCATGGCCAATCTCCCTCAAAACTGAGCCTAATAATCCGAATCGGAATACTACGTCTAGACTCTCGCACCATACCAAAGCCGCAGAAAATGCTCATACCATTAACAGCAAGACGAGTTGAAAATGGTCAATTCTTGCCACGAGAGCATTGTCAAGCGCTCCGCCGTTTGACTAGGGTGCAGTTATCTCCTATTTCCCTTTTCGGCGCCGCCTAAATAACTTCCACCTGACTCTTCGCCACCAATGATGCCTCTCCTCTTTCCACATTCAAGTAAATGGATTGCTGACGGAGGCCGGGGAGCACTAGAAGCGAGTGAAAGCAGGGGAATGGAGAAAACTCAATAACCTTCGTTCAACAACCAAAAGAAAGTTTGAAAAATGTCAACCACAAGCAAATGGATTGTAGTGCTTGCATTGTCGATTCTTGGTTTCGTTTTGCTTATGTGGAGCAAACAATACCTGCCAATAAACTCTGTTTGCCCGTTACTTTCAGCAAGCCCAACAAGCAATTTTTGCTGGCAGGGCGCAATTGCACCGGGGCTCAATTTCACCCTGCTTCTCTGTGCTGAAATGGCGTTGATTGCTCTCTACCGAGTGATCGCGGCTTCTCTCAAGCGTTGAATGCGTTTCGCCATGCCCGATTAGAGTCGGGCATGGCCAAGCAGGCATTTGGCTAATAACAGTTCGCTAAAAAATCGAATCAACAAACAGAAAGACCAGCACCATGTGCGACCAGACCAATTCAGAAAACCAGGACCGCTTTCAATGGAAAGCTGCTGTGACGTATGCCATCTGCATGATGGGCGTCGTAGCCCTCACGTTCGCATGTCATTTTGTCGTGCAGAACTCGCACAGACTCGAACTGAATATGGTGGCGAAAATAGATATTGAAAAGGAAATTTACAACTCAAATAGACCGGTATTCTTCGTTGCAGAAACCACAAGCGGCAACAGCACTGAGCTGAAAAATCTCTTTGAGCGGCTTGCCTATGAATACCCGGAAGTCTATTTCGTACGGGTAGAAGCGGCAGAATTCCAAATCACTCCAGAGCAGCTACCGGCCATGGGCACAATTGCTCCAGCACTCTCGAGGAAGCCAATTTCGCTATATTACAACGTATATGCGGATGGGCAATCACTGGAGATTACGGCGCGAGGAAGAATCGAAACGGTACTTCAGATACACAGATTGAATACAGAATTTAACTCACTGCGAGCGCAATCAAAAACCAAGATTGCCGAATTGAACAAACTAAAGCTGAATCGTGTCGAAAGCCAAAGTGCTGAGCGTGCCGCCCTCTACACTCAGATAATGGCCCCATTGATTCGCTGTAATGCGATTCTAGACGAACTCGAACTTACCTTATCCGCAGAGAGAAGCATTACCTTCACCAACTACAGCTCGCGAGACTTCTCTGCTCACCCGAACTGACAATAACTGAGCCTGGCTAACATTGCGACTGACCGGTAGCGTAAATGCTACTGGTCAGTCGGTTACAGTTGATACCGCAACTAATGCTGGGGTGGCCCCAATTTACTGGACAGTGGCTTAGAGAAAATCACTCTAGGCCACTTTCTTACCTTTAAGGGTTACTTCCGCCGGTGTTAGATATCCTAACGCAGAATGAAGCCTCTTTGTGTTGTAA
>JAKFVU010000031.1 GCA_021732025.1 Candidatus Obscuribacterales bacterium | reverse complement strand
GCACACGAAAGATGCAACATCGTGCGCATGGCTGGCTTGAGAGTTAGTGTGGCGAATACATAAGTAAGGGCTAAGCCAACGAAGTAAAAGGCAATATCAGCGAAGGGCTGACCAGTAGCCGATACGGCTGCAAGTACCAAGCCACCGGCAGCGGCAGTGACAGCTAAGGCTTTGACATGCTGAGCAACTTTACCGGGTTCCATATTGGCCCAAGTGCGGTTGCGAACCAGGTCAAAGAGAAAAACAAAGATAGTCAGCCCAAGCAATAGTGCGGGCAGATTCTTAGCCACCAGGCCAGCGTTTCCAAGTAGGTCCATGGCTTATGCCTCTTACAAAAAAGCTGAGAAATTAAAGGGGATAGTATCACAGGCAAATCCAAGTTACACTCGGGAAATGCGTGTCATTCTTCCCTTATTTTTAATCGGCTGTTTCTTGATCGTCTTATTTCAGGCGTTCAGGACCGATCAGCCGTCCGATCCACGCCGCCATGCTTTCTTATTTGTGAAGCATGTGAAAGATAACGACTATGCCAAAGTAGTAGAGGCGTTTGGCGGCAATATTTGTCGCTGTCCGGCCAAACTGGGCTGGGTCTCTTATCTGATTTATAACTCTGGAGAAGAGCCAAACTTGGCCTGCCTCATGGGCCGCAACTTTGAGAGTGGCCCGGTGCAAGTCAAGGCCATGAAGTCTGATGCGAAAAATTATTCGGTGCTAGATCGCCCAGAAGATTATGAGGTCACCGTACCGCTGCGCTTCGACACCTATCGGCCAATGTTTTTACCTCTCGACATGGCTTATGGCTATGACATTAGTGGCGAACAGTTCGAGAAGTTCTTGGCTGATCCTGATCACGAGGCCTGGAAAGGTCTGACACTGCGCATGCGACCTTCTCTTGCGAAAGGCGCTGTAGACCAGCCGGAAGCATCGAAGAATTTAGTCAACCGGCAAAAAGCAAAAGAAAAACAAGAACAGATCAAACAAGAACAGAATAAACCAGGGCAAGAGCCAGGCAAGCCCGACCAGAACGACTTAGAAAAAGAACTATTTGGAGATGCGGCCCGCTACAACACTCCCAAAGATGCAGGAGGCGTCAAACTAGCCGACGGCACCACTCTCAGCCAAGAAGCGATAGCGGCCCGTTTACCGCGCCTCAAATCAGCACGGCTGCGCCTTCATATGGTTAGGCGCGATCAAAGGCAACCATTCACGGTCTTCCACTTTGTCATTTCAGATCCAGTCTTGTGCGACGAAAAGAATAACGATATAACACTACTGAATTTCCGCCCGCCGTCTGTAACAACACCAGAAGTCACGGCGCCGGCTGCGACAGAACCAGCTGTTACTGCACCGGCTACTACTACCCAGAAGTAGCGACGCTATAGCTACTACAACTACTACTTTTTCTCGCCTTCTGGATCGCTAGCAATTTCTGGATTATCTTCATGCGCATTTGAGTCTGTATTAGCTTCAGTAGCAGTACTAGCGACAGCCGCTGCAATTTCTGGATTAGTGGCACTCAAGCGCTTGTTACGAGCGCGGTAATAAGCAAACATAAGTACTGGTAGCAGCGCATAAATAATGAGCGAGAAGAATGTCGGGGCAAAGAGCGGCCAGCCAAAGATCCAAATTATATAAATGAGCGGCAGCGAGTCGTCAATCATCACTTTCACCAAGTAGGCAACAGGGTTGAAGCGAGCCAATCTTGCTACAAAGATAAAGAATATGATTTGCTGCACGGTATCAGAAATAACGTACATGACAAAGTCTTGCCAATGACGCGCATAGCTATACTTGAGCATGGTGGCAACGATGATGAAGATAACAAAGAAACCAAAGCGCGGCACATATTTGTTATACAAACCAGCGCCAATAAGAGCCATGGTAGCGGCTCCTAGTAGTGATGGCGCAAGCTCAATCAAATCAGATGCCACAGGAAAAATGTAATCTGTTAAATTGGCCAGACTGCTCAATGAGGCGGTGCGAATCTCTGGCGAGAACCAAGAGAGGGCAAAATCAAGCAATGAGTCTTTGCTTTGAACTAGGCCAGCCCAGGCTAAGGCAACTAAGATTCCATCTAGCCACATCTGCTGTTGCATCAAACGTGGTGCCACACCACTTGGTCTAAAGGCGGCTTTGACTATCGACATGACACCAAGCTTTGGCGACAGCAAGCGATAGACGGCCAGACCGAGAGTGACCGAAACAAAAGTAGCGACCATCTTGCCCGTAGAGCTTTGAACTAGACCGAGCACCTGTTTGAAAATAAAGGCTGGCTGCGAGATTGAGCTGTCGTCATATTGATTGAGGAAAACCGGCCAATGATTGATTTGTTCTGGTAGCACCAGAAGGCCAGCGCCAATGCCTATGAATATTCCCGGCCGCCAGCGCACTGCCCCCGAGCGCAATATACCAATACCCCACCAGAGAGTGAGACCGCCCATGACATAGTAAGCAACATCACGCATGCCTTTAAATATGTGATCGCGGCTTGTTTCTTTTGAACGCTCGAAGCGCCACTTTTGCGGCAACTGCCAGGCTTGAGAGAAGTTGCAAGGAACATTGCCGACAACCTGCAAAGTAATTTTGTAGTCAGCTTCACCAACTTTGAGCGAAGGCACTTTGCATTCAACATCAAAGTCAGCGCGGTTCTTTCGCTTAGACCACGAAGACTTGTCGAGGACAACATTTTTGTATTCAGGATGAACACGTTTGACGTAGGCCAGAGCCAACTTTTCAGCTTCAGGCTTAGTAATGCTGGCGCCTGGAGCGTCATCGTCTTCTGTAATATCAAACGAATATTCTCTACCGTCTCCATACAATTCAACTTTGTATTCAGTCGGGTCTTGAAAGCGGAAGAAGCGCACAGACCAGATAAAGCCTGGCTGAGTAAGATTTGCTAACTCTAGAGTCTGAGCCAACTTGCGCTGTTCAAAGAGATACTGCATCTCTTCACCAGAGACATTGGTTGAAAGCGATGCAACATTCAAATAAGTATCAGGGTCGATGCCATTGCGTTTGAGAATGTCTTTAGCGCGTGTAATTACATGCTCGCGATCGATTGTGACGCGGCTGCGGTCGCCTGGTAGAGGTGTGCTGGTGCAGAATGAGAATGTCATGCCACAGATACCAATGATGGCTAGAATCCACTTGGTTTTCTTTTTAAATGGATGATAGATGTAAGCTTCACCTTCATCGGCAAGAGGCTTAATTTCTACCGGATGAACAGGCAAGGCATCATTGAACAGTGCAGCATCAGAAGCGGCAATGCTAGATACCGAAGCGGCATCCTTCTTTTTCTTGTAATAGTCATAAAGCAACGACACTATCGTCGCTACGATAAATGGAATCAGAGGTAACAAGCCCGATGCTTTAAGCCATGGTGCTTCAGCTGAAAAGAGCGGTTTGACAGTGAGGAAAGCATCTACTAAATAGTGGCCGATGAAGCAAGGAAGTAGACCATAGCGGCGCATGATATAGCCGTAGAACAGTCCACCAATAGTTAGTTCCACACCACGTGCATAGGCAGGCTGTTGCGGATACGAACTATGCATGAAGCCCCATGACGCAGCTTGAAAGAGATTGGCAATCCAGAAGCGGCCGGTGAGTTTTTCCATCAAGCTGAGAGCAACAACTCTGGCAATCGTCTCTTCTTGAGTAGCGGCATGAATACCTAGAGAAACAGCAGAGAAGAAGGGCACGGCGCTGCCCAATAGTTGATAATCGTCAACACCAAGGGGGCACCAAAAATTGAGTTTTTCGCCCATGATGTAATAGGCAATAATCCAGCCCAGGTGTATGGCGAATACACAGTAGCCCACGAGAACGGCTATGCGACCTTCTTTGCTAGCGAATCCTTTGAGGGTCAAATAATTCTCTAAGGCGACACGCTTGGGATAGCACAAGCGATAAATTACATCAGCGCCACCAAATAGCAGAACTCCAGAAACGAAAGAACTGATAGTAGCAACGGCTTGGCGGAAGTAGTAAGAAACTATATAGTCGCGAAATGAGCTGCTTGGATCGTAAGAATCAATCACCGACGAATAATCATTGACTGCATCTAGGGCGCCAACCAGAGCCGTGACTAAGCCACCGAAAATAGCAAAGCGCCAACGCATTTGTTTGCGCGTTAGTGCCCAAGGCACAACTAGTACAGCCAGAGCCTGCAATGTTCCATAAAAGATATTGGCAATACTTTGCAGCAGATCGTTCATTGAACGCACTTTGCTGTACTTGCGCTTCCACTCATCGGGAATGTTCAAGAAAGAAGAGTATTCACTGAGTTCGTTGCCAGTAAAAGCTACGTAGTAGCGCAGCTTGGCACCCTTGAAATCGCTTTCAGGGCTGGTATCTTCCCAGGTGAATGAATGGTCATCACGGTGTGCTTTAGTTGTGGTCTCGTCGCGCACTAACTTCAATCCGGCCACTGGGCGATTGACTTCTTTTTCTAAGAAGGTCTGGGCCTGCGTCAGTGCTTCTTCGTGGGTGATGGTCGGCATGGCCCGCTCATCTTCAACGCTGTGCATGAAAGCTAGTAGCTTGCCTGTTGGTGAAAGCCAGACACGAAATTGCTCTAAATCATTTTGCTTGCAATAGCGCGTAGTCCACGACCAGACCGGCACCTTATCTTTCATCAAGCGATTGGCCTCATCGAGGCCTAGCTCGTACTCTAGATAGGTTTTGCTTTCGTTAAAAAAGGTGAATGTTGTCGATTCAATTGTGGCGTCAGTTTTATAGCCGTAATGTTCGGCCTTCTCGCGCGACTGTTTGGCAATTTGCTCGCGGCTGTACTTGAGATCTATCGAAGCGGCAGGAAAAACCCGAGTATCGAGCTTGACATAGAGAGCAAAGCCAACCAGGGCCAGCACCATCAAAAGCCAGACTACTTTGTCTGACCAAAACGATGTTTTACTACTATTTTCAACTACAAGAGGATCGGACGCCATGTCTTCCTATATAAGGCATTTGATTTCATAAGACATTTAATTTGTTTTCTTGTCTCTGATTAGACTGTAGCCCAAAACGACAAAAGCAAACAGAACTTAGAGAGAAATGCGCAGAAAAGCTGTGAAAAATAGACAGAATATTGAGAATAGAGGGGTCACCCCTCTGCCCGTGATATATATTAAGCTGCAAAATCGAACAACGTGACAACCGCAAAGCAATGCTAACAAAGTCAGAAGTATTTATGTGGAACCAAGCTGTCGAGTCAATCGATCGCGCAAGCTTAGAAGCTCTCCAGCTCACGCGCCTGAAAGAGACCCTGCGGCAAGTGTTCACCAACGTGCCACTCTTACGCGATCGCTTCACCGAAGCGGGAATGACTATCGACAAAATTGACGCCTTGAAAAGCGTCAAAGAAATCGCCAATTTCCCCTTCATGAAAAAAAGCGACCTGCGCGACAACTATCCCTTTGGCTTATTTGCCAAACCGATGAAAGAAGTAAATCGCCTACATGCCAGCTCTGGCACAAAAGGCAAGCCAACAGTTGTCGGCTATACCAAAACCGACATTGAAAATTGGGCAGAAGCATGTGCACGCTCTCTTGCTTGCGCAGGCACTAAACCAAGCGACGTTCTGCACAACAGCTATGGCTACGGTCTATTCACCGGTGGTCTCGGCATGCACTATGGCGCTGAACGCCTTGGATGCACAGTGGTGCCCGCAAGCGGCGGCCGCACTCAACAGCAAATTATGCTGCTGCAAGATTTTGGTGCACGCATTCTTTTGTCGACACCATCTTATGCTTTGAACATGGCCTACACCATGGCCGAAATGAAAATACCGCGGGAATCTATCAACCTTGAGATTGGCATCTTTGGTGCTGAACCATGGACTGAAGAAATGCGCGATCAGCTAGAAAATCTGTTGCAGATTCAAGCCTTAGATATTTACGGCTTGAGTGAAGTGATGGGTCCAGGAGTTTCTGTAGAATGCGTCCAGGCCAAGCACGGTTTGCATATCTGGGAAGATTTGTTCATCGCCGAAATCATTGATCCTATTAGTGGCGAAGTACTGCCCGACGGTGAGGAAGGCGAATTAGTTTTCACCACTCTCACTAAAGAAGCTATTCCTGTCATTCGCTACCGCACTGGTGACCTTTCAACTCTTATAGTTGAACCTTGTGTCTGCGGCCGCACCATGAGGCGCATGACCAGAGTAAGAGCGCGTCTTGACGACATGTTAATCATCCGCGGCGTTAATCTCTATCCCTCTGAAATCGAAAAAGCACTGCTTTCGATGGCAGAATTGGCACCACACTATCAGTTAGTGATCGACCGTAAAAAAGCACTCGATTCTTTAGAGATTCAAGTTGAAGTGAATGAAGCGGTCATTGATAAATGGGGCCACTTTGAAGATGGTCATTTAGACATGACCGATCTCACCGAACAGATTCAAAAGCTTTTAAAAGATAGCCTCGGCCTCACAGCTGACGTTACTCTGCTGAAGCCACGTACCCTAGCTCGCAGCGAAGGCAAAGCAGTGAGAGTGGTCGATAAGCGCAAAGAGAACTAAAAGAAGAAACCTAAAAAGAAGAAATCTAGAATCGCCAACTAAATCCAAAAGTTATCCAGCAATAAAAGGAAAATTATCAACCATGGTTAAGCTCATTGCTCTATACAAAACCCCTGCTGACACTGCTGATTTTGATAATCAATATTTCAATACTCACATTCCACTAGCCATGAAAATGCCTGGTTTGCTCAAGGCTGAAGTTTCTCGGGTAACCGGCGCACCTATGGGCAATGCTGAATATTATTTGATGGCAGAAATGTACTTCGAAAACAAAGAAGCTCTTGATGCTGCTATGTCTAGCCCTGAAGGCCGCGCATCAGCCAAAAATCTGATGGGCTTTGCCAAAGAGTTAGTCTCTATGATGTTCGCTGAAGTAGAAAAAGTACCAGCTACTGTCTAAACCTGTAACTTACAAAAAGGAATCGGAATGCCACAGGCAACTTCGCCCGATGTAGTGTTCACCGGCATGCCGGCTGAAAGCTACGGATTCAAAAGAATCATATACAAAAAAGACAGCTATGTTGCGACGATTACTATCAATCGTCCCGACGTACTGAATTGCTTTGATACCCTTACTCTCAAAGAGTTGGGAACGGCCTTTTTAGATTGTGGTTCCGATGATGCAATTGCCGTAGTGGTAATCACCGGTGCCGGAGAGAAAGCCTTCTGCACCGGGGCAGACCTGAAAGAGCAAGAAGAACATATTCTCAAAAAGCCGAACAACTATCACAAATGGATGTACACATTCATTGAGATGCATGATCGCTTGCGCAATATCGGCAAGCCTACTATTGCCCGCTTAAACGGCATGGTCGTCGGTGGTGGCAATGAACTAAACATGGCTTGTGACCTAGCTATTGCAGCTGACCATGTCACTATTCGCCAAGTTGGCGCAGCCCGAGGTAGTGTTGCCGCTGGTGGCGCCACCCAATGGTTACCGATGATGATCGGTGACCGCCGCGCCCGCGAGATGTTGCTACTTTGCGAGAGTGTAGATGCTTACACTGCGCTAGATTGGGGCCTAGTCAACCAAGTTGTGCCGGCTTCAATGCTTGATGCCACAGTGGCTGAAATGGCAGAGAAGCTTTACAACAAGTTGCCCGAATGCACCCGCTACACCAAACAACAGTTGAACATGTGGCGTGACTTCTCATGGGCCATGACTGTCGGTCATGCCCGCGATTGGCTATCACTGCATGCTGGCAGCTACGAGACAGCTGAAGGCCTGAAGGCATTCCGCAAAAAACAACCAATTAACTACGGCAAAATTCGCGGTAAAGCAGCTGCCGATGCCGAGGGCATTAACCTCGGAGTCGAGCTGCGTCACTGCGGCAAATGCTCAAAAGAGATGCCACAATCTTTTGGCTTCTGCGGTAATTGCGGCGAAAAATTAGGCTAGGCAGAAAAAGCGATATTTTCGGTTTCGGAGGATCAATTAGGAGATATGGTGATGACGATGACCTACAAAAACATTCTCACAGCAAAAGAAGCCGTGGGCGCCAAATCTGGCAAATCAGATCAACCTGAAATCAATATCGGCGTAGTTAACCTTCATCGCCCTACGGTTCTCAATGCTCTCAACCACGAACTAATGGAAGAGCTTGTCACCGCCCTAGAAGATTTTGACCGCGATGATTCTGTCAGAGCAATTGTTCTAACTGGCAGCGATCGTGCTTTTGCTGCTGGTGCAGACATCAAAGAAATGTCTGATGAAACAACTGTTTCAATCATGCTCAAAGACAGATTTGCTACTTGGGACCGCATCAAAAATATCAAGAAGCCAATCATCGCCGCTGTTAGTGGCTTTGCCCTTGGTGGTGGCTGCGAACTAATGATGATGTGCGACATCATTATTGCTTCTGAAACCGCTCAATTTGGCCAACCAGAAATCAATCTTGGTGTTATTCCTGGTGCCGGTGGCACCCAGCGCATGACCCGCGTTTTGGGCAAATACAAAGCTATGGAATTGATTCTTACTGGCCGCCCACTCACTGCTCGTGAAGCTCTGGAAATGGGTCTAGTCAACAAAGTGGCCCCACTTGAGCTTTACCTCGAAGAAGCCAAAGCCATGGCCAAAGAAATCGCAGCGAAATCACCTATCGCTGTAAAACTAGCCAAAGAAGCCGTTCTTAAATCATTCGATGGACCTTTGCAAGAAGGCTTGCAATTCGAGCGCAAGAACTTCTACATGTTATTTTCATCAGAAGATCAAAAAGAAGGCATGAAAGCTTTCATGGAAAAACGCAAAGCAACTTTCACCGGCAAATAAGAGGAAAACGAAAATGTCTGACGAAAAAATCTTACTTACCGAAAAGAAAAATGGCGTTGGTATCATCACCCTGAACCGCCCCGACAAACTCAATGCTTTCAGCGATGAGCTGACTTTTCAGCTGCAAGACGCTCTGAAAGAGATGGAAAAAGACAAAGAAGTGCGCGCCATCATTTTGACCGCCGCCGGTCGTGGCTTCTGTGCTGGACAAGACTTGCAAAGCCGCAGCATCGCTCAAGAAATGGGTGAGCGTCCATCACTAGGCGATTCAATTCGTCGCCGCTACAACCCCATCGTCATCAAGTTGCGCCGTATTGAAAAACCAATCATTGCAGCAGTGAACGGTGTTGCTGCCGGTGCTGGCGCTAGTATTGCCTTTGCCTGCGACTATCGCATTGTCACTGACAAAGTCAATTTCATTCAGTCGTTCACCAAAGTTGGTCTGATTCCCGATTCAGGCGCTACGTTTATACTGACCCGCTTAGTGGGCTTGACCAAGGCCTTTGAATTGATGCTCAGTGCCGACAAACTCAGCGCTGAAGAAGCACTCAACCTCGGTATCATCAACAAAATTGTGGGCGAAGACGACTTGATGAAAGAAGCCATGGCCCTTGCTGAAAAGCTAGCTGCTGGCCCAACCAAAGCCTTTGGCCTAACCAAGCGCGCTGTCAACCGCGCTGTGTTTGATGATTTAGAAGAGTTGCTTGAGTACGAAGCTAGCCTGCAAGAAATTGCTGGTCGCTCTGATGATTTTGCCGAAGGCGTCAAAGCTTTCGTCGAGAAGCGCACACCGCAATACACCGGCAAATAGCTACCACGAAATTAGGCTATTCCAGACTTGACCGACAGGTTATAACGCTAATAAAAAGAGAAAGTTTTTTGCACAAAAAACTTTCTCTTTTTGATCAGTCAAAATCTATAAGTTCGAGACCTGAAAGTAAAGCTAAAAACTAGCACTCAGCAGGCGGCGTAAGCGGCCCGGTGCAAAGAGAATAAGCTCCCAAAGAGCGGCACTATAGCCGTCGAGAACGGCCTCTTGCACTTTCTCTTCGAGTTGACGCACGGTCACCATCACGTCAATCATTTCTACTCGAGCAGCACCACGGGCAATGGCTAAGCCAGCAGCGTGCATGCGCATCAATGGCATCAACAGAGCCAGGTGGTGGAAGCCTGCGATAACGCTAAGCTGAGCGAAGCCGCCACCGAAATACCATTTGCCAAAGACGCGCGAGTATAAAAAGCGCGTGAGCAGATCATCGATTTCTTTTCTTTCAGAATCTTCGTGCGAATCTGTTGTCGACCTTTCTGGCCAAGGGAACTTGTTCAACTCTTCGAAGGTAAAGGAGCGGTTGACCACCTTGAATTTAGGGGCCTTCAAAACTAGATCAAGAGCAAAGGAGATGCCGTTGAAGACAACGTCCTTATTGAGATATTTGGCATCGTTGGGAAAATACAAGGCAAACAAGCCGGCCAAAAACTTCTTGTCTAAACCTTTGGGTGGGGCAATGGTGTCAGGCGTTGGTGGCTTATTCAAATCTTTGAACAAAGAATCTGATGCTACAAAAATTTTCTCTTTCAGCGAAAGGTCTTCGCGGGTTAAGGCCTCAAGAATTCCTTTTTCATATTCAAGGTATTGCTCCCAGCTAATGGGCTTGTCAACGGTAAGTTTGACAGCGTCCCAAATGACTGAACGGGCAGTATAGAGCGTGTTGTAAACAGCAAATTTTTCTTTTAGCGTATCAAGTTGCTCAGTCAGCGGTGTGCCCATATTGCTCAAGACGGCATTGCTGCGAAAGCTGACAGTGAGGTAGACGCCAGAAGGAGTGTCATTAAACGAATAAGGAAAGAGCCCGCAGATAAGAGGCTTGATGTGCGCGCCACGTGTAGCGTGAATGTGGCAGAGCTTGTTGATTAAGAAAGGACAGTGGCCGTCATCAGTGGGGCGAATGGCGTGGGTGTAAGTAGAGCTGTCATTTTCTTTGGCACTGAGCATTCTGAACTGCCTACTCCAATCAAATTGGGGCAGCTCTTTGCTCCAGTCTATGGCCGAGACGCGCTCATAGTCTTCTTGTGTCATGGGCACAGCCACGCCATTGCAGCAACGACCACAGCCAGAGCAGCTGTAGTTTATGCCCTCAGGAATATGCAAAATTTTTCCGTCTACATCAATCGTCTTGTGGCCAGTAGTGAGCGCCATTAATGATCCTTTGCAAAGGGGGCCGAGCACTTACTAGTGTAGCGCTTTTGTTGCTACCTTCTTTACCCCGGCCTCAAGAAACTCACGTGTCATTGAATAATTGGAATGGCCAAACTGAATTAGAGGGGCAGGCAATTTCTGACTTTCAATAACCAAAGCAGGCAAACTAGTGATGCCATATTTCGCTTTTAAGGCATCCAGAGGCTTATTGAAATCAGCATCGCCATGGCGAAACTCAACTAATACCGGCTCGAAATTGGCGTTGATTAGTTTGTAGTCTTTCTTATCCCAAAAAGTTTCTAGGCGCAGGTTATCGCTGGCAGTGCCAGCATTGTCAACAAAGGCAATAAGGCGAGGCTTACTTGTTAGCGGGGCGGTGGCAAGAGCTTGCGGCTGCCAAGCAACTTTGCCTTTGGTGGGCGGTAAGCGGTGCCAATGCTGAGATTCATATAGGTAGTCGAGCAAATCGCGTTTGTTTGTATAGCCGACAAATTTGGGAGAGTTGTTTGCAAAACCTATTCCATCAGTACGAAGGCAACCACGGTAGCGGTTATTGTAATTATAGTTGTAGCGATCACCAGCTTCTAGACTAGCGATATTGTCTACGCCCATCTCACTCAAATTGCCAGATGATTCGACATCACTCAAACTCATATCAGTCATATGAGCTGGCACCACCAGTAATTCACCATGTTGATGGTAGCCAAATTGGTTTTGCAATTTAGTGCACAAAGCTGAGTTGTGGTCGTAGTTACGCGGATTGAAATCGACTCGCACAGGTACAAAATTTTCATTGATCAGCTCAGCCACTTTTGGATCATGAAATCCATCGCCGTACATTTGCAACGAGAAGGTGTCGCGCTTAGCTAAAAAGGCATAAAGAATAGGCTTGGACGTGCGCTTCGCCTCGGCAATTGCGGCTGTGCCTTCGCGCCAATGAATGGGGCTTTCTCCACTGAGACTATTGGTGAATTTGTCGCACCATTCCTCAAAGAATTGATCGCCAATGTTATAGAAAGCCGAGCAAACTAGAAGTATGGTAGCGGCTAAGTATAGCCCTTTCGGCTGATAGCGAGTGCTCTTGGATTTAGTCGGCTGCATAAGAAAACTCCCGATGAGTGAGCACCCAGATAGAGAATGACAGACAACAAGTGATTAGTGTAAGCAGAGAAATAACTGGCCCATAGGCAAATAAATTACCAGATAAGAAAACTGAAAGCGGCACATACGGAAACAGTATGGCCACAAAAAGATTCTCAATCATTCGACCGCATTGCAAGGCGAAATTGCTATCAAGAATATGAGCAGTGCTAACTGCCATTGCATAAACAGTGTGAGCAAAAGCGTTATACAAGACAAAGACAAAGCCAAAACCAGCCAACAAAGCCAAGTCTTTCAAACCAGATACCAGTGAAGAGAGAAGTACTAGAAAAGCAGCAGTACCGAAGCATAGAATAACTCGCTCAAAACCATTAGCCAAAACTTCAGGTGCCCATAGAAGAGACGGACAATTCACGGCCGAGATAATGTGCTCGCAAAAGACCGCTTCTAGAGCACAGAGAGAAGCGGCAAAGCCGACAGCGAACCACTTGCTAATGACATAGTTAGCAATGGTGATGGGGCGGGCGAGCACAAGAGCAATGGTGCCGTTTTGCACTTCACGGCCGATTACCCCAGAGGCCCACAACAGGGTAAAGAAACTAGCCATGAGCGGATGAGAAAGCAGATCGCGGTTGAGGCCTTCGGGGCTACCACAGCGCTGCAAAGTGAACATGACAATGGGGCCAAGAAACAGAAGGGTAAGCAAAATCACCCTAACTTTATTGGCTTTGAACTCTCGCCAAGTGGTGATACAGACGGCTCGATTCATGCTGTTAGCTCCTCTTTATTAGAGTTTATGAAGAGGCGTTCAAGCCTTGTGTCTTCTGGTCTTACTTCGCTGATAGGAAAATTAGCAGTAACAAGAGCTTTGATTAGATTGACGGTGGCAGCACTACCGGCAGTGCTCACTCTAGCAAAATCAGAATTGATTTCAGTTATTGCTAAACACTCTTTCTGCGCTACTCGACCAAAGTCTTCGCGACTAAGACTGGTGGCTGAAGCCAGCCAGCGAATAACTAGATGCTCTTCTTGTTCGATTTTTTCATTGAGATCTTCAACCCGGCTGACTGTTCCATCCTTAATAAAAATGACCCGGTCGCAGACCTTCTCAATCTGATCGAGCTGGTGCGAGTTAAGCAATATTGTCAGACCATCTTCTTTGAGGGTCTTCAATAACTGACGAACAACCATGACGCCGGTCGGGTCCATGCCAGAGGCCGGTTCATCCAATAGCAAATAGCGCGGATTGCCCACTAGGGCTTGGGCAAAACCAAGACGTTGCAGCATTCCTCTTGAATATTTTTTGACTGCCACCGACCAGCTAGATGGCGGCAACTCCACCTTCGTAAGTAAGGCCTCACAGTCAGCCTTGCGTGTGCTTTCGGGCATGCCAGCTAGCTCGTGATGAAACTGCATATAGTCGCGGCCGGTCATCCAGCGGTCAAAAGTGAGACGCTCGGGCAAATAACCCAATATTCGCCTCGTCAACAAAGCGTCAGGAGCTTCTCCATCAATCAAGATTGATCCAGAATCAGTACGCAGGAAGCCCATTAAACAACTGAGCAGAGTGGTCTTTCCCGCCCCATTGGGGCCAACCAAACCAAGGGCCTCGCCCGGAAGCACCTCGAGGGAGAGATTGTTGAGGGCCTTAACCTTGCCCCCTTTGTAGGTTTTAGTAATGCCCGATACGACAATGCCTTTACTGGGCAACGGTTCAAGGACACCGTTAGCGTTAATAGTGACTTCGTCGAGAACACGCATTAACCATCACCTCGGCTACTCGGTCTTATAAATATTCCCTTGCCAACTCCAGCATAACCCCGGGTAAACCCCAGAACAGGCCTTCGCAACACTTCTCAAACAGTTGGCAATTCTATATTTTCGGTAAGCTGGGCTTTAGTTTCGACCCTTTATGCTACAAATGCGTTTGTGCCCCCTAGCAATCTCTAAGGTAATCTTAGAGGCAATCTTTAAGGCGAATTTTACGGCCAACTTACGGCAATCTGCAAAGCCCTCTGCCATCATTGCTGGCACGAGCAATATTCCTTTAGAATAGGTTCTTATGACTCGTTTAACTTATCGAACCTATAAAGACTGTAAAAGCTATAAAAGCTGTAAAAGCCATAAGAGCTTTCGAATCTCACGTCTCGTTTTGCCTCTACTTCTGGCCTTCCTCAGCCTATCAACCTTAAGCCTGACAGGGGCCGAAGCCAAGAAAAAGCAAACGGCCGCACCACCCGACAATAAGAACGCTTTTCAGGATCAAATCGACAAGAGCAAAGCTGAACCATCCAAGCAAGATTTGTATCAAACAGACTATTCCAAGAATTTCTCGTATATTTTGCCACAGGGCTGGCAGGTTACCCAAAATCCAATGTATCCCCACGATATTTTGGTAAAACAAGCGAGCGAAGGTAAGGGCAACATTGTCTTGGCTGATCAGCCAGTCAAAGGCAATCTCAGTAAAATGGGCGATGACATGGTAGACGAGCTGCCCAAGCTCTGCGACGACTTCAAACTAGTTTCTAATGAAATGGTCAAACTACCATCAGGTGCCAATTGTGCCCGGTTGATGCATACGGGCAAGTTAGGAGAAAGCGAAATGTGTCAGGTGAACTACCTGATGCCCTATACTCGAGGGCGGGTACTAATCGTCACCGGCACAGTGCTGAGAGGTGACAGTGACGGCCTGGCAACAATAGAAAGGTTTGCCAAATCGGTATCTATGAAGAAAAAGAAATTGTCCTTATGAATTCGCTCTCGCCCAATCAATTATTCAGCACTCGCACGGCGCCACTATGGGTGGTGCTAGCATTTATAATTGGCATGACCGTTTACTCGCAGGTTGTGAAATTTGAAGCTGGCTCCAATCAGTCGACTAGAGACCTGACCAAGACTTTCCCGCGCGTCCCCTACGAAGCAGCCTACGAACAGGTAAGCCCGGCTGGTCTGGCAATTTTATATGTCTACAGTGATGGCAAAGGCAAAGTTCGCCATGAAGCAACCATGCCTCACAGCACCGTCGTCAGTGTCACAATTTACGATTTTCCGAATAAGAAACGCTACTTCCTTCAAGAAGCACAAAAAATGTTCTTGTCTTCAAACTTAAAACCAACCGGACTGGGCGAGTTTGACGAAGAAATGTTCAAAAATAGCGACTATGAAGATCTTGGCAGAAAAACAATTAGCGGTATGCCCTGTCACGGCTACGGCACTCTGTTGAACGGAGACAAAAATGCACCGGTTGAGTCTTGGTTTAACGACCGAACTGGCTGCTTAGTGCTAAGCATCTCGCCCAATAGCAAAAGCAGTACTTCCTTAACCCGCTATATTTCACGCCAACCCAAAGCGACTCTCTTCACGGTGCCACCGGGCTACAAGCAATCGACCAAAGCCTTTTAGTTTAGAAGCCAGCGTCTTTCGGCAGACTCTTCATTTGCTCTTCTTGCTGCCGTTGTTGTTCTTGCTGCTCTTGGCGAATGCGGTCTTGCTCAGCCTTCTTTTCTTGCATAAGCATATAGGGTGTCATTTGAGCCCGCGGCGCCGGCCCAGCTGAATTCAACTTCTCTTCGAGCAAGGCAATGCGTGTCTCTACTTGTTTAGAGCGAATGGCTTTATCTGGCGCAAAGTTTTTGGGGTCGTCGCAAAGGCGAACAAAGTTTCGATACTCTTTAATGGCTGACGAAATATGGTTCTCAGCATCAAGAATCATAGCCAACTGTAAGTGCGCTTCTTTGTTATCGTGGTTGTATTCAAGGCACTGGTGCCAGTGATCAATCGCCCCCTGGTGATTGCCTTTTGCTAGCAAGCAAATGCCCAAATCAAGGTGTACACGCTCATAATTGAGACCCTTGATAGTTTGCCTCGTAGTCAGCATTTCGTCTAAATACTTGTAGGCTTCAGACCAGTTTTTCATCTTCATGAGACATTCGCCAAAACCAATCCAGGCATCAAAATATGTCCAAGGTCGATCACCAAGGGCATTGCGATAATAGTCGCAAGCTGGCGAGAAGTCGTTCTGAGCCTCATAAAGCTTGGCATTGGCGACTTGGGCGGCGCAATAAATTGGCGATTGGTAAGGCGCCCCTTTCAGTGCGAAAGCAACAAAAGGAGGTGCTTCGTTGAAACGCTTCAAGGCTGTAAGAGTCTCAACCATAGCGACGTTGCCCCAGCCTTCGCCTGAGACATTCTGCGCCAAGTGTTTCTTCAAAGCATCATAAGCTTTGAGGTATTCACTTTTGGCCATGTAGCACTTGCCTAAGTAATAAAAAGCCTCAGGCGCATAGCCGTTGCGGGCAAAATAGGTGGCCTGCAAAAGGGCATCGATAGCCAGATCATAGTCACCTTTTTCAAAAAGCTGCTTACCCAGCTTAGTGTTCTTCATGGCAGGATCGGTAGTATTTTTCTGGCTATTCTTTGCTTCAGCTGCTGGCAATAAGCTGGCTGAGATAGGCAAACCGGCAAAACTAAAATTAGAACCGACACTAAAACTAGAATTAGAATTAGTGTCAAAACAAATAGATGTTGCCAGCGGCAGGGCCGCCAGAAGAGCAGCCTTCAACAACATCGATGATGCTCTGGCGCGGCCGCTTTTGGCGTCTATTGCTTGCAAAAAGATCTTGCTCAAGGAGTACTTATCCACTTCTTTAGATTTGTCACTACATGCCCAGAAGCTCTAAAAATTCAGCCTCATCAACTATCTTTATACCAAGTTCTTGAGCTTTCGCTACTTTTGAGCCCGGACTGGCACCCACTACTACATAATCGGTCTTTTTAGAAACAGACGAAGTAGCCTTTCCGCCTCGCGCCTTAATCGCCTTCTCGGCCTCTAGACGCTCAAGTTTCTCAAGTGTGCCCGTTACCACAAAGGTCTTGCCGGCTAAAGACTGGGGCAACACTACAGCTTGCTTGTCTTGGTCTACTTCCATTTTTACACCCAGCTCGGCCAGGTCAAAAATAAGTGCACGATTTTCTTCTTGGGCAAAAAACTCTATGACATTCTCGGCAATGACCGTACCCACACCTTCGATGGCGCACATATCCTCTAAACTGGCCTTGCTTATGGCTTCCATAGAGTTGAAACGATCGGCAAGCAGCTCTGCCACTGAAGCTCCCACATGCCTAATACCGAGGGCAAAGGTTAATGCGGCCAATGGTCTTTGCTTCGAAAGTTCGACGGCGGCCAAAATATTGGTAGCCGATTTTTTCCCCATGCGCTCAAGGGTGAGCAACGATTCTTCGGTGAGGCGATAAAAGTCTGACTGTTTTTCTACTAGATGCGCCTTGACCATCTGCTCAATCAGCATCTCGCCAACACCGTCTATGTTCATGGCCTCTTTACCCACCCAGTGAATCATGCGCCGCACTTTCTGGGCCGGACAACCGTGGACATTGAGACAGCGGAAGACCACCTCTTCGCCTACTCGTGCAAGAGCGGTTCCGCAAGCAGGACATTCAGTAGGATAGACAAAGGCTGCTGAGTCTTCTGGTCGTTTATCAAATTTGACGCAGACAACCTCAGGAATAATTTCTCCGGCCTTGCGCACAACCACAGTGTCACCGATGCGCACATCGAGCCGGGCAATCTGATCGGCGTTATGTAGAGTGGCACGTTTGACTGTGGTACCAGCCAGGGTGACTGGCGCCAACCATGCAGTAGGAGTAACAGCGCCAGTGCGGCCAACTTCAAAACAAATGTCTTCGAGCTTGGTCTCAGCTTCTTCTGGTGGATACTTAAAGGCTATGGCCCAGCGAGGGCTATGAGAAGTGTTACCCAGTCTATCCCAGAGTTTGCGATCATCAAGTTTGATCACCACGCCGTCGGTTTGATAATCAAGATCGTGGCGCAGATCTGACCAGTGATCAACAAAAGCACGCACTTTTTCAAGCCCATTAACTTTCTCACGACTCGGCTCAACAGGTAAGCCCAGTGCGGCCAGCAAGTTTAAATTGTCGGCCTGGCTTCTCGGTTGTTTGATTTGATCGTCAACAACGTATAAGAAATAGGTCCAGAGAGAAAGTTTGCGGGCAGCAGTTTTGCGCGGATCTTTCTGACGCAGAGATCCAGAGGCAGCATTTCTAGGATTAGCAAACACTGCTTCATTCTCTTCGCGCAAGGCATTGTTCAGAGTTGTGAAACTGCTAACTGGCATGTAGACCTCACCGCGCACTTCGATGAGACTAGGCATGCGCAGTTCAGTGCTACTAGAACCAGTAAGGTTACCAGAAACATCGATAGTGCCGTCTGGCAAGATAGCTACTGGTTTGAGTTTCTGCGGCAAGCTCTTAATTGTCTTCAAATTAAGAGTTACATCTTCACCAACCTCGCCATTACCCCTGGTGGCACCTTTGACAAAAACTCCGTTTTCGTAGGTGAGAGCAATTGAAAGCCCGTCAATTTTGTGTTCGCAAACAAAATCGAAAGTTGCATCTTTATCTTCAATCTCTAGGCCCCGTTCGAGGCGCTCTTGCCACTCGACCAAGTCGTCTTTTGACATGGCGTTAGCTAGACTAAGAAGGGGTATGCGATGACGCACCGGAGTAAACTCGGTACTGGGAGAAGCACCAACCTTCTGAGTTGGACTCTCCGGCACGATCAATTCAGGAAACTGCTGTTCTAAAGCCTCAAGCTCGCGATAGAGAACATCAAAGTCGCTGTCGCTTAACTCTGGTGAGTCAAGGGCGTAATAACAGAAGCGGTGATGCTCTACTTCTTTGCGCAATTGCTCTATGCGCAAGCGAGCTCCCTCGATCTGACTGGCGTGGGAACTTTGAGAACCGACAGTCTCAACCATAGCGAACTCCTTACTTTAATCGAGACCGACACGGCTAAGAATGACACAATCGCCTTGGGCAGTTCCTGAGCAAATTGCAGCAGCGCCGTATTTAGCACCGCGTCTTTCCATCTCGCGAGCGAGAGAAAGCAATATGCGCGCACCGCTGGCACCGATAGGGTGACCAAGGGCAACAGCACCACCATTGACATTGACTTTGCTTTCGTCAATTCCGAGCATCTCCATAGACTTGAGCGCCACTGAAGCAAAGGCTTCGTTGATTTCAAGTAAGTCGAGATCTTTGACAGTCAAACCAGCTTTTTTCAGCGCTTTTTCTGTTGAAAGAGCCGGTACTGTAGCTAAATAAGGCACATCTTGACCAATCGATGCATGGCTGACAATTTTGGCGAGGGGCTTAAGGCCTAACTCTTTAGCTTTGTCAGCACTCATTACCAACAACATGCAGGCACCATCATTAACACCAGGTGCATTGCCTGCTGTAATCGTACCTTTGTCATAGAAGACCGGTTTGAGCTTGGCTAGTGCCTCAATAGTTGTATCGGCACGGGGAGCTTCGTCGCGATCAATGCTCTTAGTTTGGCCTTTGCCTGCAGCTACTTCGAGAGGCAAAATTTCGCTTTTGAATGCGCCGCTCTCAATCGCTTTGATTGCTAGTTGGTGGCTGCGCAGGGCCCATTTGTCTTGAGCTTCGCGACCAATGCCAAACTCTTCGGCAACCTTGGCACCGTGCACGGCCATGTGCACGTTAGCTACTGGGCACTCCAAACCATCAGCCAACATGGCGTCTTTGAAAGCCACGTGACCCATACGCTTACCGAACCTAGCTGAATTGGCTTCTACCAAATAGGGAGCCTGGCTCATTGATTCCATACCACCGGCAAGAATGATCTCGGCATCATTAGCGCGAATGCGCAGGTCGGCCAAAGTGACAGCACGCATACCTGATGCGCAGACTTTGTTGACTGTTGTCGATTCCGTGGTATTAGGCAAACCAGCATCAAGCAAAGCTTGCCGTGAAGGAATTTGACCGCATCCAGCTTGCAAGACCTGACCGATGATTACTTCATCAATGGTGTTGGCATCAATTTTATTGCGCTCAACCAAAGCTTTGATCAAGGGGCTCGCTAATTTCACTGCACTAAGGTTGGCAAGGGCTCCGCCCATTTTGCCGAAAGGAGTACGCAGTCCATCAACAATTACGGTTTCTCTTGTACTAGTGGTCATGGCTCCAACCTTTTTGTCTTAGTGTCAAAATGCAACTATCTAAATGGTACTGGTTCCAAGCAGCCAAGGCCGCTCACCATAATCAAATGTTCCGCTTGCTGCTCCTAAAAAGGGCAGAGCAATCAAGTGGCGATGTCAGGATGCCGCAAATGTCGAGTTCGGCCCAAGTTGCTTTATGATAGAGCGTGACAAAATCGGTTTTGAAATCTTTTAGTAGAAACAGCAGAAAAAGCAGTAACAGCAGGAACAGTATGCCTAGACCGCCTAGACCATCATCTGGTTCAGGACGAGATCCAAGAAATAGCGAAAAGCGCTCACCGCTTGAGCTTTGGCATGCATTTAATCAATCATTAGAAGAGAAACGCGCTGACGCTGTTTTTGAGCCCGAACGGATCGAACCCGGCCGCCGAGTTACCGCCCTCGGTATCGACTTTGGCGTGGGCTTCTTAGCGAGCATGTTCATAATGCTTTTACCGGTAGTCAACATGTTCTTGACCAGCAAAATGATCATAATGATCTATTTGATTTTTCGTGATTATTTCTTTGAAGGACGCGGGATTGGCAAGAACTTAATGGGCATTCAGGTAGTTGACATCTATTCTGGCAACTCACCTTCTCTGCGCCAAGCGGTTGAACGCAATATCATTTATTTAGGCCCATTGCTGCTTTGCGAGGTTCTCGCCCTATTAGCAAACCTGATTTTGCCTTTGTTTGCCCACATCCTTCCCGTACAGGCGATTGGGCCTCTAAATAGTACGGTTAATGCTATTGGCAACATAATTGTGGCCATCTCCACTCTTTACCTATTCGTAATACTGCCCCTCGAAAGCTACCGGTCTTACGACAGGGAGGATAGTATGAGGCTGGGTGACGAAATTGCCGGTACCTGCCTGGCCAATACCGACATGAGTTTCAGCAATTTCTTATCCAAATAGAAGTGCAAGCAAAATAATGAGCGCCAATCCAAAAGTTGCATACATCTGGGGTCCTGTGACCTCCTTCAATGGCCCACTAGCAGCCTATTTGGTCAAGCGTGGTTGGCATGTGCATTTTGCCTGTAAATCGTCGCTCAATCTGCTGAGCCTCTCACCCCTTGACCTTAAGACCCAAGCCCAGAACATTTTGTCTGCCGCTTTAGGCGGAAAAGAAGACGAGCGCGTTTTCAAAGACAGACTAAAAGTTGTCGAGCCAGGCGAAGCTGCTAAATTTAACAAATACGATGCCATCATATTTAGTGCTTTGCCACCAAATTTCGATGAGGCCCGTTCACCGCGTGCGCCGCTTGCCGGTGCCGACTTCAGAGCAATCATCAAAGCTTTTAAAGGCACCCCTACTTTTATTGTGTCGTCAATCTGGGGCGGCGTACAAAAAGACGGAGTTGTGCCAGAGGAACTAGAATTTGCCCGGCGCAAACCGCTCAGCAATTGGGAAAGCACCTGCCAACAATATGAGCAGCGGGTATTAGAAAGCCTTAGCGGCACAGAGTCTCCTTGGTACTTGGTGCGCTTGCCTTTGATTAGTGGTGACACTAAAAGTGGTGAGACCATCAAATACTCCGGCATCCACTCTTTACTGAAAGAGCTTGTACAAGAAGCCGCCAAGCCGTTCTTCCCGACTTCGTCGCTGAAGCTGGCTTATAATCCCGATTCAACCCTATGGTTTTTACCAATCGATGTAGCGGTTAGCACCTTCTTTCACTTTATCGAAGACAGTGCTCGTCCGCGCATTTGCAATCTGGTTTCAACCCAGATGACATTGAACCGCGAATGGCTCTCACACTTAGCCCAGTCGCTCAACTGTCCAGAGATTCAATGCGCCGAACAAGACGGCCTCAATTTGCCGAACACTCTGCGCAAACTCTTACTCGATGACGTGCAAGTAAAAACTCGCAATTTGTACGAAGTAGCAGGGCGTTATCAAATATTGCCTGTGCGTTTAGAAAAAGAATATTTCGACAAGCTCATTAAAGCGGCGAAGAGCCACAACTGGGGCGATCATCTCGCTGTCAGCGAAGAGCCAAGCAGCCTTGATTATTCGGAACAACTAGCCCACTATTATTTTGAAAAATTTGTGCCAGAGCGCATTGAGCAAGGTGCTTTAAAAGAAGCAAAAATCAATGGCACCAGTATTGGTTTTCACCTAAGAGCGGGCAGCATCCACGGCTGGTTACTGCGCTCGAAAGCTAACGGCGAACCAGAAGTGGTGCCTTTTGACCCAAGTTTAGACAAACCCGATATCTGCTTCCACTTTAGCGGCATGACACTATCGCGTTTGATTCAAAAGAAATTGCTTTTGCACAGAGCCGTGCTCATGCGCGATGTAGAAGCTCAGGGCAATCTTTTCCAGTTGTGGCGCATCACCGGCACCATAGAGAAATTCTTGCGCGACAATCCGATCGCATCAAAAGATGTGCCAGGCTTGGCTGACTTCCATGCCGACGAGCAGCCTGAACATGTCAAAGCCGACTGAAAATTCAAAACCTGAACACATCGGCATTGTAGTGCCAACAATCTTTGAGCTTGGGCCCCTGCTAGAGGCCATTCCTGAGCTGAGCATCAAGGCCAAATCACCCTGGCAAGTTTACAGCGCAGAGTTGGCAGATTTAAAGCTCACAGTCATTATCTCTTTCATCGGACCAGCCAACGCTGCAGCGGCAACCGAACATCTAATTGGCTTCAAGCCTGATTTGATTTTGCACGGCGGCGCTGCTGGAGCCATTGACGAGAGTCTACTTCCTGGCGATATCGTGCTTGGCTCTGCTGCCAAAATCATCTGCTCCAAAGAAACTCTGGCGGTGCGCAAGACTTTGCTCATGGCCACCACTTCTATTCGCTATCTAAAAGATGGCGACCCTGTGCGCCTTGAGCAACTAGATGGCGACAGCAATTCAATAAACCGGTGCCTTAGAGCGAGCAACAAATTTGCAGAACAGTTCCCGTTGTGGAACGCTCCTGGTTGGCCAGCACCAGAGCCAACTAGAGCAGCACAAATAAGAGCAGGTGTAGTCGGCTCTTTAGATGGCTGGACCAAAGGCCTAGAGCAGCTCAATTTTGTGCGCGACAACTTTAATGTTGACGCCGAAGACATGGAAAGTGCATATATTGCTCAAGTAGCAGCAATCCATGGCATTCCCAACCTGGCCATTCGGGCTATATCTAACAATGAATATAGGCAGACTTTAGAAAAAGACGAGATCATACCGGCCGTGCAGGCGGCAGCACAGAGGGTCGCTTTCTTTTTCAAAGAACTGATTACGGCTTAGCCTAATCTACTCTTATCAGCGTGACTAATCTCTGCATGAGACTTCATCGCTGCCAGTAAGTTAGCCATTTCAATAGCACAAGCAGCTGCTTCAGAGCCTTTGTTGCCAGCTTTTGTACCGGCCCGCTCAATAGCCTGCTCTATAGAGTCAACAGTGAGAATACCGTTAATTACAGGCAAACCGGTTTCGAGTGCCACAGCAGCAACGCCAGAAGCGCTCTGACCAGCGACGAAATCGAAGTGAGCTGTGGAGCCGCGAATTACAGCACCAAGACAGATAACAGCATCATAGCGACCAGTGACTGCCGCTTGCTTAGCTACTAGAGGTATCTCGAAAGCACCAGGGCACCACATCACTTCAACAGCAGCTAAATCGGCACCATGACGTTTAATTGTCTCAAGGGCTCCATCAAGCAAGGGCTTAGTGATGAAGTCGTTGAAGCGGCTGACAATAATGGCAAAGCGCAAACCGGTGGCAATTAAACGCCCTTCAATCACTTCTGGTTCACCTTTAGGCATTGACGCACTCCTTTGCTTTTATTATTTAGTTTACTTCGTCTTATCGCTAACTACATTGCTAGACTGACTGCCAGAAAGCTCCAGCCAGTGTCCTAGTTTTTCTTTCTTGGTGAACAAGTAGTTCATGTTGTGACTGTTGCATGATGGTGGCATGCTGACGCGACCTGTCACTTCTAGGCCGTAGCCTTCCAGACCAACAATCTTTCTAGGATTATTAGTGATAATGCGCACCGATGTCAGACCAAGGTCGCTGAGAATTTGCGCACCAACTCCGTAGTCTCTCAAATCAGGCTTGAAGCCTAAAGACTCGTTGGCTTGCACTGTGTCTTGACCAGCTTCTTGCAGAGCGTAGGCCTTAATTTTGTTGAGCAGGCCTATGCCACGACCTTCTTGGCGCAGATAGACCAGTACACCGCACTCTTCTTTAGCAATGAGCGCCATGGCCGCTTCTAGCTGCGGGCCGCAATCACAACGCAGACTGGCGAAGACATCGCCTGTGAGGCACTCCGAGTGCACTCTAATCATCACATCACTTTGCGCCACCACATCACCCTTAACCACAGCGATATGTTCACTGCCATCAAGAACGTTGCGATAAGCGTAGAGCTTGAATGTGCCATAAGCCGAGGGCATATCGCATTCAGCTTCACGCACGATAAAGCGCTCGCGCACCAGGCGGTAAGCGATAAGTTGGGCAATATTGATAAATTTGATGCCGTGCTTAGTGGCGAACTCACGCAGTTGGGGCACTCGCGACATGGTGCCATCGGCATTCATCACTTCGCAAATTACACCAGAGGGATTACAACCAGCAAGTCTGGCCAAATCGACAGCGGCCTCAGTATGACCAGCACGCTGTAAGACTCCACCATCTTTGGCAATTAGTGGTGAAATATGACCTGGTCGTCTCAAGTCGCCTGGCTGAGAGAGCGGATCTACTGCCACTTTCACTGTTGTCGCCCGGTCATAAGCACTGATACCAGTGGTGACACCAAACTTTGGATCAGCGTCAACTGTAATTGTAAAAGCCGTGCCTTGTGATTCGGTGTTACGTGCCACCATCATTGGCAAATCAAGCTCGCGGGCTCGATCGCTCGTTAACGAAAGGCAAATCCAGCCTCGCGCTTCGGTGGCCATGAAGTTGATCATCTCAGGAGTGATCAATTCTGCCGCACAGATCAAATCGCCTTCGTTCTCGCGCCCCTCGTCGTCAGACACAACGACAAACTTTCCGGCTCGAAGATCGGCCAAGGCCTCTTCGATTGAATCAAAAATATCCGAGTCAGCTTCCATGTGATCACCAAAGATATGTCAAATTTATATCGAACAGTCAAAGCATAGCCCTGAATGGCGAGCGATGGAACAGTTTGATCAACTTTATTTATGATTAGTATTGGTCAGGCGGGCGACATAGCGGGCGATTATGTCGGTTTCAATATTGACCGCTGAGCCCACCTTGAGCTGTCCGAGGGTGGTAACGTTCCAGGTATGGGGAATGAGAGCGACTCTAAACCAAAACTCATCTTCGGCGTTTTGGGGAATCTCGCCACAATCAGCCACAGTCAGAGAAACACCGTCCATGGCCACTGAGCCTTTCTCGACAAAGAAGGGCGCCCAGCGATTTTCTAAGTTGACCTCAACCAGGTAAGAGAAGCCTTCCTCAGTAATGCTGGCGACTTTTCCCACAGTATCGATGTGACCAGTGACGATGTGGCCACCGAGGCGATCGCTCACGCGCAGGGCTTTTTCAAGGTTTAAATTGCTTCCGACCTTGAGGTCACCAATCTTTGTTCGTCTCAAAGTCTCGATGACGGCCTCAACAGCGAACCAATCAGTGCCAAACTCAACCACTGTCAAACAGCAGCCACTGCAGCTAATAGACTCACCTAGAGCAGCGTCACCTAAAATCTCCTTGGCTCCAATCTTCAGCCAACGGCCGTCAGCCGTGTCTTTGACCTCAAGCACCTGACCGACTTCTTCAACTATTCCTGAAAACAAAATGGCCTCTCTTAATGACCCCTAATTGGGCGAGTTGTCTTGATACTGAGTGAGCAAGAGTTGGGTTGTGCCGGCCCGCTGACCAATCAAATACTGAAAGACGAAGCGTCTCTCAGCAGTTTCAGCGGCCGAGTGAATAGCACAAACCCCTGACACTTGAACGGGAATGAGACCTTGTTGGTTAGGCTCACTGACTTGCACTTGATCAATGCGCACGGCGCAAATTTGCTTACGCTCTTGCATATCTAGCACTAAGGCGTGCATATCTTGGGCATTCTTAGGCAAGACACCCTGATTAGTGAGATTAGAAGCCAGTGTTGGCCCTAATTCATCACGCAATTGGGTCATATTGCTCTCGCAAGTAATATAGCTAGTATCAAGCAAGTGCCCAGTAACTTTGCGCGAAAATGCCTCTACGTCTTGTTTCACTTCGGTAGGCATCGATTTTTGCGGTCGACTGAGCCAAAGAAAACCATTGATTATCAAACTAAAGACCAGCAGCAAGTGCACGCCGTACAGCTTCACGAGTTGCTCTGGTCCTATTTTCTGAACTCTCCAATACATAATTTACTCAGCCTCCACTTTGCCCAAGAGCCATTTGTCTTTGTCTTTGTAGAGAGTGATGACCGCTGTGAACTTGCTTTCTAAGGGCTTGTTCTCTGGTCCCCGAGTATTAGTATTACTTGTACTGTTAGCTCCTTGCTGTTGATCGCCTGTATTGACACTTGTTTTTTCGTCAGGCGCCATCACGACTTGATTGCCCTGAATGCGCACTTGCCCATCATTGGGGCCCCTTTTAATAACCTTCGCTTCAACGACTTTAGCCTGGCTATTGAGCTGCATATCGCCGGCGACATTCTGCCAACGCCAACCATAGACACGTTCGCCAATCACTGCCGCTCTCTCTTCGAGCGCTTTGTCGGCAACGTACTGCTGAGCCAGTCTAGCTGCCACAAGTAAAGCACAGAAGAGAATGAACCATTTGCTAAATCGAAAGAGCTTTTCCACTTTATCCCTCGTGCTGCAGGCCGAGATAATACACGGCTTGCCTACAAGCGTCTGTGTGCGAAAGTTTGGGATTCTTCGCCTTCACTTCTTTAATCATATCGAGTCGGCGCGGAATATCCTTGATCGGTTCTGATGTACAGATCCAATAGTCCATCGGGCTCGGCACTAAACGAATGGTGCCATGCACAGATCCGACAATGAGCAAGCATTGGCTATCGCGCCGCTTCTCTTCATCACGAGAGAAATTCTCAATGGCAACAGTCTCAGCATCAGTCAGCCTGAGAGTATCTTTGAGCATTTTCAAGTCAGAAGGGTCTTGGCGCAACATAATTTTCATGTGCGAGTTCTTCACTACAGAATCGGCCTGCTCAGCCTGTCTAAAGAAGTCTTTCAGCTGTTGGGTAATGGTGACGAGCATCATACCGTAGTGCCTAGCTCTTCTCGACAAATCGTCGAGTAGCCGGGCTCCGGCTTTGAAGCGCATGAGAGTCGCGGCTTCGTCGATGATGGCGGCGAAGCGCTGGCCCCGAGCTTTTGAATCGGCCGCACGACGACGTATAAATTCAGCCAAGATATAAACGGCGATACGCTCAAGCCTAGGCTCGTTCACTTCTCTGGTATCAAATACGATAAAGAGCTTTTCAATATCAACGTTGGTATGACCATCTACCAAACCACCGAAGGCACCACTTCTGGTGAACAAGGATAGACCTCTAGCAAACTGTTGAAGACGGTCGCGTTGCAGCGGGTCGACTTCATCAGCAGCGGCCTGGGCTGTTACTCGCGCCAAGTCACTCATGGTGGGAATGACGCCTCTAAAATGGGCGTCCATGTAGGCAACGCGAATCAAACCATCGAGCAATGATTTCTCTTCTACGTTCAATTCTTCGCGGCCTTCTGGCGAAAGCATCAAGTCGAGAAGTGAGAGCAGCGAACTGATTTTGTCAGCCGACGGCTCGCCTTCTTTGTCTTCAGGGCCAAGGTCAAAGGGATTGAGAATGTAACCAGAACTTGGACCAAGGTCGATATAGGCGCAAAGCTCAGGGCCAAGCAATTCAGTAATGAAGCGATAGGCACCAAATTTGTCTACGGTTTTATCAATCAAGACAAAGCGCGTACCAAGGGGCAAGAGGCGCAGAATCAGCATCGACACAGCGAATGACTTACCGGCTCCAGTCGTTCCTACTACGAACATATTGTTCGCGTCTTTACCCTGGCCTCTAAAGAAGGGGTTAAGCAGCACTGGTTCTCTTGATACCAGAGCGAATCCAAACGGCACACCATCAGGGGTTCCGCATGATGCTGTAAAGAATGGCCACATGGTGCCAACAATAGGTGACATAACGCGGTGCACCACCGCCATGCGGTCTACTCCTACAGATAAAGTTGACTGCCACAAATCAAGTTGCAGCATCTGCCCTCTATCCATCTGGGCACCACGGTTCTTGAAGATGCGCCTGACTTCATCCATATTTTGCGCAAGGTGCTCAGGAGTATCTGCATAAGAGCGGATATACATTGACGTATCAAAAGCTTTGTTAGCACTGCGCAAGAATTCTTGAATAGCAGTGGCAGCCGATCTTGTCGATTCAATACCTTCAATATCGGGAGTGGCTAACTGGGTGCTAGCAACGTGACCAAGGCGATACTTGAATTTGAGATCGCGTCTTACTTTGTCTTGATCGCACTGGTGAATAAAGAGCGATAAAGTGTACTCAACTGATAGTGTCAGTAAATCGACTAACCAGCCCATCCAAGTTTCGTGTGGTGGCGCAAACATGTACTGCGTGCCAATATATTTGCCATCCAGCCAGAGATATTCGTCTGTCACTTTCAAGGCAGAACCAGCCAAGACAGACGCTTCAGAGACGTTGGTGCGCGAAGGCGGAGCTTCGCCATCTTTCTCATAGAGCGATGGGTTCAAATCTGAATAGATCAAATTGCGAACGTCTTTGCGGCTGAGAATGCTCGGTCTTAAATTCGAGCCACGCAGTTGTTCAAAGGCAGTCTTGACCAAGCGATTGAGAGACTCTAAGTACTCTTCGTGCTTTTGAATCGAGCGTCTACCGTTCCACATCTTGCCGCTTTTGCAGTCTGGCGGATGATAGCTAATGACGATATAAAATTCGCGCTGAGGCACGAAAGTAACGTCTTGCACCCGGCGGAACCACTTGTCGGTATAGTCGGCATACCACTTGAGGTAATCGTTATCAGTTTTGAGCAAAATTTGATAACGCGAAAGGTACTCGTCGACTGAGATATTTCGGCTCTTGATAATAATCTGAATGTCGGATTCGCATGAGTTGGCAAAGTTGGCAAAAGTTCGAGCCATCATTTCGCGATCGGCTTCGTCAAAGAGCAAAGCGTTGATGCCTTTGCAAGCTATATATTTGCGGAAGCTTCCGTCTGATAAAACAACCAGACCTTCTTCTTCATCTTCGCCAGGTATTGAGTAAATAAAGCAAACATCTTGCCAGCTCGTTCCGCCGCGTTTATCCGGAGGCGGATCATCTTCGCCACCACCAGCGTCTGGTGGTTCTTGACCGAAGGGCAACATATCGCGCAGTTGGGCCGGCAAGCCGTTGTAGAAGCCAGCTATAACGTTATTGAAGGATGGCCCCGAAGTAAGTGGAATATAGCGACCGTCCATGGACGAGTCACCATTGCTACTGTTGTCTCTCCTGCTGCCGCGGCCGCCGCCACGGCCTCCTCGCCCGCCCCGGCTAGGGGGTGCGTCAAAGTCGTCATCATCGTCGTCGTCATCATCGTCCATCGAATTATCTCGACCGCGCATGTTCGACGTTTTTCTTATAGGAGATGAGCCGGCACTTCTTACCATTCAAAACACTCACAGCACAAATTTGCTCATTGCTCGAACACACATTCACCGCATGTACTTCACTTAGTTTAGACTTTCTCAACCTGGGCGAAAACCCCTAGAGCCCATTTTTCGTATCTGAAGGCCTAATTCGAACCAATATAGAACTCGTCCGTCCGTTTTTTCGGTTCAATTATGGTCGGATCTGGATAGATTGCCGTCATTTCTTCGGGCTTGGGCACGTACACAGTTGGCTCTAGACCCAGTTTGTATAAAACCACGTTCTTCCACCAGCTCATCGGCTTCAAATCAGTAAACTTGACAAGGGGAAGGCAGAGACAGAAAAAGGTTATGGCGCTCAAAATATTGGCTGGCAAGTGCCCCACTTTCCAGGTCTGCGGTACCTGCGATAGCAAAGTAACCGAACAAGCCACAGCCACGACCATCATCAAGAGCTGACGAATTGTGAAATCCCAAAGCTTGAACGCTTTGTTCAGTACTATCACCTTGTGGACTCTTGACACCTTTTATCTCCCTTTCTATTGCCATCCTTACTCTAGTTAATTCCCTCAAAATCAACTAGATCTGCTGAACCCATGTCAGCCAGTTTCATTAACTTGCGAGCCATGGTCGAATAAAGTGCTGGCAAGCGACCAACTACTTGCTGAAAATATTCTTTGCAGCGGGCGAAATCGCCGGTTCTTCGACAAAGCTCACCAATGAGATACTCAACATCTGGCCGACTGGAAGGCGGGCAGGAAATATCTACTAACGACTTGCGAAAGGCATCTATGGCCAATCGTCGATACTCTCGAGCTTGAGGAACGGCATTGACATCATCGGCACACCAGGCCGCATAGAGGTAATACATAGCGACACCGAAGAAGTTTCCACCTTCACGCTCGGCCCAAATGGCAGCATTGCGATATTGCAAGTGCGGCGGCTTGACGGGTTGGTTGAGCACACAAATCTCAGTGGTTGGTGGAAACTCAGTTGCCCAGGCCGATTTACCGCAACTAGGGCACGTGAGAATCAAGTATTGCTCATACTCAGGTCTTACTTCGCCGACGTGCTGACGCAATTCACTATTTCGCAGGCCAGTATCAACTAACTCGGGCAATTGCTTGGTGTTGAACTTGACTCCGCAATTGGGACACTTCACTCCGATATCTGCCAGGTACACTCAATTCTCCATGCCGTTGGGCGTGTATCAGTGGATCAATATTGCTGACCAGAATATCTTATGCGTTTTTCAATAAGTTAGCGCCCGTTTCTCCTTAAAACATCTAATTAGCTATGGTTCTCCATCTGTAGAGTGATGGAGAACCATCGTCAGCTAATTGATCTTGACTTGGCTATTAGGCCATTCCGTCACTTCCCGGCATGTTCTGCCCTTGGCGTCTCAGCTCTTCAGCTAATTCAGCTTCGATTTGAGCTTTGGTCTTACCGGTGCGCTTCGCAGCCTGAGGGTCGAGACCCTTATTGACTGCTACCTGCTGCGTAGGTGGTGCTCCTTTATCTCCACCTTCAGGTCTCGCGACAGGCGCCCCGCCAGCTGGTTTCTGACCAGCACCTCCAATCTTGGCAATGGCAGCTCCCCCCAGAGCGTCAGCTAGTCGGTTTGGTCGAGCTTGTTGTTGCTCTTGACCATAAACCACTCCTTGCTGTTGCTGCTGTTGTTGTTGCTGCTGTTGCTGTTGTTGCTGCTGATAATAGGCATCGCTCTGAGCATGCTCTTGGGCATGCCCATGACCAGATGTATCAGGAGCAACTTCACCTACCCACGGAGCGGCAGAAGCTATCTCACCAGATGGGATTGACCCAAGGTTAGGTCCAGTTGAACCTAGATTGACTGGATCACGATAGCCACTATCGGCACTGAGGTTTGGTTGAGATTGCGGAACCTCACGGTAACCGGACCCAGCATCAGCTGTGTACTGCTGCTGAGATTGTGGTTGTCCGCCGCTGTTGTAAGCAGCGTCATTCACCACAGAACCGCCACTGTAACCAGCGTTTGGTTGAGTGTAGTTCGGTTGAGTGTAGTTCGACTGATCACCACTGTAGGCCGTGTAGTTGGCAGGCTGGACGGTTCCACCACTGTAACCAGGATCAATTGAGGCAGTACCTCTGGACATATCTTGGCCTTGCCCTTGACCTGCAATCACATTGGGCACAGAAGGTGCATCAATGTAACCTCGACCAGTAGAGGCTTCAGCTTGATAGGCTGCTACCGTACTGGTGAACTGATTGGCATACGGGGTGCTGCCAAGAATGGCTTGTCCGGCCGATGCGTCCATTCCGATTGCTGCCTGTCTCACGACATCAGCACCATTCGTTGCTCCACTAGCGATCGCAGCATTTTGAGCTCTTTCACTGTATTGCATCGACTGGGCAGCTGTCACCGACTGACCTTCAAACTGTCTGGCCGTCTCAGTTGTACCGAAACCAGCTGAAGCTACAACAGCGGCACTCATGTTGCCGTGCAGAGCTGAATCAACTAGAGCTGGTGAAGCGCCCATGCGCTCTGCTAGCTGTTGATACTGCTGACTTTCAGGATGGGCGATGGCAGAACGCAACTCTTGAGGAGATGTGTGAGTCATCGCCATGATGTCGGTGCCCATACGTTGAGCAGTGACAGCACTAGCATCGCCTGATGGCAGAGCATACGGAGCGGAGTAACCCGCAGCATTTCCATAGCTTCCAACTGGTGAAGGATCACCGCCGACCAGTGCCGCTGACACTACTGGCTGAGCACCACTAGGGGTGACCGAACCATAGTCAACATTGGCAAAGCTTGGAGCAGCACCGCTATTTGCGCTAGCGGAGTAAGCCTGCTGGTAGCTCTGAACTGTCGAAGCAAACTGGTTGTCTAATTGACTAGACTGCAATATAGCTTGGGCAGAACCAATGTCTCCTTGTGTTGCCTGCTGCACTGTCTGCTCGCCGTAGCGAGTTGAGGCAGTGTCATACATGGCTACTGATTGTTGAGCAGTAGATGAACTATCGGCATACTGATGAGCAGTCTGCGTATGACCAAATCCTGTTTCAACAATGGCAGCAGCACTAGCATTACCATGCAAGGCGGCATCAACTAGAACGGGCGAAGAACCAAACGACTGAGTCAGTTGAGCGTACTCGGCACCACTTGGGTTAGACAGAGCTCGCTGCAAGGTCTCAGGGCTTGTATGAGTCATGGCCATAATGTCGGCAGCAGCTCCTTGAGCAGCGTGTGCTCCGGGGTCTGAACCAACACTATAAGAAGGTGCGTAGCCCATCGAAGCAGCTAGTGCGCCTGGGGCGTCGGCCCCACCGGTGACCATAGAAGCTGTGACCGCTGGCGTGGAGCCAGAAGCAGTCACGTACCCAGTGTCGGCTTGAGCATAAGAACCACCAAGTGATGATTCTCTATAGCTCGAGACGGTATTAGCGAACTGCTGATCGAGTTGGCCACTTTGTAGAATCTGTTGACCAGCTCCTACGTTCATGTCCATTGCCGCAGACTGCACTGCTGGCGCACCATAATTGGTGGCAGCAGCGTTGTACATTTCTACCGATTGATGGGCAGTAAATGAAGTCGCAGCATTATCTCGAGCAAAGTCAGTTCTACCGAAACCAGTCTCAACAACGGCAGCAGCAGCGGCACTACCATGGAGGGCAGCGTCAACTAATGCCGGTGCAGCACCGAATCGTTCAGCAAGTTGAGTGTACTCAGCACTGCCTGGTTGAGACAAAGCTCGTTGCAGCTCAGCTCCACTGGTGTGGGTGATGGCCATGATATCAGCAGCAGCATTGTGGGCTGAAACCGCACCAGGGTCATTAGACACCGCAGCAACTGGCGACGCGAAGCCATTGGCTTGAGCGACACTTCCAGCGGGGCTCAAATCGCCACTAATCATATTAGGAGCAATACCTTGAGCGACCCCACCGAATGAAGACATCGAAGCGTACTGAGCATCAGATTGCGCGTAGCTACCGGTTGCCTCACGAGCTTGAGCATAACCACCCATGGTCGATGCAAACTGAGCATCCATCTGTGGTGAGGCCATTAGCTGAGAGGCAGCTTGCGAGTCCATTCCTACAGTGGCTCTGGACAACATACCAGTGTCACCACCGGCGATCATCTGAGCTTGTGAATGGGCTGCAATCGACATGCTAGCAGTATCGTTAGCGATGCCAGGAGCCGAGGCGAATGAAGCGGCAGTATCAGTGCCACCAAATCCGACGGCAGTCATCACACCAGCACTGGTGTTACCGTGTAGGGCAGCATCGAGAATTGGCGGTGCAACACCTACAGTATCGGCAATCGACTTGTAGTCTGCGCCTTGAGGATCAGCCATAGCCCGTGACAATTGATCGGTAGTGACACCGCTCATTGTCATAGCCTCTAAGGCTGTCTTCTGAGCAGACATGGCTCCTGGATCGGAGGCGATGTTTCCAGACAGTGCTGGTGCCTCGCCGGCTTTTCCAATATCGAGCTGTGCCCTACCGTCAGCACCAGTTACAACTTGACCTGAAGCATCACGGAGGAGGGCATCAGAAACACCGTTTGCGTTAGGTGCTCCTAATACATCACCACCCATTCCAGACTTGGCCAGATCGAGTGGAGCGGCGAAATTACCGCCCAGCGAATTGGCTGGATTGTTCAAATCTAGATTGATAGGTGCGGCCTTCGAGTCTCCTAAGAAGTCGGCCTTAGCGGTGTCGAAGCCTGCAAGAGCTTGCGGTATACCACTAACACCAGCGTCATTACCACCTAGGATATTGCCGGCGGCAGCACCAGCTGCGCCTGCAAGCATGCCACCAGCTCCTGAGTTGAGGAGTGAATCCATGCCACCTTTGGCTGCATCAGCACCAGAAGCGAGGCCGCCACCGCCACCGCCACCACCATTATTGGTGTTGACGCTGAGCGAATCAGCTGAGCCGCCTGGCATACCAGCGAAGTCGTGGGCAACACTGACAGAAGAGTCAATGGAACCACCGGCAGCAGCTGCTGCCCCACCGATATCACCCAATGGAGGCATACCAGCAGCATCCCCGGCACCCTTGCCGCCAGAACCCGAACCACTTCCACTGCCGCCTACAGCATCACCATCGCCACCTGCGGGAGGAGGCATATCTACATCACCAACCGCTCCTAGGCCTCGAGTATTGTCTCCGCCTGCCTTACCAGCATTAGCGGCTGCAACACCCTCGCCCAGACCAGCTTTATTGTCAGCTCCACCGATAGGTGAAGAAGTACCACTGTCAATACCACCAGTCGAGCCGATAGAACCAGATCCCCTATCACTCGGCGTAGCGCCAACACTAGCACCAGCTTTGTCACCGCTGCCTGGACCACTGCCACCGACATTATTACCGCTGCTACCAGCATTACCACTGCCAGCCTTACTACCTTGCGAAGCTCCACCGCTGCTTCCACCACTACCACCACCAGCACCGCCACCTTTGGCAGAGCTAGCAACTTTCTGAGCTTGGGCAGCTGCGTCTTGAACGGCAGCAGAAGCTAAGCCGGCAAAGTCAAAGGCTGACTTAACCGAGTTCACAGCCAAGAAAATCAAGGCCGTCATGATAATTGTGCCTGAGTCTCCCACCCCTCTGAAGCAAGCCATCAATAATATGGTGGTGTTCCAGAAAAGGCTCCAGAAGCAGACTGTAATTACACCGTCTATCCAGCTAGAGAGAGCGCCACGAAGCGCTTGTACAGGCCAGACCCACAATGCCGCGGCCACAGGCCCCATGCACCACAAGTAATACAAGAATGCCATCTGGAAGGCACAAGCCAAATTCCACGAAATTGTGGCTGTGTCATTGAGACCGTTCATCATCATGCGGTTTATGTTTTTGCTCTGAACCACATCTTCGTCCGGTACCCGGCTTTCTTCGACTCCCATACATGGATCGATACGAGCAGTCGCCAGAGTGTAGCCCTCAAGAGGAGCCCAGTTGCCGGTTCCTTCAAATCGAGGGGTTTCTTTGACGTTGAATGAGTTTCTGTTCCACTCAGGTTTGTTCATCGGGAAGGCTCTGATGATGGCGCATTTTGCGTCTTCATACATGTCTGTACCGAAGATATGGAAGTACTCATTGGCAATCGTATACGTGAGCGAGTTAGCTACGTCGATACCATAGTTAATGACTAAGAAGGTTCCAGGAATGAGGAAGATAGCCACGATAGAGCGGAATAGCCCTTCAAATGGGTGTATTTCTCCAACTAGAACTGGCGAACCCTGAGCAACAATGGCCTTGACCTGAGCCAATACAGCACCAGGGAGCAAGAGCAAAATGGCCATAGGAACGAAAAGTTGATCGCGAATGCGCTGCCAGACATTGTTTGGCTCAGCAGTGAAGTTAGTAAGAAACTGTTTGCAGAAATCGATTGCAGACAAAGCTTGGTTGATAGCCAAAGAAGCCATACTGTTGGCTGCTGCGTTAGAGGCCGAACCAGCTGTAGCAGTGGCCATCCAGTGAGCTTTTTCTGGATCGTACAATTGCTCTGTGGCAATGTTATCGTTCATTCTCGAGATTAACTGAAACTGAGTATCAGAGAGCGGATAACCGAAAGTTTGGAACATGTTTTTCGTGATCGCTTGGTCTCTCAAGGTAGGTACCGCTGAGGTAGCGGTCGGAATTGATACAGGCCAAACCTGAACCGGGCCAGAAGTACTGTGGATAACTTGACCAGGCCCAACTGACTCTTGATTGACTACTTGGTCTTCCCTACGGAACGCGGCCATGTTCTTGTATCGCTTATCGTAAGGTCCAACAATATCACTCGCAGCGTTGTTGTTGCGAATACCACTCATGGCAGCGCCACCAGCGCCTTGACCGTAAGCCATCGGCATGGTTGCCGAAAACATAGCAAAGGCAAGAAGAATGAGAACTATCACTCTATCTAGTTTGCTTTTCAGTTTATCTTTACTGACAGTCATTTTACCGGGCCTCACTTGTGTATCTTCTTTTCCGTACTTAGTCTCTAACGTTCGCATCATCCTCACCTCCTTTAAGCTTGCTGTATGTTGTCGTCTGGCTTGGCTTTCGGCGGCAGGTCTACGCTGCCACTACCAGAACTTTGTGCTTGATTTAAGGTCTGGGTGGCATTGCCTGCGGCACTGGCAGAAGCACCAGCTGAACCACCGGCAGCAGCACCAGCAGCGGCGACCACGGTCGTTCCACCGGCTTTGTCACCACCAGAACTGTCACCTTTATCACTATCACCCTTATCTTTGCCACCATCCAAACTTGGATTGGACTTGGTGCCACCCTGACCAGGAGTCAGCCCTGGCCCCATGCCGCCAGCGACCTGCCCGCCACCGGAATTAACATCCATGGCCATTTGCACTTCGCCCTTCTTGGAGCCACTCTCACCAGGGCCACCATCGGCAGTGCTCTTATCGCCTGACATAGGTGGAACTGACGGAACTGCTGTAGCGGCGTTGTCTTTGGTAGAGAGCGATTCTCCTTGATTTGGCGGTGCCATACCGATAGCCTTATCACCATCAGCAGTAGGCTCACCGGCCATTCTTGTTTCTTGTTTGGTAGTGGATTCTGGTCCAACGGTTGGTTGGGCGTCGCCCTGGTCGGGATTATTTCCGCTGCCCGGACTGTTCTCTTTATCGGCACCGGCGCCAGGAGCACCAGATTCGCCTTTCTCGCCGCCACCGGCTCCACCACCCTTGCCGCCACCGCCGCCGTCTTTCTTGTTCTTAGCGGCCAGCTCTTCAGCTTTGGCCAAGCCACCATTAGGTGAGAAATTGAAAGGCGAAGATGGTGCCCACAATAAAATGCCGAGGAAGCAAGTGAACATACAAACTTCCCACTGAAGGTTAGTGGTACCGCCATTGGTATAGATGAGACGCTGAGTCATTACAGCTAGCACTACCATCCAATAGAAGCGCCAAAGCGATACTTGAAGAACACCTTCAACCCAGCTTCCAAATACGTTTCTGAAAAGTTTGCGGCTGCCAGTCACTTGTGGCCAGGCATAGAAAGCAGCTGCCAATGGTCCTAGCAAGAACAAATAACAGATCATTACGAGTTGGTATGCGCCCAAAATCACCAAGAATATTGAGGCCGTATTCATCATCATGTTGAGGTTAAGCTGCATAATCTGCGACAGGGCGCCCTGTTGCTCATATACCGCTGCAGCTTCTGGTACTTGAGCACCGAGACCCGTACCACCACCACCAAAGGCTGAGACAAAGCTACCTAAGGAAGACAACCAACCACCGACCACGCCGCCAATAGCAGAACCAAGGCCGCTGATGATACTACCAATCCCACCACCACCAGCACCAGCTCCTCCGCCAGCGCCAGCTCCTCCGCCAGCACCAGCGCCGCCCGAGCCCGGGATAGTGGCGCGCACAACGTTGTCATCTTTGGCAGCAGTAGTGTTGTAAGAAAGTTGGTTTGCCCAATCTTGAATCATGTCTGTGTCGACCCAATCGCGAACACTCATCGCCATCGAGTTACCAGCATCAATAGACCAGCTAACAATTACTTGAGTAGCTGGGATTAGAAAGACAGCAACGATAGAGCGCAAAATGCCTTCAAACGGATTGGCACCTTCAGCGTAACCTAAGTTAAAACCACGGCCGATCTGACCTTTGACTTGACTGGCGACAGCACCAGGCAATAGGAAAAGAATAGCCATCGGAATGAAGACTTGTCTGTACATGCGCTGCACCATGCCCACAGCCTCAGGTATGGTCTTGTACATGACCATGCCGGGATAGCCAGCACCAGATGCTTCGTTCGCGACGTTGATTAGGCAGTTGCCGCCGTCGGCATTAACAATACGATCAAGGGCTGAACCAAAAGATTGCTCAGCAGTACCGGCCATACTATTGGCAGCAGAAGCACCGGCAAGTTGGGCTGTTGCTTTGGTCATCCACTGAGCTTTTTCAGGGTCCCACATTTGCTCAACTTTTCGCTGATTGTTCTCACGGTTAATCATCTGAAACTGAGTGTCACTGATCGGCATACCAAAGGTAGTAAGCTGGTTTTGGAAGACTTCGTTGTCTCTCGATTGCGGCGGAGTATTGGTGGCAATCATCGGTATTTGCATATAAGCAATACCGTATTGGCAGAGATCGCAACGCTTAATTACAGGCTGATAAGCAGTAGTAACGTTAGGAGTACCAGCGTCAGACTCATCTAGGTTTGTACCTGGAACTTTTTGAGTATGGGTATCAGCACGTCTTTGGGCTTTCTGGAACGGGTAGCGTTTGTCATACTGGTCCATAATGTCTTTGAATGAATAATTATTGGAATTCATTGGTGTGTTCTGTGCCACACCGGCAGGCCGAGGACCAGCATTTTGTGACAATGCCGGTGAAGCGCAGCTAAAAGCGACTGCAAGAACTAAGACTAGTAAAGAAAACAGATTGGGAGTGCACCCAACAATTTTATTAGTTAACTTCTTCATCCCTTCTCTACCCAATTGCTTAGTGTGCTCTGACCTGAAAGAAAAATTTCTGCTTGTCTTTGTCATCGGTGCATCTGCAGATTGCGAGTGCCGTCTGACAGAGATACCGTGAGTCGGTCGTTCCAGGGTCGCCCAAAGATAGTAATCGTGCCTTGTACCTCCTGGCTGGGCTGCACCAAGGTGGTTTCAAAGTCTGCGCGCATTGCTGCTTCTGATAGTTTATGGTTATTTTCAGAAACTGCAAATGAATCCGGATTGAAAGAGAAGTCACTTTGCCCGCTATTCTTGATGGCGACTGTCAAAATAGATTTTCGAGCAGTGACATTTACACCCTTCAATTCGAACTGAACTGGGCTAGATGATTCAGCCGGGGCGCTAGGAGTAGCTGCAACTTCACGGGGAGCAGGTGCGCTACCAGAAGGCTGCAAGTCACCCTTGTCGGCAACAGCAGCAGTTTTTGCTTTAGCCTTGCCTTTACCCTTGTCTTTGGAATTATCTTTGCTGTTGTCTTTAGCTGCATTTTTTCCAGCGGGCTTTTCTGCCTTAGCGGCCTTAGCCATCGGGGCAGCCATGGCCATTCTAGCGGCAGGCTCTGCCGGTTCAGCACCTTTGGCTGGTTTATTGCCCATACCAAATAGCGAACCAAAACCAAAGTTACCGAACATTGAATTTTGTTTTTCTACAGGGGCAGCTTGCGGCTCAGCTTGAGTGAGGGCCTCAGCTGAAGGAGCAATACCTGAAACCCGACCGATGATAGAACGAGCAGCATTGGCGCCAGCCGCTGCCGACAATTCTTGCTGAGCCGATTTCATATCTTCTCTAGAGCTATCAGCCTCATTCTGAGCTTGAGCTACATCAGCAGCCGCTCTCTGCTTCTCAGAATCTGAGGTGGCAACTTCAACTTCTTGCTTGCGAGCAGCATAAGTTTGTTGGGCCAAAGCGAACTTGTTATAGGTATAGAGATAACGATAATAAGACTGAACCAAGTCAGTCTGCACTCGACGCAAAGCAGGCAAGACGCGCTTATCAACAGCCACTGGCTTGAAGATGGCATCTACCTGTCTTTGACCAACACTGAAGCTACCCTTAGTGCCGTCGCTCGGTAGGCCGACATCAACTCGGTTCAAAACCTCGGCAATTTTCACGTCTTTGCCAACAACTTGTTGCATAGACGGTGTGGAAAGAGCACCCTTCCACAATACTTTAAGGTCATCCCGTTGTTTGTAAGGCGAACGCGATTCCATGCCAGTTGGTGTGATTGGCACAAAATTAGAAACTTTCTTGCGCTCGGGCTCGTCAGCATCACGACCAGCAGAACGAGGGGCCTGACCAGAACCAAACAAGCCTGATGGTCGAGCTGGTTGTTGTGGAGGCATCATCGGCTGGGGATAACCCTGTCCACCCTGGAAGGGCACAGCATAAGGATTGAGGTATGGGTTTGCGTAAGGATTAGCATAGGGATTGGCGTATGGGTTGGCATACGGATTAGCGTAAGGATTATTTGGATCTTGATATTGGCCAACATTAGCCTGAGTAGAAAGAGTCACGGCTGGAGGAGGAGGAGAGAGAGCACCAGGCGGAGGTGGCGGCACTGAGCCATAAGAACCATAAGTAGCAGCCTTAGAGGCATCAGCCACTAAGACTGGATCGCCAGTGGGTTGATTTAAGTTACCGGGCACCGCATTGGTGCCTGTGCTGGCGACAGGGCTACCAGCGTTCAAATCAGCGTTGACTGATTCGCTGCTGCTACTAGTAGTTTGATTTGAGAGTGTCGAAGAAGTATTGAGGAAACCAGCGTTGCCTAGCTGACCAGATATTGGACCAGTAAGAACCTGTGGCAAAACGCGACCCATGCCATCACTGCTAGCAACACGCTGCTGCCCTTGCGCTTGAGCCTGAGCCATTTGCTGTTGCGCTCTAGCATATTCTTCTTGGCGCGCTTGTTCGACATAGCGAGGATCTACTTTAGGCCGTAACTGACCGAGAAGGCCACTGCCACCACTTGGAGTTTGAGTTTTAGAATCGACTCGGCCCAAACTTCCACCCAGCGGGCTACACCCTGTGACCAGGATGGAGAGGAGAGCTAGAAGTGGAAGTGGTAAGCGCATTGAACTTAAATACCTGATTGCTAAATTATTTGAGAAGGAGGTCTCGCTTTTTGATTACTCCTGTTGCATCTGTTGTAGTTTTTTGCATAGAACTAGCACTGCCTGAGTTACCAACCGCTTTATAGTTGGAGTACGAAGCTGGGGCAGTGACCGACTTAATTTGGGCCGGTGCTATTGTGTTACTAGGTTTACCGATTGGCCGAGCGGAAGTTGTTTTGATTGCTTTGGCTTCAGCAGCCATTTGCTTTCCGAGATGCCCCTGTTCAACCCCTGGCAAGCTGCGATTTACACCAGTTCCACCCGCTGGAATATTGCTATTGAAACTAGCGGAAGGCAATGCACGTGGAGTGGCATTGATCTGAATTACGCCCGGAGCGGAGTTTGTGTTCTGTCGCCCTGGAATATTGAACTGATAGGTTTTTGGCGCTTCCTCAACGGGGCGACAATCAGTTAAGGTTGGATTCTCATTTATCAGTTGAAGCTTCAGCGGTGTAGTGTGCGAGTGCACCTGCTCTAACTTACCTGTGGTGTAACGCACCGAGTTCTGCGCATGTCCAGCACTCGTAGCCGCAGAAAGCACTAATGCTGCCCCTGTAGAAAGGGCAGCGATAAAGAGCTTGGGATTGATCTGCGGCTTAAGTTTGGACATGAACACCCACTTTATTTACCAAGAAGTTTTGCTCTAACCGATGCGGAACTGCTAGAGCTAGGAGCAACGTAACCACCACCGCTGCCGTGATAAGCAGCACCGTAGCTTGCTGGCGACGAAGCCATGCGATTGGGAGCAGCCGCAGCTGAATTGCCGCGACCTAAGCCGATTGGTCTAGCCGATACATTGTTCTGAGCTGATCTTCTCTGCTCAGCAGCATATTGCTTACCGAGTTGACCCATTTCAGTGCCTGGTAGTGCGCGAGCTGGGCCCATGCCACGAGCTGGCATATTGGTTCCGAACCCTGATTGCGGCAAAGAGTTAGGAGCCATTCTCATCATTTGCGGGCCACCATTACCTAAAGGAATACCGCCTTCAGGAATACGACCACTAGTACCGGCCGGACCAATCGGAATTTGGTAGGCCTGATCTTCGTGTGGTGCCGTGCGGTAGTCATGCACAACCGGGCCATCATCAACTATCTGTACTTGCGGTGCCGATTTATACCAGCCAGCTTGTTGCAATTGGCCTTTCTTTAAACTGACCGACGGTGATTGAGCTTGAGCGCTGCTGGTCAAAGCCGACAGCACAAGCGCACTGGTGGTCAGCACCAGATACAACTTATGATTTTTCAAAATCTCTAGGAACATACTAAAACCCTCTCTAATCCCCTAGTCATCTCGTTTCAATTGGATGACCTATACGCCACATTTAAACACCTATTTCATCGGAAATCTCGGCATCGGCATTTGATTTAGCGGTTGCAGCATACTGCGTCCCGCACGCCGAGCCATTCTTTGCACAAATTTTCCAGCCTGACTGGTAGATTTATTGCCACCTTTAGTTTGCTTATACTCATCGTCAGGCAACGACAAATCTTGGGTAGTTGCTTGGTTAATCTGCACAGCAGCTGGCGCTTCTGGAGCAGCGGATGACTTATTGCTCAGCCCAGGCTCGCGGCCCAAACTGTTCATTTGTCTCTGCGCTTCAGACATAGGAGGAGCTGCACCGTCGCCACTTGAGTAGACATCTCCACCGCCGTTGAAGCTACCAGGAGGATTGTTATTAGCTGCACCGTAGGGAGTTTTCTTCTGTACGAAAGCACCAGGCTTCACGGAATTGTACCCCTGCGAACTACGTACCTCAGGCGCAGCGTTGCCGCCACCACCCATGCCAGGAGCTGAACCTTGATAGCTGGAAGAGAAGCCGCCGCCGCCCCCACCACCAGCGCCGCCAGCCGAAGGGCTGCGAGTGAAGCCAGCCGATCCGCCACGAATACCAGGCAAATCGAGGCTTTCAGGTAATGGAGCAAAACCTACAGGAGGAATAGGCTCATCACAAACAATTGGATCTAGAGATACATCTGATCTAAAAGCTTTTGGTGTCGGCCTCCAAACTGGAGCCGACTGCTGCGGCATCACTGCGGTCTGAGGCGCAACCACTTGATGGACGGGCTGGCCGCCGCCATGTCTCGATTGCTGAGTATCAGTTGAATACTGATTATCGCCAGGCTGTTTCACCCAACGGCCCATGTTTACGGGCGGTAGCTGAGCAAAAGCAGGCAGACTGCTAGCTATAAATAGAGCCGCAAGTGAAAACGATAAAGCGGAGGAGGCTTTACGAATTGTCTGTGCGGCAGATAACTGAGAAGAATTGGGGTGATTCAATCTTTATCCCTCCAGGGGACAAATGGCTATATAGATTCTTCATGCCCTAATTACGTAGTAAAAGAAACGCCAAAAAACAAGAAATAAGGGCTTGACAACAAGATTGTGAGCGCTTCGCTTTGCTCTCCTAGGCAAGCGAAACCCCTGAACTTAGTAATGGGGTGACCAAAACTTAATCCTTTTCCAGCCCCTTGTCAACAGAAAAGTATGATAACACCACCAAGAATGTTAGCCAGGCAACATTTTTTTGGGAATGGGGAGATTCCCATCATTAAATTTGGTAACGGCAAAATGACATTGCCAAAATTCTGGGGGAAACCCAGTACAAAATGCGAGCGTAATTTTGTAAGGCTTATAGAATGGGTATTACCTTTTTTAGAACAGCTTGTGTGCTGGTAGCAAAACTAGAGCACAATTGTTCTTCTTAGCAGCCTAGGAAGCCATGAAAGACTTCAATTACAAATATCCTGCATCGGTGAATTCAATCATCGAATGCCAATTTAACCTACTTTGCTTAGCCCTCTCGCTCAGCCTGGTGAGCGCCGCTGCATTTATCAGACCCTGCACGGCGAAGCCAGCAGCAAGACGCGGTGGCGGGGTCTACTTGATGACGCCCAATCCGACAAACCCGCTTGAGCACAACAACAGAGCCGTCGAACTCGGCTCAAAACAACTGTGGCAACAAGCCCTAGAAGAACACAAACTCGCTCTTGAAGGCGATCCTGAAAACATTACTTTCAGACGCAATTTATCAGCCGGAGAGCTAAGATACGCCGATTCTTTGCGAGCAGCAAAAAATCTTCCAGCGGCAATTACCCACTATCGCCGCGCCCTCTTTGCCGATCCAGGCAACGGCCCAGCCGATAGCAACCTCGACTATTGCTTGAACGCTCTCGGAAAAAATCCTGGTGATCCCGCCTACCGCCTGAGCTTAGCTAAGGGGGCAGAAGGTACTCCCGATCACTTTGAAGATGCCGTAGTCGAGTTTCGCAAAGCAGCAAAGTTATCTGACACCGGTATCAATCACTTCTATTTAGGTCAGTGTTTGATGCGCGGCGGCAAAGTAGTGGAAGGCTATGATGAGTTAATCGTGGCCCTGCGCAAAGATTGGCCCAAAGACAAAGAAAACGTCGAGGCCCTTTCTGAATGTCACACCGTACTGGGTGACACTCTCAAAGACTTTGCTTACAAGGCAAAAGGATACCAAGACAAATCAGTCTTCACTCGCCGCCTCAACAATGCCGCCACAGAATACAGACGGGCAGTCACTGTTAATCCAAGTAATTCAAATGCTATTCGTGGACTAAGAGATGTTGGCATTGAAGCTGTTGCTATCAATCCCTCCTTTAGAAACCAGATGCTTTTAGGCGGCGCCTATCTACTTCAAGCCGATTTCGACCACGCCAAGCTTTGCTACGAAAAGGCATGGCGAGCCGAACCTACTAATCCTGACTTAGCTAAGGCCCGCATTGCGTACCACCAGGCGGTGGTTGAAAGTGCGCTGGCGACGCCCATGCGCGTGGCTGAGACAGTGCAAAAAGTTGACGACCTAATTAAGCTCAACCCCAACGACGCTCAGCTCTGGTACATCTTAGCTCGCGGCCGCGACCGCCAGGGCGAGAAAGCCACGGCCATAGAAGCGGCCCAGAAAGCCATTGGCATCAATAAATTTGTCAATCCACTTCTGGTTCCTTTCTACAACAATCTAACTGGGCAAGGGCCAGACCCAACTGCAGCAGCCGGTGCAAGCGGTACAACTGGATCAGCGGCAGCCACAGCTGGAGCCCTTGGTGGCACTCCCGGTGCAGCTGGAGCATCAGGTACACCAGGCGCAACTGCAGCGGCTAGCAGCGCCACAGCTAAGCCAGCAGTCAACAATAGTGCCGGTTATGCCAAGATTGAAAGCCTGATCAAAGAAAATAAGCTTGACGAAGCGATAAAAGAAGCAGACACTCTAGCTGGGGCCAGCCCGAGCGACGGCAAAATCTGGCTCTTAGAAGGGACAGCCTTAGAAAAGCAGGGCAAGCTTGATGATGCAGCCACCTGCTACCGTCAAGCGGCTGGCTTAAAAGAAGCAGGTGCCGCAGATGCCCTGAGGCAAATCAACACTTCTAGGGTACAACCATTATTAAATGACGCTGAAAAGCTCATTACCGAAAAGAACTACGCCGGAGCATTGGCCATCCTCAAAGAGGCAATTATTCTGGCACCAAATCTTCCGAGCCTGCATCGCAAGGCAGCCCAAGTGTTAAAAGCGATGTCTGACGAAGGGGAAGCAGCAAAGGAGAACAAAAAAGCAGATGACCTGGAGAAAGCAAAATAGCTCTTTCTTCAAAGTAGTTATAGCCAGCGCCTTTTCGCTTGCTCTGCCTTTTTGCGCCGTTATTTATCCATTTTCAGCCGCTGCCACCACTTTAGCCGACGCAGACGGTTTGCTTTTGCAAAACAAACTAAAGCAAGCAGAAGATGCTTATCGCGAACTGCTTGAAGAAGATCAAACCGGTGACGCATATGCCGGTCTGGCTGTCGCTCTAGCAAAACAACCGTGGCCAGCTAAATTGCTTGAAGCGGAAAAGCTATTGAAGAAAGCCAAAGAAAAGTTTTCTGACAACCCCAATGTCATTGCCGCTGCTGGATACGTTTCATACGTTCACTCTAAGACCGTGGCATCGCCTGCTAAGCGCGATTTATACTTAGAAGCAGCAGAGAGACTTTGCAAAAAAGCTATTAAAGAAAATCCAAATATTGTCATCGCTCAGCAAACTTTAGGCATGGTCAAAATTGCCCAAGACGACATGGACGGTGCTGTTGACCCACTGCGCAAAGCTAATAACTTAGCCGAAAATAGTGTCAACTTGACTTTGCTTGCCCAAGTTCTACTGCACTTAGACCCTCACGACAAAGAAGCTGAAGAGTTCGTCAATAAGGCTCTGCAACTTAAAAGTGACTATGGCCCAGCTCACCTGCAAAAAGCTGTAGTGCTCACTAACCAAGGTAAGCACGAAGAAGCCTACATGGAATTGCACAATATTGCCGATACTGGTCGCGGCTCTGATTGGCACTTGGTTGAAGGTGACATTTATCGCAAGCAAGGCGATGGCCCCTCGGCTTTAGCCAGTTGGGCCAAATCAAATTCAATCGATCCGCGCAACCCAGACCCGTACAAACGTCGCGCTGAGTATTACACCAACCGTGGTGACGGCGAACTTGCCATCTCTGAATATCACAACGCCCTCGATATTTTGCCAAACGATTTTCAAATGCGCAATCAGCTAGCCGAACTGGCTCTGCGTCAAGACAAACTTGAAGTGGCCGAATCTGAATTCAAAACCATTTTAGCGGGCAAACCAGATGACCCCACAGCTATGCTTGGCTTAGCTCGGGTCGGCTTCCGCAAATTCCGCAAAGAAGGGTCGTATCCAGCTGACTTTACCCAGCTGATGGATAAGTTGCAGAATATTGTCACCGAACAATCGGTGCAAGGGGCTGTGGTTAAGAGCGGCACGCGCGATCTGCAAGAAAAAATAGATTTGTCAGAAGCAGAAAAAGCATTGACGCAAAATCGCTTTAGAGAAGCCAACGCCAAATTTACCGGCATCATCGAAAAGCATCGTGAAGAGCCGTTTGAGCTAATTACCCTTGGTGAGCAGTGCTTCCAAGAAGGCGATTACCGCGCTGCCGAAAAAGCTTTTACTTACGCTAAAGACATGAATGAAGTGTCTACCCGGGCCGAGCAGGGCATGAGCCGCATCAACAATCAGCGCAACGAAGCTGCCCGTCAAGTAAAACTCGGTGATGCCACCTGGAAAATTCCAGAAGTAGCAATTGACCATTACAAGCAGGCTCTTTCAGCCGATCCGCAATATTCAAATGCTTACTACGGCCTTTTCAATCTCTTCACGAAATCAGAGAAACAAGACCCTGGTCAAGCAATAAATTACGCTTTATGCTTCTTAGAAGCCTCTGAAGATGCTAACCCGCTGCGCAAAGAAGTGGAATCAAACCTAGTAAAACTGAAGAAAAAATCTGGCCCGATCAAAGGCAAAGATAATTAGAGTCTGAAAGAAGTTGGAGGTCTTATGGCTGTTGGCAAACGAGATACAAAAGCTGCAAAACCTTCAAAGGGCCGCTTGGGCTCGGGCTTGAAACGAACTGATCGAGACAAGGAAGTCTTTGATGCAACACCAGAAGAAGACGGTGCCGATATTTCGCATGACGGCAAGTCAGCCCAAAAACCACGCGACATCCGCGAAACCAAGGCTTTTCAAAAAGCCAAGGGTGGCGCTAAGCGCATGTGGACCAACTATGTAGCCTTTCTTGGTAGCTCTTTTCAGCGCATGGAACGCGACGAACAAATCGCTATCATTCAAAAGTTTTCAATGGCATTAAGTATCGGCATAGCCGTTCTAGCAATCAGCATGTTCTATTCGCTTTTGCCGCAGCAGCTCCGGGTGCTAGCAGTCCCGCTTGCGATCGGCGGCGCCTGGTGGTTTGGTAGCAAAGTGATTGCACCACAAGTTATCAATCGACTGGATAAATATATTCATCGAGACTAAAAACATAAGCAAGAATGCAAATCAACAAAGAAAAACTGAAAGTGATTGGGGGCGCGCTAATTGTTTTAGCGGCAGTCTTAGTGATGTTCAATCAAGTCTTCAGCTTTGCCTTTGGCATTGTGCGCATGGTCATCATGATTCTTATTGCACTTTCTATAGCCTGGCTCATTACAAATGCCATGGTGCGCCTGCGTGGTAAGAAAAAAGCGCCAGAGCTGGCAGCAAAAAATTCAGAAAGCAGCGACAATGACTAAAATATCGAAGCTAACACCCAAGAGAAGAGAGTATATAAGTTGAACAAGCAGGTCTCCGCCAAATTACTATTTTCACTTCTTGCCTTGATTAGCTTAGCAATTCCAGAGCAGGCGCAAGCAGCCAAGAAAGAAGAAGTATTTGAAGACGCTTATCGCGCCCCCAATAGCTTTCACGGCAAAGCCGTCGTGCTGCCAATTGGCACAAGTTTTGAAGGAAGAATTCAAAGCACGATTGGCTCATCAGCTTCACGCCCAGGCGAACGCTTTAGTGTAGAAGTAAGTGCTCCCGTGCTAGCTAATGGTACCGAAGTTCTTATTCCCAGCGGTACGGAAGTGATAGGCGAAGTTGTCGAAGCAATATCCTCTTCCAAGCAGCCGCAACAGAAAGGTTATCCGCGTCCTCTAGGCAAGCTCAGAGTGCAGCTTATGAGTATACGTATGCCTAGTGGTGTTACTCTTCCTCTTGTAGCCTCTCTCTCTGGCGAGACCACAGCCAATCAAAAAAGTGGTGTGGGCGGCCTCAACTCTCGCAAGTCTAGCGTAGCCTATGTTGGCTCACAAGCTGGCTTTGATGCTGTTAATCCGGCCTTGAATCACAAGCGCGATCCGCGCACTGGCAAAATCGCAGTGCTAAAACGCGACGACATACTCAAAGATCCAATTTTGGGCGAAGAAGCAAACTCAAGCAATAACAATCGCAATAGCTTGGTGCGCTCACTAGTAAAAAAAGGTAGAGACCTCTACATTTACAGCGGTTCGCCTCTGACAGTCAAACTAGATGCGCCTCTGAAAATTTCGTTTGCCGCTTCAAGCGGTCAGTCTTCCATTGACTCAGCCGTTCTAGATGAACCAGCCCCCACTAGCTCTAAGCACGGCAAGCGCTTTGCTAAAGAGCGGCCAGCCCCAGAGCCAGAGGCAGAAGAGAGTTCACAGAATGCACCCGCCAACACTGGTACCGTACCCAAAGGTAGCAATGGGGGCGCCTCTAGACCAAGAGTAAATAACCCAGGTAGCGACTTCTAACGCTCATCAACGATAAACAGAGATTATTATGGCTTCTGATCATGCTTCTCACCCGCCTCTCGGCGATCAACTTCCTTTTGTGGTGGCGATAACCGGTGCCAGCGGTGCTATCTACGGCATGCGCCTAGTGCAGTTTTTGATGGAAGTCAATCAACCAGTAGATCTGCTCATGTCAAAAGCAGCCCTGAGAGTGGTCAAGGAAGAACACGACCTAGTCTTTGGTGAAGATTTCAAAGCCGGTTTGCTAAAACATCTCCAGCTACCAGATTCAGTGCCGCTACGCACGCACAGCTTGACCGACTATGGCGCCTCAGTGGCCAGCGGTTCTTACCGCACTAGAGGAATGGCAGTTGTGCCCTGCAGTCTCGGTACCTTGGGCGCCTTAGCTAGTGGCCTCACTGAAAATCTAATTCATAGAGCAGCTGCCGTGACCTTAAAAGAGCGGCGAACACTGCTAATTTTAGTGCGTGAGATGCCATTTGGCCTAATTCAGCTGCGCAATATGGTAACTCTGTCTGAGGCTGGCGCAGTTGTTGCATGCGCTTCACCTGGTTTCTATCATCGCCCACAATCGGTCGACGATCAGATAGACTTTGTAGTTGGTCGTGTACTAGATCAATTTGGATTCGACAATAGGCTATTTAAGCGATGGAAAGAAGACAGCCGCCCAATTTACCAGGAATCAAAAAAAAGCTAGAGCCAGTAGGTGAAGGCACCTATACTTTCGCGGTCGGACTTGTCACCGGCGTCAAAGGCCTGCGCGGTGATCTCAAGCTTAAACTGAAAGGCAACATCGACCTAATTGACAAAATCAAGACGGTTCAGATCGCCACTGCCGATGGTGCCAGGCAAATTGCCCACGTACGCAGTTTTAAAACCGAACAAAAACTGGTTTTGATGTCCTTAAAAGAATTCGAAGATCGCACCGCCAGTGAAGGCATTATTGGCGCCACTCTATTCACTGAACGCTCACAACTAAATGCTCTAAGTGAGGATGAATGGTGGCTCGACGACTTGGTCGGCCTCACGGCCTTTACCGTCGAAGGGGAAGAACTTGGTAAGGTCTCAGCTGTCTTTGGCGAAACCTCGCAGCTGCTCGAAATAACAAAAGGTGAGAAATCGCATTTGGTGCCTTTTGTCAAAGCATTGGTGCCGGTTGTCGATATCAAAGCCGGTCGAGTTGAGATCGTAAACTTGCCCGGTCTCTTTGACTAGCTTGCTTGCACAGCAAGGGCAAAATAGATTCAGACATTAACAATTACTCCTATTAAATCGGATGCCACAAGCTTGATATCCGGTTACATATCTATTACATTACTTCTTAGCGTATCAATAAAATTTTTCTGGCAACCTGTCCGCCACAGCCACATATTTTCAAGCAACTTCTTCGCAGTTGCTGTTCTCTGGCACCCAACTTTCTCTTTTAGATTTCCACCCTTCCATAGACTAAGAAAGCCATGAACAGCGCAACTACAACGCCGGTTCTTCTCACGCCGATAACCGAAGAAGAAATTGAACGGTTCGAATTATTTTTACCGACAGTCAATGTCATCTCATACGCAGGTCCAGGTGTTACTGGCGGCGTACCGGCTTCTCTAGAGCCGGTGGTGAGGAGGCTGGGAACTCGAGTGAATTGGTTTGCACTCTCGGAGTTACCTCAAGCCAACACCAACTTTGCTCCACCATCAATAGGTACTGCTGGAGGAGGTTTCAGCTACTACGCTCCTTTAGCACCAAAACGCCTGTTTGATGCTCACCAAAAAGTAGTAAATGGCTACCTTTGGGACCTGCTCCACGGTTTCGTCAATAAAAGCGTTTTTGATCCTGAAGCCTGGAAGTCATTTCGTGCCCTCTGTCAGTCAGTCGCATCTGAGTGCATTACGACAGCCTCTGAGAGCTTTCCCACAATCTGCTGGCTACACGACTACCAACTAGCTCTGGCTGCGCCGGTTCTGGCTTCGCAACACGGCATTGTACTCTCACAGTTCTGGCATGCGCCTTGGCCCCAACCCGAAATAATGGCCAATGCGCCAATCGGTCGCGAATTAGTGCAAGCGATGTTGCACAATAAACTGATTGGCTTCCATACAGAAGAATATGCCGAGAATTTTCTTCTCACTGCAGCGGTGGTATTAGAAGATGCAGCAGTTGATCTAAAGAACAGCAAAATTACATATAAAGGTCGAACGACAACCGTTGCCGTACTGCCTTTAGGGGTAGACATGCCCTATTGGCAAGAAATGGCAGCGCAATCAAAGCCCTATTCTGAGGCACTTGCAGAAAAGCTTGGCTTGGCTAGCCAATTTATTTTGGGCGTAGAGCGCCTAGAGTACACCAAAGGAATTTTGGAAAGATTGAACGGACTAGAGCTAATGCTCAAGACCAATCCCTCTGAACACCGTCGTTTTCATTATGTGCAAATCTCCCAAGAAGCAAAACTAGATGGCACAGCTCAACTTGAGTACGCTCGCCTAGTTGAAGCGAAAATTGCCTCAATCAACAAAGAGTACGGGAGAGAAGGCTGGGTGCCAATTATTCACCTCAAAGGAAAACTCGATCACCAACAGTTAGCGGCCTGGTATCAAGCTGCCACAGCCCTGTCAATCAATTCAATTAGCGACGGCATCAATGTCATCGCCAAAGAGTTCGTGGCCTGTCGCAATGACCAGCAAGGTGTTTTGATCTTGTCCAAAGCAGCTGGCTGTGCGCGCGAATTAGCTCAAGGGGCCTATCTGGTCGACCCAAAATCTCCAGTTGATATAAGCAATGCATTCAAGGCAGCTCTCTCAATTAATTCAGAAGAGAAACGCCGGCGGATGACCTCGATGCGCGATGTGCTGACTTGGAATCAGTTGCACAATTGGGCACTGAGCTTTTTGCGCTTAGCAATGGCGAAATAAGCTAGTCTAGTCTACGTAATATTTAGAGTTAAGCTCGGGAGGCAAACCGGGATTTCTCAGCAGGGGAAATTTGGCTAAAGTGGGAAGGCTAGCCTGTGTAATCTTTGTCGCCCCGACATTCAGATAGCAAATTTCCTTCAAGCAGGTTAGCTGCTTCAAATCGTCGTCATCAAGCTCAGTGCAATTGACGGCAAGATTTTTCAAGCCTTTCATTTTGGCTATTAAGGCGAAATCGCTCTTCTTCAACTTGGCACTGGTCAGGGTAAGAAAATGCAGATGTTTAGAACGCACCAATTCTTCCAGTATCGGTGTGCAATTAGTTAGGCCAACCAAGCCAACTCCTTCTAAGCGCGGCAAGAGCTTGCTCTCGAAAAGAGCTCTGTGACTAATGTTTTTAGTGTCAATTGTCAAAACAACCAGCTTCTTTAGGCTAGCTATACGCTTCAAATCGGCTTCAGTGATTGGGCTGCCTGACATATTCAAGGCCTGCAGATTCTGCTGTTTCATAAGGCATGAGACAAATTTGTCAGAGTGGACTTTCTGATCGGTAAAAGCAATGTGATCTAAGCTATTTGCGGGGAAGAATTGCAGCAACTCGGGGTGCGCGAGAGTAAGTTCATTGGCCGTAAAAGACATCTCTTTCCAGCGGCCCATCTTAAATTCGCCCTGGGCCTCGCATGTCTTAGTTCCGCCGGGAACGACAAAACCAATCGAGCCAATCGATACATTGCTAGGAAAACTAAAAGTAGAGTTGCCAAACTTGTCGGTCTTAAAATAGGGTGCTTGGCGCTCGTCAAGAATGAGGGCAATTGTCTTTTCCGCTTCAGGACTGTTAGTCACTTCCAAAGCCGCAATTTCAGCGGCATCGCGCTTAGTTTCAGCCTCACCGCTTAGGCCATTCTTAACTGAACTTGCAAGCGGTCTAGCCGCTTGAGGTTTAGGTCTGAAGACAAGCATTTTTGTATTGAAGAACGTAATTACCACTATTGCCACAACCGCAGAAACAGCGGCTAGAACCAAGAGAACCTTGAGCCCAACAGCTTCTTTCTTTCGCCCTCCTTCTGTTTGACCGCCATCGCCAGTACCAGATTCGGTGCTAAAGGCAGCTCCAAAATTTGAAGCGGAATTGGCGAGAGTACGAGAGCCAGTCATCTTTCTGGCACGAGCCATGCCAGAAGTTGACGGCCGATGGGCAAAATGATCTTCTTCGATTAAGAGAAGAATCTCTGCCACATCAGACAATGACTTGTAGCGATCATCAGGCTTCTTAGCCAACATCTTCGCTACAACAGCCTCAAGTTCAGCGGGGAACTCAATTCCCGCCACTTCAGCAAGGGTCGGTGCTGTCACAGTGTGATGCATAATCGTTGTTTCTGCAGCACTTCGGCCGAGCAGAGGCGGCTTGCCGCAAAGTGCCTGAAACAAAGTTACACCCACAGAGTACATATCAGCCCGGCCGTCTAACTTACTCCCTGCGCATTGTTCTGGGCTCATATAGAGTGGGCTGCCGAAAACCTCACCCTGCCTGGTTAAACCTTGGCTTGCTAGTTCAGCATTGTCTACCAACTTAACGATGCCAAAATCGACAATTTTGATTTGCGGAGCGCCCGAGTTGGCAACATCAAGAAGCATGATATTGCCTGGTTTAATATCGCGGTGAATAATTCCACGTTCGTGGGCATAGGCAAGGGCAGAACAGACTTGTCGAAAGATAGGCAGCGCCTCGCTAGCCGGCAGTCTTTGATTCTCTTGCAAATAATCAGCTAACGATTGGCCAGACAGCAACTCCATTGTGTAAAACGGGCGCTTATCCTCAGTCTGGTTCATGTCATAGATTTTGATGATGTTGGCATGATCAAGCCTAGAGATGGCCTGGGCCTCCAAGCGAAAGCGCCTCCAGACATTCTCTGTAAGATGCTCAGTCTTCAGAACTTTCAAAGCAAGAATCTTGTTCATCATAATGTGCTCGACACGATAGACGAGGCCCATGCCGCCTTCGCCAATAAATTCGAGCACTCGATAGGTGCCACCGATAACAGAGTTCAGGGCAAAGCCGCTACTACCAATAGCATCGTAAGGTTGACTGGAAATATCGCCGGTGTGCTGCGTCCGCTCATTAGAGTCAAAGCCAAATAGGTCGCCGCTCGTATCTTGGGGCATCAACCGCTCCTGGGCATTTCACTCAGCCGCTATCTGCATACAGACTTACCCCAACTGACTGGGCATCTAATCGATAGCTATAATAAAAAGACGATCTTCACCTTTTATTCTTCGCCATACTCTTAATAAAGGGTCGTTGGTTCTTAAACAACCTGCTCTTCCTCCTGCTTGTTTGGTTGGTTCTAGTTCTTTCCTCCGGCCTCACCCAAGGAGGTTTGATAGCCGGTTTCAACAGAGCCTACGGCATAAGCTACTAAATATAAGTAACGAAGCTTGAACTAACTCGTAACGAAGTTCTGTGAAGTTACGTTTTTATGCGGCGCTGCAATTCGGCCTGCAATCAGGCTCTTGAGCGGTCATAAAAAGATCAACAGTGAACATAGCGAACAGCATTCATATACTGAATCAGTGGTTGGTTAACAACCGCATGAACACTTGTATATATCTGGGAAACTAAAATGACTGACATAACAACCATTGTAGATTTGAGTACAGCCCTTGAGGGCACTGGTATATCTATTAGTCTTTTGGACCAGCGCTTTCAAATCACTGTTAGTGACGAAACAATCGACCCGGTAGACTTCCGCGACAGCCGCACAATAGGCATCGCAGAATTAAAAAGTGGTGCTATTTTAAAAACAGTCAAAGTGCCCACAAAAAGCTTAGACGATGCCACCAGAACATTCCGCGAAGTAATTTTTGAAGGTCTTGAGAAAGATGGCTGGCTGGGCGTAGAAGCTTAGTCCCAGACATTCGGTATGAACTAATAAAAATGGCTACTCTTTCGAGTAGCCATTTCAATTTTCATTTCTACGAATGACTTACTTTCCGCACTACCACTTAAGCAGTGTGAATTTGTCCATATCAACTGTTTGACGAGCGCGGTATATGGCGAGTACAACAGCCAGACCGACAGCGGCTTCAGCAGCGGCAACAGTAAGCACGAAGATAACAAAGAGTTGTCCTTTTAGTGCCACTGGATCAACGTAACGAGAAAATGCAATCAAGTTGATATTGACTGCGTTCAGCATCAATTCAATTGAAAGTAGCACGCGCACTGCATTTCGTGACTGCACCATACCGTACAGACCCATCGAAAATAGCAGCGCTGCAAAAGTTAGATAGCGCAGAAGCATGGGCTGATTCAAAGTCAAAATAATGAATGATGCCAAAACCGTCATGGTGACGATCACACCTTTATGACCACCCACACTGCGAATAACCCAGCCAACGAGAGCCAGACCAACGCAGGCCCAGAAGTCATAGTGATTAGCGACGATTTTGTCTATTCCATTTGCAGTAAACAGCGCACCGGTATAAGTACCGACAACAGCCGCTGCAAACAACGCATAGCCCAGAGCTAGATTTATTGAAGATTGCGGTTCTTTGATGACCTTAACTACGTTTTCCACTTTGATCCCCTACCTCTGCAGCGCCAGATTGTTTTCTTGCTTTTTAGCTTCGTCGACAACAGTCAAACTGTCGTCATCGTCTTTAGTTTTCGGTTCGCCTTTAGCTAACATGACAGCACCCATCAAAGCTGCTAGAAGGAGAACAGATGCGAATTCAAATGGAATGGAATAGTTAGTGACTAGAGATTCGCCCAACACTTTCACAGCATCTTGGCTCACGGCCTGATCGCTCAATGGCCAGTGGTTCTCACCAATCAGGGCTGAATAAAGAGTGACAAAACTCAGTACTGAAACCCACAGGCTCAAGTTACGCTTGCAAGAAGCAAATAGCTTGGCTAATGGTGGCAAGCTCTCATCGTAATAAACAACGGCTTGTTCTTTTTCTAAGCGCGGGTTGGTTAGCATCAATGCGATAACAACCATAAGCGTGATACCAACAGCGTAAATCATGATTTGGGCCAAGGCCAAAAACTGAGCTGAGAGTAAGAGGAAGATTCCAGAAATCGTTCCGAACACACCAATCAAAATGAAACCGCTGCGAATAACCACTCTATCGGCCAATACTCCGATAGCTAGGCAAATCGACAGAGTCGTCAGTAAATAAAACGCCCAGGTTTCTACATTTGGTGAAGATAGTAGAGGTGAGAGCAGATCTTGGCCCATTTTGTTGACTTCCTATTACGTTTTCGAATTACGCTTCGCTAGATTTAGAATCGGCTGGTTTATCTTCGGCTTTAGCTTCAGCAGGCTTTTCTTCAGCCTTAGCTTCAGCTGGTTTATCTTCGACTTTCGCTTCAGCTGGTTTAGCTTCAGCTTTGGCTTCAGCTGGCTTAGCAGCGTCAGCGGCAGGCTTAGCAGCAGCATCAGCAGCTGGTTTAGCAGCAGCATCAGCGGCAGGCTTAGCAGCAGCAGCCGCTGGAGCCGGTTTAGCAGGCTTCGGCTTAGGTAGTGGCATCTCTTTGCGTTCAAAGTAGAAGGCCGATTCTTCTTGACTCAAAGTCAATTTCTTCAAATCATAAATAAGCGACTGACGAGTGTAGTCTGCCATTTCAAAATCGTTTGTGTTGATAATGCAAAGGGTTGGGCAAACTTCAGTACAGAGGCCACAGAACATACAGAGACCGTGGTCGATTTTGAAATCAATCAACTCAAGCTTGTTTGTCTCTGGGCTCTTGTGCGATGTAATTTCAATACACTTGTCAGGGCAAACTCTTTCGCACTGTCTGCATGAAATACACAGGTGGTCGCCAGTTTCAGGATTGACTGTCAGTGCCAAACGTCCTCTGAAGTGAGGAGTGATGTCTGGCATTTCGTCTGGATAGTTCTTGGTGATTGGTTCGCGCCAAGTGTGTTTGAACACTGTAGCAAGACCACGCCTCACTTCGTTCAGTCCACCAAACGCTCTAGAGATGAGGTTAGCCATGAATGTTTACGAACTCCCGTGCAAATACAACGATGATGAAAACGATCAGTGAAAGTGGAATCAAACGCTTCCAGCCAAAAGCCATGAGCTGGTCAATTCTGAAACGTGGCAGGGTGGCACGAATAAGAATTGCGAAAATAACCAAGCCGTAGACTTTGGCGATTACCCACAGGGTAGCGAACAATGTCTCTGGATTGATTATGTGCAGAGTCTGACAGAAGAATGAATCTCTAATGGCAGCAACCATTTGAGGAATACCAGGAATTTTATCGAGAATGTATGGAGGTATTGGATTGTCACCACCACCCAAGAACATCACAGTAGTGACGCTAGCTACGACAAACAAGTTGGTGAACTCTGCCAAGAAGAAAATGGCGAACTTCATACCGCTATATTCAGTGTTGTAGCCGCTTACTAGCTCTGATTCAGCTTCAGGTAAGTCGAAAGGAATACGGTTGATTTCAGCGCAAGCTCCAGTCAAATAAAGCCAGAATGAAATAATCAGTGAGCAAACTAAAAGACCAGCGCAAACATAAGAAATTGCGCCCATCGGATAAGCAGCTTCTAGTGCCTTGGCACCACCACCACCGATAGCCTGGTTCAAACCAACCAGGGCACCACCACCAAGCAGATTCCAATTAAGAATGCCGCCGGCTTGTTGCTGAGTAATTTTTACTAAATCAAGGGTGCCAGCCATCAGGCAGACAGTAACTAGAGATAGTACCAAAGGTATTTCATAGCTGATTGCTTGAGCAGCACTGCGCAATCCACCTACTAAAGAGTACTTATTGTTCGAGGCCCAACCAGCCATAACCAATGCAACCACTGGTAGTGCACCAGCGGCCAAGACATAGAAAATACCGGTAGGCAAATTCAATATATGGAATAGGGGATGGTCGTTTGTCACTGCTGCTAGAAGTGGAACAGCACCAATAATGGAAGGAGCAAAGAAGAGGATGGGAGCGAAGGTATGCATCACGGCATCAGCGCCAGTTGGGGTGATGTCTTCTTTCAAAAGCAATTTGACAGCATCGGCAGCTGTTTGCAGGTTACCGTCTGGACCAACCCGGTTCGGGCCTTTTCTCACTGTCCATAATGCTAGTGCGCGGCGCTCAATCAGAACCATAAACATGGCATTGATTGGAATGAAAACCAAAATGGCAATGACGGGTGTCACCGCTCTCAAAATTTCATTGGCCAGGTTGGCTTGATCGCCGAGTTGCTGAGTGAGCAGCATCGGTATCGCGATACCAACTCCCCAACAAACCATCCAGACGATGGTGAAGATGATTGTCAGCCAGGCTATTGTCAGCCTTGAGATTTTGAATATTTCGTCGCCGTTTGCAAACATGAGTTCCAGTTTTACCTTATTGAAGAAAGACAGAAAGTTCGAAATTCGAGGGAATTTAGCGGTCTACATCAGGAAGGATTATGTCAATCGAGCCAAAGATGGCCATGATGTCTGAGAGTGGGCAGCCCTTCAATAGCTCTGGCAAAATTGTCAGGTTACAGAATGAAGGATTACGCCAGCGGAAGCGCACGGCCTTTTCTCCGCCGCTTGAAATTACATAGCAGCCGAGCACACCGCGTGGTGACTCAACAGCAGCGAAACCTTCACCAGCTTTGACACGCATACCGGCCATCTGTTTTTTGCCCATGATGTCGCCAGTAGGAATTTTCTCCACGGCTTGACGAATGATGTCAACGCATTGGCGCATTTCCAAAATTCTGGCCATGTAGCGATCCCAGGTGTCGCCTTCCTTATCGAAGGAGATCACATCAAATTTGAGATCGGGATATACCGAATATGGTCTAGTGCGGCGCAAGTCCATGGCGATACCAGAAGAACGCAGACAAGGACCAGTGACACCAAAATCGGTGGCAACAGATTGCTTGAGAATGCCAACGCCTTTGGTACGTTTCAAGAAAATTGGGTTCTGGGTGACGATAGCTTCGTATTCATCAATACGATCTGGAAACTCATCGAGGAAAGCTTTGAGCTTGTCGAACCAGGCTGGCTTTGGATCACGCAAGACGCCGCCAATTCTGATGTAGTTGAACATCATGCGTTGACCAGCAATTTCTTCGAGTAGATCGAAAAGCTTTTCCCGTTCGCGGAAAGGATAGAAAGGGAAACCGAACATGGCGCCTAAGTCGATTAGGTAGGTACCCAGCCAGAGCAAGTGCGAAGTGATGCGGTTCATTTCAGAAACGATGACACGCAGATACTCAGCGCGCTCAGGAACTGTGACACCATCGAGTTGCTCACAGGCACGAGCCATAGCCCATGAAGTGAACATGCCGGAGAGATAATCAACCCGGTCAATCAATGCTTGGTATTGGAACCATGTGCGGTTCTGACCTTGCCACTCTTGAGCGCGGTGCAAGTGACCGAGTACTGGTTCAACGTGTTTAACCGTCTCACCATCAAGAGTTAGCAGCAGTCTCAACACACCGTGAGTAGCAGGGTGTTGTGGACCCATGTTGATGATCATCTCATCAGTCTTAAGGTCAATCTCTTGAATTTCCGTAGCCATTTTTCCGTCCCTAGTAATTCCTGGTTATATAAAAGAATTAGCGCATGCTGTGTGGATTTTTATCGTTCAAAGCATCGACTAGTTGTTTGTAGTCTCTGCGCAATGGGTGGCCTTCCCAATCCCAAGGGTTGAGGATGCGGCGCAGGTAAGGGTGACTTGTGTAGCGAATGCCGACCAAATCGTAGGTCTCGCGCTCATGCCAGTTAGCTGCTGACCAGAAATTAGAAATACTTGGCACTGTTGGCAAATCACCTTCAGCGACGTCAGCTTTCTTAAGCAAGACTTTGATCACTAGCTGGTCTAAGTGTGAATAAGACCAGAGGTGATAAACAGAGTCGAAAGTATCGGCACTATCAACACCAGTGACGGTCAGTAGCAAATCAAGTTTGATCTCTGAGCTGTTGCGCAAAAGGCGCATTGCTTTTTCTAGCTGATCGCCTGCAATGACAATAGTTTCAACACCACACGAGTCAGGTAGACGCTCTGAAGCGATGCCATGCTCTTTCAAGAACTGGCCAAACTTGGCTGGTTCTAAAGGCTCTGGTGGCTTAGCTGGTTCAGCTGGCTTGGCAGCTGCAGCGGGAGCCGCTGGTTTGGCTGCTGCTGCTGGAGCAGCGGCTTTCACTTCAACGGATGGCTTAGGCTCGGCCACCGGTTTAGCATCAGGAGCTGGTTTAGCATCAGGAGCTGGTTTAGCATCAGGAGAACCGGCCTCAGCTTTAGCAGCCTCGGGCTTTACTTCTGGTTTGACTTCTTCTGGCTTTGCGTCTGATTTTACGTCTTCAGGCTTAGCTTCGTCTGTCATCTACTTGGTTCCTATATTTAAGTATTGGTGTCGGGAGCTTTGGCTAGAGCCTCGGTTGTGTCTTCTTTGACCACACCGATCAAATCTTCCAAACAACGGCCTGTGTCGTAATCAACTTTGCGCACAGATGTTTGAGCGTACATTTTCTTTCTACGCTCGCCATAATTTTCAGTACGGATTTTTTGTTGCAACTTGAGCAAAGCATCAAGAATGCCTTCTGGGCGCGGAGGGCAACCAGGCAAGTAGACATCAACCGGAATAATGCGGTCGACACCTTGAACGACAGAGTAAGAATCGTTGAACATGCCACCAGTAACTGTGCATGCGCCCATGGCAATTACATACTTAGGCTCAGGCATTTGTTCATACAGAGTAATTAGAGCTGGAGCCATTTTGCGAGTAATGGTTCCTGCGGTCAAAATCATGTCGGCTTGTCTTGGTGTAGCGCGAAATACTTCTGAACCAAAGCGGGAAATGTCGAAAGCTGACATACCGACGCTCATCATCTCGATGGCGCAACAAGAAGTACCGAATGTCAGAGGCCAGACTGAGTTAGACCTGGCTAGGTTAGCAATGGGGCTCAGTACTGGTGAAAGCACTTGACCGAGCGCATCGATCATCAGATCAATCGATGAGAGAGTAACGGTCTCTCTCAACTCTTCTGGCACGACTGGATTTATATTACTCATGCTCTTACTTTGTATCCTTCTTACTTCAGGTCTCAAGCTTCTTATTCAAGCTTTTTTATTCAAGCGCCAATCAAACTTCCCAGATTTACTCCCACTCGAGAGCACCCTTCTTCCAAGCGTAGACAAGGCCTACGACGAGGATGACCAAGAACATAGAGATTTCAATAGGTCCAACCATTTTCAGCTGCATCAATTCTGCGCTGCCTGGAAGCATCCGACTAAGCGCATCGGCGCCGACTAGCAATCTAGGAATACTGTCGGTGGCAAGCAACCACGGAATGATGAAGATGATTTCAATATCGAACAGAATAAAGAGAATGGCATACAAGTAGTAGCGCACATCGAATTGCACTAGCGCTTCTTGCATAGGCTTCATGCCGCATTCGTAAGGCTGATTCTTGACCGAGTTGGGTCGATGATAGCCAAGAGCTAACTGTAGGACCCAAGCCAAGAGAATCATCCCCAAGGCTGGAAGGGCGAACCCTACGGCAACGAATAAAAATATCTCGCCAAGCTGCAACGAACTCTGATCCACTTTTGTTGCTCTTCCTTACTAATGGGTACTCCGTGGTAAAGCATAGCAGGCTAAAAGCCGGGTGGCATACGCCGTAGATTATAGCCAGGTAAGCACCCCGCAACATGTCTCTAAACATGTATCTGAATATGGCTCTAGATATGTCTTTCTTCGTCAAGTTCTCTGAGAGCGAACTCATGAATTACGGATTGCAACTTTCTGATAATTAAATCGCTGAAATGGGCATCACTAGTAGAAATACGCACGATTGAACTAGGAAATAATGGTTAACAAAACCGGCATCTTGACCGTTCCTCTTGTAGTCTCCTAAATAGGTAGGTAAGAGGTACTGGAATCCCTTGAGAGCAACAGTTTCAATAACAAACGTAATTAGCGCCCCTGAACACAGCAAAAACAATCCGATGACCATTCAGCCACTTCCCCCCAAACGCTTCAAAGAATTAGATCAACTTTGCCAGAAGCTGGGAGTGACGTGTGGCCGCATGGGCTTGGTAAACGAGGCGCTCACCCATAGTTCGTATGCAGCCGAAAACCCCGGTAGCCAAGACTATGAAAAACTAGAATTTTTCGGCGATGCTGTGCTGAAATTTGTCATCAGCGAGTACTTGCTAGAGCGCTTTCCTGATTACGATGAGGGTCAGCTGACTGAGCTTAGAGCAGTCTTAGTTTCAGATCGGATATTGGCCGAGATCGGTGAACAATTCAATTTAAGTAAATACATTTTGCTTGGTCGCAATGTTCAAACCAGGCCATCAATCACAGCCAACGCCATGGAAGCCTTGATTGGAGCGATTTATCAAGACCTCGGTCTGTTCCAAGTTCAAACACTTTTAGTGCGCTTGTTTGGTCATCAGACCACCGTGGTTGATCGTGATGAAATCAAAGATAACTACAAAGCACAGCTTCAAGAATTCACGCAATCACGCGCTGAAGGCACTCCTAGCTATGTTGTAGTCAGTACAGACGGCCCACCACATGATCCAATTTTCACAGTAGTTGTGAAACTTGAAGGCAAGCCACTGGCAGAAGGTACTGGCAAGTCAAAAAAAGCAGCTGAACAAGATGCTGCCAAATTGGCTTTCCAAGTGCTTCAAGACCCAACCCGCTCGGTCGTAGCCTAATATAAATAGATAGAACAAAAAGGAGCATCAATAAATGATGCTCCTTTTTTTTAGTCTCAAAACGGCTAAGCCGATGCTTCTTTTGAGCCGATTACTCTATTGAGCCAAGTCTTGCAAGGTTGGCGCGCCAGCAGGAGCTGATGGAACAGCAGTATTGCCAGCATCTGATGGAGCTAGGTCAATTCGGGTTCCACCTGGGGCTGGAGCTTCACTTGTGCCGACAGTTGCAGGAGCAGCAGTGACGGTATCAACTGATTGCTCGATACCAGCAGCAGAGGCTAGCTCTCTAGCTTTTGTACGCAAGACCAAAGCTTGCTTATCTGCTTGAGCTGCTTTGTATTCAGCTTCAGCTGCTTTCAAGTGAGCCTTGGCAGCTTCTAGCTGCTGCTTAGCTTGATCTAACTTTTTGTGAGTGGTTGAAACTTTTGACTCAGCCATATCTACTTCTAAGCTAGTCGGAGCAGCCATTGGAGCCGCTGCAACTGTAGTAGAGCTGGACTTGCCGAGTTTAAGAGGATTGGCCTGGGCAGCAGGTGCCACCAAAAATGCACTCAAACCGAATGCCAAAACTGTAAGTGCTTTCCTTGTCATGAAGAATCCTCATAAATACTTTGGTCTCAGACCGATAATCAACAGGTAATTATTATAAGGAATAACTTGCCAACCGCACAGTTGAAGATTGGCCACCGGTGCGCCTTTTAGCGACACAAGAAAAGAGCCAAGTAGTGCACCATTAGCGATACGAAAAGAACCAAGAAGATAAGCAAAAGATCACCCTTAGAAGCCAAGGCATTGCCAACAGATATGCGGGCAAAGCGATCAGATCAGCGATTATGAGGTGAAAATAATGCTTAGAGCCACTGCTAGAGAAAAGCCACCGAAGTCAGCCTCTAAAGCCTTCTAAATGGTGAATTTCTGCAAAGAAACTGCAATAAGTATAAATGTTCATTCAATACTGAAGCAGTTCTCTTGAAAGCTACATATCTATTGTTCTATATTCTCTACTTCGCCTGTGCGCGATTGGGCTTTTGACCGAAAGCTCCAAATTGGCTTTTTGCCAGTTTCTGGAGTTGGAGGGCAAGAGCGCCTGAGGGCAGTAGATTTACAACCAATCACCATAGCTTTGCACCTCGAGCGTACCCCGCTCAGAGACAACCACAAAGCACTGGCGCCGGTGAGCTTCGAATCCTTCAAATACTATTCAAGATTCGCAAGCCACACATTTATAAGGACAAGGGAGTGACTATTTCAGTGACTGAACAGCAGCTAGAACCCAACTCGAAATCAGAATTCGAGCGACTTCTCGAACAATCTTTAAGTTTCAAGTTTGAGCAAGGGGACATTGTCTCAGGCGGCGTAGTCCGTATCGAAAGAGACGGTATACTCGTAGACGTAGGCGGAAAATCTGAAGGCTTCGTTCCTCAGAAAGAAGTTTCCAACATGCCTATCGACAAAATTGACGATGTCGTCAAAGTCGGCGAAAAGTATGAGTTCTACATTCTTAGAGAAGAGAACGAGAACGGTCAGCTAACTCTCTCACTGAAGCGTGTTGCTCAGGCGAGAGGATGGGTCTTACTGGAAAACCAGAAGAAGAACGACGAAACCATTCGCGCCAAGATTTCAAACGTTGTCAAAGGCGGCGTAGTTGTAGACGTATACGGTCTACGCGGTTTCGTACCAGCCAGCCAATTGCGTGTTAAAGGTACAACTCCAGAAGAATTGATTGGTATGGAAATACCAATGAAGATTCTAGAAACAGACACCAAGCGCAACAAACTGATCTTGAGCCAACGTCTTGCTGTGCAAGAAGAGAAAGCCGCTCAAAGAGAGAAGATTCTATCTACTCTCGAATCTGGTCAAGTGGTCACTGGCGAAGTTGTTCGTATCGCAGATTTCGGTGCTTTCATCGATCTAGGCGGCCTCGACGGCTTGCTCCCTATCTCAGAAATTTCATGGGAACGTGTCAGCCATCCATCCGATGTGTTGAAAGTTGGCCAAATGGTCACTACAAAAGTTCTCAAAGTCGATCAAGAGAAAGGTCATATCAGCTTGAGCCTCAAGCAAATGCAGCCTGATCCATGGAAAGAAATTGAAGACAAGTTCGGCGAAGGTCAAGTTGTGAACGGCACCGTTCGCAAGATTCAGAGCTTCGGCGCCTTTGTTCAAATCTATCCTGGTGTAGACGCTTTGTTGCCTACAGTTGAAATGTCTGAACAACCTACTGCTAAGCCAGAAGAAATTGTTCAAGTCGGCCAACAAGTAAAAGCAATCATCAAGAAGTTCTCTCCTAAAGAGCACAAGATTTCCTTGAGCTTGAAAGGTATGGACGTCAGCGACTTGCTCAACTAAGTTCCGCCAAAGCTGAAATTACAAAAGACCCGGGCAATGCTCGGGTCTTTTGCTAAGGAAACAGAATTATTAGATCCCTTATATAATTTTGTTGCAATATATGACGAAATTTGGATCTAAACCGACCAGTGCCATGTCAGGCGTTTTCAGAAGAGAAGCAAAATCACTAAATAATGGCAATATCAAAACTAGTCGGCCTAGTACCTCCAATAGAACTATTTTTCTGGGTTGCCCCTCTTGGCCGTGCTGTGCGCTATTTTTTTGCAGCGTTCACTCTCTCATCTCTGCGCAGTTTTTCGTACAAGAAATTCAAGGTAGCTTGTCTCTGGATGGGGCCAGAATCGTTTCACCTAGTGGCTCTTGCCGCAGTGGCTGTAGCGATAGCCCTAACCATTCAGTGTGTGCTGGAGCTGCAAAAGTATCAAGCTGAAGAACTTTCAGGGGCGGTTATTTCAATCGGCCTGCTTCGCGAGATCGGGCCACTGACAGTCAGCCTTGCTTGGTGTGCCCGCGTGGCAGCTCGCATTGCCGGCGAAGCTCAAGCGTATACAACTGATAACGGCGACAAAAATTTTGCTCAGCAATTTGTTTTGACCAATTATTTGGCAGCTTTGACTATGTCTATTCCTCTCGGCGCTTACGGACTAGTTATAGGCTTCATCACTGGTGCACTCGTGGCACCATTATTGGGCGTTTCTTCTACTTCTGAATTTCTTGAGTCAGCCCGCGGGGGCATTCAAATGCGAGACATGGTTGTCTATTTCGTTAAGCTCATTTTGGTCAATCCAACAGTGGGCTTCTTTGCCGGATGTGCCGCCGGTACCACCACCATTCATAGCCACAATGCAGCACCATCGAATGCAGTTACTGCAACATTTATTGTTGGTTTCTTTGCCAACCTCATAGTTACTTACGCCGCCTATTTAGCACGATAGAAAGAGATGCAAGCAAATAAAGTTATGGACGATAAAGAAGCCAACGACAATAAAGAAAACGGAAATATGATTTCGGATGGCTCACTGGGAATTTTCACAGTGCTGGCCGTGATTCTTTTGCTTTGGGGCTACCTCTGGTACAAAGGCACCGGAATTCTTGGGGCCAATCAAACTATCAATATAATGTTTCACGAAGTGGCCCAGTTAAATGACAACGCCGATGTTTTCGTCGACGGCATTAGAGTTGGCATGGTCGACAAACTGCTCTGGCTGAGCGAGCATCAGGTGTTGGTGCGCATACGCATTACATCAAAAAAAGTGGTGATACCACAAGGTTCTACTTTCAGAATTCTGACGAATGGAATTGTTGGTGCTAAATATATCGAAATAAGCATTCCTCGCATTCCCGACATTAGAGCGGGTGAGCCGCCGCTGCCAGACAATGCAGAAGTAGCTGGCGAAGACCCAGCTCGTCCTGAATTAGCCATCAACAAACTTGTGATCGCCTTAAGTAACATTGACCCGCAAAGACTAGTGCGAAACTACGAAGAAGATCGCAAACGTCTGACTCGCGCAGCCGATCAGCTATCAACACTGGCAATCAAGACAATGCCTGTAGTAGACCACGCCTTACCGCTAGAAAGAGATCTTACTGAAATTGCACACGACCTAAAAAGAGTCACCAGAAAGATAAGCAACCTTTTGGATGATCCTAATTTTACAAGCGATCTCAAGATCACCACAACGAAGCTGAAAGAAACAGCTGATTCAGTGCAAAGTACTGTGCATGAAATCAACACCACACTGCAAGATAAGGCACTACGACAAGACTTGCTAACAGCCTTGAGAAATCTCAGTGATGCCACCGAGCATGTGCAGAATTCAGTTAATGCGGTGGAGAAAATGTCTAGCAATCCAAAATTGCGAGACGACATCAAAGATATTCTGGCGCAGACACGCAAAACCCTTGATAAAGTCGACTCACTGTTTAGTCGCCCAGGCTTTGGCTCTGACTTGAAACTGACACTTGTTTCAACTAGAGAAGCCATTGGACATTTGGATGCGGTGGCAAGGCAGCTCAACCAGATTCTCGATAAGCGTGCACCAATTATGCATCTTATGTTCGGCCGCCCAGGCCAACTGAAAGACCCGCAACAGAAAGATAGCAAATCGCAAAATTCCAAACTTAAATTGCCGCAGCTCTTAAAATCTAAATCGAAAGATCCAAAACCTGTAGCACCAGAGCCTCTTTCGGCTCCTACTCTGGCTCCGACTCCGGTTCCTCCAGCGGCAATGGAACCTGTCCAGGTGATGCCAGACCAAATAGTGCCAGCACCGGCACCAGAGCAAACGGTTCCCGAATAACGAATGGCCAGAGCAAGTAAGAAAATTAATAGGCAAGTAAGTAAGTAAGTAAGTAAGTAAGTAAGTAAGTAAGTAAGTAAGTAAGTAAGTAAGTAAGTAAGTACAAACACAGACTTACCTAGCAACTTTTTTCGAAAAAAAATGGTTTCCATGGAAACCATTTTTTTTGTTCTAATTCTTATGCTCTAATGCAAGAATCCAAGGCGCAGTAAAATCAACACCATAAAAAGAGCCAGAAGCAATGACGCTACTGGCTCTTGTTTTATGATGGCAAATAGCCTCTGTGGCTTCTGTCTATTAGAAGACTTTGTAGCTGTAGCTACCGGCCAACTGCTTGTTGCCTTGATGTGAACTAGTCTGAATGTCTTGAGCTAGTTCATCATAATCAGCATAGGTATCTTTCACATGCTTGTAATAAGCTCTGCTTTCAGTATCGGTTGGTGTTTTTGCCTTTTCAGCATCGATGCTGGCAAGACGGTTGATGAAATCACCAGAAGCGCTAGATGAAAGTTGACCATCAGCTTGTTCGATCAAGATGCGAGCGAAAAGATCATCGCGACGCATGCTTAGGTCTTCACGAGCGCATGGATAGAAGATAGTGATGCCATTGGTAGCGGTAAATTTAGCTAACACAATGGGGAAGCGCGAAGGGGTGGTTACTGACTTTCCGGAGAAACCAGTTACTTGCATTGTAGGAGCGGTCATAGCCGAACCTTGCAAGATCACGACAGGCTTAGATGTTGTAGTGATAGTTGTAGTTGAAACTGAAGTATCGGCCATGGCTGGCAAGAATGATGTAATTGCGGCAAGGGCGGCCAACACTGGGCCCAATGTCTTTTTGGCTTTCATTTTAATCTGTCCTCCTGAGGTGACTTCGAGCTCGACGGAGAGTGTAGCCGATTGGTTCCATTTCTAGTGAAATGTAACAGCTACGAAACTATTGGCAAGTCAGAGACTAAAACTTGGATGGAATTTTCCCAGTTAAAACCGCATGGATAAAGGCTTGAACCACATTTGGATCCCATCCCTTACCAGCATTCTCAACAAACTCAGTTTGTACTGCTGAAGGATCTCTTCCGGGTCCACTGCGTTTGGGTGATGCTTGCTCATGATAACGATTAGCTAAGCCGACAATGCGCGCCGCCAAAGGAATTTCGTCCCCTTTTAAACCATGGGGGAAGCCATTGCCATCAAACTCTTCGTGGTGGGCTCTGACAATGGGGGCAAGATGTTGCAAGTCGGGGAACGACTCTAGCAACTCGGCGCCATCCATCGGGTGATTCATTACAAGCAAAAGTTCAGTGTCTGATAGATCATCTTCTGGTTTCTGCAAAATTTGCGCAGCAGAACCAAGCTTTCCAAGATCATGAACTAAAGCTGCCTGCCTAATCGTATTAATAGCGTCTTGATCTAAGCCTAATTCTTTGGCAATAGCGCAAGAGATTTCGGCTACTTGTCTGGCGTGGCCGTCTGCATATTTATCTTTAGCTTCAATTTGCGACACCCAGCCATCAATACGGCCCAACATACGGGCATCTAAGCCACCAGTTGCGAAAATATAGTCTGATGTCTCATTAGATGATGACATTAGCTGATCTAATTTCTTCTGAGCGGCAACGTCATCTAGCACAGGAGCCGGCTCGGACGGTGGCGGTGGGGGCGCTGCTTGAGAAGGGGGCGGCACGGTTGAGCCCAATCTATTTTTAAGAAGACCGGCTCCTGCCCCAGCTCTCGCCTTGCCCATCATGGAAGCCCCTAAGCCACCGCGCGGAGCAGCACCGCCACTAGCAGCAGGGGTAGGAATATCGTCAAGTTTGCCCCAAGCGGCAGGCTCAGATGGTGCCCCTTTTGGTGTGGGAATCGAATCTAAATTCCCCCAACTAGAGGCTTCAGCAGCGCTGTCGGCAGTTGGCACCACCGGCGGTTCAGCGGCTACTGGTGGCATTGCCGATTGAGGTTCGGGTTGAGTTACAGGCTCTGGGGCAGCGGTTTGTGCGGCTTCAGTGACTGCAGCTGCAACTGGTGTTACGACTGGTTGTGCAACCGGTGGCTCGACGGCCACAGGACCACCCCACGGCGCGGCACTCGGCGAAGCATCAATAACGGCATCTGCGCCAACACTGCCTGGACCGGCCCAATCAAGGACTCCAGCTGCAGCAGTTGCGTCAGCAGGAGGAGCTTGAGCAGGTGTAGCAGCGGCCGCGCTAAGTGGAGAAGATATAACAGGCGTAGCAGCGGAAGTAGACGCAGTGCTGATATCAGCGGTTGCCGTGCTCGGAGCGACTGAGTCGGTCGGTTCAAAATCACCAAAGTCGAGATCGGCGTATGGATCGTTCTCAACCGGGGTAGCGGCCGGTGGATTGACCTGAACTGGCGGATAGTCGCCTGTTGGTAGATTTTGCTCTATAGAAGGATTAGAGCGCACACTAGTAAAGGTAGGTTTTAAAGCATCGTTGGCCGTTGGTTTTTGCTCCGCACCAGTGCGAGCCACTGTATGTGGTGACTGGAAGTCGCCGGTGACTTCTTGAGCTTGAACCTGAGCAATGCGATCAAAAACGGGAACTCCACTAGGTGTAGCAGCACTAGGCGTAGCGGCAGAAGCAGGAGTTGAGGCTGGTGTCGAAACAACAGGTGTTACTGGTGAAGGCGACTGAGCTGGCACCGCTGATGGTGCAGGCGTGGGCGCGGCAGCTGGTGTGGAAACTGGTGGAGGAGCCGCAGCTGAGGTGGCAGCAGGAGCTGATGCTGGCGTTGGCGTTACAGCTGGAGCTGCGGTCGGAGTCGGAGTTGGAGCTGGTGCTGGAGTTGGTGCCGAAGTCGGAGCTGGCGCTGGAGCCGGAGCTGGTGCCGAAGTAGGAGCTGGTGCCGCAGTAGGAGCTGGTGCTGGAGTCGGAGCTGGCGTCGGCTTCGGCGGAGCCACTTTGGCCACCGGCGGAGGAGTTATCTGACCAGTCTTGTTGGCTTGCGACAGCACCTGCTGTCCCAAGGCACCTTTGAGAGCACGGCGCACATCGATAGCCGACTTGCTCGCTTCAGCAGTAGGTGTATTTACAATACGTTGATGCAACTGCATGATTGGTTCGCGTGCTTTCTTCTCCGCAGGAAGTTTATGCAACGCTTCTGCAACTTTATCAGCAACACTTTGCACCATATCAATTTCGTTGCGCGTCCAAGCCCGACGATAATCGCACTGTTGCAAAATCACACAACCGTGTGTGCCAACCTGGCTGCGCAACGAAACACCAAGCAATGACTTGACACCAATCAGCTGCAGCTCTTCTTGAGCCGGTGAAACATACGAGTTCTGTTGGCCTTCAAATAGCTTCAGGGGCTCACGAGCTAAAAGAGTTTGAGCAACTAGAGCAGAATCAGCAGAGGGCCAGTAACACTGTTGCAAACTCTGCACTTTGTCCTGCTGCCAAAATTCAAAACACTTCCAACCAGCCTGTTGATCGTCGGTACAAATAAACAAACAGCGGCTGACGTTTAGGGCTTTACCTAAAATGTTGACGACCATAAAGAGGGCGTCGCCTATTCCTAATGAATAGGTCATCAGGTTGCCGATTTCGACTAAGAACGTATCGCGGAAAGTATCGCGCTGAACAATGTCGTTAATTTGAGCAAGGCGAATGATATCGCCAAGTTCGCCCAAAACCACACGCATCATGTTCATTTCATCAGGCGTTACATCCACCGCACGGCTCATCGTCATAGAGCCAAATGTGCGACCCTGCAGAACCAAAGGAAGTGTTGTAGAACGGCCAGTGATGGGCGATCCTGTTGAACGGTATTCGCATATTGAAGTAACATTTGGATCGAGTGGATTGCTCAGCAGAATTTGGCAAGCATCAGCAGAAAAGTGGTCGCCCAAGTCCTTAACGGTGGTTTCAAGAATCCTCTTTAGATCCCTCACACCGGTTAGTTTTTGCACCAAAGGACTGTTCATACTGCTCCAACGACATCAAATAAAAGCTTATAAATTCAACGATAACATGAAGAATACAGCGCTTCCACTAGCCCAACAGTGCTATGCCCATACTGCACCATAACCAACCTAGGACCACAGCCGATTTGACCGCAAAAGAACTGGCTTAAAATATCGACCGATAAATTAAGTGCAAAGCTTGACTGAGAATAAAAAACAGCGATATCAAGGGCCCATACACGGGAGAAATCGAACACAGCGGCATGGTTGGGTAGCGAAAACTTCCCCAAAATACTTGTAAAATATAAGCCACAAGTCGAATTTCTGAGGTTCTCAATTGCCCAGTCTTGCCATCACAAACAGACCTTTGTCGCTCGGAGATATAGTCGGACGGTCGTTTAGAATTTTCCGTCTCAATATCAAGCTGATTGCTCAAGTATTGCTATTACCAACGATTTTGCTCTGCGTGGGAAGAATTGGCTTCATTTTAGGCCTCACCCACTTGTCAAAAGGAGCATCAGGCTTCGACTCGTTGCCCATCTGGGGCTCACTTGCCCTCGGTGGTCTGATACTTCTTCTCGTGGGCGGCTTTATACTCTATCTGCGCCTAATAGCATTGGTGCGCATCTTTACAGGCTTCGCCACTAACTACGTCGAGGCAAATAAATTTGCTAGACAGCGTTTATGGGCCCTTGTAGGTCTTACTCTGGCTGCATTCGCTGCGACAATTTTAGTGATTTTGATGTTGGCCGTAGCGATTGGCCTTTGTGTCGCCTTGTTCGCGGCCAAGGGCATCTATCTGGTCGCCGGTGCCGTGGGCATGGTGATTGCCACAGTTTTCGGCTTCTTCTTGCTGCTTTTCATGAGCGTGGTCGGGCATATGTGTTTATCGAGCATGGCCATTGAAGAAGATGACTTAGGCGCACTGATTTCCCATTCAATTGCGCTGTCCTCACGGTCGTTCTTTCGCTCGATTTTGTTCTATCTGTTGACCACCACGTCTGTCGCGCTGCTAGCCTATCCTCTATCATTGCCACTGGTAGTCATTATCGTCGGATACAGTATCAGCCAAGGAATCATCACAGGCAGTCACCATTCGAGTTCAGATTTGCCCGTCTATCTGCAAATTATTTCGCAAGTATGGGAACAGTTAATTAGCATGATTGTCACCCCTATTAGCTTCACCTGCTTTGGCCTGTTTTACTGCGATTTGCGCATGCGTCAAGAAGGGCTAGATCTGGTCGAACGAGTTGAATCAATGCAGGCAGCCAACAGTCCTGAATTAGAGCTTCAATAAAAGATGGATTCAAGAAACATCGCCAAAGATATAGCAGCTGTAGCGAAAGACTATGACTACCAGCAGCCGCCCAGTCTTATGGTGAAATTGCAAGAAATAATCACCAGTATTGTTAGAGCAATTCACGACTTTCTTAACTTGATTGAACTACCAAGTACAGGCAGCAGCGACACCAAGCTGGTTGGCAATTTATTGCAAACGGCGGTTGTAGTCGTTGCGGTGATTGCAGCTGCCGTTGTATCAGTTGTAATTTTACGACGACTGCAACATTTAGAGAGGCAGCGCAAGCTCGCACTCGGAGAACTCATAGTCAGCGAAAGCACACTCGACAGCAAAGGCTGGCGAACTTTTGCCGCCAAACTCTTCCAAGACAAATCAACAAAAGAGGCATGTCGAGCCATTTACATGAGCTGCCTTCATCTACTAGACGAAGACGACATTGCTGTTTTTGCTCCGACAAAAACTAACTACGAATACTTTTATTCACTGAAGAATAAACCAACCATCGCCCAACATTTCAGACCATTGGTTGATACCGTTGAGCTAATCTGGTTTGGTAACAAAGCTGCTGAAGAGAGCGATTACAACGCCTGCTTAAGCTTACTCAACGAAATAGAGAAAGCTGCTGCTCAACGCAAAAGCGCAGCCTCGCAAGAGGGCTTAAAGCATTGAGCGGCTCTAAAGCAAAACGTTATTTGATCTTGCAACTATTGGCCTTAGTCATGGCCACCACACTGCTTGTCTATGCTAGTTTGTCCAGCGACAAACAACTCAATAAGGTAATGCCCGAAGCTCGCAGCTGGGCTTCTACTACCAATCTTAAAGCTAGTGGCATGAGTGCCTGCTTTGAATTGATGGATAAGTTATTTAGCCCCACACGAACAGTGACAAAATGGGAATTGCCCTATCGCATACTGGGCGGTTCAAAAAAATCAGACAGCCGAGTGGTCAACAATTCAGACAAACTCTCGGCCTTACAGCCTAAGGCAAGAAAACACGGTGTCTTGATAATCGTAAGCCCTGACCAATCACTGGCAAAGTACGAAGTTGAAGAAATTCTCTCGTGGGTCGAAGACGGCAACTATCTCGTTTACCTCGACAGCTTCGTACTGCGCACTTCGAGGCGCCTGTTAGAAAAAGCGGCTATGACAGTCAGGCAACTAGAGCCTCCCGCGACTGAGAAAAAATCAGATCCGCAATTTTCTATGGCCCTCTACGATCACTTGCGCCAACTAACGGTCTCGGCTGACCACAGCATCAAAGGTGGGCGCAAACTTGCCACCGTAGATGGAGCTTGTGTCATTGCTGAAAAAGACTATGGCAAAGGAAGAATATTAATTGCCAGTTGCCCAAGCCTGGTCAGTAATCGGCAAATTAGCAAAAGCGACTATTGGTCAAATTTTCAATTTCTCTATAACTGGATTGCCACTACAGAAGGTGACATCTACTTTGACGAACGCTGCCATGGCCTTAGCCAAGGCATCAACGTATTCTATTATTTTCTACGCGGTCCAGCGGGCAGCGTAATCGCTCAAATAGGGCTCTTAATCTTAGTGGCAGTCCTAAGCACTAATCAGCGCTTTGGCGCAGTAACCAAAATCAAATCTACTCGCCAAATATCCAATCTAGAGCACATTAACGGACTTTCCAACACCTACTTGAGAGCAAAAGCGAAGCAAGCAGTGATCGAAATTATTTGGCAGAATGCTCGCTTGAAGCTGTGCAAGTTTTTGCAAATATCACCACATGAGGGTAGAGAACGCCTGCTTGAAGAATTGAGAGCGCAGAACAGTGAACAATCATCCTCGATGGCGATTATTGCCGAGCAATGCGAAAAAGCCATAATCAATAAAGAATTGAGCGATAACCAGTTGATAGAGCTAGTCGAGTCTTGCGATAAGATATCTCAACGCACCGACAAACAGATGACAAGTAAGCAGATAGGCAGGGAACAAGATGCAGCAACCAGCAGTGCAGAACGTGAATAACGAAGAGCTGCGCCAAGTCAAAGAAACTTTTGATCGCTTACGCTCGGCTCTATGCGAGAACATCGTCGGTCAAGATCGGGTTATCGATCAACTTTTAACAGCAGTGCTGGCCGACGGCCATGTCTTACTCGAAGGTGTGCCGGGCACGGCCAAGACCATGCTCGTCAAGACCACAGCGGCTCTCGTTGGCGCTAACTTCGGCAGAGTTCAATTGACTCCCGACATGCTGCCATCTGACATCCTCGGAACAAATGTCTACGATTTGACCTCACGTACATTTAGTTTGCGCAAAGGTCCGATTTTCACGGGCATGCTCTTGGCCGATGAAATAAACCGTACTCCCCCAAAAACTCAATCGGCCTTATTAGAAGGTATGGAAGAGCGTCAGGTTACTCTTGACGGCCAAACTCATAAGTTGCCCGATCTGTTTATGGTAGTAGCTACTCAAAATCCAGTTGAGTTTGAAGGCACCTATCCATTGCCAGAAGCTCAACTAGATCGCTTCATGCTTAAGATACTGATTTCGTATCCTGAAGGTGATGCCGAGAAACAAATGCTACGCAATTGGCAATCAGGTCATTACACACGCTTCTCTGCACCACTCGAACCGGTCTGCACAGAGGCCGACATCGTCAAATGTCGTCGCTTTTTAGTCAATGTAAAAGTCGAAGAAAGCATTCTTGATTATTTAGTAGCCCTGACAAACAAATCGCGCAATATCTCAGATGTATCTTTAGGGGCTAGCCCTCGAGCTGGTTTAGCGTGGTTGGCAGCGGCCAAGGCTCATGCTGCCATCGAAGGACGCGACTTTGTTACACCAGACAATATCAAGTTCGTGGCAGAGCCAGTACTGCGTCACCGCTTAATCTTAACGGCCGAATCAGAACTAGATGGCGTCACAGTCAGCCAGGTAATCACGAACCTTCTACGCCAAGTTCCCGTGCCCCGATAAGTGAAGGCTACACAAGACAGTAAAGCGAAATAAGAGGAAACTGTTTTGACCGCAAGTGCGCGGCTATACCTAATATTGATACTAGCCATGGTGCCGTTCACAGCGGCGGCATTTTTGCCCGATCTTGCCTCAATACTGACCAAAGTCGGCTTGGCAATCGATTTTCTCTTACTTGTTGCAGTGATAATCGAATACCAAGTCACTCCTGGCGCTACGACGATCACAGCTTCTCGCAAAGTAGATGAGCGCCTTTCTATTGGCCGCGAGAACAAGGTCACAATTGAGATCGGCTATCAAGGCCAAACATCACTGAAGTGCGAAATAAAAGATGACTTGCCCACAGGGTTAACTACTGATCTGCCAGGCAATACTCAAGTTCAGAACCAGATTTTCACATGCCAACTTCAACCGAACCAGACTACTGGCCTAACATATACTCTACAACCAAGAAAGCGCGGTTCGTATAAATTTGGCAAGCTCAATGTGCGCTACCTAAGTGCCTTTGGACTGACCTGGCGCGAAATCAAATTTGATTTAGATAAAGAAGTAAAAGTATTCAGCGACCTCAAAGCCCTCCACGAACTTTCGGTCAAACTCTCCCATTCTTCAGAACTAGGAGAACTGCATCAGAAGAAACGAGGGCAGGGAACAGAGTTTGCTTCGCTACGTGAATATGCAGTGGGAGACGACAGCAAAGCCATCGACTGGAACGCCACAGCACGGCGTGATAGACCTGTTGTGAGAACATACGAAACAGAACAAGAACAAAGACTTTTAATTTTAGTTGATGCCGGACGCATGATGGTGAGCGACCTAGATGGTCTCACTCGCTTTGATCGCGCACTAAATGCAGCACTATGCCTAGCCTTAACCGGGCTCACCCACAACGATCAAGTGGGCATTGGAATTTTTGCCGATAAGCCCTTGCTCTACCTCCCCCCAAAGCGCGGCAAGCTCAATATGAACCGCATCTTGGAAGCAACATTTGCTGTAGAACCGCGCATGGTCGAACCCGATTATGCTGGCATTTTGTCTTACTTTGCCTCAGCTCAAAAAGGTCGATCTCTAATGGTGGTGCTCACCGACTTGACCGACCCGACCGGCTCACAAGCACTGCTTAGTGGGCTGGCTAATTTGGCTCCGAGGCATTTGCCGTTTTGTGTAACTTTAAAAGATCGTGAAGTTGTCGAGCTAGCCAATAGCAATGCTGAGGCGCTAAAGAAAGCGGAACTTCAGTCGAAGAAAAAGAGTGATACCATCGAGGCAATCTACAAGAAGGCAATCGCTATCGATCTTCTCAATCAAAGAGAAATTGCTCTCTCTGTGCTGACCAGGCGCGGCTGCTTAGTACTAGATTGTCCGCCCCAAGATCTTTCGGACAAGCTAGTAGAAAAATATCTCGAAATCAAAGCAAGAGCACGACTGTAAAGCAATTTTTTTTGCAACGGCTTAGCCTGAGGATTTAGCAAATGGCCCATTTATCGAGTAGCAGAAGAAGTAGCAGAAGAAGTAGAAGTAGCAGAAAAAGTAGCAGTAGCCGCTCAAAAACTTTGGCAAAGCTGGTCTCGCTCTGCGCGATCATTCTGCTAGCCAACAACGGAGCGGCTTATGCCGAGAAGTATTCAGAAGCAACTATGAATTTTGCCATGGGACAGCAAGCTCTAAACAGCAATCAAATTGATAAATGCAAAGAATATATTGCCTTACTGAAGAAATCTAGCTCTGGGGCTCTTCCTTCAGTTGTTTTAGAGAGCCGTATGCTGTCCAAGAAAGGCAATTTTAAAGAAGCTATTGCACTTCTTAGCCAGGCAATTAAAAGCAATCCAAATAACGCCACGCTGCTCTCTCAGAGAGCTCAAGTATATGGGTTTATGGACGACGAAAAGCAATCATGCCTTGATTATTTTGCTGCGTCAAAATGTAGCACCATGAACAATGAAGATTGCCTCAGTATTGTTCGCGGACTAAGCGACTATGACAAATGGGTGGAAGCCCTAGATGTGGCGCAAATTGGTATCAAGAAAAATCCACCCAATTCAGCCCTGTATGCTCAAGCCGGCGATGTAGCGCGCAAACTTAACAAGCTGCCACTGGCTGAAGAGTACCTAGAAAAAGCACTAGCCATCGGGCCCGCCCGAGCCTCTAATATTCAAGAACTAGCTTCGCTGCACCGGGTAATGAAAAAGTGGCCGGCAGTCATTGCCGACTGCAAAAAACTGAAGGCATCGATTGCCAATGCCGATTCTCATGTCACCTATGGTCGCTGCTTAGAAATGAGTGGTGAAGCACACATCGAATTAAAGCAGTACGAAGAAGCAGTGGCTGACTTGAGTAAAGCCAGTAAAATTTCTCCGCTAAAAAGCTCTATTTTGAAGCTGCGAGCCACGGCCTATGAGAAACAAGGAAAAAAAGCTTTAGCGCAAAAAGATTTGGCTGCAGCTAAGCAAATAGATAATTCGTTTTAAAAACTAGCCTAATAAAATTAGAGCCTAAACAAGATCGTTGTCGCATGCGTATTTAACTAAGGCCGTACGACTCTTCAAATTGAGTTTCTTGCGAATGCGCGAAGCATGAAGTTCTACAGTTGACTCGGTAAGAAACAGGCGTTGGGCAATCTCTTTATTGGCAAAGCCCGAAGCAATTAGTTTGAGCACTTCCATCTCGCGTGATGACAAAGGCGGCGATTCATCAAGACTTGCTCGCTCTTCAGCTCTTGTCATAATTTTAGGTGAAGGCGCCTTAGCAGCCACTTCTAGAGCATTGGTCAACTGCTGCGTTAAGTTACCCAACAAATTCATATGGAAAAGTTGGTCTTTCACCTGGTGATAAGTTTGGCAATGCGAAAGTGCAATCGAAGCTTGCGCAGCGGTCAACTCGATAGTTTCAAGATCGGCTTCACTCCAAGCGCGACCATGATCACCAACCACTAAGATAACGACACCATACTGAGTGCCTTGGTGCGACAATGGTGCCCCTGCCATCGAACGAATTCCACTCTCTAAGAGCAGGTCAACATCGTGTTCACTCAACTGTCCGCTGGCTGGCAGCTTCGTTACTTCACTAACGGCAAATGTCTTCTGCTGAAAAAGCGAAAGAGCGAACATCGGAAACTGTCCTGTCCGCCCAAGCCCCAGTGGAGATAAATCTGGTTCGACATACTCATGGGTGACCATAGGATGAGAAGGTCCGTCAGTGCGAATAACAAGACAGCGGGTGGCTCTAAAAATCCGGCCAAGGCTGTCAGCCAAAGTCTGCAAAAGATGGTCGCGGTCAAGAGACGAATGTAATTTGCATACTGTCTGACGCAGCCAACGTTCCACGCCCATGCGCTTGGTCGCTTCATCTAAATCGTCGGAGGCACTATTGTCAGCTCGCTCGTTGGGCTTACCTGCTGGAGATTTATCTTTAGCATCTCCGCTGGCAAGAAAATCCCGGGGAATAAACTGCAGACGCACAAGACTATCTCCATCACCAGTCAATGAAACCAGGGCTGCGGCACAACCAATTTGACGCAAATCAGAGGCCGACACAGAAAAACAGCTAGAGCCGTCAGCGCGAGTGAGCGACTGCTGTAAGGCATCTAGAAAATTCTTAGAACCAGGAAACACCTTTAGCAACGGCTGGCCAACAAGATTTTTGCCGCCACTGGCAAACAAACTGCGGGCAGTAGTATTGGCACTCTCCACCACCAATGATTGTCGCTTCAACAAAACAGTTGGTAAGGTCGATTCGGTTGCCGGTGGCAGAGCTGCCTGCGGCACTAAACTCTCATCAAATTCGAGGCAATGTCCCAAGTGCACTGCGAGCATGCGCGCAATCACTTGGCCAAGATCAAGCAGCTCTTCAGAAAATCCGCCAGCAGAGAGGGCTCGCTCCATGAGCAAGACACCGATTATCTGATTAGCTAGAACTACAGGGAACAACACTGCGGCACTGTCATTGGTTGCACCACAATACTCAGCAAGAGCCCGCAGAGCCTGCGGAGTCTCATTGCCGAGGCAGGCTTCACCGAGGGGAACCCATTGTTCTTGCCTGAGCAAACTATGAAGCTCGCTACGATCTGCTATCTCAAGACCCTTTGGAATAACTGCATTGAGCTTGGCAGAGGCACTGTCGTCTCCACTCACCAAAGAAAGCCTATTGA
>JAKFVU010000012.1 GCA_021732025.1 Candidatus Obscuribacterales bacterium | reverse complement strand
TCTGAACAAGCAGAAGCCTCGCAACAATATGGCGCAGTGCAGCAGAATGCAGCCCCCCCGCAGTATTCAGGCTCCCAGCAATACCCCAGTTCTCAGCAATACCCGAATTCGCCACAGTATGGCAATTCTCAGCCGTATGCAGCAGCGCAATCCCAGCAGTATGGTGATCAGACCGCAATGCAAGGCGGATGGCAGCAGCAGCAGCCAATGCAGCAATCTGGAATGCAGCAACCGCCAATGCAACAGTCTGGCATGCAGCAACCGCCGATGCAAACAAGCCAGTATGACCAACAGGAACAAGCTATTCAGAAAGGCTTAGCCGACAACCGAGTGAACCAATCTGGTAATGACAATAGCCAGAGCGGTCACGTTAATTGGAATACCTCAACAACTTCTGAGCAGGCGCCGGCAGGGCATTCGAAAATTCGCGGTGCAGCTGGTGCTGCTACTAAAGTGCTTGCGAAAACTGCCGCAGTTGCCTTGCCCACTGTCGGTCTTATTTTTCTTACTAGGGCCATGAATCGCAACACCGGATATGGTGGCATGAATAATATGAATGGAATGGGCTATGGTATGGGTGGTTATCCTTACCAGGGTGGTTACATGAACGGTTATGGTCAGCCATACAATTACTATAATGGCTGGTGACTAGTTAGCTCCGCTATTGCTTTTGCACTCTTCGAGTCCTGAGTTTTAACAGTTAAAGAGTGTATTCGCCGACAACTTTCCATTCATTGAGCTTCTTAAAGCTGCTCATGGGCCGCGGTGGCCTATTGGGAAGAGAGAGCCATTTTACTTTTGATTTTTCACTGCTCTCGCCATTGTCACTGTTCTCTTCTGTGCCATCTCCGGCACCGCCCGTGATGACACTCTTTAGCTTGTGAGTATAAAAGTTATAACTGAGTTTTGTTGACTGTCCCGAATTGCGCTGAAATTCGTTTACTTCGGCACCGATTAAGACAAATCTGTCGTTCAAATATTTGAATTTGTATAGCGAATCAGACGAGAACCAAGTACCGGCGCTATACCAAACAGCGAAATTGAGATTTAGCACGCCGCTCTTGATCTCCACTTTTGTGAATGGTTCGCCCATGGTTGGAGAATCGGGAATTGGAATTATAGTGTTAGCTTGCCCCGCAAGGTTGAAGCCGCCTTTGGCCGAATCTTTAAAGAGGACGACCAGCATGCGGGCATTGGTGTCGAATATCGCTTCTCCGAGAGCGTGGTTAGCCTGCTTAAACTTCTTGTCGGTAGATTGTAAGACTAGGGCTGTATCTGTGGCTTTGTCACCATTAAGATCACCTGTTGCTTGGCCAATAATTTTCCAGCCTTTCGGCACAAAATCGTTTGGCTTTAAGCCAAGCTTTCTCACTTTAGGATAATCCAGCGCAGTTGGATACTTAAAATCGCCTTCGTCTGCACTAGTATCTTCGGCCTGTACACTTGCGGTTGTGGATAATGTGAGCAGCGACATCAAAGTGTACCAAGCAGCTTTTCTCATTGATACCATCCTCTAATTAGTTTGACCTTTCCTAATATTGGGAAAGTTCTGTCAACTGCAATATCCAATTTTATTGGTAATTTTGCACCAGGAAACCAAGTTTATCGACTTTCAGATACTGGTATTGGGAGCGACTGATAAATGATTTCTCTTCTGATTCGCTTCGCTCTCAATCAAAGACTCATGACCGTGGCTATAGCCGTTGGTATGGCGATGCTGGGCGTGTACAGCGCGATGACGATACCGGTTGATTCGTTTCCCGATGTCTCAAACGTTCAGGTGCAGATTATAACTGAGCCTGAGAGTATGGCCACCGAAGAAGTTGAGGCCATGATTACTTTTCCTATTGAGACCGGCCTTAATGGGCTGCCGAAGGTCTCTAAAATTAGAAGCAATTCCAGCTTTGGCCTGTCAGTCGTAACAGCTATTTTTGACGATGATGTCGATGTCTATTGGGCTCGCAATTTGGTGCAACAGCGCCTCAACCAAATTGAATTGCCGCAGGGGTCGCCAACTCCGCTGCTTGGACCCGTGGTATCCACCTTTTCTAATGTGCTCAATTATTATCTTGTTAGTGATAAGCACGATTTGACTGAGCTTAGAACCATCCAAGATTGGCAAGTGGCGCGTGCTTTGAAGTCAGTCAACGGAGTAGGAAATATTGTTAGCTATGGTGGCTATGTCAAGCAATACCAGGTACTAGTATCGCCCATGGTGCTTCGCAGCTTTGACCTTAGCCTGCACGACGTTACCATGGCACTGGCTAATAATAACCTTAATGCCGGTGGCAACTTTATCGAGAGTGGTGGTGAAGAGATAATTATTCGCGGTTTGGGTCGAATCAAGAACATTGATGACATCAAGCATATTTTACTCAAATCGGTTAACGGCACGCCGATTGAGATTGGTCAGATAGGCACAGTTGAGTTTGGCCCTGCCTTTCGGCGCGGCTCATCCTCGATGGATGGCAAGGGTGAAACAGTTACTGGCATGGTGATGACCCGCAAAGGTGTCAACACTAAAGAGGTAGTAGAGAAAGTTCGCGAGTCTCTCAAGCAGCTTGAATCAGAGTTGCCTGATGGTGTGTCGCTGGTTACATACTACGACCAGAGCGCCCTTGTTGATAAGAGTATCGAGACTGTCAAAGAGATTCTTTTGCTCGGTGGTTCTCTTGTTATTGTTGTTCTTGCCCTATTTCTTTTACATGTTCCATGCGCCATTATCGTCTCTGTTATCATTCCGCTGGCTCTGCTATTCAGCTTCATTATGATGAAGTACACCGGACTGACAGCCAATCTTATGACATTAGGAGCGGTCGACTTTGGCGTGATCGTAGATGCCGGTGTGGTTATGGTGGAGAATATTTTCCGCCATCTTGCAATTCAACAGGAGCGAGTAGAAAAGGGTCTGATTACCCAAGGCGAGCTGGATGCCAATCGCTTAGAGATTGTTGGCAAAGCTGCTACTGAAGTTGGCAACCCAATCTTCTTTGCCATCATGATTATTATCGCTGTCTATCTGCCTTTGTTCACCCTTGAAGGTGTAGAAGGGCGCATGTTCTCTCCTCTAGCGCTTAACTATATTTATGCGCTGGCCGGTGCTTTATTGTGTTCTTTGACGGTTATTCCGGTGCTCTGCTACTGGTTCTTGCGTGGCAAAATCAAAGAGCGGCACAACCCTGTGATTAGCTGGGCCACCGCTATTGTCGAACGGACATTGCCAGTATCAATTAGAAGACCGCGCTTCACCTGCACGTTTCTAATGATTACTCTTACTCTTGGTTTTGCCATTGTGCCTTTCCTTGGGTCTGAGTTTATCCCAACCTTTGACGAAGGCTCAATACTTCTACGCACAAAGCTATCGCCTAGCGTTTCACACACAGAATCCCGGCGTATTGCTACGCTGATTGAACAAGCAATTAAAGAGTTTCCTGAAGTAGATTTGGTGGTTTCTCGCATCGGCCGCTCGGGCATGGGCAGTGACCTTGAAGGGGTGGAGAATGCTGATGTTTATATCGGCCTAAGGCCCATGAGTGAATGGAAGACTGTGCACACTAAAGAGGCACTTGTCAGTAAAATGTCTGCTCGTCTTGGCGCTATACCGGGTATTAAATCTAGTTTCTCGCAGCCCATTGCCGACATGATTGATGATTTGGTGGCCGGTATCAAGGCTGACCTTGGTATCAAGATTTTTGGAGACGACCTTGAATATATCGACAGCTTAGCTGAGCAAGTCGAAGGAATAGTTAAACAGGTTCCCGGTGCTAGCGACTTGCAGCGTGAGCATGTTCTTGGATTGCCGCAGCTAAATATCGAGCTTAAGCGCGATGTTATTGCCCGCTATGGCTTGAACGTTGGTGAGGTAGAAGAGATCATTGCTACGGCTTTGGCTGGACGCAAAGTAACCGAAGTGATGGAGGGCACCAAGAGATTTGATCTGCTTATTCGTTTTCCTCTGAAGTTTAGAGACACGCAGCAAGATATTGAATCGATTATTATTGATACCCCTAGTGGTGGCAAAGTACACTTGGGTCAGTTGGCTAATATTCAGAATACTCGTGGAACGGTGATGATCAATCGCGAGGGTGGCCAACGCCGTACTGCTGTATTGGCGAACGTTCGTGGCCGCGACCTAGGCAGTTTTGTGGAAGAGGCCCAGCGCCGAGTTAAGGCTGAGATCAAGCTGCCGAAGGGCTACAAGATCGTCTGGGGTGGTCAATTTGAGAATCAGCAGAGAGCTATGGCCAGATTGTCTCTGGTGGTACCAGTGGTGCTGCTTCTGATTTTCATACTGTTATATGCATCGTTCAATTCGCTTAAGAACGCGAGCTTGATCATGTTGAACGTTCCCTTTGCCATTGTTGGTGGTATTTTCGCACTGTTGGTTTCGCAGCAGCCGCTTTCTGTTCCTGCGATTATCGGCTTCATTGCACTATTTGGAGTGGCCGTGCAGAACGGTGTGATCATGATTAGCTATATGACTCAGATGCAGCAAGAAGGAATGCCAGTTTTGCGCGCCGTTATGGAAGGCGTGAAGGTGAGGCTGCGGCCAGTTCTCATGACTGCTACTGTTGCTATGGTTGGCCTGTTACCCAAAGTGTTTTCGCAAGGTACCGGAGCCGAGGTGCAGCGGCCGTTGGCTACGGTTGTTCTCGGCGGTCTGGTCACTTCTACCATTTTGACTTTGATTATTTTGCCGACCATCTACACCTGGCTGCACCGCAAAGAAGACAAAGTGGCATTAGATAAAGTAGTTCCAGAAAGTGCGGCTGAAGATAAGAGTGATCAAGCCACATAGCCTGGCGCTTCTTTCTTCGTTGTCAGCAAGAAATCTAATGTAGCTTTGTTGTTGCAAGTGTGTATAATCCTCTCCCCTTCTGCGGAGAGTTGAACAGTGACAACTTATAGAAATGCGGCTGAGCTTGCTTTTCAGCGCATTATAGAACTTGTAGGTAATGACAATAAGGTTTTTGATACAGGTAATGGTTATTGGCATCAGGCCAACACTCTTGATGCTTGTTTAGAGCACCTGATCATGACTAAGCAGAAAGACAACTATGGGCTGCTTAAGAACGCAATCAAGTATGTTTTCGATCCTCGCATGATCGACAGCGGAACAAAGAAGCCAGTGCCGCCTAGCGAGTGGGCTAAGTGGAGCTACGATGGCAACGGCCCTTGGGCTGACGATTATGGCTGGTGGGGAAATGCTCTGATGCGCGCGTATGAGCACCGCACTGTCCTTGGCTACGATGACAATTTTGCGGCATCTATATTTGCGTTGGCTATTAACTGCTTTAATGGCTTGTCTGGAACTTGGGATTCTTCGGAAGCTGTCCCTGGTGTCTCCGGCGGTGCCTGGAATCACTACAATCCGAATTGGGCTCTAACCGGTAGAAATAATGTCACTAACTTGGTTCTTTGGTTGTTGGCGCAAGAGTTGACCGTGCAGTCTGACAAAGATCATAAAGAGCCTTATTTAGACCGCATGAATAGCGAAGCACTATTTTTCAGCACCGCTGATCAAGTTGGAGTGTTGAAGAATAGCAAGAATTTGCTTCTTGAGCGTCTCAAAGGAATGTCCAACGGTACGACATTCAAAGTCTCTAACGAGCCGTGGTACTGGATTGGTGATCAGGGCTTATATATGAGAGCCTGTTTGCAAAATAAGAGGGCTGGCGGCATAGATTATTCCACCGCTGCTATCGCCATCGAGAAAGATATTCGCAGCATGCGCGATAGCGATGGCGTCCTTCACGATAATAAATGCCCGAACTCAGACTTCAACGATGATTACGCTACCGGCAAAGGTGCAGTTATGCGTAGCTACAGATATTGGCTTTCTCCTTTGAGTCCTAATACTCAGCCCGCTGACTATGACCAATTTGTTTTGGCCAATGCCTCAAATGTTTGGCTTAATCGTCCTTGGCAGAATAAATCGGGTAGTGAGCAGTATCAATTCAGTAGCAACTGGAATCCCAAAGGAAAACCTTACTCAGCCGACCCATACAGCGGCGAGCCAGAGTTTCCAAACGATGCACTTGGCGTACCTCCTAGTAAGTTCAGCTTGCTTGTCTGCCAGGTCGCTGGGCTCGAAGCCTTAAATGCAGTTTTCACTTTGGGCGACAAGATACTCGACCAAGAGATTTCCAAACAGGCTGTAAGTGCGATGGTGTAGAGTAGTAATAGTAAGAGACGTCAAAAGACGTAATAAGAAAAGACACGCAGTGTCTTTGGCAATGGTAACCTTCTGAGCCCTAGTTGTATTTCTAGCTGGAGGTTACCATCGCTAGACTCCGCCTCTCATCTGCTCATATTGTTGCGTTGCTAGTAGCAGCAATCGTGGTCACGCATGGTTGTTGCTCTGGCAATTCAGTCTGGGCAAGCGGGGTTAACCCGACAACTGACCGTAGAGAATTTTTGCAATACCAGTGCAGTGCAAAGAAGAATGCATCTGCGTTAGCGAAATATGCTGCAGGTTTGAAGGCTCACGAAACGGGTGACAATGACAAAGCAATTATTTTGCTAAAGCAAGCCATTGTTCTCGACCCCAAATGCATTCAGGCGATGTACACCCTTGGTTCTGTCCTTATGTGGGAGGAGGATTATCAGCAGGCCTTATCCGTTTACACTCAGGCTTTGCAAACTAATCCGAATTATGCCCCTGTGCTCTTTCGCCGTGGATTTACCTACGCAAGTTTATTTCGTTATAAAGAAACTGTTAGTGATTTAAACAAGTTGCTTCTGATTGACCCTAACTATAATGGTGCCAGAAAGCTGCGCGCTAAGTGTCTAGTCTCTTTGGGTGACCTTAATGGTGCCATTGCTGATTACACGGCGATACTTAAAGATGATCCCTTGAGTGAAGAGGAGCTGCTGGCGCGCGCTCGCCTCTACGCAAAAGCCAAGCAACCGCTAAAGGCTATTGAAGGCTACAGTTTTATGATTAAGCATTTTCCTGAAGAGTATGAATCATATACTGAACGTGCTGACCTATATTTTGCTCTCGGTCGATATCGCGAAGCTGGTAATGACTACAATTCATCTTTGATGCGGGGGACAGATCACATTAAGCACTGTCGCGAGCAAAGAGATTTGTGCTCGAAGAAGTTGGCAGAAGGAAAAGTAGATTCTAAGAAAGGTGCAGTAGAAAAGTTGAGTTCGGTAAGACTAGGTGCCCCAACGGCACCAAAGCCGCATCAGGAAAAATTAGGCCACTAGTTAAGTTGCTAGTCTTGATAGCGATTGAGCCACAATGAAATTATTGTATTTACAATGAGCGAGACGACTGTTGAAGACAGCGTTGTCAGCGCTGCCCATTTTCCTGCATCACGATTTACAAAAGTGGGGCTACCTTTTCTTGCTATCAGATATTGACTGATGATTTGCAGGAGTGCGCAGAGCCAGACACGTTCTATGTGAAAGAAAATACTTGTGAGTGCCAAAATAACTGCGACAACAAGTGTTGTGATTGCGCTTTTGATTGCTAGAGTGTGAGCGGCTTCTCGAGTGAGTTCTAATAGCTTTTGGGCAAACTTTTTGCTGCTTATGAAGGTCGTTGTGGCCACCGCAATAGCCCAAACTAGAGCGAGCAGTATAACTATTCCGATGTCGCTTGAAACTGCAAAAGCCATTTATTCAAACCTGTGAAGAGCCCTAATTATAGATAGAAAAGTAGTTTCCATGGAAACCATTTTTACTGCTGCAATTAGCGGTTGTCTTGTTTAGGCGGAGTCCAGTCTGACTTCGCGCCACCATTGCTGCTCTCGCTTGGTGGTTGCTGTGGCGGCTGTGGGCCCTCGAGTGGTAAAGGTTTGCCGCTAGGGCCCATATCGATGTCTAATGAAGGCAGGATTGCCTCTGGACCGGTAGTCATCGCTTCACTTTGGCGTGCTCGTGAGCTACTGTCACTTCCCAGCCTGCTGCTGCTTGCCCTGGACCCTTGAGCTGCCATTTCTCGGGCTGCTTCGCTTTGCAGTCTTGCCGCAGCCTCGCTTGCTTGTTGCCCAGCCGCTCTTTCTGTCGATTCTCTTTGGCTGTTTGCTATTTCAGGGTGATTAAATGCGGTCATGGTGTACCCCAGTTGATTGACAATGAAGGTAGTAATTAGACAGCCGCTTCAGAAGGCTTAAGCCGCCGATGTCTGCAACGATATTAGATAAGGCGTCAAATTTGCGTGAGTACTTGGCTGGCTGGGAAGATAGAATCAAGCACCTGTGTTAATCTATGAAGCGCCGACAATTACTGACTATTCGCCTGGAGACTGCATCATCAATCGGCAAAAATGCTCAGCAAATTTGAAGTACGTGGCAATAGCTGCTTTATTTGTGCTGCCATTTTTTCTTGCTCCAGCGACCTGCGCCAAAGTCGATAAGGCAACGATCGATCGATTTGTATTTTTGGATTACCAAAGATCCGGGAAGAAGAATCTGCTTGCTCGGAGCAAGTACTCAGAGGCACTGAGGGCCCATGAAACTGGCCAGAATGAGCGAGCAATTAAGCTTTTCAACGAGGTCTTGGTTCTTGATCCTCAGTGCAAAGAAGCCATGTACACTTTGGGTTCGGTCTATATGTACGAAGAGCAATATGCAAAGGCATTAGAGACTTACAGTCGAGCGCTCAAGATTGATCCTGTTTTTAAACATGCTTTGTATCGGCGCGCATTTGCCTATGCCAGTATGTATCGCTACAAAGACACCGTTTCTGATCTAACTAAATTGCTTAGCATGGAGCCTGGCTATGAGGGCGCTCGTGCTCTCAGAATTAAGTGCCAGGTTGAACTAGGCAATCTACCAGCAGCTATTGATGATTCGACTGAATTACTTCGTGTTCACCCTATGTCGACGGAGGATCGCCTGCAGAGAGCGCGTCTTTATGTCAAAGACAAACAACCTCTCATGGCCATTAAAGATTTTAGTTTTCTACTAAAGCATTTTCCCGATGAGTCGGATGCATACGTTGAACGCGCTGATCAGTATTTTGCCCTCGGTCGCTATAAAGAAGCTGTTGCTGACTATAATGCCGCTCTGTCTGGTGACACGGACAACTTTAAGCATTGCCGAGAACAGATAGCTCTATGCTTGAAGAAACAAGGAAAGTAAAAGCCGACCTAGTTCAAGTCTAGATCGGCTTTTGCCGTGTTTTTTGAGCTTATGCTGAGAGTGTTTGATACGGGCTGGCCATATCTAAGAATTGTGGAAGTTCAGAATCATTGGCTGAGAAGTTATCCTGCAAGCTCTGCTTCTGGCCTTTGCCTCCCTTGTTTCCTTTATCTGTGCCACCCTTGCCACCCTTGCTAGATTTGCCACCTTTGCCTTTACCAGATTTCTCTGATTTTTCTCCGCCTTCGCCTCCATCGGCTGCATCGGGGCTAAAGTCGGCACCATCATTGGGTTCATAGTCACTGTCTTTGCCTTCATTTTTGCCTTCGTGCTTGCCTTCGTGCTCGCCTTCATTGTTGCCGTCTTTCGGCTCGCCTTCATGGTCTTTGTCTTCGCCTTTCTCTGTGTCTTTGTCGCCGTCTCCGTCTTTGTCTAAGTCTTCGTCGTCTTTTTGTTCGCCTTTTACATTGTCGCCATCGGCGTGTAAGTCCTTACCTTGCTTATCTTTTGGCTCATCTTTTTGTTCATTTTTCTCGTTATTTTTGCCATCATGTTCTTTTTCGTGGTCGCCCTTATCGCCACCATCCTTACCATCTTTCATCCAAGATTTGGTGTCGCCGGCGGTGTCCTTTTCAGAGCCCTCCTTGCTATTGCCGTCTTTGCCTGAGGCTGAGGGGCTGTCACACTTGTTTTGGTTGCCGTTTCTCTGGCCCATCGAATCAGACTTACTAAAGAGCTCATCTGCCATTCTGTCTAGGGCGCCTTTGCTGGCGGTTGCTTGCTCACTTGCTTGGCTATTCTTTTGTACTTCTCTGAAATCAGATTCTGCTTGTGACATGATTCGCCTCCTGGCGGTAACGGATACTAAGTTCAAGGCGGCGTGTACCGCATGACAACAAGGTAATGCCGCAGGGGGTCAAAACAACGTGAAACAAATTCACCCTGTGAGAAATCGAAAAAAAAGAGGGCTCAGACTTTTCTGAACCCTTTATATGCAGTTGCTGAAAGTGCCGTTATCTATTTAGCGTCTTCAAGGGGCACGCTATAGCCACTGCCCGCCGCTGTCACGATTAGCTGTTCGTGACCAACGCTTGTCAGTTTTTGTCTCAGGGTATTGATCACTTGTCTCACCGTACTATTTGATGATGTGGAATCTGCTGGCCAGAGAGCAGCAATCAACTGCTTAGAAGTATAAGCAGAGCCGCGATTGACGAGCAGATATTCAAGTACTTCACATTCTTTGGCACGCAGCACCTCAAACTTATCGCCAGAAGTGATGCTTCTATTGGCAGTATTTAGCACTAAACCTTGGGCCGAAAGAGTTTTGCATTCTGCTGCTGCCGGACGGCGCAAGAGTCCGCGCACACGTGCTGCCAATTCGCGCACATCAAATGGTTTTACCAGGTAGCCATCTGCTCCTGTATCAAGCCCTTCGGCGCGGTCGTCGATATCGCCTTTTCCTGTGAGGAATAAAATCGCAGTCTTGCCACCCTGCATGCGGTAGCGCTTGCACAGTTCGAGCCCAGATATTCCCGGAAGGTTCCAGTCTAAGAGAATGATGTCGTACTCGAAATTGCTCAACAATTGCAGTGCGTCTTCGGCACAGCCAGCTAACTCAACTCGATGCCCTTGCAGCTGCATCCATTCTTGCACCATGGCGGCTGCCTGCGCTTCATCTTCAACTAGTAGAATCTTGGCCATGCCGACGGGGAGTTCCTATTTAAATGCAAAAGCGAAATTATACCTTGACTGCCCGTAGCAAGTCTACGAATACAATGTAGTGTCTAGTAGTGCGAGTAGTGGTAGCATTTCTGCTGTGCCATTGACATTATCACTGCGTCTGAAAATATTGTTGCTGCTGGTGCCCTCAATTTTGAGTGCACTAGTTATTGTCAGTGGTGCCTCGCTGTCACTGGCAAGGCTTGAAGATGAGTATTTGAAACATAGCGCTTCGGTAGCTGCTCTTGTCGGATTGCAGCAGTTTGAAGTAGCGCTCTTGCAAGGCATGAACAGCTCGGTCGTAAAAGAAGATATCTTCAGTCCTCAGGCTCAGGTTATTCGCGCCAGCACTATGGAGCTGGTGGAGAAGTCACAGATCTCGCTTGACAAAGCTGTGGCACGTAATCCAAGCATGAAAGTCATTGCCGAAGAATTCAATGAGTTAGGCGATCGCTTAAAGGCTCTCTATCAGCAAATTTCGAAAGTTGACGTACACGGCCGTCAGAATAGCACCAGGTTTGAAGTTTACCTGATTGCCTTGTCGGCTAGAACACTACTTAATCATAGTTTGGCCGCCGAAAATTCTCTGCAAGAATTGGCTCGTGAGGCCTTAATAAAAGAGGCTCAGACAGTCGCTTTGCTTACGGCCAGTAGCATCCTAATTATTACATTCGCCAGCGCTTTTTCCCTTTGGGCCTTTAATCAACTTCTGGTTAAGCGTCTGCAAAAATTGCCACCACGTATTGAACAGTACAGTCGCGGTGACAAGCTCGCGGCTCTTGGCGGTGGTGATGAAATTGAGGCGCTTGATGCCAGTTTAGCTAGTTCAATTGCCGCTCTCAATCAGCTGCATGAGCAGCAGCTTGCCGTTTTGCAGTATTCTGGCGATGTTCTCTGCTCGGTGAACGAGGAAGGGCGCCTCACTGCTGTCAATCAGTTGTCGGAAGTATTTTGGGGTTATCCTAGTAGTCTACTGATTGGGGCAAAGGTCTTTGACCTGTTAGAGCATGACTCGGTGAGTCTGCTGCAGAGCTGTCTGGCTCAAGCAAAAAATAGTAGTGCACCACATACAGTGGAACTGAAGCATAGTGACCCCAGTGGCATTGATGCATATTTTTTGTGGATTGTAAGATGGAATGCTAGTACCCGTGAGTTCCTTTGTATATCCCATGATATTACTAAAGCAAAGAGGGTTGAGATGTTTCGCGAAGACATTATTGCTTCGCTCAACCATGACCTGCGCACACCGCTAATGTCTATTTCAATGGCCTTCCAGTTATTAGAGGCTACCAAAGGCCCTGAACTTGGCGCCGATCAACGACTAGCGCTAGCGAGCGGCTTTACTCAGAGTACCAAGCTGACTGAGCTAGTTACTGATGTTCTTGATTGGAAGAAGATTGAGTCAGGCAATTTGGGCTTGAATTTGGCAGCCGTTGACTTGCTCGAAGTGACAGAGCTATCTCTAGAGCGTGTCTCTAAGGGGCATGATGAAGTTGAGTTAGAAGTAATTGGAGGCACGCAGACTATTGCCGGTGATTTGTTACAGCTGCAGAAAGTGTTCGAGATTGTCTTTGGCTTTTTATTGCAAACTGCGCTGCCAGGCGATCTGTTCACTGCCACCATACGGCCCGGTGCTGGAGTAGTCACTCTCAATTTGAAAATGCAATCGTCACAGGGCTCTGCATCTCTTGCATCTGGCCGGCAGTTAAGTTTAGTGACTCAAGACTCGATTCTTTCGCTCGCTTTGCCGATGTCGTTCTATCTAGTTGAGACAGTCTTGCGTGGTCATAGTGCCAAGTTGTCTTTGCAGCGAGTCGACGGCCAATACAGTGAAGCCTCTATTGAATTTTCTGATGTGGTTGATAGCAGCGCTGAGAAACTACATCAAGGACAACCTCATCGAGGTCAACCATGAAGAAGCGGATGTCGCTGGCCTTGGCTGGTCTGATACTCTTTGCGCTGCCGCTTGTCTGTCAGCTCTCGTTCTTGGCCATGATCAACTATCAACTTGGTCTTGCCGATAGCGCTATTAAACATGAGCTTGAAGCTGAAGAGTGTTCTAAGCGCATTAATAAACTGATTATCGATCTTTTTGAATATATGACTTTTGTCAAATTTCAAACCGATAGTCATATCATGGACCCTATGCTGCAAGAGTCTACTTTGCCTAAAGAGTGGAGTGGACGCATCGGTGACATACTGAGTTTATCAGTGCTTTCTCCGCAAAAGAGAAAACAGTTAGAGCTTGCTAAAGGCTATGCTTCAAAACTGCGCGACTTTGCCGCGGCCCCAGCTCAAGGCAATGGCTCGGGAGCCAATGCCAATGCTGAGAAATCGCTGGTCTTGTTTGAAATATTGCTTGGTGCGGCACGAGAGGCCACTGATGAGCGCAACCGTGTTGAAGCAGACAACTTAGCCAGAAGTGCAGCTCTGCGTAATTATTTGCTTGGTGGTTGGTTTGCCTTGACACTGTCATTAGTGGCAATGACTTTGCTAATTATTCAGCTGGTATATCGGCCTCTGTCAGTTATCCTTGAGAATGCCAGAAGACTAGGTGGTGGCAAAGAGTTAAACTCTGTTATCGAAGCCCCGACTGAAATTGAGGCAATTGATAAGAGTCTGCACTCAATCAGCGACGAGCTCAGATCTGCTTACGATGAGCAGAAGAAACTATACGAGATGTCTCCGGCATTGATCTGTCGCCTTGATGGCAATGGACAAATACTCATGGCTAATCACACTGCCCTTAACTGGTTGCAGCTTGACTCTCAAATCGCTGGTAAAGTCGCGTTCTTTGAGCTGTTCGATGCCGCTGTCCGGTTGCGTCTTGAAACTGTTTTTGAAAGTGCGCGAGAGTCTCGAAGTATTCGTGATGCTGGCAAAAAGATGACGACCAAATTGACTTTGAGCAATTGTCGCTCGATGCCTATTCACACAAGTTGGACCGTAAGCTGGAGTGAGCTGTATCAATCGTATTTTGCTATAGCTATAGATATAACCGATGCCACCAACATTTCTCTTGTGCGCGAACAGATGAGTACATATTTGACTAGCGAGTTAGGTTCGCCGCTGGCCCAAGTTAAGGAGGCCTGTGCCGCTTTGGCAACAGTAGATAGTAAGCACGTTAGGGCGGTGAAGAGCAATGTTGAACGCTTGGACATTTTGCTCAATCAGCTCAATTGCGCTGACGAGAATAGCAATGATGATAGTCGTGATTTCGATTTTTGCATCAATCAAACTGTTGTCAGCGATGCCATTGATGCGGTTCGCAGTCTGGCCCTGAAGAAACAGATAAATGTGTTGTCCAGAGCAGAATTTGCCATGGTGGCGTGCAACAAATGGGAGCTCGAGCGCGTTCTAATCAACCTTCTTTCTAATGCTATTAAATTTACCCCCGAGGGTCTCACTATTGAGGTTGAGTCGCGGCTGGTAAAAAGTGTGGTGCACTTCTCTGTGACCGATAGCGGTTCGGGTATTCCTGAGAATGCTTTGGCTACTATTTTCGCTGCGTATCAGCAGGCTGAGAACCAGTCTCAGCAAAATGTGCCATCCACTGGTTTGGGTCTTACTGTTTGTAAGACAATTGTCGAGCGTCACGGTGGCAATATTCGTGCCGAGAATGCCCCAGCCGGGGGCGCTAAGCTAAGCTTTCAGCTGCCAAGTGTTTAAGGCTTTAGGTAGCCGAGCCAACTAAATCTGGCTGCCGACGTGATAGATTATTGCCTTGGGGGCTCTATCAGCTCTCGAATTGCGTTCAGGTATTCCTAACCGGAGAAATCGCTTTTGATTCCTCGTAGGCAATGGTTATCCCGGCTGGGCTTGAGTCTTGCCGCCATAACTACCATAATTTTGTCTGTTTGCCCTAGCGCTCTTGCCATAAGCAAGCAAGACCTTGAAAACAGCCTGCCCGACAACGAGACAGTTGACAAGCTTGCCAAGACAACAGTGGGAATGCCCTATTTGGACAGCCTCAGTTCTGCCGCCTCTAACTTGCGTGACTATCAGTGTTTCTGTCAGTTGTTCACTGTCAAAAACGACAAGTGGAAAGACTACGGCGGTGCTTACCTATCTTTTAAGCAGCGAGAGCTTCTGCGCGCCGAGATTAAGTCACTCGACTATCGCAACGGATCTGTCGTGGTCAAACAGAGCGATGGTGCCATTCGCGGCAAAGGCGGCGGTACGCTGAGCTTGGTCAAAATGACACTGCAGCCAGATTCGCGCACATTGAAATTGCCTACCGGATTTAGCTTAGCTCAAAGTGATTTTCTTTCATTATCATCTTCGCTAAAACGCCAAGTGGCTGGCGGTGCGGTTGCCACTGTCTCTGCGCCGGTTAAGCTCGCGCCATTTAAGGAGCCTGTTTTGGTTCTTGTGATGCGCGAGAAGAAAGGCGAAGAAGCAATTGTGGGAAGTTCGTTTGTGCATGTGGTCTATTTGAGTGCAAAGACAAAGATTCCAGTTGCCTGGAATACTTACAAAGATGGGCATCCAAATGCCTTTGTTTTCTTTGACCAACTTGATTTTAATAAGGGTTTGTCAGACAGTTTGTTTACTCTGTAATTTTGCTTCTGGAGATGGGTTCAATGTTTTCAGTCAATTCATTGGTTGGTCGAGTAGCGCTATTGAGTTCTGCTCTGTCGTTGCAGCTATTGGTAACAGCCGGTTCACCAGTGTTTGCGGCCGATGCCGAAGCCGTTAAGGCTACAAGTTTTTCGACTTCGTCTGGTTTGCATTTAGCTAAACGCACCACCAGCGATGCCGAGCAGATGGCCCCAGAAGAAATGCTCAGCGATCTTCGTGATACAAGGCTAACTCTCAACCAGCTTAAGCAGCAGGCCATCAACCTCTTTCTGGAAGCGACGCGTCCACGTATGACCGTCAATGATGCCCCTCTGGAACAGAGCCCTGCGTCAATATCAGCTCAAATGATTGATGCTAATAAGAAGTATCTTCCCCCGCGCAAAGAATGGCTCGTGCTTTATGTCAACACTTTAGAGCCAATCGTGCATTTGCTTTGTGAAGACATCAACGATATTGATACCAACGGTCGTAAGGTAACCAAGGCAATTGAAGCTCGCATCAATCCACTTTGGAATAGTTGGCGTGAAGATGTTCTCAGTATCAATAAGGCACTAGATCAAGTGCAGGGAGCACTTCCTGTAGGCGACGATGAAGAGAGTGCTAGTTCAAATGCTGTAATTGCTAAAGCAGCTTTGGACATTTTTCAGAAGGCCGAAGATTTAGAGAAAGTGCGTTACCGTGCCGCTTTGGTTTCGATTGAAGAATATAAGAAAGAAGCGACTGAGCGTCATCAGTGAGTTTGAATAGAGAGATTTCAACTTTACAGGTCTAAGTGGGCAAAACCGGCTATGCGAGGCGTTACTATCGCTTTATAGTGGTAGTAAAACCATAAGGCCTAAAAGCTCACCCATGAATGTGCGACTACTTTCTTTCTTCAACCGACCAGCTTTTGCAGGGCTCCGCTTGGGTGGCCTGTTGCTCTTCGTCGCTGCTGTCGTGCTGGCAGGTTTTCTCTTCATCAATTCGCTATCTGGGAATTTTACCTTAGCCGATTTTTTTAGAAGTAGTGACGATAAGAACTCTAAGAAGGCATTTATTGGCGTTATTAATGGCCAAGGGCAATGGGTAATTAAACCCAAATACCTTCAGATTATCTACATGCGAAAGACTGATACCTTCTGGGTAAAGGTGCGGCAGTCTAGCGATTCGTTTGCTTGGCTGCCAGATTACCTTCGTCCCGCATTACGCAATACGGCATGGAAGTTGCTCGACCGCAATGGAGTTGAGTTGGTTTCACATTTGTCGTATTTGACTGACCCGGTCTGCGCTGAGATGGTCGATTTTGGTGCCAGTGTTCACCCTGATAGGTTGGTTGTGCGAACCGACAGATGGGAATACGGTTATTGCGAGCCCGATGGAAGGCCTATTACTGGATGCAAGTATTCATTGATAAAGGACGTCGGCCACGACACTATAATTGCTGTAGAAACAAAGAAAGATTTAGGCGACTCACCCATGCCCTTGGTCGTGCTCGACGGTAAAGGAAAGAAGCTGCGCACCTTGGATGAAACTGTCTATCCTAATTATTGCAATAGCTATGGTCAAGTACAGTGTCAGCGCCGAGGGCAGTCTGGATATGTTGATTATCGTGGAGAATTTATACCCCTGGCTGTGAACCAGCACCCTCCGAACTTAGGCGCCAAGAACTTGTATGGGCAGCCTGTTGTATTCAGAAACCTAGCCAGTTTTCCTAAGTCAGATGCAGAGTCTGTTGAGTGGGTCGATGTCGTTAAGAAACCACAGATGCGTAACTATGTGTTCGCCATTGACTTTATCGATGATAGAGCTGTCGTGGGTGCCACAGATCCAATGGCAACTACAACTAGTGGTACTAATTCTGGTGCTAACTCTGTTCCTAATATAGCCACGAAATATGGCTTGGTAGACATCACTGGAAACTGGCTAATCAAGCCAGTGTTCAGAGGATTGCTATATTGCAGTAAAGACAGGCTCATTGCTCATAACAAAGAGCGTACACCGGATGCAATTAACATTGAAAGATGTGAACACATGGGTTCTTTGAACGGGTGCCCGTAGCAAAATTTTAGGATCTTAATCCAACCGCAAGTTCTTTCGCACTTCACTAGCGAAGGCCGTGCCTTCTAGCCGTCGCATATGTTCTAGTGAATCGTTTTGACTAAGCAGATTGAGGCTGCCTTCCCAGCTTATGCGGTCGTCAATTATGGCGACTTTCTGGTGCATCATAGAACGCTGTACCACGGTGACACCAATGTTCTGCAGTTGACAAACTACGGTCTCTGCTTCTTTTACCATGTGCCTTTGCGGATGCTCATCAACAGGTTTAGTGTAGACCGTTAGCTTGATGCCTCGTGCCACCAGATTGGCAAACTGGTCTAAGAAAAAGCCACAGCGTTTTACTGTGAGAAACGGACTGACAATCATGGCCTGTTCTTGGGTGGCGTTTATATCGCTGCGAAAGGCGCTCCAGAAGTCTTTTTCGTTGAATACCGCTGTGTTGCTGCTGGCAATGGCCGTTCGTCTCGGTGCCGGTACGGGCATGCCAGATTCGTCTAGTGCTCGTGCCACAAAACTATCATCTATTTGGCGAGCATTTATTACCGTTCCGTTAGCCGAAAGTTGGTCTATAAATTGACAAAGAATTCCACCGCGGTGGTTATCGACAAAATATTGCTTGTTTACGAGTAGCACAAAGAGCCCTCGTGCTCTAGTCAAGGCGACATTGAGCAGAACACTTGCAATTGTTTTGGCGCCGCTGCTGCTCATTTGGTCGCTGACGAAATCGTCAAGCATAGATTTTTTGCTTCCTCGGCCGTCGACGCAATCAAAAATAATTGCTGATGATTCCCCGCCTTGAAAGCGGTGCACTGTGCTGACCATAGCTCGCTCGCCGAAGCCAGCTTCGTTGACAGATTTGGCGATAAGTTCTGCTTGTGGGCGATAGGGTGTCGCTACGCCGACTGAAATTTGCGGATGTTCGTGCAGTAGTCGTTGCGATAGGTTTATGGCGAGGCCGGCAGAATATAGATTTATTCTGCTGCCACTGGCTGGCACAGTGCACCATGGGTTAACTTGTGATGTATCAACAATCACTATGCGGCTGTCACCAAATACAGAGTCCCTAATGCCCAGTAATTTTGTGCTATCCGCACTTTTGAGCATTCCGCCATAAAATAGTTTGCTCGAGACGGCAGCAATTTCAGGTGTCATTCGATACTGCGTATTGAGCATAGATACTAGCTCGCTGTCGGCTGCTTTTTCTACTGTAGCGATATTTAGTTCGTCAAATATACTTTCACCAAGCCATCTTTTTGCTGCTTTGGTATCAGCTACAACTATGGGTGGCAGTTGTTTGAAGTCGCCAACTAGCGTTACCGCTGTTGTAGTTTTGCTCAGGGCCCAGTACAGGTGAGGCATCGGCACCATGCTCGATTCGTCGACAATTAAAACGTCGAAGGTTTGCTCAGCCAAGAGATTGCTGAGAAATAGTTTGCTCAATGTCGTGCCGACTACTCGCGCTTCGTTTATTACTTTACTTGCACCGGTCTCGATAACTCTTTCAATTTCGGTGATGCGCGTAATGCAGGCATTTATTTTTGGTTGGTTGCCAGCAATATATTTACCAACATCATTTGGAGTAAGGCCTGTAGACTCCATCAGGCGGTCTAGTTCGAGATGGGCTTGTTCTAGCTTTGCTTCGTTGAGCAGGGTTTGGTTGCTAGCTTCTTTCAGCTTATTCTCAAATTCGGCGACGAAACCTTGGCGAGTAGAAATGAAGATATTGAGATCTTTGATGTGTGTTTCTTGGGTGGCTGCATCTATTCCTCGTTGCGCCAGCGACAAGTCTCTATGCGCTTGTTGCAGTTGTGCTTGAGCGTGAGCAATATCTGAAAGTACCTGCTGCAAACGCTGCTGATTATTTTCAACCTGCTTGGGCCGTTGTATTTCTTTTTCTAATTCCCGGGCGGTATTCGCTGCTTTTTGCAAGGCTAGCCAGTGTTTCATTGCTTCTTCAAGTGGCTGCAATTGTGCCTCTAGATATTCTCGTTCGCTCAATAAATGAGCGTTGCTCGCTGCCACCACTTTGTCGAGAATGACTAGAGGATACTGTTTGGGTAAGCTCGGATTTTTGGGAAGACCAAGGCGAATGATTTTGCCCTGGGAATAATAGGTGTCGGCTAGTTGGGCGGCGATGTCTTCAAGTGCTGCATCCACTGCGGTATTGGCGTGTGACACCAGAAGCACTCGCCTGCCAGCATTAAGATGCGCTTCGACCGCTCTAGCTATGGTGCGAGTTTTACCGGTGCCAGGTGGTCCCCAGATAACGGCAAGTGAGTTACTGAACGAATTGTTTATAGCCGAGGCTTGTGATGGGTTTGGAGCGTTGTTAGGCTGATAGGTGTAGGTCGGCATGGTGCCGACCTTAACTAAGGCCTTAGACGAGCCTGAAAAGACCTGTTCAGCAAATGCAAAGGCGTCCGGCTTTTTATTCTTTGCTTCTTTGAATTTGTTCACTAAGCGCAGCAAAATCAGAGAGCGATTGCTTGAGAGCAAGGCCGTTTTAACCTCGTGGCCAATTGTGGCTGCCACTGAGGAAGTTACGGCAATTTGCACCGACAGACCGTCAGTGGCCACCAAAGAGCAGTCAAGGGTTTGACCTTCTACTTCGATTAGAGCCGGCGAATCATCGTCTCCGCCAAAGAAGCGCGAGGCCGTGAAGGTGTAAATGTAGTTATCGCCAATTTGGCTAGTTAGCCTACCATCGACAATTCGTGTGGCCCCGGCCTTACTCTTTTTGACTGCTTCGATTTCATCTTGAAGCGCCGCAATAAAGTCATCTATGCGGTTAGAAGCCAAATTGATTACCCGTTATTGAGCCTTAGAGCAGCTCTAGTCTTTTGACTTAGTGACAATGACGAAGCTTTTGACTTTACCGTTTCTGTCGAACGAAATGCTGATGTTATCGAAGACATTAGCTTTATCGCTATCGTCCGAAATCAAATACATAAGTTCTTCTTGCTTATCGCTGTAAGTGCCTTTGCCCATGCAGTTCTCTACCTCGGCTCTGGTCATACCAAGCAATTTAGGAGCAGCTTTGCCAATGCTTGCCCAGCGGTCTTCTGTGGTTTTCCCTGCGACGAAATTGGCCCAGCTCTTGCTTCCGTCTTTAGCTGAAACTTCAGGTGTGGCAAAACTGTTCACTGAGAATGCTGCCATTGCAGCAAGAGCAAAAATAGCTTTTTTCATAAAACCTGTTTGAATCCCCGCCATAGATTGTGGGTAATATTGGAAGGGAATTTTAGCATTAACAGATAGGTATTAATTGCCAATAATCTGAATTATTGGACGACCTTAGTGCTGTTGAATTGCACTACTTCAAGCGCTTCTCGTAGCAAAGAAAGCGCAATCCTTCCCTGAAAGCAAGGCTAATTTCGCCACAGAGAACAAAGCCGAGCTTAGGAAATAGTTTTTGTGTTGCCATGTTGTTGGTATTGGTATCAACCCTAATGGTGGTTATTAGACGTTCGTGTGCCAAACGCTCAGCCTGCTGCATTAATTCTGCGGCTACGCCCTTACCTTGAAATTCTGGGTCTACAGCTAGGCGGTGCACAACAATTGCTTGTTCGCTGGTGTCCCAAACCTCGGCATATTCAGGATCTTGAGTCGTCGTTATGGCGGCAACTCCCGCCAATGCGCCATCGATTTCGGCCAGCCAAAGTTGATTCAATGCGATGTCGCGCTCGAAGACCGTGGGGTTTGGGTAGTTCGCATCCCATTGCAAATTGCCACTGGCGCGCATTAATGGCACTACTTTCGTTATTAATGACATTACAGCGGCAACATCGTCATTTGTTGCTTCCCTAATCTGCATTATGTCTCCTTTGTTCCAAATGCCATACAATTATCATGCCTAAGTGTGGCATCTTCGTGTGAGCGTCGAACGGTCGCAGCGAAAAGTTCACCTGATTGTCATTGGAGGATAGTTGATGACTTGGATCAAGACCTGCCCAGCATCTGAATCACCGTTACTGCAAGAAATACTGGCTGAATCAATGAACCAGTATCCACCTGAGTACAGAATTCCGGTAGAGGCGCTTGGTGACGCCGATAGCAAAGATGAGGGTGCGGGAATTGTTATGGCTCATAGCCTCATTCCGGAGGCACTGCGCCATGCGTTTTCAACATTTGGCAAATTAATGGATCCAGAACTGCCTCTTTCTCGCCGACAACATGAGCTTATTGCTGGCACTGTTTCGACGCTCAATAAGTGCTTTTACTGACTGGAGTCTCATACGGAGTTTCTCCGTCGCGTGACTCTGGATGAGTCGCTAAAAGAGGCTATCAAAAAAGATTATCGCACTGCTCCGATTACGGCCGAGGAGCTTGTCATGCTTGATTATGCAGCGAAATTGACCCTAACGCCAGCCAAAGTCTGTCGCGAAGATATTGATGCTTTGCGCCAAGCCGGGTTTGACGATACGGCCATATTGCAGATCAATCTTATTGCTTCGTGGTTCAATTATATTAATCGCGTAGCTGATGGTTTGGGGGTGGGTCGCCCTTAGCAATCTTAGTGAAGTGCAGGAAGCCTTTCGGTATTAGCCAGACGGAGCGCCTGCAATGCATCCTATCGATTTTTTCTTCAACACGATTTGCTGTAACATCTATCTGGTTCTCTGCGCTTTCTTTTTCATTCATGAATTCAAGAAATTGAAGCCCGGAAAAATGATTGTCTCTGCCACGCTTCTAAGGGCAATCGTCTGCACTTGGGCTTTTGTTTCTTGCCATCCGCGCATGTTTTCTATCTTGCCAGAAGCATATTATATGCTGTTGTTCTGGTCTACCTTGTTGCCTGTTTTTGGTGCTCTAGCTCTATTTAAGAGGCCAGTTAATTTTGGTATTGCCGGTGGTTTCTTATTTTTGTCGCTCTATTTTCTTGAGTGCGGTCGCGTGATTATGATGAACATTATTAACCCACCGAGTATGTTTCAGTAGTTCGTTGCTCAATAATGGTTAGCGCTCGAACCGAAAGGATGACTCCTCGAGGTAATTAATACTGCCTTCTAGGGATGTTTTACCTGCGGATATCAACCACAATAAGGAGTGTAATTATATTGTCGAGGAGCGGTCATGAAACCAAGTTCTTTTCTATTGCCAATCAATGGCTCTCCCGAGGCTCTCTTCGCTTCTGAGTTTGTGTGGTCCTTGGCCAGTAACAGTCAGTCAAAAGTTACAGCGCAGCACACTATTGATATTTTTGGCACCCTTCAGTTTTTGGGTCAAGAGAAGGCTGGGTTAGTTGGTTCTGGGCCTTATGTGGCTGCCTATGAGAACATTTGTCAGTCGTTGCGAGCAATTGCATCGAAGTTGGAAGATTCATACACTGCTCGAGCTGCCTCTCATAATGTCGATTCAACCTTTATTTGTGCTGAGGGCGATCCCGTTGAAGAGATCTGCAAATTAGCACCAGGGCGAGATTTGCTAGTGGTTGGCTATCGTAAACGCGCAGCGGTTGACTATCCGGCCTGCCAGGGCATCAAGCTTTCTCGCGCGGAGCGTCTTGCTCACCTATCGCCAATTCCAATTCTGTTTGTGCAAAAGCCAATTCAAGCCATTACTGAGTTTGCTATTTTTGTTTCGATGGATCATATGAACGTCAACTGGTTAAAAAATTGCATGCATTCTGCGCTGGCTCTTGGTGCTAAATATAGTGTGACAATTTTAGCTTCAGGAGTTCATGAAGAGTCAGCCTCGGCGTTTGTCCGTGACTTAATTGCGGCCGATGATGAAATTGAAGAAGAGCGCATAAAAGTAGTTTCTATGACTGATGGTGGCGGGCTCTTGAACTTTAGTCAAATGAAAGACTCTGTCGATAGTGGTCGTGTTATTGTCTTGCCCACCATCGATTCTGGTGATCACCGAATTACATCTACCGGCGAATGTCCCACTGCACTGCTGCGCCGGGTGGCTTTTGAGTCTATTTTGCTCTGGCCAGAAGAATTCGCCAAACCTATATTTAATTGCGAAGGAGTTTTGCTCAAGGCTGGCTGGTATGACTAGCATGGGCTAGGCCCAACTGTTCCAATTGAAAGGTACGCTAATCACTTCTCAACTTAAAGATATAGCCAACATAGGGAGTCTTTCTCCATCCGCGGCACTTGAGGCTCTCGATACCACTTCTGCTGGGCTTAGTTCGACTCAAGTCGACGAACGCCTGAAGCTCTATGGATTGAACACTATAGCCAAGCTGGCTAAGAAGTCCTTGGTCAAAGCATTTTTGGCAAATTTCGTGCACTTAATGGCATGGCTACTTTGGGTTGCAGGAGCATTAGCCTTTGTTGCTGGCATGCCACAGCTTGGAATCGCTGTTTGGATGGTCAATGTCATCAACGGCTGCTTTAGCTTCTGGCAAGAGTTTCAGGCGGGAAAAGCGACAGAAGCGCTCTTAAGTTTATTGCCGGTCAATGCTCACGTTATTAGGTCTGGCCAAGAGCTCCTTATTCCGGCTCAGCAGCTAGTTCCGGGCGATATTTTTGTGCTAGCTGAGGGCGATGCTATTTCAGCTGACGCCCGCATTATTAGTGCTTCTAGATTGTCAGTGGATGAGTCGACACTCTCTGGCGAGGCTCGGCCTGTGCGAAAGTCTGAGGAAGCTGTGAAAGCCAACGATTCTTCTGCGAGTAATTTATTATTTGCTGGCACCAGCGTTCTTGCTGGTACTTGCCGAGCTGTGGTTTGCATGACTGGTATGAATAGCCGCTTTGGCAAGATTGCTAGGCTGACACAATCTGTTCGTGAGCAACCTAGCCCGTTGCAAAACGAGATGGCTCGAGTGACCAAGGCCGTGAGCATTCTTGCCACCGCTATTGGTATCCTCTTCTTCCTGTTAGCGGTCTTGGTTGCTCATATAGATCCTCGCGATGGCTTTGTCTTTGCCATGGGGATGATTGTGGCGTTTGTGCCCGAGGGCATGTTGCCTACGGTCAGTTTATCGCTGGCATTGGGTGTGCAGCAAATGGCCAAGCGCCACGCTTTAATCAAGAAGTTATCGGCTGTAGAAACACTGGGCTGTACCAATGTTATTTGCTCAGATAAAACCGGTACCATCACACAAAACAAAATGACAGTGCAGCATATTTGGACTGAAGGCGCTGAATACTTGGTGACTGGTCTGGGGTATTCACCAACTGGCGAAATTAAGAGACTTGCTCCGCCAGCTGATGGTGCTAAAAGCTCTTCTGAAAAGGCGATTCTTGAGAAAGTGTTGACTGCTGGTTTGCGCTGTAGTAATGCTCGGTTGATACCGCCAAAATCAGATGTTGATGCAGGCTCTTGGCAGATTTTAGGTGATCCTACTGAGGCAGCGCTTCTAGTGGCTGCGCGCAAGGGTGGTGTTGGGCTCGATCATCGATTCTTTGATGTGCCGAGAATATGCGAGATTCCCTTTGATTCTATTCGCAAACGTATGAGCACTGTTTATCATGACAATAGCTCTCGCATACTCTACTTGAAAGGTGCACCAGCAGAGGTGCTAGCGCGTTGTTCAGTGCTTGAGAGTTCAAATGGGTCACGGCCTTTGCAAGAAAGCGATCGACAGACCATTATGGCAGCAAATGATTGCTATGCTCGTGAGGGTTTGCGCGTTCTGGCAATGGCTCAAAGAGTGCTGCCCACTGGCACTGAATTGACGCCTGATTCGCTTGAAGTTGAGCTTTCTTTCTGTGGTCTTGTTGCCATGTGGGATCCACCACATGATGGTGTTGCTGAGGCGGTGCAAAAGTGTCACAGTGCTGGTATCAAGATCGTTATGATAACAGGCGATTATGGTCTTACTGCTGAGAGCATCGCACGCAAGGTTGGCATAGTACAGGATAGCTGCCGTGTTATTACCGGCCGCGAGTTAGATACTTTTGATGATGCTGCTTTGCACCAATATCTTCATGCCAATGTGATTTTTGCTCGAGTAACGCCAGAGCACAAGCTGCGTATTGTCACTGCTTTTCAGTCTTTGGGTCTAGTTGTCGCTGTCACTGGTGATGGTGTCAATGACGCCCCAGCTTTGCGCAAAGGCGATATCGGGATAGCCATGGGAATCTCTGGTAGTGATGTTGCTCGCGAATCGGCCGATATGATTTTAACCGACGACAATTTCGCCTCTATTGTTAACGCCGTTGAGCTAGGACGGGCTGTTTATGCCAATATCAGAAAGTTTGCCATTTATGTCTTTAATAGCAATATGGCTGAGGCCGTACCCTTCGTCGTCACTTTATTTAGCCTTGGTGCCATTCCTCTGCCACTGACAGTTATGCAAGTGCTCTCCGTTGACCTTGGCACTGATATGGTGCCAGCTCTGGGTCTAGGCACCGAGGCTGCCGAACCTGGTTTAATGAGCTGCCCGCCGCGAGACTTGAGCAAGCCATTGCTTGACTTTCCACTTCTCGCTCGCGCCTTACTCTGGTATGGCTTAATTGAGGCAACGGCTGGAATGTCTTGCTATTTCTATGTCAATTATTTGCATGGTTGACCTAGTGCCGAGTTGGCTGGGGCGGGTAGTGAAATCTATAGAATGGCTACTACTATGACTCTAATGGGAATTGTTGCAGCTCAAGTTGGTGCTGTTCTTTGTTGCCGCAGCGATAGACGATCGCTATTCAGTGTGGGAATATTTGGCAACAAGTTGGTTCTCATTGGTATTGCTTCAGAGATGCTATTGCTGGCTGTCTTAGTTTATGTGCCATTTATGCAAAATATTTTCAATACCGCAGCTGTGGGAGTTAATGAGTGGGGCTTTGCTCTGCTTTGGGCGCCTGTGATTATCATTTTAGATGAACTACGCAAGTTAATTCTACGCACTCGTGAGCGCATCTCACCGACCACCTAGCATTTCAAATATTGATTGCCTTTTACGATTGCTCTTGATTCTTCACTTCGGCAATGCCCAGTCTTAAGAGATGGCCGATTTGGCCAATGCCTTTAGCTAACTCGTCGCAGGTTGCTGCAAGCTTCTGTCTGTCAACTGAATCACCAACCAAGCCGATGCCATTGAAGATTTGCTCTAAGCCGCTTGCCAGTTTGGGAAAGTCTGTCGAGTCTATTGAGTCTTTTACTTTCTCACCCAAGTGATTCAAGACTTCCATCACTTGATCGACATCTTTTTGGCCGTCTTTGTCTAGATCAAGCTGTTTTAACTCTGCCAACCGTTCTTTCAGGTAGTCTCTTGCTGAATCGACTGCTACTGCGGTAATGGTTTTCTTAATGAACAAGATTTTTCTCCTCTGCCTCTTTTTGTGTTTCTAGCCAATTCTTCGTTGCTATATCGCTCTCTTCATCTAAGATTGCATCAATCATGAGCCCTGATGGTGGCGCAATTTGGTGCGCTTGGTAGTCATAGTCGAATGGCAGCTCTATTTTGAGTGAGGAAAATAGTTTAACAGCTGCCTCAGTTTTGCCTTGAATGTAGAGCGGTGCAAAATCACGACCGCCCCAGATTTCACAGGATCCAGAGTAGTCTTTATTCATTTTGCCTTTAAGATAATATTTCTTCGAAGCGTATTCATCGGGTGTGAAAAATTCATTGCGTTCACCTAGCTGAATTTTGTTTATTAGCAAAACGATTTGCGAAAATGGTGCTTCTCTTAAATAGGCAGCGATGTTGCTCTTGTTCTGTGCCTCTTTCATGAGCACTAATCTTGGACGAATGGCGTCTTTAGTTGCTTTGGTGGATGGATTGCCGGCCCAACTTAAGGTGGTATCAACTAAAGCGATTATGTCATCGTAGTGACCAGCAGCGAGTAGTTTGTCAATCTTGCTTAGATTTTGGGCAAATGTAGCTGGTCGACCTTCGTCTTCATTACTAAGAGTGGGCTGTTCAGTGACTTCTTTTGCTTCTGCAGCTTTTCCTTCTTTGAAGGTGAGGCATGATGCAGTGAAGTCAGGGTTGTTGAAGTCAACATTTAGTTCACCCCAGGGATATATTGCTTTCAATGTTGATGTTGGAGTTGCTTGGCTCACTTGGCAGAGGCTACTTACATCGCTCTGAGCAAGCCACTCTTTGACCATGGCTGGTGTCACTGCCGCTGTGGTTGAATTTACCATAAGATAAATGGCATTTTGTTTAGGGTTATCGCTTGGATGAAAGAGGTCGATTTTAGGGAACAGTGCACCGTGATCACGCCTGCCGTACACCAGGTTTGGCCTCGTACCATTTTTAATTAGGCTGAGAATAACTGCGCGAACTTTTGGCACGTCTTTAACTCTAATAGCGCTGGTATTGTCGGGTTTACTCTTGCCAGTTAAACGCAAGTGATAGGCAGACAATTTTGCGGTGTCACGGCCGAAGATTTGTGCGTGAATGAAAGCAGCAGTGCAACAATCAATTGCTTCTTGCTTCCGCCCCAGCGCTGTTAATACTTGCAATTTTAGAATGGTGAAAATGTCTGCGTCTTGATTCTTCAGCATACTGTCAGCGTCTGCTAGTGCTTGTTGTAGATAACGCTTGCGCACAGTTGGTGTTGCATTTTTAGCCAGTATCAACAAGGTTTCCGCACGCAGTTGCATTGCTATATGCTGATTGGTTTGATTCAACTTTATGGAAAGATCCAAGAATGGAATAGCTGCTTGATATTTCTTTTCTTTGACGAGCTTAGTGGCATATCGGCACAGTTCGTAGCCGTAGCGCTCGGTAAGTGCGCTATTAAACGATTTGGTGCCAGGTGCTGCTGCCAAATCTCTGCGAAGGCGTGGATCGCTCAGGCCAGTTGGCAAATAGGGGGCTAATTCCTCTGGCCAGGGTTCCTGAGGGACAGACCCTGGAGGTGGCGGCGGTTGTTTCGAGCCAGCGGGGGGCAGTATCGACAATGCCCCGGCCGACTGTGTCGGCGCTAGGGCAGTGAGAGCTAGTGAAATAGTTAGTAAGAAGCCATACCTACGGCTGATTGGGCGAATGACTAGCCTTCCCTTCTTGTGGAAGTGTGGAAGGAGCACTTTAGCATCTCTTGGCTTGATCTTCTAAGGTTCTGGTTTGAACAGCTTGAACCAAGAAAATATTCCCGTTGGTTTGGTATTCACTGGGTCTTTTAGTGAAATTGATAGTCTGCGGCCAAGAAACTCGCAGCTTGCCAGTGCCGCATGGGCTTGTACAGCTTCTTTGCGTGAATTCATTTCGACAAAGGCAAAACCTTTACCCTTGCCTTTTTCATTTTTTGCGATGGTTACAGACCTGACACTACCAAAGCTGTTGAAATATTCTTTGAGTGCTTCTTCTGTTGCTTCGACTGGTACGTTTCCTACCAATAGTTGTGGAGACATTTTTGAATTCCTGCCTGCGAGGTCTTGGCCAAGTTTATAACTTGCAAACTTGCGCAATTGCTACATACTACGAATATATCAATTGCCTTCTCCCCCTGTCAACCGATCGGCGGTGACACTAGCTTTCGTAGACGGTCTTAGCTGTTTATGCAATAATTGCAGAGTGTTGCAAGTGTACTGATTCTACTGGCCTTAGCTGAGCAAGTTAGGTAGTTAGGACTTGCTCGAATTTAGCCAAATTGTAGAGAAGTATTACAGTGCCTCAGAGCCCAAAGAATCAAAGTGTCAAACTGGCAGAGTTCAAAGCTGATTTTTTCAAGGCTTTGAGTAACCCACTTCGTATTCGCATAATTGATGAATTGCGCTATGAAGAGTTGACTGTTTCTGAGATCCGCGATCGCTTAGGTGTTGAGTTGCCAAATGTATCTCAGCAGTTAGCTGTTCTGAAAGCCAAAAACCTTGTTTCTTCTCGTAAGCAAGGCATAAACATATTTTATTCGTGTAGCGATCCAAAGGTTTTTAAGCTTTTAGACGTTGCCAAAGAAATCTTCAACGCACACCTCAATGATATTCAGAAGACTCTGCGCCGCCTTTAGGCCTTTGTATTTGTGTCATTACTCTGAAGGCTAGGGTGCAACCTTGCCAATATTTGGTGTCTTGTCTTATAATGTAATTGCGTACTTGCGCAATTATGCAGTTGCGCATTTAGGATATGAGTAGTCAAATCAGTAGTAGTGCAGATAGTGTGAGCAGTATGAGTAGTAGTAGCAGTATGAAAAATTTGGATAGTGCAGGAACTGCATGGGTCGAAAATGCTATCCAGCGAATTTGTCGAGACGAAAAATTGCCGAGCATTACGGCAAGCTGGTTGCCCGAAAGCAACGACCTCTTCGTGGCATTATCGATAGTATCTAAGGATGGTAAACGGGTCTCGAAGCTTTTTAGTCAATATGAACTTGCCTCTTGCGCAGAAGATTCTGAAATTCAAGCTCAATTGCTTGATAGAATCGCTCATTTGCTTCGGTTCCTATATCCAGAGAGACGAAAACAGAAGCAATCATGAGTTTTCTCGTGCCGAACATGACACTCCCGGTGATGGCTAGTTTTTGTTCTCAATTCGCCTTTTGTGTAGAGAAATTACTCTATTGCTGAATTTTTAGAATCAAGCTGAATGCCGACGCAGCTGGTCATTTAGCAATTACATCCGTTTCTGTCGCTGCTAATATTGCACAGATAAAAGAACACTTGTGACGGCACCTACTTTGTATATATTCCGTTCTGTATATAGATTGGTCCTTGTCTAAAATTGTTCGATGCACCAGTGAGGATTAGATTGAAATGACAGTTACCAAAGATAAAACAACAAAAGCTAAAGCAGTTAAGACCACAACTTCAAAAGCTAAAGCTTCTAAAGTTGCGGAGGCTAACCTGTCGACCGTGGTAGAGCAAGTTGTTAGCACTGTCACTATCACTCCCGAAGTTGAATCAGTCTCTGCTTATGTCGCCCCTAGTGCTGTAGCATCACGCGAGCAGGTGGCTGCCCGTGCCTATGAAATCTGGCAAGCTGCAGCCCATGTGCATGGTCAAGACGTCGCCCATTGGTTGGCCGCTGAACAAGAGTTGAAAGCCTAGAAATATAGAAGCACCTTCGTAGTTTCCCCACTGAGGCGCCCTCAATTTGCCAAATTTGGCCCATAAAGTGAAAGTGTTCACCGCAGAACGCAATTTTCTTTATGAGGACCAGCAATGCCTATTCTTGAATCCAGTGATGCCAGTGCAAAAGAGTCGAGCATGCATTCGAATGTTGCTGCTTTCTTTGAAGATGCATATAAAGATCACAAGGTAGCTGGAGCTTCTATGGCGGTTGGTGTGCTGGCAATGACCAAAGGTCGCTCAGGGGCTGGTTTGTTAGCTACCGAATTGGCTGTTGAGGGTGCTGCAGTTAAGGGCGCCACAATGGTTGCTGAAGTCGCCGGCACTAAGCTGGCTGCCCAAGCGATGGCCCATCCACATGCAATGCGCAATCTGTTAATTGAAGGCGTTTCTCATGTAAAACCAGATGCCGGGAGCAAGATGGCCTTTCAGATGGAGCTTGGCCTCCCCCGCAGTCTAGATGCTGCCACCACAACTAAGCTGGCTGAAGGCTTAGTGGCAAAAGATTCAGCGCAAGTGGGCGCTGTTATGGATGATATATTTAGTGGCAGCAGTTATAGTGCCATGACCAGAAGATTTGGCAGTTAACTCAGGCTTTGAACTCTAGTTTAAGCGTGGTGTGAAAATTGCAGGGTATTCATTTTTCAAGCCGCCCCGATTGGCGTGAAGAAGCACGCGATTTAGGTTTTAATGTCGCACTTCTGGAAAAACCCGCTTATTGGGTTGAAGCTCTCGATGAGCCCTTTTGTCTGCGCTTCTCTGTGGATGAAGTAAAGGCTATTGCCAAAGCCACTGAAGAAATTAACGAGTTAGCATTGGCTATGGTGGCACATGTGTGTGCTGCGCCAAATTCTGATGAGTTGATGGATAAACTTCTAATTCCGCCAGCGTTTCGTCAGGCCATTCGCAATTCGTGGCAGCGCCAAGACCGCTCTTTGTACGGACGCTTAGATTTAGCCTTTGATGGCAGCCGCATCAAGCTTTTTGAATTGAACTTTGATACGCCTACCGGATTACCTGAGGCTGCTGTATTGCAGATGGCCTGGTATCAAGCCATGTGCGCGCAAAGCGAGAATCATGAGGGCTCGCCAAGCTTTATTCCGTCTTTATCAGATCAGTTCAATTTCATTCAAGAGAATTTGGTGACAGCCCTAAGTCCGTCTGCCTGGCCTGAGACAAATAGCGGAATTCACTTTGCCTATTATAGTCATGCTGACGAAGATGCTGAGACTGTCAAATATCTCTACGGCTGTGCTCAAGTGGCTGGTCTTATGGCCAAGCTTCTAGTTTTAGACGATTTGAAACTCTCTAGTAATGGTGTCATATATGATGGCGAACAATGTGCTGTGCAAGCACTGTTTAAGCTTTATCCGTGGGAGCAGATTTTTTTAGACGAGGAGCGCTTAAACAGTGAGGGAAAGGCTCTTTTCTTACCCCATGTGCTCAATAATCAGACTGTCTTTGTTGAGCCAGCTTGGAAGGCCTTGCTTGGCTCTAAGGCTTGTTTGGCTATACTCTGGCAAATGTTTCCGCAGCATCCGCTGTTGCTTGAGACATATTTTGAACACGATAGTGCTGCCGCTCAACTGTGCCAAAAACCATACGTGCGCAAAGCAATTTTTGGTAGAGAAGGAGCAAATATCGAAATTGTTTTTCCTGGCGATTCTTTGCGCGGAGAACAGAGTAGTGGTGAGTTTCGCCATCGCGGCTTTATCGTACAAGCATACGAGCCCATGGCTAGATTTGAGAATTACAATTTGTTGATTGGTAGCTGGATAGTTGGCAGTCGTGCTGCTGGTCTAGCTGTACGCGCTGATCAAAGCAAAATCACAGGGCGCAAAGCATTGTTCGTACCGCATTTCGTAGCCTAGTTTGAAGTCTGTTTTTATTTGGCCGCAATGTGTGATTTTTTGTCTTTGTCTACCCACTGCTCGATTTCAGTGAGGCGAGCTGTGACCGACTTCTTTGTACTCATGCGTGTGATTTTGTCGGCAAAAGGCAATTTTAAACCACTATCTACAAAAGAGCTTAGAGTGACAGATGTTTGACCATCAGCCAATTTTGTCAACTTCCATTCGCCTTCAAAGGCGACGAACTTGTTAGAGTTTGTCATCTTGTATTCAAGTTTGTTGCCTGGCAATTCGTGCTGCGTGTATTGGCAGGTTACTGTTCCAAGCACAGGCACATGATTGAAAGTCTCTTCAACTACGCTAACTGGGCCACTGGTTGAGAGGACGTGACGGTTAACTGGGTCATTGATTTTCTGCGCTTTGACTGCTTCCCAGACGGTGTTTAAAGGTGCTGAGATGACTTTTGTCTCATGAACGAAGGCGCTTTTTTTCATAGATGTGTTGTCTAAAGCAAGGGCTGGAAGAACACTCGCGGACAGAAATCCGCAGACTAGAAGCTTTCCAATATTGTTCATCGTTATCTCCAGCGCTGACTCAATCTAGTGACGTCAGTTTGGCAGAAATGATTCCAAAGTGGGTCTTCCTATAGATTAGTAAAGTTTCCAATTACTGCGAATGGGCCTCCAAGCGGGCCTGGCGCCATATGAAGAATATGAGTTGTAGTAAATTTTTTGGAACCAATTGGCCTATTAACGGTCGCGCAGCTTATTAGTGAGGCTCAGTATCAAGGCTGCGAGGACAGAAAAATGTCAAAAATTCTCATCATAGTGACCAATGTCGATCAGTATGAAAAAGTTGGATACCGCACTGGGCTTTGGTTTAGCGAGCTTGTACATTTCTACGATGTAGCCGAAGCAGCGGGCTTTTCTTTGGTTGTTGCCAGTCCTTCAGGAGGAAAAGTTCCCATCGATCCTGAGAGTTTGTTGCTTAGTGAATTAGGTGACGCTATCGGGCTGAAGAGTGCCGTGTCAAAGCGCTACTTAGATCGCGGCTTTATGGACCTACTATCACACTCTGCAAAAGTATCTGATCTAAGTGCTTCAGAGTTCGATGCCGTGTATCTAACTGGTGGTCATGGTGTTATGTTTGATTTCCATTCAGAACAAATGGCGAGTCTAATTGCCGATTTTTATGATGCGGGCAAGCTTGTCTCGGCTGTTTGCCACGGCCCTTCTGGTTTGTTAGATGTTCAGCTAAACGATGGCAGTTACCTGGTAACAGATAAGAACCTGACTGGATTTTCCTGGCAGGAAGAAATTTTAGTGAAACGAGATTTTGCTGTTCCTTACAACCTTGAAGATGAGTTGCAAAACAAGGGAGCCGTCTATAGTAAGTCGGCGATACCGTTTGCGACACACATCGTAGAGGATGGCAATTTGATTACGGGGCAGAATCCTAGTAGCGCTCAGGCAGTAGGAGAGGCCGTAGTCAAACGACTAGTTGCCTAATGGAGGGCCAGTTGGTACCCTCAGGCATCCGCGTGTGAGTCATCTGAATCTGTTGTGTAGGTGTAATAGACAATCCACTGATCGGCCAATTGCTGTTCCACTAATGATTGTTTCATGGCCAAGCTGCGCATTAGATTGACGGTGCTCAATTTTTCAGCCGCTGGATTGACAGCCAACTGGAAGCGCAAGGCCTCTAACAAATCGTAGTAAGAAACTTTGTCTGGTGCCTTCTCTCTTTTCATGTTGCTTTTACCTAGGTTGCCACAGTCTTGCGATGTTATTGAAGACAAATTTCGTCCCTAAATGTTCCGGACGAGACCGGGTTCTTGCCTGAGGTAGCACTTGGACGTTAGGCCAGCGCTTGATTTTGCTAATTTAAAGTTTTGCATTACCGGGAACTAAATCTCATGAACTGTGTCTAGAGGCAAGCTGAATCAGTTCGGAGTATTAGAATGAAAATTTTGGCAATTTTTGACAGTCCTGATGCTGAAACGGCTACAAATGGTTTGCGCAAACAGCAGCATTCCGTTGATGTGGTGCCTAACCTTAAATCAGCGCTGACTGCGTTGCGTAGCAGTAAGTATGATGTGGTACTTTGCCAGCCGCATGTTGGCACTAAGAAAATCAGTGTATTAGATCATCTACGCTCTATAAAGTCAGGTAATGAGCACAGCGATACTCCTTTTATCTGTTGTGATGTAAGCGGTGGGTTGACTGATGAAGCCCTGCAAGACGTTGCAGCAGAGATTCACATGCTTGGTGGTCAGGGAATTATCAAAGCTCATGATTTTAATTCGAGAAGTTTAGTGCACCACATTGCCAGACATTTGAGTAGAGCAGTCGCTTCTACTTGTGTCACTTCTAAGTTATATTGAAATTTGATGGACAAGACAGCTTAGAGTTCCATTCGGTCATGGAACTAATTATGTAGCATTTAGTCTACGTGCAACGATTAGTAATTCCTCTAAGCGGGTGCATTGTGAAGAAACCAATTGCATTGATGAAGACGTACCGCAGCACAATTTTTTTTGTTGGTTTTAGGGCACTCTTCATTCTAAAATCAATAATGATTTTGTCTTTGTTAGGACCATTTAGTAGCAGCGTTTGGGCTGCCGAGTCTATTGCCGAAACCAGACCTCGCCTTGTTTTAGCTTTATCTGGAGGCGGCTGTAAGGCTGTGGCTGAAATAGGCGTGCTGCGCTATCTTGAGCAGCATAATATTGCGGTTGACGCCATTGTCGGTACCAGTATGGGGGCAACTATCGGTGCTCTTTATTGCTCGGGCATGCCGGTCGATAAAATTGAAACACTTTTTCTTAGTGGCGAGTTGCAGCACAGCATGTATAAAGGTATCTGGAGACGCATTATCACAGCACCCCTTGCTCCTCTTGCCCACGCTGTAAAAGGTAAGCCCTATGCTGGTTTAACTACGGGCAAGAGTTTTGAAAAGTATTTGGCAAAACACTTGCCACCAACTTTTGAGCAATTGAAAATTCCATTCGCGAGTGTCGTTACCGATTTAGTCGATGGTAGCACTGTGGTGCTGACTAAGGGTGATTTGCCTACAGCTGTGCGTGCTAGTAATTGCGTGCCTATTATGTCGCAACCAGTTGAAATGGATGATCACCTTTATGTCGACGGTGGATTGAAAGCCAATTTGCCGTCTCTCGTGGCTAAGAGTTTTAATCCCGACCTTGTTTTGGCAACGCTTGTAGACTCTGAGTTGAAGCCTGTTTCAAAAGAACTTTTTCGCTCAAAGATGCAGGTGGCTGGACGCGTTGCCGACATTATGTTGGCTCATGCCGATAAACCGCAAGTGGCCAATTCTGACGTCTTGATTTATCCCAAAGTAAGCGAAGTGCCCTATCTCACCTCTGATGCCGAAATCTTGAAAGCGGCTATTCAAGCTGGAGAAGAGGCGGCGCACGGGGCCGAGCACGAGGTTCGTGAACGATTGGCCACAGGCAAACGCGGTTCCGCCATAGTTGCCGACGAAGTCAAAATTAGTGAATAGTCAAAATTAGTGAGTAGTCAAAATTAGTGAGTAGTCAAAATTAGTGAGTAGTCGAAATTAGTGAATAGTCAAAATTAGTTAGTAGTCAAAATTAGTCAGTAAGAGGCAAGAGGATCCCCTGCGACCATCGAATTTTTATAGAGCAAACCCAAAGCCGTATAGCAATTGCAAGACTCGGCTTCGAGAGCCAAGCGATCCAGAATAGTGATTTTGCCTCTCACGTACGAAATAATCTTCCGTTCCGATAACTTTACTGCAGTTGCATTAACGATAGTGCGAGAGATGCCTAGCATGTTCGCTAAGAACTCCTGAGTCATAGGAAAAGTACTGCTTTCGCTGCGATCGTGAGTGAGAAGAATCCATTTTGCGCAACGTTTGTCGACAGAGTGTGTCTGGTTGCATCCAGTGGTCAAGGCAATTTGCTCAAAGAGAACCATGGCATAGCGTAGACTCAACTGTACCAGCGATGGAGCTGTTTTCTTGAGTTTGTTGAAATCAGCTTTTGGTATGCGCCAAGCAGATGATTCGACCTGGCACATTACTAGAGCTGAAATGCTGTGTATATCTAACGCGACAGGGATATCCAGCATACCTTCGTTGCCGATGGTTGCTAACTCGACGGCAGACCCATCTTCCATTATCTTCAGCAGTGACATCACTCCACTTTCAATGAAGTGAATGAACTCAATTGGCTCATCTGGCTGAACGACCTTATCTCTGAGATCGTAGTGCACAAACTCTGAGGCCTTAATTATGTCTGCTGATACTTCTAAAGGTAAGCTGGCAAGGAGGAGATTGTTTTTAGTGCTCATGTGCTAACCGCAGGTCTGAGGGACAAACGGTTTAGCTGAGTAGTCAATCTGAGATCAGCCGAATGTACCTTCACTATGACAGGTTGGAGCCACGAACGCGCACTTTTGGCTAAAGAAAATGAATTTAGCCAAAAGTGCTGATTGTCGAAACAAGCTTAGGGCTAGACTTTTTCAGCTAACAGCTTTTCCAAATCAACTAACGCTGCGCTGAAACCTTCGATGCCTTCTTTCAGTTTTTCGTTGGCCATGCGATCTTCAGCATGCATTTTTTCGAAGATTTCTTTATTCATCTCGATGCGTTCGATGTTCATTTTCTGAGCAGCAGCAGCATCTAATTTGCGCGGCAAGTCGCCTTCATTCGAAGCGAGTTCTTCTAAGAGCTTCGGTGAGATTGTCAGCAAATCACAACCAGCAAGCTCGGTAATTTCGCCCATGTTGCGGAAGCTGGCGCCCATTACAACGGTCTTGTAGTCGAATTTTTTGTAGTAGTTGTAAATGGCAGTTACTGATTTGACGCCTGGATCTTCAGCTGCTGTGTAATCTTTGCCAGTATCTTTTTTGTACCAGTCTAAGATGCGACCGACGAATGGTGAAATCAGGGTGACTTTGGCTTCGGCACAAGCAATGGCTTGGTGCATTCCGAACAATAGAGTCATATTGCAGTGAATGCCTTCTTTCTCTAAGGTCTCAGCAGCTTTGATACCTTCCCAAGTGGAGGCAATTTTGATCAAAACACGTTCGCGGGTGTAGCCATCTTTTTCGTAGAGCGCGATTATTTCGCGGGCTTGTTTGATTGTTGCTTCGCTATCGTATGACAAGCGGGCGTCGATTTCGGTAGAGACGCGACCAGGCACTATCTCTAAGATTTTCTTGCCAAAGGCAACTGCCAAGTGGCTAAATGCTTTTTCGGCGACGGTCTTTTTGTCGGCGTCTTTGCCTAGTTCGGCTTTGGCGTCGGCGATAACACTGTCAATTAGAGCGCCGTAGGCTGGTAACTTGGCTGCGGCCATGATTAGAGATGGGTTGGTCGTACTGTCCTGTGGTTTGTACTTGACCATTGACTCAAATTCGCCGGTATCGGCCACTACTTTGGTCATTTGCCGCAATTGTTCTAATAAAGTCGCCATAAAAAAACCTCTCCATCAATGCCTTAATAGCATAACCGGAATATCTAGCCGCTGGTTATTTACTAGCAGCCAAGAGGCAATAAGGTGACCGAATACAATATTCTTGTTTGTGCCACGGTTCACGGTAACAACGATTTGCGAAACTATTTTTATGCTCTGTTAACATCGTTATCCTTTGTTTTATCTTTCTCTTTTGCGCCTTCATTTGCTCTATCTAATCGAGATTTGTTCCAGCAGGCTGGCTCTTATGAGACCCAAGGTCAGATCAATAAAGCAAAGCAAACCTATGGCCAAATCAGCGATGCTCCTGTAAATTCGCAAGATCCTTTGGTCTTTCGCAGCAAGGTGCGAATTGCTCGCCTTACCTTAGAACAGGGCAGCTTGAAACAAACCAATGCTGTCTACCTAGCGGCTCTCAAGCTCACCCCAGAGCAAATGAAGAAAGATCCTGAACTTATGATCGATTTGGACGATTTAGCTGAGTCGTATCTAAAGTTGGCGAAGAAGACCCCAGACGGCAAAGAGCTTCATCTCCATGCCCTGCAACTGCGCCTTAAGATTGACCCGAACCACCCCAGTATTAGCGATTCGTATCGCCAGCTTGCTACTTATTCGCTTTACCATGCCGACTTCGCTGAAGCATCTCGCTTCATCAGCACTTCTATTGAGCGTCAAAAAAATGCCGATACGCCTAAAAAGCTCAATAGTTTGGTTGCTGATCAAGTCATGTTGTTGGGAATTTTTGTTAGTCAAAATCGCTGGGCCGAAAGCGAGAAGATGACAAAAACAATGTTGCTAGAAACGGGCAAGCATCCTACTCTCCATTGGGTTTGGCCGGAGTTGCATGGAGTATTGGCAAAGTGTTATATGCACCGCGCACAATATGATCTTTCTGACGCTGAGTACCAGAGTGCCATTGATCTGACTAAAAAATATCCTGGTGCTAGACCTGAACTCGCGGGTGAGTGCCTCAAAGGCATCAAAGAAAATTTGGTGCTGCGACAGAAGAAAAAGAAAAATCACTGACCATAAGTGGTATCAAGGCATTAGGGTATCGAACATGTCAGCGGCGTTTTTGAATTTTGTTCTTTCATCATTTACGAGACTGGCGCTGTTTACCGACTTGAATTTTTTCGGATTTTGCCACTCGCTTATCGGAATTGTTATGTGCGCCATTGATGTGGCATTGAGAGTGGTTTCGCGCTTGCGGTCTGCATAGACATTAGTAGATTTTAGCGGTGGGCCGTTGAGAAATGGCATGCTGAAGCGCCAGCGTACAAAGTCTAAAACATGCTTTGATATTTTTTTGTCTTGCAGTTCTAGTACTTCCATCCTCGAGTAATCGTGAGCTCTTTTTGTGCTGCTGCGATAGAAAAATTCGCCTTGATTTTTCAATGATTCCATCGGTTCTATTGTTAGATACAGCCAGGTCGCTGGCATGCCATTGAAAGTTGAGGGAATGGTACTTTTTGTTTTCACCTTAATTGGAGACTTTCCTTCTTCTCTAAGGTGCCAATGGGCATACTCGTAGATGCGTGCTTGATTTGTTGAACTATTGAAAACAATGATGTCCCATTTGGGAGCCATACAGTAGTAGGTGATGCCGGTTCTCGGAACGCGCCAAATTGCGCCATCGTCACCAAGTAACAGCGTACTCGTGCCGTTGACTTCGAGCTTGTATTCAAACTTGTCGACTTTTTTGCTTGATATTTTTGCGGCGGCACATGGTTGAGCCAGTAAGAGTGACAGTGTCACTGTGCTCGTCAATGCAAGGACGGCAATCGCTTTGCCAATGTTTCTTGAGGCTATTGTGCCGTCTCGATTAAGCAAGAAGTCACCTATTGTTTTTGGCGCAGTGATTGGTCTTCTAGTTGGATGGTCACCAATACCTTTATCTTATCAAATGGTTAAGCCTGCTTTAGCTTTAGGCAATTTCATCGACTTTGTAATCCCTCGTAAATGAATGCTCTGTCATAGAGTAACAATCTGCGGTTCTTCCCATTGCTCCAAATTTTTCCCGCTGTATAGTTGAATTCTTGAACCCAATGGCGTGTCACAAAAAATGAGGGTGTTGCTGCATGGCGATGATATCGAGTCTTTGGAGCACCCTGATTGGCCATAACAAATCGGCTGCAAGCAAGCGCAGCGCACCTCCGGCAAAATCAGCGGCTGTTTCGGGCAAGAATTCGCATCTATCGTTAGGCGAACATAATCACATTCACTTAGAAAAGCGCAAATTGGTTGCCACCCGCAGTCAGCTTGAGTCGCAGTCTAATCCAAAGCTTGATCTTAGTCAGTTGCGGGCTCGCATTGAAAGCGATTCAAGAGAATATGCAGAGCTACGAGAACGGCAGCAGACTTCAATCTCCCGTTGGTTCGGTGAGCGCTCCACTGGCATTGACGAGGCTGCTCTAACTAAGCGGTTAGCTGCCCCCACGCCAAGATTGAGCCAAGATGAGCTTGAGCTCAGCCTTAACTATTCTGATATTTATCTACCCGACCACTACGAGAGCACAGAGTCTCTGCCATCTGGCTTTGCCATTGATTGTCCTGAAGATCTCGCAACAAATTTGGAAGTGAATCTAGAAGATATTGTCGATATTTCTGACACTGCCGATTTCTCCGATATGGCTGATGATTTCGCCGAAGTCTCTCTCATGCCGCCGTTAGTGGCATTGAGCGATAACATTCCTGAGTTAGATGACCTGCTGGCTCGATTGCAGATTGCAGAATGGCTCGAGCAACAAGAGGCAGAATCGCTAGATGAAAGCATTGGAGATGAGAAGTTTGCCCAGCATGAGCGTCATGCTGACTTGCATATCGTCACTCCGTTTGAGGTTTGCCAGCCTGCTGCCGCTAACAGTCCTGTGCCTATGATCAAACGGCACGGCAAGGGCAAAAAGGCGCGCCGTGCTCGCAGTAAAGAAGCTGCTAAAATTAAGAATGGCACAAGAAACTAAGTAGTTGCCAGTCTAAATTCTAGGGGGTCTGTTGAGATTCGGTAAATTCGACCTCTCGATCATTCGCGAATGTGTCTTCAAGCTTGATGGTGGCGCCATGTTTGGTGTCGTGCCCAAAGCGTTGTGGAGCAAGACTTCACCAGCCGATGAAGAGAATCGCGTGGTGCTTGCCTGCAACCTCTTGCTAATCGATACTGGCGAAAAGAAAGTATTGATTGAAACCGGCATGGGAGATCGCTGGAGCGAGAAAGAAAGAGAGCGTTACGGCCTCAAGTCTTTGGTTAGCTCCGCCACGATTCTTGATCAAGTCAACCTTAAACCAGAAGATATCGACTTTGTTGTGATTTCGCATTTGCATTTTGATCATGTTGGCGGTGCCACCATGGTTAAAGACGGCAAGCTTGTACCGGTATTTCCTAATGCCCAGTATGTGGTGCAAAAAGGCGAGTGGGATTTTGCTTTCAAGGCCAATGCCAGAGCCAAAGCTAGTTATCGACCGGATGATTTTGTACCATTGCAAGAACACAATCAAATTTTATTTGTAGACGGTGACCATGAAGTGGTGCCTGGAATTTGGGTGAAAGTAACCGGCGGACATACCAGTCACCATCAAGTAGTTTATTTTGAATCAGAGAACGATAAGGGCGTTTATTTCGCTGATATTATTCCTACTAAGAGTCATGTCACCCCGCCTTGGGTGATGGGCTATGACCATTATCCGCTGATTAGTTGTGATATCAAATCTGATTGGCTGGCTAGAGCTGCCCAAGAAAACTGGCTAGTGGTGTTCGATCACGAGCCAGGCATTCCGTGGGGCCGAGTCAAAGTTGACGGTAATAAATTTGCTTTTGAGGCATTGGCAGAAGACTCACTTACTTTTGCATCAGGGAAGGGTAAGGCTCTGGCTAGTGTAGGATAATACTGAAGTAATGGCTGAATGGAAAGTCGTTGCTTTAGCAGCTTTGTCTGGTGCTTTTCTAGCGCTGGCTGCTCCCGGTTTTGAACAGTGGTACATAGTCTGGTTTGCTTTTAGCACCTTTCTTGTTTTTACGTTCTCTGCCAAAGAGCCGTGGCAAGCTTCATTGCGCGGATTAGTATTCGGGTTTGCCTATCACCTGGTCTATACAAGTTGGTTTCTCACTTTCCAGCCAGTTTTTTGTCAAGGCACTTTCGTTTTCTGGCCCCAAGCGATTACTGTTGCCTTCTGGCTTTTAGCATCGTATGCGGAAGGTCTGTTCATCGGTGTAGCGGCCTGTGTCATCAGAGCGGTTCCACTTACTGCTGGTTGGTTACCGCTAAGGCATCAAGGGCGGTGGCATCTTCCTAGCTATGTCGTTGTCCCTTTGCTTTGGGTTCTAGTTGATAGAGTCTGTAACACCACACAGCTGTTAGGATTTCCCTGGGCATCACTGCAGTATAGTCAGTACAAGCAACTGCTGGTGCTGCAAGCAGCCTCGCTCTTTGGCGGGGTCGGCATCGCAGCCTGGATAGTTTTGGTCAACTTGAACATAGCTGCTTTGTTGGCGAAACTCCCTGCTATTAAGAGCTTGTTTGCACCGAGCGCTGTTGAAGTCAATGGCATCTTGTTTAAAAGCAGTCGAGCTTTATTGACTAACGCAGCTGTCACTTTTGCGCTTTCTTTTCTCTTGCTTGCTTTTGGTCAGTATCGCCTCAATCAAGAGCAGGCTCAATTGTCTACTAAGCCCAAAGTAATGATCGCCGCACTGCAAGCTGGTCTTTCGGATGCCGCAGGTCAGGTGCCAGCTCAGGTGGTCTTTAAGAAGTATTTTGACCTAGTGGCGACAGTGGCCCCCGGCACGATTTGTATCTGGCCCGAATGGGCACTACCATTTGATTTTTCTCGCGATAAAAACCTATTGGCGATCGTTGCTAGTATGGCCGTGCGCCATCAGCAGGCTTGGGTATTAGGTTGTTTTGACAGAGATAGCTTCGGGCGCAAGTTCAACTCTGTATGCGCTATTGGAGCAAATGGCGTGCCATTGTCTGATGTCTATCACAAGCGCTATCTTGTACCGATTGGCGAGTTTACACCAGACTGGATCCGCTATAGTTTGGTTGGTACTTTGCTCTATGGCCCTAATAAGCAATACAGCGATACCAGTTCTGGTGAGGTGGCCCAAGTATTTGATTTGAAGCGTGGGCGGGTGGCACCGGTGGTTTGCTTTGAGTGTGCTTACCCCAAAGTCTGTGCTCAGTCGGTCTTGGCCGGTGGTCAACTGCTCACCGATTCGAGTGACAACAGTTGGTTTAGGCACTCTATATTGAGCGAACAAATGGTGGCATTTTGTGTCATGCGGGCCGCTGAAAATCACCGTGCTTTTGTTTTTGCTACGGCTCTTGGCCCCTCCGCCATCATCGATTCGAGTGGTCGCATCTTGAGGGTTTCACCCCGTGAAGAAGCTGCTGTAATCAGTTGCGAAGTTACTGTCGAGGACGACATTACAGCCTTTACTCGTTGGTGTTTTTAATTGCAAGCTCTTGCTGGCGTTTCTTTCCGGCTTCGTTATTTGGCAGCCAAACAGAAAAATGATGGTCATCAAATACTACTAACCAGCTTTTTGAAGCCAATAGCGCTTTGTAAATTGGATAGCTATCGTCTACGCATAGTGACCTAACTTGCCATTTACTTAGATAGTCTTGCCAGCCCAGCTCAGCATTAAAGCAACTATTATATTCGCTGCAAAATTGGCGGCCATAAAAGTCAAAGCGGGTATCAATAAAGACTGGTGCGAGATTTTCGAATATGAGGCTGCTACCGATGGCCGGGTCGCAGAACATTCTATTCAATAGGTCTGGATGTCGTTTGAGAAATTTTGTTGTTTCGAGATTGGTATCAGTGTTGGTGAACCAGATTGGTTTCTCTGGTGGAAATTGGCACATAAAAGACGATATGGCGCAACCAATGGCCAAGATTGGCAAGCATATTATTGCTAGCTTTAAGCGCTTAGCGCCCAGATTTGTCTGCTCTAATGTGGAGTCGCCGGCGCTTTGGAAAAATTCCATTTTACTGAGTGCTAAGCCTGCGTAAGGCCAAGTTAGCAGAATTGCTACGGGTTCGAAGCGATAGAACATCAGTGCAGCAACGCTTCCAACGGTAGCTAAGAGTAGCCCGTTGAGCGGCACAGCGCGGCGGCCCACAATAATTGCTGACCAGGCCAATGCTAGGTAGAGAAGGTTGGCGAAGAAGAATTTGGGGTGCAGCAGTAGGGATGGTTGTAGTTCTCTGATTGAGCCAAAGTCTGGTTCAGTGGTGAAAGAGATATTGTAGTGAACCAAACCCCAGCCGTAAGGGTTAAGTAGCACAGCGCCAAAGCAAGCCACGAGAAGCATAGCCAGACTCTTTCGGCTACCCTTTCTATTTTCAAAAATTGCAGCAATTAAATAGGTTGCCACCATTAATAGGCCGATAAACCAAAATGAATGACTGTTGGCCCATAGCACCATAAGTGGTGGCAGCAGCCAGGCGCGTCGGTCGTATCCTTTAGTGCGTAAATGTTCAAGAATAAGGGTGAACAGGGCAATGAGCACAAATGAAACTAGCTGAGGGCGGGCCCAGTAAAATACAGGGCTGCACACCAAGCTGAGCAGGCCAAAGACATAGACCGGTTTAACGCCAAGTCTTATCATTGAGGCTGGTAGATAGCAAAGATAGATCAGTGCGGCCACGACTGCACTTGCCAGGCCGACTAGCCAGAGGCCGCCCTGTTGAAAAAGAGCACCGAGTGCCACGGCAAAGAGCCATTGATAAATTACAATTGGTCGGTCCGGGCAGGTGAAGCTGAAAGGGTCGGTGGCCGGAATGCCGTGAGCTAAGATGTATTGCCCTGTTTTGATTAGCCAGCCGGTATCACCACACTGCAAAGTATGGCCGACTAATGAGCCAAATTTGCCCAAGCAAAACATGCACAGTGCAGCGGCAAAACCATTGCTGAGGGATTTTTCGAGCTTATTGGTTAACACGGCTCTTCGGTATTGAGCTTCACGACCATTGTGCCGGAGAGTCTATCTGCCAAGCGCAGACCATTCCCCCGTAGCATCAAAACAGTTTCGATGAGCATAACGACGAAGCAATAGGTAACAGCAAAAATTTGCAGCACAGCAAGAAGATTGTGGGCCCAAGGTGCACTTGTATTCGCTGGAATCATAAGTGCTGTCAGCTGATAGACAAAATAAGGAGCGAGAAAAACCAAATTTCTTTGCAGCGATTGCACAATGGTGGCTGGGCGTTTGCTCTGGCGGTCCACTACGGCTAAGCCAAGCAAGCCTTTGCCTAGGCCGCGGCCCTTGAAAAAGCTATCGCGAAAGAGAAAAATGAACAAAGTAAACATCTGGATAGGTGCATGGGCTGTCAGTCTAGGTCCATCTGCGCCAAGGAGAATACGGCAGGCAACCACTGCTATTGTGGCTAGCCAGAGACAGCAGATATAGTCGTAGATTGTGTAAGCGGCAAAGCGTCTGAAGAACGGTGCTCGCTGCTCAAGAGTTGCGTCATCTACTATTTGGCCATGCAGAACTTCACTGCTCGGGGCAATTAGTTGATTGTTAGGACGTAGTTCGGTTTGCAGTGACACTTTCAGTTTCTCGAAGTGATGACATGGTTGTCAGTTAGTCAGAATAGCTTATTTTTCAAATCTATTTTTAGTTGTTGTTTTTGCATTTGGCTTTTTTACATATTTCTAATTTTTAGATTGGTGCTTCTTCGTTAGGCAAGAAAACAACTTGCCTCATGCCATTTCCTCCTGATTTGCCTGCGGGCCTGTAGTTTTTAGAAATGGCATCAACCACAGGCAGACGCCAAATATTTTCACTGCCTTCAGTAGCGTCGTGGACATTTATTATTACTGCGCCATAAGCCTTTTGTTCAAGCCGCTCAAGCAGCAGGTCTAGTTGGCCCGGGTGCAAGGCACCGATATTCAAAATTGTGGTGGCGTCGATCATGGCTGGCTGCGCTCCTGCAAAAATTGCCAATGAAGGGTCTTCCGTCAGCAGCAATGGCTTCTTAGCACAACTCTGACTAAGAAGACTGATTGTCTCTTTAGTGTCTTTTCTTAAGCCGTGGCAGTAAGCCATTTCTCCCGTAAAGCCGAGAAGCGGAGCCATGCTTATGGCGCTTGCCAAAATAGCCGGGGTAGCAAAGCTTTGGGGCAACTTTTCTAGTTTCATCGCCGCCAGCCAAAAGAGAGCGATTTCGCAGCAGAGCAAATGATTGTGAAAAGCGCCCCGTAGGCCCATTGTGTATAGAGCGAGCAGGAAGGAGCTTGCTAGCAAGATTGTAGGGAGCGCTGCAAAATCATTGGCTAAGTCTTGCCTGGATGTCTCTAGATTGTCTTCGTTCTTCTGCCAAAAACTTGCTACTGCGATCACGACAGCAGCAACAATTGTTTTTGGATCTAGAACAAAAGGAATGAGAAATAGCTTGATGGTGTCCCACTCCCAGGGAAGACCAGCGGCATAAGACAAGTGAGCCCAGTAGCCACCTGTAAGGCCTTGAATTAGTGCGGTTATGATTAGTGCCGAAAATGAATAGGCGGCCATATAGTGCAGAGCCAGGCGTTTTTGCCCTTTGTAGAAAGTAAAGAGCACGGTCGCAAGCATAAATATGAAGTATTGCTGTTTGGTAAAGAGGGCGAGAACTGAGAAGAGTACCGATGTGATAGAAAATGTATAGGCACTGCCAGTAGTGCTAGGTTTAATTTGCTCTGTTGTCTTATTCCATGACGAGACAAATCTTTCTAGCCCAATCACTGCTAGAGCTAGACCAAGTAAATCTACTCTTGCTACTGAAGACCAGTGTAATACCGGCAATGTGCCTGCAAACATTACTAGAGCAGTGATCATATTGAAATCATTGACACGGCATCGTTTGAGTAATGCACCGAAACTGGCAAAACACAGTAGTGTGGCTGCCATGGTGAGCAGGCGTAGTGGTTCAAAACTTGTGCCGAAGGTTTTTAGTAAAAGGCTACCAATGACAAAGTAGAAGGGATTGTATATGACGACGCCCCAAGGCTCTTGGCTCAAAGCTGTGAGGTCGTAGATATTTGCTCCTTGGGCCATCTGCAAACAAGCCCAGAGAACGTGGCCTTCGTATTCAATGGCGTAGGGATTGCTGCGAGCCAATGCCCAGCAGGTGGTATAGAGGGCGGCAAGAAAGCCGCTAATAGTTAGCAGCGCCACCACTTGAGCTACATAAAGTGGTTGTCGCTTAACTGCGCTGGTGGTACTCATTCAACCCCTACTGCCGCCTTAGCACGAGCAGGTATTGCTTGCTTAACAGATGGTTTTGTCCAGATGTTGTAGCGGTTCTTGTTAAATAGTTCGGGTATGCAAATTACTTGCACGAACATGCATATCCACCACAATGGGGTCATAAATAGCAGCGGAATAATGTGGTAGACATCAAATTTTTTGTCGAATTTGACAATGGCGACGATAAAAAGCGGATAGGTCAAAAGCGCACCGATGGCGCCAATAAGATCAATCGGAGTGAGTGGAGAAGCTCCTGTACTAAGCTTATAGATCCATTTGATTACGCCCACTGCTGATACCCAATCAATGAGAAAAGCAACGATGGGCCAGCTCATCCATTGACCCGAAGATGCAACGAAACCACAGTATCCGTCGACTATTTTATAAAGATTGAAGCCACCCATAATGACAGACTGAATGTAGCCAAAGATCACTAATGGCATGCTGTACAGATCGATCAAGCCGGTGTTCAGGCGCATGTGGCGCATGACATTGTTTAGACCCCCACGAGCCCAGCGAATTCGCTGCTGCCAAAACCATCCGAAATTATCTGGCATATGAGTGTGAGCCATTGTTCCTTCGCTAAGAGACAGGTGGTAACCGGCTCTGACAATGCGAATGGCGATGTCCATGTCTTCTGATAGACCGAAAGTTGAAAAGCCACCGCATTCAACTAGCTCTTTCTTGCGGTACATTCCGCATTGACCCGAGTTGATTATGTTGGCATTAACTTTAGTCATGATTGAGCGCAATAGTGATGCGTACACTTGTTCTATGTGCACCCACATGAGCAAGCCGACATCTCTATTTTTGACTAGAACAGGGCATGTGGTAGCTACTGTTTTTTCTTGTTCTAGATCTTTCTGCATCTCTACCAAAGTATTGGTTTCAATTTCAGTGTCACCGTCGACAACTGCAACAAGCTCGCCTTTTGCTTTAGCGATAGTCAAGTTAAGCGTTGCTGCTTTGCCACTGTGGGGTTGTCTGATTAAGGTCACTCCTTCTATGCGTGACACTATTTCAGCCGTGGCATCGGTGCTGCCGTCGTCGACAACTATTATTTCTTTTTCGCCATGAAATTCAGCCTTAAGTACAGATTGCACGCAGGCTTCTATATAACGCTGTTCGTTGTGGGCTGGAATTATGACCGTGACGCTGGTGAAGGCGCGGTCTGTTTTTCGTCGTTTGGGTTTGTAGAACAGTAAGAGGTAATAGGAAATAGTCGTGAGAAAACAGATCACTGTTATCGCTTCGGTGATCAGTTTTACCGCTGGGTGCATCGTTTTGCTGGCTCTGAAAAAGGAGAAAACGGGATGCCTGAATCTGCCTGGGCAAATTCTTTGATTGGTTCAGTCTATAGAGCGAAGGCGCTATTGTCATGTGCGCCATCTCATTGAATTTTTACTGAATGGCTGTTGCCACTTTATGTCGGGCCTTTATGAAATTCTTTGATGGTTCCGAGGGCTACTGACTACTGGTATTTTCGGCTCTATGTGCGCTAATGTGTTACATGAATTTCTTACTTTTGCGAAGTTAAGTGACTGGTTTAATCTCCGCTCATCTAAGAGACGAGGCTCGTCCTCTACCCTCTTTGCCGCCGTCGGGCCATGGTGAATGGTCATATCATGTTGCGGCAATGGTTTGCGGCGCCATCCTTGGCTTGGCCGCACCAGGATTTGAACAATGGTATTTGCCTTGGTTCTGGACTACTAGTCTTTTGCTTTTGACTTTTTCTTCTGCTAGCCCATGGACTGCAGGTGTTCGCGGCTTTTGCTTTGGCCTTGGCTATAATCTTGTTTACCTAAGTTGGCTTCTAACATTTCGCTCAGCCTACTGCGAGGGTACCTTTGCCCAATTTCCACAGCTTGCTGCTACTGTGATTTGGCTTATGCTGGCGGCATGGCAAGCGCTTTATGTCTCCATTTTTCCCTGTCTTATTAAAGCCATGCCTTTAGTTAGCGGCTGGCTACCCGCGCGACTTTCTGGCAAGTGGCATTGGCCTACATTTGTGGTCTTGCCCATTGCTTGGGTATTGATTGATCGCATGTGCAACACTACACAGCTGTTGGGCTTTCCGTGGTCGCCTTTGCACTATAGCCAATACAAACAACTTGCTGTCATTCAAGTTGCCTCTCTAATTGGTGGTGTCGGCATTAGTGCCTGGATTATGTTAGTGAACGCTAACTTAGCTGCTCTGTTGGCCTCTTCCTCGCTATTAAAAGCAAAGATAAACCTTGGCATAGACATTAGTATGATTGCCTTTAATAGCAAAAAACAGTTGATTGCCAACAGCGCATTGACAGCTTTGCTGACGGCCGCCCTTTTGTGGGTTGGTTTCTCGCGGCTCGAAAGTGAAAGTAGAGCACTCAAAGATAAGGTTCTGTTTACAGCCTTACAGGCTGGTGTTTCTATTAAGGCTCACAAAGTTTCGGTAGACAATGTGCTCAACAGATATCTTGACCTCAGTGCCAAGAGCCCTAACGATACTGTTTGTGTTTGGCCCGAATGGTCTCTTGCCTTTAATGTGAGTGGAAAGACACCTATCCTCAAATCTGCTGCCAGTCTTGCTTCAAGAAACAAACAATCTTGGCTTCTCGGAGTATTTGATAAAGACGCTCAGGGCCGGCTCTATAATACGGTCTGTGCCATTAAGCAGAATGGTGAAGTCTTGCCCGGGCTCTACCACAAGCGTTATCTGGTGCCGGTTGGCGAGTATACCCCTGATTGGATTCAGCATACACCCATTGGAATTCTCGTTTATGGTGCCAATAAAAAGTATATCGACATGAGCTCTGGTGAGCAGCCCGCTGTCTTTGCTTTTGATAAAGTCAAAGTTTCTCCCGTTATCTGCTTCGAGAATCTCTCGCCGCAAATCTGCTCAGCCAGTATTAGGGCTGGTGGAGAGGTCCTGATTGATGCAAGTGATAATAGCTGGTTTTGCCGCTCTATCTTGAGTGATCAGATGGTGTCATTCTGCGTCATGCGTGCGGTTGAAAATCACCGCTCATTTGTTTTCGCCACAGCTTTAGGGCCGTCCACGATTATTGATTCGAGCGGTCATATCCTCGCTCAGGCCGGTCGAGAAGTATCTGCTTCAATCAGCAGTGAGCTTCCAGTTGAGCGCGATATAACTCCATATACTCGCTGGTGCTTCTGAGGCCCAGCGAAAATGAAGCTCTACGATCGCTATATTATGCTCGAAACCCTACAGGTGCTGACTGTTGGTACCTTCGCCATTCTAGGTATTTTCTATGGCACCGCTGAGTTTAAAAACGTCCTAGATATGATGACTGCCTCGGGCCTGTCACTACATACGGTGCTCACGATCATGGCTTTGCAGCTACCCACCGGTATGGTCTACAGTCTGCCATCGGGTGTTGTCATGGCCGTAATGCTAGTGCTTATTCGCTCTAGTCGCGATTGTGAGGTGATGGCTTTGCAGTTGCTTGGCGTGCCATTGCTGCGGGTGCTACTACCTTTTCTTGTTATGGGTTTGATTAGTTCAGTCGCTAATTTTCTGGTGTCTGAGTACGCTGCTCCGCAGTGCCGAGATCTGGCACGGCGCTTATTTATTATTGCTGCCAATAAAGCACAGCGCCCATTTCCTGATCGTACTGAATTGAGATTAGAAGAGATTTCGCTTGACGGGCGTGTTACAAAAACTTCGAAAATTATCGAACTAGGAAAAGAAGAAAATACTGAGGCTGGCCAAGACAAGAAAGTAATGGGCTTAGTTTGTTTTGATTTGACCAATACTAATGTGGTCAAAGTCATTTGTGCCAGCTCTGCGCAGTGGCGAAATTGTGCATGGACGCTATATGACGGTCGTATTTTTGATTTTTTCGACACCAGTAAGGGCTCGAATAACACTAGCGGAAGCGCTGTGCAGATGCATTTTGCATCAATGCAACTTCCTTTTGTTGCTCATACAGACTCGACCATCGGCAACAATTTCCAAACTACTTTAGATAAGTCGACTGGTGAATTGTTGGAAAACATCAAGTTTATACAAAGTAAAGGTGTACCGGTGCCGCCATATCTTTACCTGCAGTACTACCGCCGGTTCTCTTACCCTCTGAGTTGTTTTTTCTTAGTTCTGGCGGCGGCACCTATGGTGCTATTTCGTAAGCGTAAAGGGCCAGATTTCTCGCTTATTTATGGTGGGTTTCTCATCGTCAGCTTTTTCCTTTTGCAAGAAGTATCTTTAGCCTTGGCCGTGAATAACCGCATGGAACCTGCTTTAGCTGCCTATTTGCCCTTGATTTTACTTACTGGTTCTGGATTCTTCCTTACTATTTTGCTGAAGCGAGGTTGAGAGCTCAGGGGTCTACGTTTTGCGGTGCATTTGAGAGCGGATGAAAATCTGGAAAAACGGCAGAGCGGGCGTTGTCATGGGGGTGCTGGCCCTAATAGCCGGATTGGTCGCTCCCAATAGATAAAATATTTGTACTATTTAGTACAAGCAAATCGATGGTGTCCTCCGTGTTTATTTGGATTGTGGACATTTGCCTTGCTGTGGTGGCGTTGTCAGGCGTTTTGTGCCCCAGTCTGGCCTGCTAACATAAGCACTGCCTTCTGGAGAGAACAATGAACGAGAATAAAAGACGCGTAGTTAGCCTTGTTGTTTTGGCCTTATTTATCGCGGTTGTTGGCTTTGCAAATGCCGCAAATGCTGGTGGCAATGGTGGAACAAGCATCGAAGAACAGCTGCTTCGGAACAATGTGTTCTTCAGCCCTAATAGATAACTTTTAGTACTAATTGGTACAAACAAATCAGTGATATCCACGGTGTTCATTTGCACCGTGGATATTCTTTTGCTCTTGGCTACGGCTGTATTGCCATTACTGCACAAATTTATTGGCAAGTTGACCGCAGGCAGCATCGATATCGGTGCCTCGTTCTAGGCGGATAGTCACTGTTTTACCTGTGCGACCAGCGGCGTTGGCAAAGCGGTGCTGAACCTGTAGCTCCGGGCGACCGTACATTGTCTCGCCTTCGTTATTTTTGGTCGGGTTAAAGGGAATCAAATTGATATTGCAGTGCAGATCTTTGACCAGTTCGGCTAGTTGAGCTGCCTGTTCTACTGAATCGTTCACCCCTTCAAGCAAAACATATTCGATAGTGACTCGACGCTTTGTGGTCTTGTAATAATCACGCACTGAGGCCATGACTTCGTTGATAGGCCATTTCTTTGTGATTGGAACAATTTCTTCGCGGGTGTATGCATCTGGTGCGTGCAGTGAAAGTGCCAAGGTAACCGGTAAATTTTCTTCTGCTAGTCGTCTGATACCGGGCACCACACCAGAAGTAGAAACAGTAATGTGGCGGGCACCAATACCCACTGATTGGTTGACGATATGAATCGAAGCAATAACTTCTTCTGTATTGAGCAGTGGTTCACCTTGGCCCATATATACGATGTTAGCGATGCGCTGTCCTGACTCGCGTTGAATAGACATTGCTTGGTCGACAATTTCTTGCCTGCTCAAATTGCGCTTGAAGCCCAGGTAACCAGTGGCACAGAATGTGCAACCGACTGCGCAGCCGACTTGTGATGACAGGCAGGCTGAAAGGCTGGGACGGTCTTGGAAAGTCATTAAAACTGACTCGACTAGCTTTCCGTCTGGCAGTTCAAAGAGATATTTGCGGGTGCCGTCGCGGCTTACTTCTAAATGTGCGATTTTGAGCAAAGGTACTTGGGCGACTTGATTAAGCTTTTCTCGCAACTCAACTGAGAGATCTGTCATCTCTTCAAATGAGCTTGCATATTTGACATAAATCCAGGTGTGAATTTGTTTAGCCCTGAAAGCTGGCAGCCCCTGCTCTTTGACAAACTTGGTCAATTCTTCCAAAGAAAGGCCTGAGAGTGCCTTCTTCTTTGGCTCTACTGGCTCTGTGCTTAGGTTCGGCTCGTTCATTTTTTCTGCTCGCGATATTCAGTTTTGTTCATAGTTTGCGCCTTGCGGCTGCGCAAATGCGCTTGACGAGCAAATGATAGCAGGCGGGGCAGTCTGTGGCAGCATCCCAAGAGGGATGCTGCAAGATGTTAAAATAGCCGTGGTACTGGCGGCGTGGCAAGTGATTGCGCGGTAAGATACGCCGAGATGCATTCTATGGTGGGAGATTTAGCTGATGTTGGATGTTCTGGAAGAACGGGCGAAAGGTTTTCTCAAACATTTGTTCGGAGATACCAACGAGAAGCGCGTTCAGCATCTGCAGCCTTACGTTGATAAGGCCAATTCGTTTGACGCAGCGATGCAGAAGTTAACCGATGAAGAACTGCAAGGTAAAACAGCTGAATTCAAAGCCAAAATCGCTGAGGCTCTCAAAGACGTTGAAGACGTTAAGTTAATACCTGACGAAACACCGAAAATGCCTGGGCAGATGCGCACAAAGAAAGACATTGTGCTGGCTCATGTTTTAGAAGAAATTTTACCTGAAGCTTTTGCCGTCTGTCGCGAAGCTGGTAAGCGTGTGCTCGGCATGCGTCACTTCGATGTGCAATTTATGGGTGGAGCTGCTTTGCACTTCAACAAGATTGCTGAAATGCGCACCGGTGAAGGTAAGACTTTAGTTGCTACTTTGCCTACTTACCTCAACGCTCTGGCTGGTCGTGGTGTTCACGTAGTTACTGTTAACGACTACCTGGCACGCCGAGATTCTGAGTGGATGGGCCGTCTCTATAACTTCTTGGGCCTTTCAACAGGATTGGTTTATTCGCACCAACCTGACCATGAAAAATATCAGGCCTACCGTGCTGACATCACTTATGGTACCAACCACGAATTTGGCTTTGATTATCTGCGCGACAATATGCGCAAGTCGCTAGACGAGCTTGTGCAGCGCCCCTATTATTTCGCCATCGTCGACGAAGTCGATAACATTCTCATTGACGAAGCAAGAACTCCTCTAATTATTTCTGGCTTCCCTCGTGATTCACACACCGATCTTTATGTGCGCATGTCGCAACTAGCGCCACTACTTGAGCGCGGTAAAGATAAAGACGATGAAGAGTGTGACTATTGGGTTGACGAGAAGCAGCGTAACGTTCTTCTTACTGAACAAGGCATCATCAATGCTGAGAAAATGCTTGATGTCGGCGATCTGTTCGATATGCACCACAACTATTCGCACCACTTGGTGCAAGCTTTGCGCGCCAAAGAGCTTTATCGCATTGATACTGAGTATGTGATTCATCCTGACGAAGAAGGCAAACCAGAAATTTGTATCGTCGATGAATTTACTGGCCGTATGATGCAAGGCCGCCGTTGGAGCGATGGTCTGCACCAAGCTATTGAAGCGAAAGAGCGTGTGCCGATTCAAGAAGAGACCATGACTTACGCTTCGATTACCTATCAAAACTTGTTCAGGCTCTATCCTAAGCTGGCTGGTATGACCGGTACAGCCATGACTGAAGCCTCTGAATTCTCCAAGATTTATAACCTCGATGTGGTCGCTATTCCAACCAATCGTGGCAATCAACGTATTGACTATCCAGACATCATCTACAAAAACGAGCGCATGAAATACATCGCTGTTGTAGAAGAAATTGTCGATATGCACCAGCTTGGCCGCCCGGTTCTTGTCGGTACAGTTTCGATTGAAAAATCAGAACTGATCGATGAACTTTTGAGCAAGCCTCAAAAAATGAACGAGTATTTGATCTGGAAAATCAAGAACATCGATACTCACATGAAAGCTCGCAACCTTAGCGGTGAGAGCATTGATGGTCTACGCAAAATCTTTGAGCGTCCTGGTCAAATAGACATCGAGAAGCTGCAAGAAGTTGTACGCAAAGCTGAGGCAGACTTCCCCAAAGAAGAAGAATTGGCTGAGCGACTGTTTTCGATGTTGCGCACCGCTAAAGTGGTAGCAGCGATTCGCAAGGGCATTGATCACCATGTCTTGAACGCTAAGCAACACGCTAAAGAAGCGATGATTGTCGCTCAAGCGGGTCGCAAAGGCGCTGTAGTTGTAGCAACCAACATGGCCGGTCGAGGTACCGACATTCTGCTTGGTGGTAACGCTGAGTATCTTGCAAAAGAGAAACTGTTAAAAGAGTTTCCTGACACAGAAGAGCTGCATAACGACCCAGAAAGGCTCGCTCTCTATGAAGCGAAGGTCAAAGAATTGACCCCAGCAATGAAAGAGCAAACTGACAAAGAGCACGATGAAGTTGTTGCTGTTGGTGGCTTGCACATTATCGGTACAGAACGGCACGAAGCACGCCGTATCGATAACCAGCTCAGAGGCCGGGCTGGCCGTCAGGGCGACCCTGGTACCACACGCTTCTTCTTGTCACTCGAAGATCAACTAATGCGTATTTTTGGTGGAGCTGCCATTTCGCGTTTGATGGACATGATCAAGGCTGATGAAGACATGCCGATTGAATCTGGCATGGTGAGCAAGTCGATTGAAAATGCCCAGAAGAAAGTTGAAGCGCACCACTTCGATACCAGAAAACACGTTTTGCAGTACGACGATGTGCTCAACACCCAGCGTGAAGTTATCTACCGTGAACGCCGTCGTATTCTTGAGAAGGCTGACCTTAAAGTGGGCATGCACGACATGCTCCGTGAGCACCTAGACTTGATTCTAGAAGCACAGATTGATCCTGATTCATCGAGCGACTTGTGGGATGATGATCAATTACCTGAAGTGCTGCGTAACCTCTCTGTCGATATTCCAATGTTGGCGGACGTCAAGCCTGAAGAATTGAAAGGTCTTGCTTACGAAGACTTGAGACAGCGTCTTTGGGAAAATGTGGAACTAGCCTATAAAGTGCGCGAAGAACACATTGGCACTGAAGACATGCGTGAGTTCGAGCGTCAGGTCTTACTGCACAATATTGACAGTAAGTGGGTTGATTACTTGCACAATATTGACTTGCTGCGCGAAGGTATTCAGCTTCGAGCTTATGGTCAGAAAGATCCTTTGCAAGAATACAAACGCGAAGCTTTCAACATGTTCAATCAACTGCTACGCAGCATCCAAGCTGAATCTATTCAACAGATTTTCCGTGCTCAGCCACAATCAGTAGATGTAGATGACCTCGACAATCTCACTTTTGAAAATCTGCCAGAAGGGATGACACCAGAAGATTTGATCAACATCATCAAGCAAGTGCAAGAGGCTCAAGGAGCCAATCCGGATGGGGACGGCTTCATCAGTATTGAAGACTTAGAAGCAATCTTGGGTGCCCAAGGTGTTAGCGAACTTCTCAGTGGTCAGCCTGATGACCCCGAATCAATAGACGGTGATTCTGTTGTGCTTGGTGAAGAAACTGCCGAGACCATGGCAGCTGAGCCAGCTGATTCTATTGAGGCTAAAGAAGACGACGAGAAGAAGTCAGATAAGTAATGCTTTTTCTCTCATTTGACACTAGCGGGCGTGAATTAACAGTCGCTCTGTTTGATGGCGATAATGTAGATGGCGGCAAAATAGAATGCGGCAGAATAATAGACTGCGAGCGCATCGATTTTTCAACGCTGGCAGTTGATGACCCGCGCCTTCCACTAAGTGGAAACATGATCGGCGCTAAGAAAGCCAATCGCCAAGAGTCTGTTAGCCTCTTAATTCCCACCATCGATCGCCTGCTAAAAGACAATCAGCGCGGCAAATTTGATATTGATGCCATAGCCGTTGGCATTGGGCCTGGTGGCTTCACTGGTATACGCGTGGCCATCACCACTGCTCGAACACTGGCTCAAGCTCTAAAGCTCCCCCTCATTGGTTTGAATTCCCTTGAAGTGGTTTGCTTCGATTTGCTTGAACAGGCCTTAGCCAATCCGAGTGACATCGATGTTGCACAGCAGCTCTATGGCGTCATAAAAGAAGCTTCGCGTACCCACTGCTACTTAGCTGTGTATCGTCCCGAGGCTGTGCAAGAGCATTTCGATTTGGTGCCCGTGCAAGAGCCGATTTATGTCACCTATGAAAACCTGCCAGAGAAACTCGCCCTTTGCCCCCTGTGGCATGTGGACCAAGCTGTTTTGGCTAAATTGCCGACCGAGCAAAATGGTGTGCATTGGCAAGCCAAAATAAGTGCAGTCGTTAATAATATTGCTTCATTACAAGCTAAAATGGCCTGGGTTCGGGTATCTTTGAAAGGATTGGGCACCTCCGCATTTCATTATCGGCTGACCGAGCCGCTTTATTTGCGTGGTGCATCGGTGACTCTGAAAAACGGCGATGCCATCGAAAAAGTCGAATCTAGTTGAGATTAGCGCTCTAAGCCTGAGCGATCTTGAGCAAGTCATGGAAATTGAACCCGTGGCTTTTGGCTCGCATCATTGGTCGCGCCAATCTTTCACCAATGAGCTGACCAATCCTACTGGTCATTATTTTGCTGCTCGCGACGCCGAAGATAAGAGTCTCTTGGGCTATTCTGGCTTTTGGTTGATTGGCGAAGAAGCCCATATTACGACTTTGGCAGTTCACCCGGACTTTCGCCGCTTGCACGTTGGTGAGCGTTTGCTCGTCAATGACATTATTCAAGCTCGTCGTGTGGGGGCCGATTGGATCACATTAGAGGTTAGGGTCTCGAACGAGTCTGCCCAACGTTTGTATGGTAAATATAGTTTCCGCAGTCTCGGTGTGCGCCGCAATTACTACCAAGACAACGACGAAGATGCCCTTGTGCTCTGGACAGATAGATTGTCGTCTCCTGATTTCCTCACTTTATTTAAGAAAAGGGTGAAGGAGAGAGATGTCAGTTCTCTCATACCAGGCTTTAGCTTTAGTCCCGAGTCGTTAGACGAGCTCTTTATTCCGCCCGCTTTGACCGTAACTGATACAAATTTAGCTTAATCGTGAAAGTATTGCGAAAAAGACATGACTTCTATGCATGCTCTAGATATAGCGGGGCTTGACTTGTCATAAGGCGGCGAACGAAAATAGACCTGTTCAAAAAGAGGTGGAGACAATTGCGTTTAGTTGCACAGGATATATCGCCGCGCATCAGACGTAGGTCACTTTTGGGTCAGATCGTTCTGACAATGCTGGGAGTGCTTTTGCTCTTTCTTGCTTCTTTTACCTCGTTTGAAGTGCCTATTGCCACAAAGCGAAATTTGACTAGCTTTGCTGAAAACCAAATTCGCTATGCTTTCAATGTTGTGCCCGAGCGTTATCAAAGCAAAGTAGAGGCCTATGTGCCGCTGCTTAAGGCGCCGACAAATAGTGTGCGCAAGACTTTCTATATGCCGCTAGCGGCTGCTGCTGTTTTTGTTGGTTATGTTCTGGGCCCCTTACTCGGCGCTGTGGCTTGCGCGACCTTCATTATTTTGGGAGTGGTTGGACCGTTTCTCGGTATCCACGCCTTTGCCTCCGGTGGCGGAGTTGGTTACTATCTTGAGCCAGGATTCGGCTATTTGTTGGCTCTCATACCAGCTGCTGCTGTAGTAGGAATGATCACTCGCGGCAAGCGCACCAGTGTCAGTCAGCTCATGTCTGTTGTTGCTGGACTAATTGTGGTGCACCTATCAGGTATTTTCTATTTGTTGGGTAGTTGTTTGGTTTCGTATCTGCTCGATGGCAACCGTGCTTCTCTAGCCTGGCAGCCCTGGGTCTTCCAACATGCTCGCAATATGAGTTGGTATCCGCTCATGTACGATTTTTTGAGCAGCTTGATCATGGTTGGAATTGCTTTCCCCTTCCGCTGGCTTGCCAATACTTTGACTGCTCCAGATTCGGCTCCTCGCCCAACTGCTGTGCCTGGCAGCAAGCCATCTGAACGCTACCATGTGGTTGAAGAATTTGTCTAAACAGCACAATTACAAGCTCTATTTTGGCTTAGCCGGCCTGTCATTGGCTGCTCTAGGCCTTGGTCTTTTTTATTATGGAACCAGAGTTGAAACAAGACGCTACCGCCTTGAGCGCTTTGCCGTGCAAACCAAGTCTGATACTACTGGTAGTGCGATAGTTAGCCACCAGTCTTTGAAAATATTGCATCTTTCTGATTTGCACTTGTCTGGCAACGACGACGAAAAAGTCGAGTTCATTCGCCGAATTACAGATCAAGACTATGACTTGGTAGTTCTTACTGGCGATGTCTTTGAATTTCTTGATGGTTTGAAGTATGGTCCAAAGCTTCTTTCTCGTCAGCCTAGGTTAGGAGCCTATGCCGTTTTCGGCAATCACGACTATTACAATTATTCGATCTATAACAAGACTCTTGGCCGCATTATTCGCAAACATCGCCATCCAGAAGTGCGCAACAATGTAGAGCCTCACCGCATTGCCTTAGAGGCTGGTGGCTTTAAAGTTTTGGTAAATCAGTCTCACTATATAGCAAGCGAAAATCTATTTATTGCTGGCATTGATTACCCTGGTATCAAAGAAGCCGACTTGCAAAAAATGATGTTAGATGCGCCTGCTGGTGCTCTCAAGCTCGGTCTTTTTCACCTGCCTAAGCAATTAGAAATGCTCTCTCGGGCGGGTCTGCACTTAGCATTTGGTGGTCATACCCACGGCGGGCAAGTGCGCTTGCCTGGCATTGGAGCAATCATCACCGATTCTGAATTGCCGCGCGAGAATGCATCGGGAATGGTTGAAGTGGGAAATACTAAGATTCACATCTCCCGCGGCCTTGGCGCTGATCCACGCAGCAATATTCGCCTCTTTTGTCCGCCAGCCGCTACTGTGATTGAACTCAATCATGAGCGTGCCGGTATCTTGGGCAGCGATTCAGTGCAGAGTTTTGCTGCGGTTAAAGGCCAGGGCTAATTCTTAGGGAATTACTGGTGCTAGTTGTTCGTGAAACTCGCCGGTAGCGGTATAGGCAGGGCTTATAACCGTCTCGCCCTTCTTGTTGACATAGCCCCATTTGCCTTTTAAACGAACACTGGCTAGACCTTCAGAGAAGCGGTCGGCACCATCGAATTGTGGCTCTATCAGCCGTTTGCCTTTGAGGTTTATATAACCCCATTTGCCTGGAATCCAAGAGCGTTGCGCTTTGCCAATATTTTTCCAAACCCCAAACTGCACAGCGGCGCAATCTTCAGAAGCAGCATGGACAGCGTTAAATTGAGGAGTTATTGCTAACTTTCCAGCCGTATTGATGAAGCCCCATTTGTCTGGCTTGTACATTCCTTGCTTGATACCAACGGCAACTGGTGCCAGATCTTGGCAAAATAGTCCGGCCCCTTCAAACAAGCTATCGATGACGATTTCACCGCTCTTATCAATGTAGCTCCACTGTCCGCCGCGGACTTCATAAATATCAGTGCCGCTTCTAAAAGTGTATGAACCGAAGCCATCACTTATAAGTACAGCGGCTCTGTTGTTGGCAAAGCCGTTAACTGCAGTGAATTTTGGCTCAATTTTAAAAGCTCCGGTTTTATCAACAAAGCCCCATCTCAGGTGGCCCGTTGCCACTGGAGCAAGGCCTTCGGCGAAGCGACGGGCATCTTCAAATTGTGGCTCAATGACAAATTTTCCGCTTTTATCGATGAAACCCCACTTGTCTTTTCTGGCTGCCGCTAATCCTTCAGAAAACTCTTGCACATCATCAAACTGAGCGTCAATCACAAGCGCTCCAGTTTTGTCGATAAAGCCCCATTTGTCAGAGGTGCTGTCATTGCCGTCTTTGACAGTGATCTGCACCGCTGCAAGACCGTCATGAAAAGTACCAGTATTGAGAAACTGAGGTTTAATGGCCAGTTTGCCAGCGGGGTCAATAAAGCCCCAGCGATATGGCTCCGCTGCAAAGACCGGTGCACTGACAATACTAGTAATGAGTGAAGCAGAGACTGTGGCCATCACTCGTGAGCGTGAGCGCGAGAGACGCGAAATGGCTTTATACATAGAATCTCCTGTGTCTTAACAACTTGCCAATAGTTGTATGACAGGGGCGCCCTAAGTTTTAGGCAGCTTTAGAATTTTCTTTTATGGCTTATGGTTTTGAACTGCCGCCATAAGTAAATGGTTTGGTCGAATCGGTCTCGCCTGGTAGTGGCGCCCGTGGTGCAGCATCAGGTACTTGGAAGAGCTTAGGAGGGCGCGGTAGCTGTACTGATGGCGTGTGGTGCTGAAGCTGTTTAAATAGCGACGCTACTATGTTTTTTGTAAGTTTTACATTGTGGCTGCCTTTGGCGTCAACTATTGCACCTTCTGCAATTGAGCCATCGATAGTACCAATGAAGCGTGCTCTGGTAATGAGGCCGCGACTGATCAATTTTGGATTGGCGGCCAGGAAAGTCAAATCGACTTGTTGATCTTTGGGCTGGTCGCCTTGCTGCATCTCAAGATTTGTGGTGCCTTTGTATGAAAGTTCACCATCGACATAGGTAGCTTCGCGCACGAGGGAGAGTTTGACCAGACCTAACTTGCTGTCTTGGTTAATGTACTCACCACTATAATCTGAGGCCATCCAATTGAAGCCGGCAACGAGGGCAAAGATGATAACCAAGCAAATAGCTTGGTTGCTTAAAAGCGTGCGCAGACGCTTGGCTTTTTCTTTTTTCTCGGCTGCTTTCTCAGCTGCGCTTTTGCCTTTGCTATCCACTTTCCTTGAATTAGTATTAGTGGGTTTGCGAATGCTCGACGCGTATGGATTAGTCTCTTCAACTAAATCTTCATCATCAGAGTCATAATTAGAGTCTGTTCTATTCGTTATTCTAGGCGGCGGCGCAGAGGGCCTAGGCCTCGGTCTTCTGCTTGCATAGTCGTCTGGGCCTTTCATTATGGTATTAAATCTGGTGTCAAGCGATAAAGATGTCTGATGGTGGCAGCGTCATTGGGCGAAATCACTCCGCGCCCATAAAAAGCACTCATCAAATCTGCCGGATTGGTGCTGTGGCCTTCAATACCTAGGGCGTGGCCAAATTCGTGGGTGGCCGCAGCCTTTAGCTTACCGAGCGACATCGGTTGGCCCTGTCCGTCGGTGGTTCGCAAAACGATAACTGCTGGTTTGAAATCGGCTTGCCCGCCAGCAAGAATGGCCTTATAAGGAAAGTTTGTTTTGGATGTGTACCCGCGAATGTCTTGGGCAAAGAGTGCCATGCCACTCTTGCCGACGAAGTGATTGGTAAAGAACACATAGATGTCGGCGTCACCGGCATCTTGGGTCAGTTCGTAGGAGAACAACCCTTCCCGCTCAAATTGCTTCCACGACAAGATACCCTCTAAGGCCGCCTGGTAATGGCCGTCTACATATCCATCGGCTCTTTTTAAAGCTTGAAACTGTTCCGGGTCGCTTAAAACATTTGCTACTAGATTGGGCCAGGCTGCCAGATTGTCAGTGTTAGCCACGGGAACGCCGAGGTTTGGATCGATGACACTGTCAAGGGTAAGCCCCTGTGATATGTAAACCTTGAGAGGCATTTGGTCGCGCACCCAGTGAATCGTGCCGAAGCGGCTGCGGTACTCAGGATAGACACCCGACTGTACTGGCTTGCTTGGCGCCTTGCGATACTGAGCTGCGGCAATTTGTGGCTGCGCCGACGAGATTAGCGCGGTGATTGCCAACAGGAACTTTATCAGACTCGCTGTTTTGAGTTTTTTTCTTTTCTGCAACATTACTTTTGTTACGTGGGGAAACAATTCTAGTGCTCTTCCGTCTATTTCTCTACTGTAGCCCGTTGATACCGATAGTTGTTATTTGGGCTCACTATCTATATGCCACAAGATATTACGCTTGTTACGGGCATAATAAACGAAAGGTTAAAAGGCGACCAATAGCGCGGAGGTTTAGGTAACAATAGCTTTGTTCATCGCAGGAACTCCAGTACGAGAGACACAAGGGATTGAGTCTGTTGGGGCGGCACCAACACTGCGGACATTTCAAAAAGCCTCACTTCTGGTGAGGCTTTTTTCTTTTACGGCTTATAATCATTGCTTGCTACAGCGAATGGAGTGATTATGCGACCTGTTAGAGCGATTGTGCTGGCTGCCGGTCAAGGCAAGCGGATGAAGTCTAATAAGCCCAAGGTGCTGCACGAAGTACTGGGTCGCGCCATCTTGAGCCGAGTAATGGATGCAGTCGGAGCTTTGGGTCTTGAGCATCTGCACTTAGTTGTTGGTCACTCAGCCGATGTTGTCAGCGATTTTGTTAGCAATAATCCGCCCAACTGCCCATTTTCTACTCATCTGCAATCGCCTCAGCTTGGCACTGGCCATGCCGTCATGCAGGTCGTTCCGGCACTAGAAGGCTTTGAAGGCACGCTAATAGTGACTGTGGGTGATGCTCCTGTGTTGCAAGCCGATACTTTGGCTCGACTGTTGGCCACACACCGCGAAAAGGAAGCTGTAATCACTGCCCTAAGTACAGTTGTGCCAGATCCTAAAAACTACGGTCGCATGGTCCGTGACCAAGATGGCAAAGTGCGTGGCATCGTCGAAGACAAAGACGCTTCTCACGGCGAAAAGCTTATCAACGAAGTAAACACCGGCATCTATTGTATAGAATGGCCCGCTGCTGCTGCCGGTCTAAGCTCTCTTTCATGCGACAACAAACAGAAAGAATATTATCTGACAGATTTGGTAGCTTGGGCTTATCACTCTAAGCACGTTACTGAAACCATGGTGCTGACTGATTTCAGAGAAGTGTGCGGCATTAATTCGAGAGTGGAGTTAGCGGAAGCGACTGTGCATCTGCGCGACATCACTGCTTCAAAACTGGCTCTAGAGTCTGGTGTCACTATCGTTGACCCCAGTGCTACGTGGATTGCACCTGAAGTTAGCATCGGCGAAGAGACTTTGGTATTGCCGGGCTGCTATCTAGTGGGCAATATCGAAATTGGCTCTAACTGCCAGATTGGACCATTTACTGTTATTAAAGGTGTGGTCAAGATCGGCAATAACACCACCATCAATAATTCGCAGGTGAATAACTCAGTCATTGGAGATGGCGTAAAGATTGGCCCCTTTGCCCATGTACGAGAAGGAAATATTATCGGCGATTCGTCTAAGGTCGGTAACTTTGTTGAATTGAAGAAAGCCGAAATTGGCCATCACAGTAATGTTTCGCACTTGAGTTATGTCGGTGATGCCGTGTTGGGCAACCACGTCAATATCGGGGCCGGTACAATCACAGCCAATTATGACCACCTCACCAAGAAGAAAGCCAAGACTGTTATCAATGATGGCGCTTCTACGGGCAGTAACTCAGTTCTCGTGGCACCTGTAGAGCTTGGTGTTGAAGCGGTAGTGGCCGCCGGCAGTGTAATCAACAAAGCTGTGCCAGACGGTGCTTTGGCTGTGGCCCGTGCTAAGCAGAGCAACTTTGAAGGTTGGAGTGCCAAACGCAAAGCTGGCGCTTAGTCACAAGCTAAAGCACACTCTTGCAGATAGCGGTTCTATTTACTAGTTAACGCTCTAGCTCTGAAATAGCGTCAGGGTTAGTTTCAAGCTGTGACAGATAATCTAGCCTGCGTCTTTCAGCTTCAGCAAAGCGTGCCGATTCTATCGTGAGAAATTTGATTAGGCCAAGGGGAATCAAATGCTTTGAATATTCGGGAATGCCGTGTCTGTCGGCTTCGCCAAACGACTCGATTTCGACGTAATCTTGGCCAATACGCAGCACCCGGCCAATCAGGCTGGTGCCATCCATAAAGTGAAGTCGCACCCAAGAGCGGGTATCGCACAGTCTTTCAAGTCGAAGTTTTAAATTCATCATCTTTAACTCGTAGCTGTTTATTAGACTCTAGCGGAGAAGTCTTAGTTCCATCTTAGCAAAGGTCCGATAAAAAACCTGTGTATCGAAGGGGATCTCACTAACGTACCTTGAGGTAGGGCACAGGTATATATTCGAAAACACTAAGATTTCGATTTTATGTGGCACTTTCAAGAAGCTGATTTGGCGCCGGTTTCTATTGTATATGCACAGAAGTCAAGAATTGCGGTTTGAGCAAAGCCAACTAAACTGAAGAAGTGAAATCAATTACAAACTAGAACTGAGGACTTAATGCAAGACGAGCTAATACCAGCTAATTTGCTCCAGCGTTTGGAAGAATTGAAAGAGCAAGAAGCAAGTTACTGGCATGATGAACTGTATTCAGTAGATGCTCTCACCAACATGGCTTATCGCGATCAATTAGAGCGTAGTCTCAAACTCGATCCACTTGGTCCATTGCCGCCTCGCCAATAATCTTGATTCCTTTGAGAGTCAGATTGATGTCCACATGATCAAACAGTTTGATGGCTGGTGCGATTAGTCGTGCCAGCCCTCCTGTTGCTACCACTGTGGTATTACTAGGTAGGCCTTTGAGAGCTCGCTCTAGCCAGTATCTAACCATACCTATGTGTCCGATAACACAACCTCTTTCAATCGCGGTTTGCGTATCGAAGGCAAGGGGCGATGAGAGAGAGAGATTATCTAACTCTTGCACCGAAAGCTCGGGTAGCTGCGCTGTTGAGTAGTGCAGAGCCTGAAAGGTTTTGGTCAATCCAAGAGTGATCATGCCACCAAGAAAATTGCCTTTGTTGTTGACAGCGGTCAAGGTGGTGGCGGTGCCAAAATCAATGACAACTGCAGCTTCAGAATTTTTTGTATAAAGCTTGTATGCCGCTGCTGCGTTAGCTACACGGTCTGAGCCCATGGTGTCATAGAGGCCTGAAATAAGGGTTTGACTGCGAGCTGAAACTTCAAATATTTTGTCTTTGGCGTTGGGCCACAGTTCAATTATTCCGGGCAAAACGCCAGGCACCACTGACGATACTGCGATTAGCCCACGACCATATTTGTTGTGCAAGCTATTCAAGTGCGACGAGGCTGTAGCTGGGTCGGCTGTGCTGTAATTCCAGGTCTCTTTCAATTCGCCGCCGATAAATAGGCCGCAGCAAATTCTAGAATTGCCAATATCTATTGCTAATGCTCTTTCAGCTTCTGCCATGATTAACTCTATTTTTTTGCAAAGTAATTAAGCAGACCTTTGAGCATGCCTTGGGCGGCAGCTTGCTGGCTAGCTGGGCTTATTAGTTTGGCATATTCGTCAGGATTGCAGACAAAACCAACTTCAACTAAAACTGCCGGCATGTTTGTTGGGCGACAAAGGGCTAGGTTCTGGTAACGCGCGCCGATATCGGGAAATCCTAGTGTGCTTGCCTCAGCATTTTTTAAACAGGCGGCTAGCTCTTGAGACTGAGGATGATACCAGTAGCTTGATGTGCCATGTTCTTTGTTAGGATCTCTTCCATCAGGTAGGGCATTATTATGAATTGAAATAAGCAGGTCAACATTTTTTGCTTTGGCAAAATCGACGCGGTCATTGAGCGATACATCGACGTCGTCTTCTCGTGTCATGAAGACAGTCGCTCCCTCTGCCACTAGCAAATCTCTAAATTTGAGAGCAATGGCTAGATTCATTTCGGCTTCACGTATTGCTGATGGGCCAATTGCCCCCGTTTCTTTGCCACCATGGCCGGGGTCAACACAGACGCTAAGACCTTGAAGGCGCGGCTGTGCTGTTGTCGACTCGGCCAAAATCGGCTTTATTGGCGGCGGATACTTTATATGTAAGTTGAGGTTGTTATCATCGAAATCAGCGAAGTAACCCCACTGGCGCTGCCCGGTCAAATCGACATCTACTTGGTAGACACCATCTTCTGGTTGTTTCCAGCTGACGTTTTCGATTAGTCTAGAATTGCCGCTCTCTGGTGCTTGATAAACCCAGTCGGTATCGGCAATAACTCCATATATTTTGACGTTGAGATGATTGGTTTTGAGGTTTTGCTCAATGAGAAATGGCAAGCGTTGGTTCAGTGGTATCACTACAGTTTCGCCATAGCGATCTTCTTTTACCTGAATAGTGCGCGCCACTGAATCTGGTGCTGGGCCGCTGTTATCGCCTAAGCTCAGATCTTCTTTTTTGATCCAGACATGCTTGTTGGCTGCATAGCGACAGCGAATATTTTCGCCCTGGTAGCCATCTACAATTAGGCGCACTCCTTCAGGCAGTGGCGTTAAACGCGCTAGATCTGGAGCTACTCTTGTGATTGTATCTTTGTGAATGGTATGAGCTATTTGGGGCTGACGCAAAACCGTAATGGTAGCTGGGCTAGCTACTGTTAGGCTTTTACCTGCTTTTTGTAGGACAAAGCGGGGATGCTCTAAGTAAAGCTGGTCGCCGGATTCAATGCGGTAAAGACCTACATATAGATCTGGTGAAGCAGCAGGATGGCGCTGAAAGACTTGGCCGTAGGCTGCTTCAATGCCTCTATTTATCGGCGTGCCAGCTTTTCTTGTTTTTAGACTAGCGATAGAGGCAAGAGCAATTTGTTTCTTGCCTAGCAATACTTGTACTTGGCTACCGGGAGTAGCGCGCACCGAAAATTCAATAAGTTCTCCAACATTGAGACCACGATCTTCTTTTGGTTCAAAGCTATTCTTGGCAACTTCAAAGCCAGACGGCGACAGGCTTGCGCGCGCTTTTTCTCTCAAGATTTCGACAACTTGGGTATAAGCTTGGCTGCCGTCTGCAGCAAATACTTTAATCGTAAATTTGTTTATGCCCTTATCTAGCGGAATGACATGAGCGAAGAAACCTTGTTTGTTGGTGACAACTTTTTGCTCGTTTACAGTGAGGGCATAATTAGGATATGTGGAGCCGATTAAGAACGAGCTTGAGGCCGCTATGGTCGCTGTTCCGCTTGTGTTTGGATAAACGAGCAAGAGCGGCTTACTAGCTTCAAGCACTGGCCGCTGGTATTTCTTTACTACTGGCTTGGTACTAATAGTAGTGCTAGAAAAAGATTCGTTTGTATTGTCAGAAACTTGAGCATTGGCACAGGAGCTAACTGAGAGTGTAGCCAAAGTAGCCATGAAGGTTACTGTGGCTTTAGTGGCTGATGTCATTCACACTCCAGTTAAAGTTCGGCATAAACGTTTTCGCTAACCTTGGTTCAAAGGGCACTCTATCGGCTTTGTCATAGTAATACATGGCGAAGGCCCAAGGGTCTTCGAAGCCTTGACCAAAAACGTCTCTATAAAATTGGAAAAACTTCGAGATTGCAAAATAGTGATCTGCCGGTTTGTAGTCAAAATTGGCGGGATTGTGCACAAACTTGTCTACATTGGTGGTGATATCGGCCCGCAGGGTCTCAGCTGTAATTGCGTGATCTGTTATTTCTGGATAGCCCATAAAGGCGCGGCATAATAGAAATATGGTATCAGCCTGCACCACTTTATCTTTTCTTTTGTCTACTAGTTTTGGATGTATGTAGTCGTTCCAGATTTTTTCTACCGTTAGGGCTTTGCCGCCCACGACAAAGTGACGAACAATGAATTCACGCTTGAGCTTGAGTGGTGCATTGACTGGATATTCATCGCAAACAATCTTTATGGCAACCAGATTGTGGGCATTGATCCAGTAGCAGACTGTGTCATCTAATTTGCTAAATTTCTCTGGGCTAGTGCTGGCCATTTCGTCCATAGCAGCCTGTAGCAACGGGCTAGCTTTGAGCTTGGCATAGTCGACTCGGCCGTCTTTAGAAAAAGTTTTTAGCAATTGGTTGTATTGAGTGAAGTCAGGTCGTTCGGGTTTTTTCGTTTGGGTCAGGCTAGCCTGTATATAAATTGGTGCCCTGACCAAGTCTTGTACGAACGACAAGATTAGCCCAACGAGCACAAGGGCTATGGAGACTGCCACGGCAGCGAGGTTGACTTCTTTTTTCGGTTTGATTGGCAAGGGTCGCTAGTCTAAGTAAATAGGTAGGTAAGTAAGTAGCATTTTAGCTATTTTTAGCCGTGAATGCTTTGCCGCTAGGCAAATAAAAGGGCCTCCAGGAATACCTGAAGGCCCATTATTAAGTGGTGGAGCGTACCGGATTCGAACCGGTGACCTCTTCAATGCCATTGAAGCGCGCTACCAACTGCGCTAACGCCCCGAACTGCTGAAGAGCAACTTATACCACATATTTTAGGCCCGGGAAAAGCGAACGATGACAGCTCGTTAACACCAGGATTAAGATGAATGAATTCATTCATTCAAGTGCTAGAATTATCTCAAATTCGGTTTATGTGCAGGCAATGCTCAGCCCAAGCTGAGTTTTTCCTAACTATCTGGACCGAGTGGCCTGTTAGTCTCATGACTGATAGATAGAAGGTAAAGAATGGCAGTGGAAAGGCATAAGAACATACTTGATGCTGAACAATCCGTACTTCTGGTTATCGATGTCCAGGAGCGTTTTTCCAGTCATATCATTGACTTTGAGAAAATGGTTGCCAATATAGCCGTTTTGGTAGAGGCGGCCGCTCTTCTTGCCGTTCCGGTGGTGGTTACCGAACAATACCGCAAAGGATTGGGCGAAACTGTCGCTGCCATTAAAGAAAAACTACAACCAGATGTCGCCAATTTTGAAAAAAGTTGTTTTAGTGCCGCGGGTTCTCCTGAAGTTGTTAGCCACCTGGCCAAACTCGGTCGCTCACAGGTAATTGTCTGTGGCATTGAAACTCATGTTTGCGTCAATCAGACCGTTCACGACCTCTTGCGTCTGGGGTACCAAGTGCATTTAGTTACAGACGCACTGAGCAGCCGCTCACCCGAAAACAAATTGGTTGGATTGGCCAAAATGTATGCTGCTGGAGCTTTACCGACATCGGTTGAGTGCTGTTTATTTGAAATGCTAGTGGAATCTGGGACCGAAAGATTTAAAGCTGTGCAAAAATTGGTCAAATAATAATTGACTGGTCGATTAGTTGGATATAATTCAAAGGTTCAGAGCGAAGGTATGAAGGTGTCCCCGATAGTTACTATGAAAAAGCATTGTTTACCAGGAGCTGCTGCTGCATTGGTGCAGGGTCTGAGCTTGGCCTCTACTATATGTTTATTGTCTCTGCCAGCCTTGGCTCAGGATGCTTACACTCCTGGCCATTCTTCTACCGGCTCGAGCGCTACAGCGGCTGGCAATCGCACTAGCGCTGGCAGCAACCTGCCTAATTCAAACTCAGCAGCTGGTCCTTCCGTTACTCCTAGCGGCTCCGCCCCGCTTGTTCGGCCAGTCACTGCTCCTAGTGCTAGTTCTGGCTCTAGCTCTGGCTCTGGTCTTAATAACAGCAGCGCCCCTCTGTTGCGGCCACCGCTACCTACTTTAGATGGCGGCCAGCCGCAAGATTCAGTTGTCGATAACGGTAACCTCACAGGTCCTGCTAATGTTCCAACTAATCCGGCAGCCAATCCGACTAACAGTTCAACTGGTCTACCGAGTGGAGCACTGTCCCTGCCCCTTGATGCATCCGGGCTTACTGCCAAAGAACGTCAAGGTGACTACGATGTAGTTAACACTCAAGCCGATGAGTTTCGCAAACGCTTCCTTCAGGGTGAGGCAATCGAACTGCGTTTGCCTATGGGCGATCAGCTCATGTCGCTTGGCTCAAAACTCCCGCCAATCAGACTGGAAGCCAGTTACACTCAACCTATTTCACTGCGCGAAGTGGTGCAATATTCACTCGATAATACTCTCGACATTCGCATTCAGCGCGAAGTGGTGACACAGAATAAATGGATTTTGGGTAATTCATTAGGTAAGTTCTTACCTGATGCGCTCATGAGCTATAACTCGCAGTACCAAGCAGGTACCAACTTGATCGGTGGTACCATCCCCGTTACCTTCGGCAACCCATTCGTTACTGCCACAGCCGGTTTTAGATATTTTGGTTTCCGTGGTGGCAGTGTCATGTTTGGCTCGTTGGCCAACATGCATAACTATCGAGCTGCTAAACAGGGCTTGAGAGCTTCTATTAATGACACTTTGCTCAATGTCACTAGGCTCTATTACAACCTCGTGCAGAACCAAGCACTGCTGCAAATTCAAACCAGAGCTGTTGACGTATCAAAAGCCCAAGTCTTGCTTAACCAGCAGCTAGAGCGGGCCGGAACCGGAACACGCTTTCAGGTATTGCAATCAGAAACCCAACTTGCTCGCGACGAACAAGCTCTGCTTACTCAAGAAGTAGACTTGCGCCGCACAGCTATCGATTTGGCCACGGCCCTTAACTTGAATAGTGCAGTTAACTTGCTATCAGTTGAGTCGGAAGTGCGCAAAGTGCGTCTAGTCGACCCCTCAATCGACGTCAATCAGTTGATCAATTTAGCCATTCTCAACCGCCCAGAGCTAAGACAGTTTGAACAGCTGCGCATGGCCGCTAAGCGCAACATCCAAGTGCAGGCTGCTCCGCTCTATCCACAGTTTCAATTCTTTGGTGGCTACAACGGCAACGGTCAAACCTTGACCAATCAATATGGCAACAGTACTCCCTCGATTTCAGTTGTGCCAATTCAAGGGGCGGGCTTTACTGCTCAGACAATTACAAGCACTGCGGGTGGCAATGCTGTAGTCAGTGCGCCGCAGACTGTTTATCCCGTTGCTGCCGTCTACAACCCAAGCCAGATCACTGACCGTAGCCTGCGCAAGTCATATCAAATTGGTATGCGTGTTGACTGGAACTTCCTTGGTATGGGCACTCAAGACCTCGCCAATATTCAGGCGGCTCGCGCTGTTGCTAGGCAAGCGACTTTGCGCGTGAACCAGCAGGTGATTGCTGTTCTGCAGCAAGTGAGAACCAGCTACCTAACCAGCTTAACGGCTGAGAAGCAAATTGAAGTTGCAACCAAAGAAGTATTGTCATCGGCTGAAGAACTGCGTTTATCGCGGGTGCGATTGGCTAACGGTGTTGGTACCAACATTGACGTAATCAACGCCCAGCGTGACTTTACTCAAGCGCTAGTGCGTAAAGCCCAAGCCATTGTTGCCTTCAATATTCAGCAAGCCCAGTTGCTGCGCGATATTGGTGTGATTAGCTATGACACCATTACCTCGGGCCGCTTAGCTCGATAATAGGCTTTCTTATTGAATGTAATACATTTTGTTGGGCAGCTTTTCGCAATCAACCGAATAGCCTCCGGCAAGGTCTGAGAACTGGTCGCCAATGTTGACGACGATCTTGTAACCCATCGCTTCGATTTGCTTTCTGTAGGCCGATTTCATTGGGATGGCAGAGCTTTTGTCGTCATTGCCTCGCAGGTAGAGGCCATCGTAGGCGATACCATATTTGACCAGGTTGGTGATGGTTGCTCGCCGCAGGTTTTCTACCCGGCCGGAGATCAAAAAGACCGCTAAGCCTTTTTTGCGGGCATAGGCCAAAAGTTCAACTGAAGGTGTAAGTGGCTTGCCAGCAGCTTCGTCGACCCAGGCGGCAAAGCCTTGCCAGTCGACTTCTTTGACGTTTTTGGCAACTTCGCGCTCTATAAAGGGGCGATTGTCGAGGATGGTCTCGTCGATGTCTGACACAACACAGAGTGCTTTAGCCTTGCTCTCTTTCTTTTCTGCGGCCTCAGCCAGAGCCTTGTCTATAGCAGCTTTGCCTCGAGCAACGGCCTGGTCAAATTCTTTTTGCGATTCTTTGGAATAGCTGAACTTCAGAGCTTCTTTGATTGGTGGTAGGTTATGGTCGGCTTTGCCGTGCATCGCCTCGATTTCTACATTAGAGTGAGCCAGGGCCATCGGCGCTGAGATCAGCGCAGGGACAAGGGCAATGAAAAACAGGCTGAGCTTGCAGGAATGCTTTGCTGAGAGCCTGTTAGAGAGTTTGTTTTGCATTTTTTGATATGACTTCTTGATCAGCTGCCGTTCATTTTGACGCCGCGACCAGCGGCATAGGTGGTGCTGCCACCAATAATTTTTTGTTTGCCGGTCAGAGGTTTTACTTCGAGCGTGCTGACGATACCTGTTGACTGCATGCCTTCGTAGGTGCCCCAGCAATCGGAGTTAACTATCTTGGGCTTCGGCTTGATAAACGAGAGTAAGCGATCAGACTCGGCAATGAAGACCAAGATGAAGATGGCGATTAAGGCGCTGGCCAGATAAAACAATCCGTCCATATAGAGTACTTTCCTCTCGCTTAAGCGTTGCTGAAAACCCTGACATCTAGTCAGGGCTAGAGATTAACCCAGCGGCGAGGTGATGTAAATGGGAGAAATACTCATACTGAACAAAGAAAAGAGGGGCATTGCGCCCCTCTAAATCAATTTTTGATGGTTCATCTTGTGAGGGATGGACAATCTAGTTTTTAACGATATTGGCTAGATCGCGGTAAAGACCTGCAATCAGCATTGTGATCGCTGCGGTGTTGGGATTTTCTTCAGAAAACTTGGTGAATTCCAAGATTTTGTGTTCGAAAATACCTAGTAATCTCGTGTCAAGGGCTTGGGCGTGCTCGTTGCGGTTCATCGAATAGCTCTTTCTAGGCTAAAAAAACTGTGAAAATCTGACTGTATTAAATATTACTCAAAAGCCGGAAAACCTCAATAGCTCAGAGACCAAAATCTACTGAAAACTCAAAGTTTTATCTATCATTCCTAATGTATATACACTGAGTAAGCAGTATAACTGCCCAATCGTCGTCGCGCTCGGCTAAGATAAGAAAGGATGCTTTTCTTTGAGAAAGAGAAGTGAATTCTGAAGGATGGTATGTCTCAGGCACCATATTCGATTCATCCGACCGTTAGACAACTGCTGACTTCTGACTCATTGGCAGAAGCTCAGGTGGTGGTCGGTAGCGACCTGCTTGATCGTCAAGTATCGCAAGTAATATCGACCATTGGCACCCAGCCTAGAGCTGGCAGCCTAGTGGTGACCCGCTCTGACGCTCTCAGTAAAGTCGAACTTTCGGCCCTGCCTCTTTTATCCGCCCTGGTTATTGTCAAGACAAGTGCTGACTTTGGCACCGGCTCTAGTGCCGCGGCTGGTATTGCAAATAGTGCCACAACCAGTCCTACAACTAGTGCGGCAGCCAGTTCTGTGCCTTCGCTAGTTGATGCTGGGGTGCAACGCTTGATCAAGCGCTGTCAGGAGGCCTCCGTCGCATTAATAGTGGTGCCAAGTTATGGTGACCCGGCACAGGTGATCGAAGATTTCCGTTTTGTTTTCTTGCGAGAACTGAAGCACGCCTCGGCTCGACTCTATTCAGTTATGCTCAGCATCGTTTTAGAAGAAGGCTTAGATGGTTTAGTTGAAACAGTTTCAGGTTGGTTGAACCGCCCGTTGGTGGTTGAAACTGCCGAGTTCAAAGTATTGGCCGCGCGCAACATGGGTGCTACTCCCGCTGCTCAGCAACGAAACTTGCGGGAAGAGGGGGCTAATGCCCTGCGCAATTATCAGAAGAGTCGAGAAGCTCTTACTCCAGGCACTGCTCCCCATCGGGAGCCCAGCTCTGACGTTAATATGACGCCTTTTAAATTGGGGCGACGACTGGTTTTTCCTGTGCCTTTGAGCGACATATTAGTTGGTTATGTCTCAGTGATGATTCGGCCTCAAGACGATGAGCCTGCTCTTTGTGAGTACATGCATCCACTTACTTTGGCCTGCAAAGTTGATTTTTCGCACCGCTTGAAAGATTCACCGACTTTCTCTGTGACGCAGAAGACATTGCTCAAAGATTTGCTTTCTGGTCGCACACTTTCTGCAGCCGACCAAGAGCGCTTAGATAGACACTTTGGTTTCGACCTATGCGATGGTTTTCTTGTCTTTGCTGTCGATGCTAGCTTTGCCGAAGATGGTAAAGCAAATGTCTCACCATCGGCCGCTGTTGCCTATCCAGACGACACTTATATTTCTTGCGAAGCTGAAGGCATGCGTGCCTTTGTTATTCCGTATAAAGAGAAATCATCTGAACCATGGCTTACGCATGCTGAGACTCTCTCGGCCCGTATCAAAGAACTGAATCCCGGTGTGCGGGTGCGGCTAGGTGCAGGTCGTCTGATTACTACCGCTCTTGATTTACCGGATGCCTACGGTGAAGCCCGTCAGGCTCTAGTAGTTGGTTCGATGATCGATGTTGATGGTGAGTTTCTCTTGGGCTACGCTGAGCTTGGTATCAAGCGCCTGCTCTATTTGATTATTGATCATCCTGAAACCGATAGATTCTTAGAAGAAAACCTCAGTTTGCTTGAAGCTTACGATGAAGAATGGGAATCTGAGCTGGTTGAAACCCTGCGCGTATACGTTGAGCACGGTGCCAATTTGAACTCTACTGCCCGCTCGTTGTTTATTCACCGGCATACTTTGCGCTATCGCCTTGAGCAAATTGCTGACATTCTCAAAGTCGATATTGACTCTCAAGAAGTGCTGCTTAACTTGCAGATAGCATACCTAATTCGCGATTTGAAAAGTGGTCAGAAGAAGCGCTAGTGAAAGAAGTCGACGAAATAACACTAGTGAGTGAAAGAAAAGAGCTAGGGCAAACTACAGCAGTGCTGGTTGCTGACCAAGTGTCGAAGCGCTATGTCGGTGCTACCAGCAATGCCCTAAATAATATTAGTTTGGCCGTTGAGCCTGGAGAGTTCTACAGTTTTCTCGGCCCTTCTGGTTGTGGCAAGACTACCCTTTTGCGCATCTTTGCTGGCTTTGAAGAACCCACTAGCGGCACCATTCTCATCGATAGCAAGCCGACAATTGGCGTGCCACCATATAGAAGGCCAGTGAACATGGTCTTCCAAAGTTACGCCCTCTTTCCCCATATGTCGGTGCTTGAAAATGTAGCTTTTGGGCTGCGCGCAGCAAAGCGCTTTAGCAACAACGAAATTGGTGAGCAGAGTCGCGAAGCCTTAAAGATAGTACGTTTGAGCGAGTATGCTAATCGGCTGCCGGCTCAGCTTTCGGGCGGTCAGCAACAAAGGGTTGCTCTCGCCCGCGCTCTGGTGATGAGACCTGTGGTATTGCTTCTGGATGAACCGCTTTCGGCTTTAGATGTGCGCATTCGCGAAGAAATGCAAGACGAATTGTCGCGTCTCAAACGCGAATTGAATTTGACTTTTGTTATGGTCACCCATGACCAGGCAGAAGCCTTAGCAATTTCAACTAGAGTGGCGGTATTTAACAGCGGTAACTTAGAGCAAGTCGGTACTCCGTCTGAAATTTATGAGCATCCCAAAACTGCCTTCACAGCTGGCTTTATTGGGCGCTCTAATTTGCTAGCCGGCAAAGTTGTAGCGGTTGATAGTGAGTCAATAGTTCTAGAATGCGACAGTTGCAGGTTGGTTTGTGCCCGCACTGTTGGTGGTGCTAATTTTGCCGTGGGCGATAACGCCTTCGCTTGCTTTAAGCCTGAATCGGTCAAGCTAGTGCCGCGCGATTCTTCTTCTTCTAATACTAGTACTGGAAACAATCTCATCGCTTGCCAGCTTGCCAGTAGCTCTTATCTTGGCAGTCTTGTTGATTTGAAGCTAACTAGCCGTGGTGCCTCGGCAACTGCTTTAAGAGCCGTTATTCCAACAGCCGAGATGCAAGCATTTAGCAGTGAACAATTGAACGGTGACGAAATTTATATTAGCTTTGAACCTCAAGCTGTAAGTGCTATCCCTAAAGCTGTAGTCGCAGATTGAGGAAGATTGAGGAAGATAATTGCACCCGCTGAACCACAATTGCAATTGAACCGTCGGCAATTGCTGGCGGCAATGTCATCAATGTTAGTTGCTCCTTTATTATGTGCCCCGCTGCTTTCTGGGTGCGGCCAAAAGTCAGGCGAGCAGTCAGCTGAGAGGCAACTCAATATTCTCAACTGGGCAGATTATTTGCATCCTGATGCTATCAGCGAATTTGAAAAGCGTTATTCGTGCAAAGTGATTTACGATACTTTCGCCTCAAATGAGGCTCTATTAGCCAAGCTGCAAGCTGGTGGCAGCTTATACGACATCATTGTGCCTTCAAGTTATATGGTCAAACAGCTGCACAAGCTAGACATCTTATCGCCTCTTGATCATGGCCGTCTGCCCGGTCTAGCTCATATGATGCCACGCTTCACTAATTCTGCTTTCGACCCTGGTTTGCAGCACTGCGTACCCTACACCTGGGGCACCACTGGCATTGGTTTTAGTCTGGCGAAACTGAGTGAACTGGGCTTGGTCAAAGGCACTACCAGCTTATCTTTGCCATGGGAAGTGTTCTGGGATAAGCGACTTAGCCAGCGCATGACTTTGCTTGATGACGGGCGCGAAGTGATTGGCATGTCTTTGAAGATGGCTGGTCATTCTTACAACACTATAGAAAAGCCCTTGATTGCTGCTGCCACTGATAAACTCATTGCCCAGAAGCCACTGACCATGTGCTATACGTCAGATCAAGTGATTGTCGAATTAGCTAGTGGTGATTCATATTTGTCTCAGGTATTCAGTGGTGATGCCTATCAGGCAAGACGTGATAATCCCGATTTGCGATATGTTATTCCTAGTAATGGTGCGTCCATTTGGACTGATAATTTTTGCATACCCAAAACGGCTCCCCACGTTGATTTAGCTTATAAATGGATCAACTACATGCTCGAGCCGGCAGTGGCCGCTGCCTGTGCCAACTTTACCAATTACGCTATCGCCAATGAAACAGCCTGGAAGCTAGTAGACAGCCACTTGCGTCAAGATCCCAATCTTTATCCACCGCCTAAAGTGATGGAGCGCTGCGAAGAATTAGGTGAAATTGGCTCAGCCATTTTCATTTTCGACAGTATGTGGACCGAACTAAAATGTGCCTAAACGCAGGCCTGTTTATTTATTAGCCACAAGAAAAATTGAACCGCCATCAACTTCATCGTTGCTCATAGCTTTGAAATCTTTGAAGAGATCTTGCAACTCTTCCAGCGAATAGCGGCGCAGCATCATACCCTTGCGAGCTTTATCGGTATAGACGTGGGTGCCATCTTCAAGGCTGTAATATTCGCCGGGACCGCCGCCAACTTTATCGAAGCAGCCGACAAAGACTCCGCCATCTTTTAGCATCAGGTGAACTTTATCAGTCAGTTGTTGTGCCTGCTTGATCGGAAAATGCTCAAATATTGAATTGGCAACCACTGCATCAAAGCTGCCAGCTTGATATTGCAGCTGCGAAGCATCACCTACATCAAAAGAGATTTTCAGGTCTTCTTGTTTGGCCCAAGTATTGGCCAAATTTATCGCTTGTGCTGAAACGTCTACACCGACTACCTCAAAGCCCTGGCGGGCCAGGTAAACAGCAAGCCATCCGGAACCGCAACCAAGGTCTAGAATTCTCTTGGCGCCGACTTTGTTCAATTCGTCGGCGATGCGGGGAATGTAAGAAAGGTCAGGAAGCTGAGTGTACGGCACTTTGCACATGTTCCAGGCTCTTTCCCAAAAACATATGTTTTCTTGGTAGACAACCTCGATGGGCAGCGCTGCTCCATCTTCGTCCTTTTTGTCGGTTGCTAATTCATCAGCTTTTGTCATCGTCAACTTCAAATTTCTCGCTCATAGAGCCCCTAACCGTAATTATCGGCAGTAGTGACCCATGTTAGCACTGACACTGGCCACCTATGGCACTTGAGAAGAGATGTAAAGGGTAACATTAAGTCACAGTCTGCTTATCTGGGATTAAGTGCACAGGCACGGTGGTATCTATTTATGCAGGAAACCTATTAAAATCTAGTATCTTATTTTCACTAGTTCAGCGCTGGTAAACAGAAATTGACGGACGAGTCCGGCCGCATACAATTGCAGATGATGCTGGTTCAACAGTCCGGCGCAGGGGCTTTGCCCCTTAGTATCTTGCCGCCTGATAGTTTTCTGCCTTTTATTCGTGAATTAGAAAAGCTCAGTCTTGACCAGAAGTTAGCACCGGTTATCGTGTACTGGAGTCGCCAGAGCGCTGCTCGACTCTTGCCTGGGGGGCGTTACTTCGGCACGCTACTGCGCGAGTCGACCTGTGTCTCATGTTTCTCAGAAGAAAGACAAGATTCACCTGATGAATGGTGTGTTTTGATGGAGAGTCCCGGGCTCTCCATTGTCGTTTATGGTCAACAGGCCATGGAGTCTCCCAATTCTGAAAAGTACCAATGTACTGGCTCTATGGAACCAGCCATTGTGCGTGAATCTTTCAACCGATTGTTGCCCATTTGGCAATCGCTCAATCTTTCGGAAAGCAACAGGCTTGAAGATTGCCGGGTTTCACTGGGGCCTGGTGGCAGTTCGCCCGCATCTGTGCAACGCATGAAAGCCGCTTGGCCTATTGTAAAAGCGCCCATTCAGCAGGGCTTAATTCTGCAGGGCGACGGTTCAAACTCTTCTTACTACGACAACAATATTAGCGGCGAACATTCCCTACAGGTCTCACAGTCAAACACTGGGCCGAACAAGATATCGCCAATTGCAGTTGATGGACTTACTACTTCTTCGAACTTTACTCCAATTGATGCTGCTCCCTCGCCAATGCAGGCGGTTGGTGGTTTGAGCAAAGCGGAGATGGACAAAATAATTGCTCAACATTTGGCTGCTGGCTTGCCGCCGCCTGATGCCTCGTTCTTTCAGGCGCCGTTTAATGCAAGTAGTGCCAATGCTCTGTTTCAGTCGAACAATGCCTCAAACTTTTCACCCTCGCCTCCTAGCGGCAACCAAGCTATAGCAGGGCCTGGTCCTTCCGGACCTGCGGGGCGCACGGGCTCCGAGGGCAACGCTGCGGTGGCTGCGCCGGGTCAGACTGGCGCTCCTGGATCAGCCGGTGGCCCCACTGGTGGAGCTAATGGTGGTCCTGGTTCTAATGGAGCTGGCCATGATGCTGGTAATAATGCTGTTGCAGGCAGCGACGGGCACGGAGCTTTGCTTAATCCGCCTGAGTCGCGCAAGAGCGGTAAAAGTGGCACGCGCACCAATCTCAAAGCTGTAAAAACCACCGATGCTGATTCCAAAAATCTAATTCCGCCAGCTGCTCAAGCCATTATTAGCGATATCATCGGCCAGCTGCGCCACTCAAGTGACCTCACTTCAATTTTGCAGTATGCCATTGAAGTACTGACCAATGTGCTTAAAGCCGATCGTGGATTGATCTGGAAAGTAGTGGGCGACCAGCTTGTCGTCACCAACGAATATTCGATAACAGGACATACCTGCTTCGTCGATAACCAACTCAATTCGCAAGAATCAATGTCTATTGTGCTTGAGTTTCTCTCGCGCTTTCCTGATGAGTCTGGTGCCGGTGTAATTAGTATTCCTGATACCGCCCAAGATACCGACTTGCACAAAACTTCTCGCACTCTCTCTTCACTTCTTGAATTAGGAGATGTGCGCGGACGCTTGATGGTTCAGTTGCGTTCACGCGGTATTTTCTCTGGATTTTTAGAACTGCAACAGTGCGGCAACCCTAGAGAATGGACCACTGAAGATGCAGTTGTATTGCAGAAAGTAGCCGAAATGCTTTCTGTTGTTGTTCAACAATCTTTCGACCAATCGAAGATTGAAATGGACGCCCAAGAGATGAAGCTGATCAACGAGATCGCTAGTCTCTTCCGCGATTCTAAGGGGCAGACCAGTCGTGATTCGCTAGTCAAATCAGTGTTACTAGTAGCCGATCACATGGGCTTTATTCACTCGCAGATTTATTTGTTCAGCCAAGACAGCGGAGTACTAGAGCCGCAGATTCGAGCTGATGAAGAACCGTCTGTTGAGCTAGAGAATAAAGAGAATCCATTCGTTGCTGTGTTCGAGTCTGGGCGCGGCAAAGTTGTGAATATGGAATATTCAAGAAAGGGTGATCCTTTCTTTGGCCACGATATGGCATTAGTGCTGCCGCTTATTTCAGAAGGCACGCGTCTTGGAGTTATTGGTCTGTGGCAAAGGCAGCCGAAGCGGCCGCAGTTCAAACCACAAGATAGAGAACTGGGTCTGACCATTGCTGGTCACTTGTCAAACGTTATTCGAGCTGACATGGCAGTGCAGCAGATTCGCGCTGATCAGGTGCGTGAGAGCTTAATCAATAAAGTATCTGTAGAAATCAAACGTTCGCTCAAAGAAGCAGACCAAATCATGGATACGCTGGTGCGTTCTGTGCGCGAATATTTCCAACTCGATTTGTGCGTTGTCTCGCTCTATGATGGGCCAACCGATGATGCTACCAAGTGCAAATTTGCTGGCGATTCAGATGAGTTTGCTCAGCCTGAGCCGCCTGATCCCGAAGACTACGGTCACCCTGATGACGAAGTGGTTAAGCCACTAGCTCACATTATTGCCGATCGAATTTTTGCTGGTGCTTTAGAGCAATTGCGCGACGGTCAGACTGTCTTTGTTACTCCTGAAGAGATTAAGACGCGCCTTGAGCCAGATATCTTGTCTAGCGAATGGGACAACCGCTCTGCTATTTGTGTGCCATTAGGGCAGGGTATTAACTTCAAAGCTGCCTTGATGCTTGTTGCTCGCGATCGGGCGCGACCTTTCCCTGACAAAGATATGCGCATGGTCATCGACTTGGCTGACCGAGTGGGCGTGGTGATATCACACGCTGAGCTATTCGCTACTGTCGAACGACAGGCGATTACCGACCCCATGACTGGTCTATTCAACCGTCGTTATTTCGAAGAGCAGCTAACAAAAGAAATCGATCGTTTCCAACGTTTTGGTCACCCATTCTCGTTTATCATCGTCGACTTAGACTACCTCAAGCGCATCAATGACAGCAAAGGGCACCACGTTGGTGACGAAGCTATTATTCACATTGGTAATGTGATCAAGCGCAGTGTGCGTGAAATTGATACTGTGGGCCGCTTTGGTGGTGAAGAGTTTGTTGTGCTCTTGCCAGAAACTGATTTGAAGTGGGCCAAAATGGTAGCAGAACGCGCTTGCGCTGCCATGCGTGAAAAGCCAGTTGAAGGTTGGGGTATTGTTACTGCCTCTGTCGGTGTGGCCACATTCCCTCATGATGCTCAAGATAAAGAGCGTCTTTTTGAACTGGCTGACCAAGCTCTATTCTTAGCTAAGCACCGTGGCCGCAACCAGGTATGTACGGTCACTGAAGACTTGATGCCGAGTCTTGCAGCAGGCGGCGAAGAAGAGCTTAAGAAAGCGATGAAAGTCGATAATCGCATGGGCCCAGTTGTAGAGAAACCTGCAACCACTGGCGCGGC
>JAKFVU010000027.1 GCA_021732025.1 Candidatus Obscuribacterales bacterium | reverse complement strand
GCGCTATGTCCTAGAAAGGTTAGATTCAAAGCACTTCTCCAGAGGACTCCTCTTAGTACAATCAGAGCCTATCAATTATCCACACCCTTTCAGGTTCTATGACAATGAGAAGACCGCTAATTTTTCTATCAGGCCTCCTAGCTCTCACGCCAATTGTATCCGCAACTTACGATAGTAAGACATGTGTGGCGCAAGCTGCCCCGCAGCCGAAAGAATGGGTCAAGTATTTAAACCCAATGCCGCGCAAGAACTACAGTTTGAACGAAAGCCAAGACCGAGCAATTAAGAAGAAAGGTTTCAAAAGTGTGGTAATTGCTGGTGCCAAACCGGTTGCCAATCGCGAACTTGGCTTTTTCGCCTTACTTGATACCGCCACCGTAAATAGTGAGCTGACAAAAAGCACAGGAATGATCGAGCAGCTGCTTGACAAACCGGAAGTCAACGGCCTTTCGGTAATAATTCCCTGGCGCGATTTAGCTCCAGAAGAAGAAAAATACGATTGGACAAAAATTGAAAAACTTTTGGCCATCTGCAAGCAAAAGAATAAGACGCTAATTCTCAGAGTTTCAACTTGCGGCAGCGACAACTCAGTCGACTCAGATACACCAAATTGGATCTATGAAGCTGGCGTGAAATCAATCACCTACAAAGGTACTGATGGAAAAGACCACAAGATGCCGATATTCTGGGACTCTACCTATTTAGCTAAATGGGGCAACTTCGTCGCTGACCTTGGAGCTAAATTCGACAAGAACGAATCTCTGCATAGCGTCGGCATTACTGGCGGTGGCATTCTCGGCGGCACGCCGGTGGTGCCAGAAATGAGCCAACCAATCAATAAAGAGACCTACAAGGTTCTGCAAGACCAATTGACTAAAGATCACGGCATGAGCCAAAGACAATTAGTCGAACACTGGAAATATGTGGCCGACATTTTCCCTAAAGCTTTCCCTACAGCTCGTCTCAATTTCAACATCGATCCGACTACACCTAACCGCGCTGGACAAGACAGCCTGGACGAAATTTCAGACTATTTGGTTTATCGCTACGGTCAGCGAATTTATTTGACCAGACAAAATATTGCCGATGCCAAACATGGCTTCGACCAATATCGCGTCTTACTTAAATTCCACGCTGACACTTTGACCGGCTATCAGTTGTTACCGACAGTGACTCCTGAAGAAATGACTAAACTAGCCAAGAATGCATTAGATGATGGCGTCAGCTTTGTAGAAGTTCCACCATCAATTCTCAATTCAGACGCAGAACCAGTCAAGAAAGCTCTTGAAGATATTCGCTCGCATCTCGGCTACCAACTGGTATCACAGAAAGTGACCATTCCCGCAGAAGTGAAAGCTGGTGAGAAGCTCAAAGCTTCATTTACCTTCAGCAATCTTGGTGCTGCTGGTGCTCTTCGTCCAGTACGAAACCTCGACCGCGATGTGCCATCTTCTTATATAGTGCAAATTGAATTGCGCGATGCAAACGGTAAAGCTGTAGCTCTCTTAAGACACACACCGGGCATGCCTACCAATAAATGGAAGTCAGGCCAACCAATCACCTGGGAATCTGAACTGGCAACCAAATCAATTAAGCCCGGCGACTACACCGCCTATTTGTCTGTGATTGAACCCGAGACTAAACGCAAGCTACAAATACTCAATGCAATTTCGGCGGATCCAAGCCCTGAAACAGCAGTGAACGTTGGAAAACTGAAAGTTCAGTAGACGTCTAATCTAAATTAAGCAGAGTCATCTTCTCCAAAGCAAAATAGTTGAGTACTCAAGTATTTTTCAACGGACTGTCTCTATCGTGATAAGGAAAACTGCAATGTCAATGATCTTGTGCCTTAAAGAAACTCCCGATGCAAAAATTGAAGAGTTGCTCAACGATACGGATCTAATTGAAAATTTCGTAGATGAGGCACAAGATTCTGGCTATCTTGAATTAGACAAAGCTTGGCACGGCATTCACTTCCTCCTAACTAACTCTGATTGGAAAGGAGAAAAACCGCTGTGTTATTTACTACATGGTGGGCAACCAATCGGTGATATTGACGTTGGCTATGGACCAGCCAATGCCATTACAAGCAAGCAAGTGGCAGACTTTGACGCAGCATTAGAGAAGATAGACGAGGTTGAATTTCGTTCAAGATTCAACCCGAAACTAATGATGAAGAATGAGATTTATCCGACTATTTGGGATCGCCCACTTGAGGAGGATGACACCCTCGGCTATCTCTGTCATCATTTTATGGCACTAAAAGACTATGTAAAAACAGCCAAACAAGCCAATAAGGGCCTGATCATTTGGATGAGCTGATGAGGCTCATTTCCCTGCTACTGCTAGTCAAGTTGTCTCTCTTCAGTTAACCCCCTGCCTTTTCAAATGCTGCTTAAGCCCGGAGCCACGACCGATTATTCTTGTGATTTCTTCGCGCGCATTTTCCAAACAAACCCCTGAAGAGTGCGAAGTGCGAGCCGCACGTAGCCGAATCACTACAGCGATTTACAGAAGACCAGGCAACCCTCTGCGTTAAGGGAATCTGACCAGCCAAAGAATATTTCAGAATAAAAAACTGGAACTATCACTGGTCCGCCGCGTCATCCTAACTGCACGGTTAAAGGAACAGAAAAATGAAAAGCAAATTTATGAAATTCTCGAGTACATTGATGGCGGTCCTAACCGTTGCAGGTATTGCATTCGCCGCTCCGGCCGAATCCAAAAACAATAATCAACAAAAACAAATGAATGCGATCGCAATGCAGAACTATTTAAATCAACAAGCTCAGAACGGTCCTCCACAGAACCAATATGATTTGAATATTTCCAACCTGCAAAAGGGCGGTTATCTGCCCAACGGCAATCCAAACTATAACTATGGTGCCTACAGCAACTATGGCGTCAATTACAATCGCCACGGTCACCGTCGCCCTTATGTCAATCCGAATTACACCAACGGTTATGTAAATAGCTACGGCCAGACCAATGGCTATGGCAATAACAATAGCAATCTCGGAAGAAGAATCGTGAACAAGCTTAGAGGCTGGTAAGTCTTACCGATAATTCAGCTATATAAGCAAAAAGGAAAAAGCGTGTATATACACGCTTTTTCCTTTTTCTTATTGACCAAAACATTTGAGAAGCCTACGGACTATTCGTCAAAACAAAAATACTTGTGTACACAAGTATTTTATTTAGGCGAGCAACCTACTTCCTTGATTTCGAATCTGAACCGTCAGTAGGTATCTTTAGAGCCTCTGGAGCAATGGTCTGCTCACGTTCATCGATCAGCTCTATCTCTTCTTTAAACTGATTCGTAGACTCAATTTTCTCAACTTTCAACAGAGCGGCAATTTTCTTAGAGTTTAGGCAAAACTCGCGCTCCAATTTCTTTGCCTTAGCAGCCTCTCCTCGTTTCAATAGAAGCACTATGTTGTGGGCAGCAACTGTTTGGCTAAACTTTGGATCACCATTAAACTCTTTGGTTCTGACAATCTCCAAGGTCTGATCATATGTAGCTAACGCCTCAACAAACTTGCCGAAACGTTCATAAGCTAAGGCGCGATTAAAATAGGTCATGGCTCTGGTATCAGCACCTTCACCATCATAGTTTTTCAATTGGGTGCGAAGCGCTCGAGTCTCTCTATTCTCAAAACTATTGTATGAATGAAGTGAGCCGAAGCCATATCGATCAATAGAACCTACCTGATTTAGATACTGAGCAAAGGCTGGTGCTGCATTGAAAAACGTAAGAAGTGAGGCTATTGCAAGGCGCAACCTCTGGGCTGATTTCTCAACAATACGCCTAGCGATGGAACAATCCTTGGTTAAGATTGTTCCATCGATACGACGAAATAGCTTGAGACAAAAATGCTCGGTGCTATTTGCGCTTAGCAAGTTTTCGGCTTCAACCCTTGTCATTTCAGAAAGATTGTAGACGTGCTGCTTGCACGTACCGCAGGTTCTCACTTTATTCGAACCTACCATGTCTTTCCACAGTACCCGACAAGGGGCGGCTATGGCCACATTCTCCAAACTAACTTGATTGATGTCGGGCATATATTTCTCAGTTAAATATTCTGCTTCCAAAATGCATTAGAGTCGTCACTGTCTCCCAGAGCGTCCTTCTTTTTCTTTTGAAATCTGATCAATGCATCGGGTTCCGGCGAGTAAAGCATAACTTGCTCGCAGCAGAGAGAGAAAAGACGCATCGATTTCTTTATTTCTGCTATTTGCTCCGCTTGAGCGATAGAGGAGCTGTCATCCTCTGCGGAAATGAGCTTAATCACTGAGCACAAAGAAGGAAGGATCTTCTCTTTAAACACAGGTGACACACCTGGATGCGAAGCAATGGTTTGATTTGACTGGGTCAATGCTCGCAATTCACTCTCGATTTGGCATAGCTCTGCCATTTCTTTTTTGAAACTAGTGGCACCGCTCTCAACTATCTTTAAAAGCAGCGCCACAGCGGCTTCAAGCCGATGCAAGATCGCAAGTATTTCACTCCAATCGCTATCAAGATTTTGAACAGCACTGGCACCAAGTGATTCAAACAGTAACTTTTCCGCCTCTGCTGACTCCGCAGGCGGCCGACCGGCATATCCAGACGAACCGGCACCAAGACCCGATGGCGGGCCCCCGGCAGTTGGTCCAATAATTCCACTGCTACCCCAAGATGAACTATCGGCGGCGCCAGAACTTGGTGCCGCTGCACCGTAAGATTGCACCTGCGGAGCACTTGAGCGCGACGAGATAAACCCAAATTTAGCTCTAGGAGAACTAGAGTTGGCACTCGGTGGAGGTGAACCGGGGCAAGCGGACTGTTCGGCAAACGGTAGCATCGGCATAGCTGCTGGCGCCGCCCCCCATCCACTGGCAGCAAATTCCTTCCACTGAGCTGGTGATTCAACCGGCTGAACTTGCTTTCGCATCGCACCGCTATTGTTTGCAATTTCGCTATGGTCAATGGCGAGAAAAGCCGTAAAACGAGTCAGTAAGCAGTGAGCAACAGAAAGCTCAACAATCTCACGCTCGTGCACACGTCCATCTCGAGCCCCAGCATCACGCATGAGATCTTCTAGTTCACTAATACGGGCTTTTGCATAGAGTTGAGGCAGAGCCGAATTATCAGTAGTGGCTAGACTAATTTTCTCTTTGTATTTGCCACCACCAGCGAGGCGACCTTCCACCTCTATGTTCGCAGGCAGTTTATCTGGAGTGCACTGAAAATGAATCGATACTGGCCTACCCTCGAATAAATCGATGGTTTTGGCGGGAGCGCAGGTCAGTTGCTTGCTATCTACAATGTGCAAATCAGTAATGAGGGGCACACCGATTTCGCGTGCGACATTGATCAGAGCATTCTCTAAAGCATCACCCGGTGGTACCAGTGTGCAGGTTCCCCCGCCCAAATTAGCTAAACGCTTGAGAAAGCCGTCGTTTACTGCAGTATCGACGCCGACAGTGAAGACACGGGTGGCATCTAGACGCCCTTGAATAGTCTTTAAAATATGAGACTCATCGGCAACTTCGCCATCGGTGATCAAGACGACGATAGCTTGCCGCTTCGCCTGCGATTTAGTGCTAGCTTTTGCCTTAGGTTTCAAACTTGGTTCGTCTAGTCTCGCTGACTCTTCTATAACATCGAAGACCACTTCCAGTGCGCCTTGCATCTCCGTTCCGCCGCGAGCATCGATGGAGCGCAGATAAGTTACTCCTCGCTCAATCGACTTGAGAGATGCTGGCAAAAATTTGCTGGTCGAATGACCGGACGAGTGAGATTTGTCTTCTAGCCATTCAAAAGAAGTATCAAAAGCACAGATAGCAAAGCGATCATCAGGGCGCAGAGTATTGAGCAAAATAATCAACGAACGGGCAGCTGATGTCATTTTCAGGCCATTCATTGAACCTGAGCGATCGAGCAAAAAGACGACATCACGAGCTACGACTTTAGAGTTTTCTCGCTTCAAAGCAGGTGGATTAATTGACACCATGCCATACTGAAACTCGGTGTCGTTAACTAGTGATGGTTTGGCACTGATTAAGCCGACTGAAGAAACAGCCGCTCCAGCCAGTTTCCACGAGAGCACAAAGTCACGGTCTAACAGTTCGTCTTCTTTGACTAGCCCAACTTTGATGATACTACGCCCAGTGCCGGCATTCTTACCAAATGCAGACTTGGTGGCATGTTGTGAACAAACCAAATCATTCAACTGATCATCATCGGCAAGTTCAATGTTGACGTCTATAGATAAAGAAACTTTGGGATCAAAACCAGCAACCAAACGCGGTGGAGAAATACGTGAAGCATCGCTGACTAGGTCTGTATCAAGCTCGACACCATCACCCACACTGGGACGTTCTAGCGGAATACCAGCAACATAACGGGGCGCCACCACTAGTGGCAAGCGAATTTCAGTGTGGCCGCTGGCAAAGTATGTCAATCGTTCACAGTAGACGATCGTGACAGTAATTTCCTCGCCAGGCATAATATTGCCAACTTGGGCAGTAAAGACATCATCGCGCTCTTGCTCTAGCAAGGCGGCTCGTTTGCCCTCGTCAATAGCAACTTGGTACTCTTGCCTAGCTGCGGCTCGCTCTTTGACGATGCCTTCGATCGTACGCTCGCCCACTTGCATCTGAAATTTGCTGACCGATGATGAACCAGCCAACGGAAAAATGTAGACAGCTTCAATCGGCTCTTTGAGCTGATTGACGAATTTTTGCACGACCGTAACAGAAGCTATTCGATCAACAATGTCGGCAGACACCGCCACACTGGCTAGAGGCAATGCCGGTCTGCTAGAACTAGATTCAGTACTAGGGCCAGCGCCGTCGAACTCGAAGGCGCCAAAGGTGCGCCGAGCCTCGCACGGAAGAATTCCCCATTCTGATTCTACTTGGGCATCGAGCAACGGTATCCTTTCTGAACTCTGACATTTGTGACTATCACTCATTTCAATTCTCCGTTGCATTTGACAACACTTTCAAGGCAATCTCAATGCGCTCCCTAAGAGCTTCTACGCTGAGACTTGATCGGTATCCATCAGCCACCGTTAACTTTAAACCAGGCTCCAAAATCAATTCGCGATAAACACTAGCGATAGGCATGGTTACTTGAGAGTGCTTACGCTCTTTATTTGAAGAGGCAATCGAATCAAGCAACGATTTAAGCTCTGATTCAGTCAGACCATAGAGCTTTTCTTGAATTCGAGCCAAGGGCACCTGCAAGCTCTGCATCGCTTTCACGGCAAGCAACTGCAAAACATGACGCTGACCATAGCGAGCCTGCCGACCATCAATAAAAGGACGATCGAGCAAACCAAGAGTTGTGTAGTACCTAATAGTGCGGGCATCTGGTACTGATGAGACCCTCTGGTCTTTTGTCATTACGCTGACACTATAATTACTTTCACTGTCGCTCAAAAGCCTTGCCACCTCTTGAGATAGCTCCTCAAGGCTCATCAATTCGGCGTTTTGACTATAATCACTCTTCATAACAGTATTCAATCAAATTACTGTCACGCTGTCAAGGTGGCCAGCCATCAACTAGCCAATGAGACAACCAAAAGCAACAGAACGTTGCCAAGCCCGTGGCAGAGAATGTATATTTCACATCACATATAATTGACCGACCCCAACAGCCAAAGAGCAATACCAATGCAAATGTTCGCGCGCATCCTTCGACTAATTTCACTGGCAATGCTATTCGGCGGCTCAACTGCCACCGTTTTTGCCGCCATCACCCTGATCAGCGCAGCCAAAGCGCAAGGTGTGCCAGTGGCCGAGGCAGCGGCTGCCAATGCCCCTGTTTTCATCGAATTTAGTAAAGTCGCTTTAGTATTTGCAATTACTTTGGTAGTAGCTGAAGCAATTGAAATAAAAGGCGATCTTAAGAGCCTCGAAAAAGGCACACGCTGGCGCATGGCCCGCTATTTTTCATCAATAGTATGTGCTATTTCAACTTTCATTTTTGCACTGGCAATCGTTCCTCAAATGGAAGATGTACGAGTCTTGATGAAGACTGATGAGAGTGCCAAACAACAGTTTCAAAAGTTGCACGAAGCATCAAGACTGATATTCACAGGCACTATCGTCTTCGCACTAGCATCTTTGGTGCTGCCAGTAATTTCGACCAAAAGAATTAGTGACTAAAATCGTTTAGTAAATAGAGACAGGAATAAGACCATGCGTAAATTGCTTCTAGTAGCTGCTTCCGTTGCCATTGCTGGCGCAACACTTTCAATGAATATTGACGGTGCCCAAGCTTACGTCGATCCGGCTTTTGATCGAGGCAAGGCTCTTATGGCAACTGGTGACTGGGATCAAGCAGCGACTGCATTTGGCGAGTCGCTCGGCCTTAATTCGACAGATCCTAATGCGCTCTCTCTGAGAGGCGAATGTTTTTACAAAATGGCTAACTATAAGTTGGCAATTCAAGATTTAGATAGTTCGCTGCAATATGCTCCTAATAACCTCAAAGGACTATTGTTGCGCGGCACCTGCCACAGTATTCTCGGCCATGACGCCATGGCCATCATCGACTACGAAGCAGCCATTCGCATGGACCCTTCTCTAGCCAAGCGCTATTTCGCTAGTGAGAAAAATGAACTTCCTCATTCAGATTTAGGCACAAAGCCTGACAGCAAAGAAGCTAATACCCAGGCTGTTCAAGACTACAAAGAGGCGATGAATAATGTCTATCCCAACGGTCTTAGAGACACTAGTAACGCAGACAACACCCCCGGATGGACTGGCACACTAGGTTCGGGTACACCAACAACAAGCACCGCTGCCGGTGGCAACAGGAACGGTAAAGTTGCTATTCTCAATCCAGCTGGCTCAGTTGGCGCCACCCAAGCAATTGCACCGCCAGACAAGGCTGGAACAGGCATGACAAACAACGATAACGGCATGCCGTACATCAATAGTGATGCTCAAAACAATGCCGGAATGGAAAGCGACGATACGATTCCAGCTTCCAAAGACAAGCGCTTTGTCACCCCCCTCGACCAAGATCCAAACCGCGGCGAAATTGGCGCACTGGCCGGCACCGGAGTATACGAAGGCGACGCTAAAAAAGCGATCATTGATTACAACCAAGCACTCAAACTTGACCCTACCAACGGTGAATATTATTTCCGCCGAGCCAAAGCCTATCAAAAGCTAAACAAAGTCAATGAAGCTATGGGTGATTTTGAATCAGCAATATCGCAAGCACCTAACAACGCTCGCTTTTATCTAGGCAGGGCCTCATTGTTTTATCAACTAGGCAAAACTGTATTACTGCAGGCCGACATTGAATCAGCTCGCAACTGCGACCCAGATATTCCAGCAAAAATTCATTTCTACGTTCCAGCCCTGCCCAAAGATGCTAAATGGGCTGGCGACGGCGCTAACTAAGAAGTCTTCTTAGTTCTTATACGGCAGTTCTGCGCAGAAAGTTCTTCTACTGATTTTCTTCGACTAAATTTCTTCCGCTGTAGTCTCATTGCTCTTTGCTAGACGTGCAAGCCTAGCTAGCAAATCTGCGCCTTCCAAACGCAATCTTAGATCGCGATAAAACAATCCGTAGGCAGTAAACGAAATAGAAAAAGTAAAAATATTGAACGGCACTTCTAAAATTGTTTCTAAAATATCAACCAAATAAGGGGTTTGTGAAAGTTTGAAAGTGGCATGGCTAGCCTGTTCAATCACTTGAAGAATAATCATTGGGCTTTCAATCACAACACAAACTAAAGCAATAGCAACGGCCAACAATGAAGTAAACGAGCCGCCGCGCATCATACGCATACTGACGAAAAACCAGGTCCGTTTAAACGATTCAACAAACGATATTTGTTCGAGGGTCACGACTGCCAGCAAGAGTGAGCCAAACAGCCCAGAAATCATTACAGATACAGTCAAAGCGAAGCCAATGAAAGCAAAAACTAAAGTTCCAATGGCAACTCTCTCAGAACCTCCAAGGGAAATATTAAGCGAAGCTGCAGCGGCCACAATGACAACAGACCAGAATATTAGACAAAGGGCAGGGGGCAAAAGGGCCAAGTTACAGGCAAAGAACACCGTGCCCGCACGCTTTTTCAATAGGGTCAAACTGTCTTTATAAGTAGCATCAAGGCACAGCACCGTGCGCACTAAAGCGCAAGAGCGCAAACACAGCTCCCAGGCACTAAAGAACCAGATAATCAATGAAACGAGCGCCAAAGCCATGTGTAAAACAAAGGGCGCCATCGCCAACATAGAAGTAGAGGCAATGCTTATCCAGTGACGTAAACAGAAATAAGCAAGATGACTGGCCAGAGAGCAAAAGACTGCGGGCCAGAACAATGCCTTGAAATAAAGCTTGTAATAAAGTCGAAAGCGCCTGAAAGTCAAACTAACAATGTCGCCCAAAGAAAGTACTTTCTCAGGCAAGGGCGCCAGTTGAGACTTAGGTGCTGGCTCTGTGACTAAATCTGGGAACACATAACGACCATAACGATAGTAAGGCCCAGTATAATATCTTTCACTTATACAAAGCGGACAGGCATGCAAAGAGTTTCAAACAAGCGCACCTATCTAGACCCTATTCACCAAGATATTGTTCTTGATAGGTCTATACCAGCCGAGCGCCTGGTCGTCGACTTAATTGATGCTGTCGAGTTTCAGCGCATGCGGCGCATTCATCAGCTCGGTGTCTCTTATTTCACATTTCAAGGTGCTGAAGGCTCTCGTTTCACTCACTCTGTGGGCGTTATGCATGTCGCCTCTCAACTGAGCAATATTCTCTCCAGCCGTTGCGAATCGGCAGAGAAAGAGAGAGCCTTGATGCTCACCTCGGCCTTGCTTCATGACGTGGGTCACGGACCATTTAGCCATGTTACCGAAAAAATTCTCAATTACGATCATGAAGATTGGTCGTGCAAGATTATTTCAGGCGATACCCAGATTCGCTCTATATTAGATTCGTACACAGAAGAACCTGGCCTGGCCGACAAAATTGTCAAAGTGCTGAAAAAGACTTACAAGCCTGCCTATGTCTCGCATGTAGTATCGAGCCAACTCGACTGTGACCGCTTCGACTATCTGCTGCGCGATAGCTACATGACAGGAACGGCCTACGGCCTGTTTGCCTTACAACGCATATTGCGCTCTATTGAAGTAGACGAAGAAAATGACCGCATGTTAGTGGTCGGAGAAAAGGGCCAAATAGCAGTCGAAGACTATCTTTTCGCACGTTATTCAATGTATGCCCAGGTTTACTACCATCGCAAAAACTTGGCCGCCCGCGCTCTGCTTGGCAAGCTAATCAAGCGCGCGTTGCATGTAATTGACAAAGGGGCAGGCTCAATTGCCTTTATCGATGAAGCCACAGGCAAATGGCTCACTGGTGAGAAGTTGACAGTTGAAGAATATCTCAGCCTTGATGATATTCAGTTGGGTTATCACATCAAGCGCTGGCTCAAAGACAAAGACCCAATTCTGGCCGATCTTTCTCATCGTTTCCTCAATCGCCGCATATTCAAGGCATCACGCATTAACACGCAAATTCCTGCTGAAATTGAACAGATTGAAAAGCAAGTAAGACAGGCTGTCTCAAGCCTTGGCTTCGACCCTGACTATTATGTGGCTGTTGAATCGACTGGCTTTGTACCATACGACTATTACCGTCCCGATTCAGACCATCCACAAACCAATATTGTGGTGCGCACAGACAATGGCGAAGTGAAAGAATTATCCCAGCTCTCTCTTGCCGTAGAAGCGCTGGTGAAGGGCAATCACACATCATACTGGCTGATTTATCCACAAGAAGCAACTGAAGCTGTAGAGAAAATTCGCGCCCAATCAAACCTGGCTGTAACGACAAAATTGGACCACTAAACTAGACCACTTATTCAGGAACTCAAATCATGTTCGACAACCTCACAGACCGACTGCAAGGCGCTTTTAGAACTCTAGCGGGCAACGACAAGTTGTCTCATGAGAATATAGAAGATGCCATTCGCGAAGTGCGTAAATCGCTACTTGAAGCAGATGTCAGCTTGAAGGTAGTCAAAATCTTCATCAGCAATGTGCGACAAAAAGCGCTTGGCACCGAGGTCATTGACTCGGTTACTCCAGCCCAGCAATTTATTAAAGTCGTAAGCGATGAGCTTGTCACCATCCTTGGTGGCGAGAACGTGCCTCTCGATCTCAAAGGCGCACCAGGAATTATTATGATGGTCGGCCTCCAAGGCTCAGGAAAAACTACCGCTTGCGGCAAGTTAGCTCTAAAGCTCAAAGGCGAAGGTCAGAACCCTCTATTAGTAGCCTGCGATGTGCAACGCCCGGCTGCGATTCACCAGCTACAGACCCTCGGCAAGCAAGTTGACGTGCCGGTCTTCACCATTGAAGCCAGCCAGGACGTGCAAGACATTGCCGAAAAAGCCATTGAATTAGCCAAAGAACGTGGTTACAACCCGGTAATTCTTGACACAGCAGGGCGTCTGCAAGTAGATACTCCGCTAATGGCAGAGCTTTTGATCATTGATCGACTACTTAAACCTTCCGAGAAAATTCTAGTAGTAGACAGCATGACAGGCCAAGAAGCTGTCAACGTCGCCGAAACATTCAATACTCAGCTAGACCTCACTGGTCTGCTTCTCACCAAAATTGATGGCGATGCCAGAGGGGGAGCAGCTCTCTCGGTAAGAGAAGCTGTGGGCAAGCCAATCAAGTTTATTTCAACCGGTGAGAAACTCGACAACTTAGAAACTTTCTATCCAGACCGCATGGCCAGCCGCATTCTTGGTATGGGTGACGTGCTCTCATTGGTCGAGAAAGCGCAGAAAAACATTGATGAAAAAGACGCTGAAAAAGCGGTCATGGATATGTTTACGAACGATTTCTCATTCGAGCAATTCGTCAACATGCAGAACATGATGAAGAAAATGGGCAATATGGGCGACATCATGAAGATGATGGGCGTCGGTGGCATGCTCGGCATATCGTCCGAAGATCAAAATAAAATCGCCACTGAAGGCGAAGCCATGATGAATAAGTACGAAATTGCCATTAACTCAATGACGATTGCCGAAAGACGCAAACCTGAACTTATCGACTTTCCAAGAAGACGCCGCATCGCTCGCGGCTCTGGTCTCAAAGAAAATGAGATAGGAAAAATGTTAAACGAGTTTGAGAAAATGCGCGAAGCGATGCGCCAAATGAAGGCCATGATGGGCGGTTTTGGAGGCGGTGGGCCTTTTGGTGGAGGCGGCGGACCTTTCGGAGGTCTCGGTGGAGGAGGTCTCTTTGGTGGCGGCAAAATGCCCCCTATGCCCCCAGGCTTCAAAATGCCCCTCGGCATGGGCGGCATGCCCGGCTCCCCATCTAGACCAGGTTTTCAAAGCCCATACGGCCAGAAAAAGAAAAAGAAGAAGAAGTAAGAAGCACTGTCGCAAAAGCCCTGATTGCACCCCAAGCCCATTCTCGGGTCAAAGGTATCGCCAGGTTAACAACATATACAGTACAGACATACGGCCAGAGCTATTGAGCTGTTAGAATAACGAATCGCACATAAGTACAGTTTGGAGAAGATAGTCCCAGTGGTAAAGATACGGCTAAAGCGCGTCGGCCAAAAGAAAGCCCCGCATTACAGAATCGTCGCCGTTGACTCTAGAAGTAGAAGAGACGGTATGCCAATCGAAGAGCTTGGCTACTACAACCCCCGTTCTAAAGAATTGGTTGTCGACAGAGAAGCGGTACAAAAATGGATGACACACGGCGCCCAGCAAAGCGAAACGGTAGCAAGCCTTTTAAAAAGGGCCCCTCACGCGGCAGACCAGGCGGCTTTGGGCGCGTAAGGCCCCAAGTTGATTCAACAGCGGCAGAAGATTTGGCAGAGTACATTCTTAAGGTACTAGCCAAAGATCCTGACGCCCTGCAATTCGAAAGGGAAGCCCTCAATCCAGGGCGTTGCCGAGTAGCTGTGACCTGCGATCCGCTGGTCACCGGTAGACTAATTGGCAAAGACGGTAGAACTATTACCGCCTTACGTTCTTTGATACGCGCCGCCGCCAGCCGGTTTGGTAAGCGCGTAGACATCGAAATTACTTAATTAGGCAACAAAATTAGATAACGAAAGGGCGCAGTGTTGAATCTTCACTGCGTCTTTGAGTATTAGCTATGCAAACTCCCGATAAAAACGAGAAAGATCTGCTGCAAGTCTTGATTGACGCCCAGATAATTTCGCAGGCTCAAGCCCAGTTGGCTCAGTCTGATAGTGAAAACATGAGTATGACCATTGACGAAGTACTCTTAGCACGCGGTTGGCTAGACGCACCGACATTGAGAAAACATGCGCCTTGGCTATTCGGAAAAAAAGAAAGCAATGTCGAGAGCGCAGAAACCAACATCGCTATGCGCAAGTCTGGCCCTTTGCAAATCACTGATACCCAGGGTTCATCCGATGACTACGGAACCAACTTGGCACGCTACCGTGCTTTGATGCGCGACATTCTGGACTAGCCTAAAAAAGACTAGCGGCGCAAGAAGTGAATATAACCGCGCTCATAGTCGATTGTGTATTGGTGGTCATTGTAGAACGTCTGACCAAGCAACCCTAGGCCAGCCATCTCGCTGTCGCAGACCGTTACATCAAAATCACGTTTTTCAATTGGTCCCATGCGCATACTACGCACATTGAATCGGCGAGCCCGGGTGCTGCCAGCAACACCTTGTACTTCCAAAGTGTCTGCATCTTCGGGAATGGTTAGCCCTAGTTGTTTTAACTGGGCTTTAGTTAGAGTGACTGATGTCGCACCCGTATCAAAGTACAACTGTGTCGGCCGACCGTTGACACTGACATTAACCACAAGCTCATTACCGTGGCGAGTAAACGGTACAGAGTTTGGATCACGACTAGGATCGGCAGCATATACAGAACCGGCGTTGCTGCGTTTTCTGACGAAGTGAATGCTCTTAGCACCATTATCGATAGTGTAAGTAAAGTCTTGGAAAAAAGTCTGTCCAAGCAGCGGATGACCATGCACTGAATCTTGAACTTTGATATGAAAATTCTTGCGCTCGATGGTGCCGACCTTAAGATCGACGTTCATGCCCCATGTCTCTTGTGCACCACCATCACCGATACCATGAGAGGTTCCTGTAGATTTACCCGTGGGCACAGGGATGCCGGCTGCCACCAAATTGTCTTTACCGAACGCACAAATTTCGGCCCCGGTATCGAATATCATTTTCATCGGTCTGCCATTGATGTATACATCGAGTACAAAACTATTGTTTTCTAAGGTGTAATAAACGCGGCAGTCATCAGGCAATTTGTCATCAGAGCTATTACGACTTGAGCCTTGACGAGATTGAGACTGAACGATTTGCTGGATGGTAGAACTTTGCGAGCCGCTTCCACCACCAGCAAAAGGCTGACTATATTGCTGCTGCGCCATGCGGGATGGTGGCAATGAACTAAGTAAGGCCGCATCTAACTTAGCCAAAGCAGCTCTTGCATAGCTGGCACCATTTGAATCAGGCATCATGCGAATTAACTCGGCATAGGCCTTAATCGCAGCTGGAATTTCTTTGTTGTAGTGCAGAGAAAGAGCGTAGTAATAGCGGGCACTATCGTTTTTAGGATTAGTGGCAATAGCTTTCTTGAAGTTAGCTGCGGCCGCTGGATAGGTTTTGGCAGCAAACTGCTTAACGCCCAAGGCAAAGGCATCAGGCGCGGCCTGGGCTGGCAAGGATAAAGTGCTAAAAGTCGACAAGAGCAGAAGGGCTGATGCTACGAACTTAGCTTTGTTCATTATCTTTTCCATTTCCATTTTGATTACTGTTAGCTAGCTGCCTTAGATAAACTATTTTCTTACGTACATAGTCACTGTATATGGCCGTCAGTTTATATCCTAATGCCCCTTCAAGGATACCGCCTCTGAGAAAATAGCGATACAAGAAAGTAAGCCTAGGCTTGATTAGTTCACTTAGAAGGCTAGCTCTTAAGCCATAGTTGCCGCGATTAAAATACTCTTGAGCTGACAGCTTGGCGTATTTGTCCATGGCAATAGCAAAGTCTTCCACGGTCTTGTATGCGTAGTGGTGCATCGGATTAGTAAGCATTGTAACTGGGCCGGTCATTTTGATGGCCTCGTGCACCAGTCGATCACCGAACTTTCCTTTGCCCCTTTTAAATAATCGTAGCTGCGCATCTGGGTAGAAACCACCACGAGAAACTGCTTGATCTCCAATGTAGAGAATGCGAGGAATCTTGTAACCATCAAATTGATCAAGACTTGGGCTCTGCAGCAGCGCCTCAATTTCAGCGACGAGCTTCGCGCTCAGTATCTCATCAGCATCAAGACTCAAGACCCAATCAGATTTTGCTAATTCGATTGCAAAGTTTTTCTGCTTAGCAAAGCCCAACCAATCTTGATGTTGAACAGTGGCACCTTTCTCTAATGCTATCTCTTTGGTGCGATCCGTCGAACCAGAATCGACCACGATGATCTCATCAACCAGACTTTTTGCAGCATCTATAACCTGACCGATAGTGCGCTCTTCATCTTGAGCAACTATTACCAGTGATACCGTTGGCATAATCTTCTAACTAACTAGCGACGATTGAAGCGAATGACTTTCGCTTGATCGTCCACTGAATAATTGGCGTCACCTAAGAAGCTCTGACCAAGCAAAGGCAATGGAATAGTGTAGTTATCGACCACCACAACATCAACGTTGCGCTTCTCAACAGGCCCTAACTTCATGGTACGAATCGAAAATTTCTTACCGGTCATACGGCCTGTTGTGCCGTTGATAACAGTATCGACAGCATCTTCAGGTACTGTCAAACCAAAGTTTCTCGCTTGCGCAGCTGACATACAGACTGATGTAGCACCAGTGTCAACATACATGCGACCTGGTCGGCCATCAACCGAAACTGAAACGATCATCAACTCATAGTTTTCATCGCGACTAAACGGCACAGCATTGTTATCTACACTAGATCTGGAAGAACCAGAGCTAGAACCAGAACTAGAAGCAACACTCGAACTAGAGCCAGCTGCTTTCTTCACTAGCCTTATCGTTTGAGCGTTATTATCGACAGTGTAGACAAAGTCTTTGAAGAAAGATTGACCAATAGACGGGCTATCTAACATTGACTCTTTAATTGCACAAGGAAAATTATTGCGCTCAATGCCACCCAATTTAATATTGAGGCGCATATCCCAGTAACCAAGGGAATTGCGCGGTCCGGTCGGTTCAGGCAAACCTAGACTTTGTAAGTGATTTTTGCCCAGAGTGGTGCCTTGCGAGCCAGTATCAAAGGTAACTTTCATAGGTCTGTTATTAAACTGAGCTTCCACAAACATGAGGCCAACTTCTTTGGTGAAATTTAGCTTTGCCTCTGCCGGATAATGATCATCAGAGGAAGAGCTGCCATAGCGAGAACCGCTAACCATGCTACTTCCCGAGCTTCTGGCCGCGCTTGGAGCTGCAGCAGTAAATAATTCAGGGCTAAGCTTGCGTAGCAAAGTCGGATCTAAAACCATTAGCGCTCTGCGTGAAAGGTCTGCTGCCTGACTAGAAGGAAAACTACTGACTATTCGACCATACTCGGAGATTGCACCTTTCATATCTTTGGCATAATGCAATGCCAAAGCGTGATAGTAATAGGCGTTGTCGTTACCCGGATTTTGCTTGATGGAAGTTTCAAAACACTTAGCGGCAGCGGCATATTTTTTCGCTTTGAATAACTTTGAACCATCGGCAAATGAATCAGCTCGGGCCGGGCCAATAGCAGCCCAACTCAAAAAAGCCAAAAGCAGAGGTACTGTCAATTTCTGATGCATAACAATGTACCTCTGCTTTAGTAGTGCCTTGTTTCGTCTATACGCCGAGTTCTTCTTTGAGAACTACTTTCTGCAACTCCGAGGTACCTTCGAACACTTCCGTAAGCTTGCCATCGCGGAAGAGTCTTTCTACTGGTGAATCGGGGCTAGCGCCCAGCATACCGAAGATTTGTACCGCTTCGCCACTATGAACACGGGCCACTTTCGTTGCAAACAATTTAGCCATTGCGGCAAACTTACGAAAATCGCCTGGTTCCTCGCCATGGCTCCAAGCAGCGCGATAAGTAAGCAAGCGAGCAGCTTGCGACTCTACTGAATGATCAGCCAGCTTCCATTGAATGCCTTGAAACTTCGAAATTGGCTGCCCAAATTGTTCACGCGTGCGGGCATGTTCAGCTGAAAACTTAAGCGCTTCCTCAGCAATGCCAACGGCAGCTGCCGCTACTACTGTTTTACTCAAATTGAGTACAGCATCAACTTGCCCTTCGACTTCAGCCGTGCTTGCACTAGCCAATTTATTCTCAGCACTGACTTTGCAGTCTTTGAAAGTGAGGTCGCAAGTAGCAGCAGAGCGCAAACCAAATTTAGCTTTATTTGGGCCCACTACAATATTAGAAGACGGAGTGCCATCAACTAAGAAGATAGCAAGGTCAGAGCCGCTTTTTGCCAGAACTGCAACTAAACCAGCCATCTGACCATTGACCACCCAGGTCTTCTCGCCACTAAGTATCCAACCAGAACTATCTCCACTGGCAGTGGTCTGAACCGCCTTGTAATCCGACCCAGCCATTTCTTCGCCGAAAGCCTGAGCACCGATTAAGTCGCCGCTGGCCATTTGCGAAAGATAGCGAGATTTCTGAGTGTCAGAACCAAATTTATTTATTAACTCAATCACGCTGTAGTGGCTGGCAAGAGCTAGCGCCAGACCGGCCGACGCGCTGGCAAGAGCTTCCGCAAAAAGCACTAGTTCAAGGGCTCCAAGCCCCTGGCCGCCATATTCACGGGGAACGGTCAAACCCAAATAGCCACCCTTTGCAAGCAGGGTCATCGCCTCTTTCGAGCTGACCTGCTCGGTATCGAGTGCCATGGCTAGCGGAGCGATTTGCTCTGCAACAAATTTTAAATACTGTTCTTGCAATGCCAACTGGCCGCTGCTTAAGAAGGTGTTCACGGAAACCCCCAGTAGAAAAGATAGATGAGAAAGGGTAATCAAACCCTGATAAACTGCTGATCATAGCATTTACGGGACCAGAAGCATGACCTTGCTTGCAAAGTGGCTAAAGCGCGCCTCAACTCTTTTTGCCGAGAAACCAGACGTCAAAGTTGACAATTTCGGACTCGAACACTTCCTTGTCTATCACGGCTTAGTAGGCACTAGCCCCGATAATCATAGAGAATTTAAAGATGTGCGAGCCGATATTGCCTCAGCAGTAAGCCGCAGCAATTCTCACAATCTTTGTATCAATTTAAAGTTGGCTCCCCTCTGGTGGGAAGACAAACTAGTGCGAATTTTCACAGAATTAAAAGCAAGCGATGCACAGCGCACCTTGGCCACGCTGTTGCCGCCCAAATCAGACGACTATGAAGTGCAAGACTATGACCCCTTGCGGCACCAAGACTGGCGCGTACGGGCAAACGCTGCACTGGTTTTGGCAGACTTACAGATTGCCGAGGCGCAAGACGGTATCATCAGAGCCCTTGCTGCCACCGCCAACAATACCACTCCGGCCTTTTGCCATATCTCAAGAGCCCTAGCTGCCTTCCGCACACCTGAAGCGAAACAAGCACTGGTGCAATATCTAAGCAACGACGAACCTTGGATCAAGGTCGACGCTGTTAGTGCTTTAGCGCGTTGGCCTATCGCTGAAGTGGGCGAAGAAATTAGCCGCTCCTTTAGTCAATATCATCCATTTGTCGACTACGCCGCCGTTGGCGTCGCTCGCCAACACAAACCTATCGAGCTGTTAGCCCAAGACGATGCCAAACTGAAAGACTTGGGCGCCGCATTAATTGTCGGCCTGTTGGAAGCGTCTAAGCAAACGTTCTCAGGGGCACCGGAGATATTGACCGAGGCCAGCGTGCATGAATGTCTTCCGCTACTTTCAGAAGCCTTTAAAACTCAGCCCAATACCGTACGCATGCGTGCGCTGCATCAACTAATTGTCTGGCTCGACAACGAAGATGCTGAGCAGTCAACCACTGAAGCCAAGGCGCTGATAGCCAACAAAGATCTTAGACAAATAGTGGTGGCAGAAATAGAGAGCATGCTCCTCGCCCTTAGCGCTGCCAATAGCACTTCGGACAATCATAATGAGGCTATCAACAGCGCTCTACGTCACGGTCTTAAACTGATTGGCGAAATTGATCTGCAAGAAAATGCTCAACTGCTTTCATCTATCGTTGAGATACCTCAAGCAGCGCCGTATCGCAATGAAATCATCGAAGCCATTGGCCGCCTGGGCAATGGTCAATCGGCACCACAACTAATTAAATTGGCCAAGCAGCTTGTCAATGTAGAAGGCCGCACACAAATGCCTATGAGTGCCAGCCCTGTGCAAGAAGGTGACCTAGAAGCCGCAAATTCTTACTGGTACATATTGAAAGCATTAGCCAATTTGCCTCACAGCGAATCGCTAAAATTTTTGCTTTTAGCAACATCTGACTATGCCTCGGACAAACGCGAAGAAGCTCTGGCTTCAGTAGTAAAGCTCGGCAGCGGCAATCATGACAATAAAGGGGATGACTCTAAGGTGGCAATAAAAGCAGCCATCACTAAAGCTCTCAATGACCCTTCGACCCAGGTGCGACTGCAAGCACTGCAAGGAGTAGCCGCTCTTAACCTAGACGAGCTAATACCAGCGACGAGCAGAATGATCAATGCCCAAGAAATATCAGTGGCTAAAGCCAGTTTCGACACCCTAGCTTCTTTAGCCGGCTCTGGACACAAATCTGCTGTGGCAGCGGCCTTAACTGATATCAAGAAGACAACCACTAGCACTGTGAAAATCAGCCGCATTGACGAATTTCTCAGCCAAAATTGCTAGATTGGCTATCATTAGTGCTTCTATACTAAGATTGAAACTGATCATCTTAAAAACTAGGCAACACATATAGTGGACCCGGAAACCAACGACACAAAAGACCACGTCTCCGCGATGGATAAGATCGCTGATTCATTCTTGGCTGAAGTTGAAGCCAAAGAAAATGCTTCTTCAGATGTTGCCAGTCAAAATGGCAAGCCTCAGCAAAAGACCTACAAACATCCAATGGCCGTCGACATTCTGCTGGCCCTTGGTTTGCTCTTCGCTATGGCTGGTTTAACGGTTAGCTTTGTCAAGGGACTAACCACCCATTCGGCCAAGACCAACATCATGCAAGGCAACTACAAGGCGGCTATCGGCATTTTGCGCAGTTCGCCCATACCAGAATTTTTCGGCGGCACTAGCGCTGACAATAGCGAAGACTTACTGAACCAAGCACTATATTTAGATGCCATGACCAAGCTTGATGCTGACCGCAACGATCAAACGGCTGTGCAAGAGTTGGCCAAAATTTCTGCAGGCTCACGGTTTTATGATCTAGCTCAAGATCAGCTCAGACAATTGTCACAACCTGAGGCTGTGAGCCCAGATGCAAATGTAGAAAATGCCAATCAAAAAGAAGCGACAAATCAGTAGATCTGCCGCTTCTCATAATGTCATTGACTGCCTGCATTTCTGCTGCGCAGCAAACTTTAGTCGACTAGTCGACGATGAACTTCTTGTAGTCTTCAGCACTCATAAGGCTGGCTACTTCAGCGGCATTCTCGATTTTCACTTTGATCATCCAGCCACCTTTATAAGTGTCGAGGTTGACAAGCTCTGGTTCAGAATTAAGATTCTCGTTCACTGCGGTAATCTCGCCAGCAATAGGCATGAACAAATCAGAAACTGACTTGACCGATTCGATTACGCCAAACTTTTGTTCGGTTTTAAACTTTTCGCCCACTTTCGGCAATTCAACAAAAGTGACATCGCCCAGCTGGTCGGCAGCAAAAGCCGTAATGCCGATTGTAGCGACATCGCCTTCGACACTCACGAACTCGTGGCTTTTTACGTACTTAAGCTCGTCTGGATGACTCAGCATGAAGGTTCTCCCTGGTACTTAGAGACAAAATTACTCTCTAAAGAGTAATAGAGTTGGCATCCCATTTGCTCAACTTAATGCATGAATGTAACTTAAAAGAGTGCTCTTGGAATCTGCGGCTTAGAAGTTCCGCCAAAAGAAACGGGCACAATACTTGCACTGAAAACAAACGACAGGCAAGTTCTCAATGACATCTTCGACCTTAATGAACGAACAACCGCCAGAACAGGAAGTATCCTCGAAAGAAGAGGAGGAATTTCTAACTCGAGTAAAACGGGCAGAAGAGTTGGCAAAAAAGTCACCGCGAGCCTATCGATTAAAAGTCGTTCTATGGGCTCTCATTGGCTATCTCTACATGTTCATCGTGCCAATCTTGCTTGGCCTTGTCATAGTTCTAATAATTTTCCTGGCGACAAAAATTTCAATCGGTTTGATTGCTGGTCTCAAGCCTCTCATTGCGGCCACATGTATTGCCTTCGGCTGCTATGTAAAGGCCCTCTGGGTGCGCTTTGACCCGCCACGCGGTAACAAACTAACCCGAGCAGATTTTCCTGAATTATTCACGTTTGTAGATAGCTTGTCTAAAAAAACTGGCGTTAAAGTTGACCACATAATGCTTACCAGAGAAATGAATGCCAGCGTCGTGCAGCATCCACGTTTTGGTTTATTTGGCTTTTACGAAAACTATGTTTTTATTGGGCTTGGTCTTTTGCTAGCACTGACGGAACAAGAATTTCAATCGGTGCTGGTTCACGAACTAGGCCACCTAGCTAACCATCACTCAAAACGCAGTGCTTGGATTTATTCAATGCGTACTCGTTGGAGTCAAATCATGACGGCACTTGATGCTAACTCATCATTCTTGCTTGTTGTTATGATGCGTTTTCTTGACTGGTATCAACCACGATTTCTCACACTTACTCAAGTAATTGCTAGACATCAAGAAAGAGAGGCAGACAGGCTCGCCATTGAGATAGCCGGTGCAGATGCACATGCAAGAAGCTTTCTTGCTATCACTGCTCGCGAGAACATCATCACCTCAACTGTGCTAGAAAAAATTTACCGCAGCTATCCAGCTGAAGACAGCGCACCGCCAGACATCTACAACAAAATAGCCGCCGCCATCGCCGGCGAAATAACTGATAAAGACTTACTTACCAAATCAATAGAGAGTATTTTCACAGAAAAACCACAGCCCTTCGATACTCATCCCGCATTCAGCGAGCGTATTCGCGCAAGCACTCAAGTACAGGCACTTGACGGCCTCTCTAACACTGAGAAATCAGCAAAATTAATTGAGATCTTCGAACTGAATAAACAGATTGAGAAAAATGCAGCCGAAACCATATTTGGTACCAACTATCAAAAGGCACTCGATATAGCCAACCTTGAATGGCAAACCCAAGAAGGTGAATGGTGGACAGCTCGCGGCAAAAGAATAAAGCTGGTCACTGAACAGTTGGCGAAAATAAACAAAAGGCTTGAAGACGGCGAGAATCTCACATTAGAAGAAAAAATTGAGCAAGCAAACGGAATTGAGATTACTGAAGGGATAGAAGTAGCTCTGCCCTACTTTGAAGCTATTAGAAATGAGAATAAAGAAGAACCAGTAAGTGCCTTCACCCTTGGCGCTTACATGCTATTGAACAATGAAGATGAATCTGGCATACCTCTTCTTGAAATTACTGCTGCTGCTGGCAAAGCTTACCGAACTGAAGCATGTCAAATTTTGCTGCATCACTATCAATCAAAAAACAACGTAGAAAAAAGCGAACAGTATGAGAAGGTATTGATCGGCTATTACGAAGAAGATCGTCTATACCGGGCCGAGAGAGACTCTGTCAGTCTAAGTGACGATCTAATTGCCCACACGGCCAAGCCAGAAGAGATAGAAAAGATCGTGCAAACAGTTAGTCAGTTTAAAGAAATTCGCGCTGCATATCTAATTGAAAAAACAATGCAATACGAAAAATCTGATCGCATGTTTCTCTTACTCTTACGTCTCCGAATAGATCCCGGAACATTCTCAGGCGACAAGCGTAGCCTCGCTGCACAAGAAATTTGTAGCAAAGTTGCTAACACCGGAGAATTTCCGGGCGGCTGTTATGTGCTGGCAATAAGCGGAAAGGATGATCCCTTCCTAAAAGTTGTAGAGCAACACGAGAATGCCCAAATTTACGGCGATAAATAATTGCTAGGTTGTCGCTGCTGGATTTTCAATTGGTGGCAAGGAGAGACTTTCAAGAAAACAACGATTACTTTCGTTGACTAGCAAATCTGCATCTTCAGGTTTACCACTCATAACCACGTAGCTCCACTCAAGCTCAGTGGTACTAGCATCAAGTTTGTGAAAAAGCATATTGAGTAAAATGTCCACGGGCTGCTTGCCCGTTGACCCGGTTGGCGTGCCATAAACACGAGCTTGAAGCCGCCCTTCACCAGCACGGTCGTATGTGATGCGCCATCTGCAACCAATCAATTGCTCTTGCAAAATTGCGCGCACTCGGGCCATCGCTTCTTCTTGCTCAAGATAAAAGCTACGAGCAGGTGGAATGCGTCCAGAGTGGCCCGGTCTCTTGCTTATTCCCGAAAGGATAAACAAGGCCACAACCGACACGACACCACCTGCTAGCAGGCAAATAACTAAAAATGTAGAGCTCTCATCAGTCAAGATTGTGGTCTCTCAAATTGTTCAGCGCAGACTACTTTTTACGTTTGTACCATGGACGATTAACTACAGTGGCGGGCACTTTGGTATCGCGAATGCCAATTGTCAGTTCGGTACCAACTTTAGTTACTGGCATCGATACAAGAGCGAAGGCCAGTGGATAACCGACAAACACACCGGGGGCACCACTAGTGACCTTCCCGACTTCTTTGTCACCATGAAAAACACTATAGCCTTGACGAGGGGCTGCTTTACCAGTTCCCTTTAGGCAAACAATTTGTCGCTCTAAGCCGCCGGCTTTCTGTTTAGCAAGAACTTCGCGACCAATGAAATCACCTTTGTCTGGCTTTACGCTCCAGCCCAATCCTGATTCGATAGGGCTAATATCGCGCTCAAGCTCATGACCGTACAAAGGCAACCCTGCCTCTAAGCGCAGAGTATCGCGTGCGCCTAGGCCGCATGCTTCAATGCCCTTTGCCTGGCCACGCTCTAGCAAAAGATTCCAGAGCCACTCGGCTTTAGCGGTTGGTACAAAAATCTCGAAACCGTCTTCTCCTGTATAACCGGTGCGACCGAAGCTAAAGCTCGTGCCATCGATAGTGGCTTCGCCGTAGCCAAAGGATGGCAACTGACTAACCCACTCCCCAACAATTTCGCTTAAAAGCGGCACGGCCTGAGGCCCTTGCAGAGCAAGCAATCCAAGCTGATCCGAAATATTGGTCAATTTAACATCGAATTTTGACGCGTGACTGCTAATCCATTCCCAGTCTTTATCAATGTTTGAAGCATTGACCACCAAGAGAAAATCTTCTTTGCGGCGATAGACAATCAAGTCATCAACCGTGCCGCCATCTTCGTAGCAAAGCTGAGAGTAAAGGGCGCGGTCAGCAGTGGCCAGTCGATTGAGATCGTTGGCAATAATGTATTGAATGAAGTCATGAGCGCCGGCACCGGTAACGAGAAATTCGCCCATGTGAGAAACATCGAAAAGGCCAATCTTTTCGCGTGTTGCCATGTGCTCAGCGATGATACTTTTATATTGCACTGGCATGTTCCAGCCAGCAAAATCGACCATCTTGGCTGATAGCTTGCGGTGTGCCGAAGCTAGCGGGGTTTCTCTCAGGGTGGACGTCGCCATGACAACCTCTCGGAAGGTACTACTCTCAGACTATGAAGTGGGAGATAAAGATACCACCGCCCAGACCCTGCATGTAGACTCGGAAGAAGTTAATGCCTTAAGAGAATGTAAAGAGCAGATGAAAACAACATTTGGAAAGTTGAGTTTTTCATGCGCAGTGGCCATATGCGCGGCCGTTAGCACCCTAGCAATTGTCACGCTACCAAGCAAAGGTGAACAAGCCATCGCGCCAATTAGCGAAGCTTCGCTGCTCAATGGTCTTTGCAATGTACCGACAGTTTCGGAGGCCGGCAGCGAAACGGTTCAATTCAAAGCCGGTAAGGCCGAATGGAATGGCTGCACTGGTGAGCTTGTCAAAACCGCCATCGGTGATTTAAACGGAGATGGTATCAATGACGGTGCGGCAATCTTTGTCTACAACTCAGGTGGATCTGGCTATTTCACCTATCTGCTAGTCTTTGTCGCCAGTGAAAAGGGAGCGCAACTAATTGGCGATCGTTCACTGGGAGACCGCTCTCGAGCCAATAGCTTGAAAATAAGCAAAGGCACAATCACTCTTGACCTTCTTGGTCACCGCAGTGGCGACGGGGCAAGCCTACCAACACTAAAACGGCTAGCCAAATTCAAAGTTCGAAAAAACCAACTGGTCGGTCCAGATAACCTGCAACTGATCGGTCCAGATAACCTGCAACTGATCGGTCCAGATAACCTGCAATAGAATCGCTCTCTAAGAGAAAAGCGAGAGGCTGGGCCTCTCGCTTTCTGTTTAAGCAGCTTGTTGCTCTTCTTTGTCTTCAGATGGAGGCTTTTCTTCCTCGACTTCTGCTGACTCTGCCTGAGCTTCTTCTTCTTCGGCCGCTGGCTCTTCTTCAGCCGCCGCATCCTCAGCTGCTTCTTCGGTAGCCTCAGCTACCACTTCTTCTTCTGCAGGCTCTTCTTCTTTGGCTTCCTCAGCTTCTGCTACTTCTTCAGCTTCAGCTTCTGGTGCTTCTTCTTCTTTAGCCTCTTCTTCTTTGGCTTCCTCAGCTTCTGCTACTTCTTCAGCTGCTGCTTCTGGTTCTTCTTCTTTAGCCTCTTCTTCTTTGGCTTCTTCAGCTTCTGCTACTTCTTCAGCTGCGGCTTCTGGTTCTTCTTCTTTAGCCTCTTCTTCTTTGGCTTCTTCAGCTTCTGCTACTTCTTCAGCTGCTGCTTCTGGTGCAGCTTCTTCTTTAGCTTCTTCTTCTTTGGCTTCTTCAGCTTCTGCTACTTCTTCAGCTGCCGCTTCTGGTGCAGCTTCTTCACATGGTTCACAAGTTTTTGCTTCTTCAGCCTCAGCTGCACATTCTGCTACTTCTGCTGCTTCTGCTTTTGCTTCGCAGCTTTCGCTAGTGTCTTCTGCTACAGCCTCAGCGGCCTCTGCTGTTTCTTCTGGCACGATGGTGACACTGGAAATTTCTGTTTCTGTTTCGACTACTGGTTCAGCTGCTTTGCTTAGGCCGTGTTTTTTCTTACTCATTGTCTCTCTCCCCTTCAAGTATCGATGCATCTCTACATCGATTTACCTCTCTCTCATTTCGGCCGTTCGTAAACGACGGCGCATTGTCAGATCCAACCTCAGTGTTTTTCGCGTGCGGAGACGCGCTTAGAAACCAGTGTTCTAAGCATGTAGCTAATCTAGCTCAAGGCATGGTGCCCAGAGCCATCGATCACACTAAGTAGTCGTTCTTTCCTAAAGCAAAGCATTCGCCCAGATTGGCGTTGAATCACGCCCCGGCAAACGAATTACTAGAGTGTTGAACCTTACTCTTCTATTCTTACAGATCTCACCACATTTCGCAGGGTTGTCAGGAAGTTTTTTTGTTAAAACTTTTGGCCCGAAATTTCGCACCAGAAATGGTGGCGCCAAATTGCCAAAGTGGACACAAAGTAGATACTGAGTAGATGCTAAGTAGATCCGAAGAAAGCGCAAGGCAAAAGCAAGGAAGACTCAAAAAAATCACTGCCCTTTTTGTTCCCGTTTTTTTAGATAAATTATTGAACCCGGGTCATCATGCGCATTTGAGCCACCGTCAATAACTCCATCATCAACTTTCTTTGGCGACTCTTTCGACTGCTCAACCTTATCGTCAGTACCCGCAATTTTGCCATCCCGAATTGACTCGACCTTAGCGGCACTCGCGCGAGCGTCAGCATCTTTTACCGTTGTTTCAAACTGTATTTCTTCACTACTAAAATTGAGGTCATCGAAGTTTTCATTTGGCGTCATCTCGCGCATACGGTAGTTGACCACATGTATTGTTCGTACAACATACAACAGTGACTCCTGGCCTGCATTTAGCTCTTTCATGTCAACAAATGATTGAGCATCCGCCAACTTATCGTTAGCTGATAGCAATTTTTTCAAGGTATCGTCGTACTTCTTTGACCACACTTGATCACGGTCCAAACCCGAATACTTACTGATTTGATCTAGCTCATTGATCTGCTTAAGCAATTCAGCTACTACCGCCTTTAGTCGCTTCTGATAAACACGCAAGCGAATAATGCGAGCTCTTTTGCGATCGCGAAAATATTTGTAGACAAGCCAAGCCAGCACGCAGAAAAAAGTGAACGCGGCAAAGAAGCAGAAGAACAGCAGTAGAACAGTTAGTAGGAAAAGAAAAGGCATGTAGTCTCAACAACTTTGCTTAAACAGTAACGATCGCTTAAATAGATCATAACCGGTTCTGTCGCAAGAAAAATCCACCGAGACAGCCCACCGACGCCACTAGGGCTGAGGTTAATTAAACGATATAACTACTTGACTACAAATTTAACTTCTTTTGCCCTTTTGCTCTATCTGCTTCTTTTCAAGCCTATGCTACACTCGGTCAAGATAATGGCAACCCAAGGGAATCACCCTTCTAGAAGAGAACCACTGATGCCCGCGCCAAACTGCTCTATAGTAAAAACTGCCCTGACTGAGCTCAAAGAAATTCTTAGCCGCTGTCAGCACACCAACACTAATCAGACACCTTTAGAGACTGCCAACGTCTTCGCTGCCATTGCTGGCTTAGAAGCGACAATCAGTTCTATTGAAGAGAAGTCTTTTGCTCGTGAAGACTTCACAGCTGATATGGGTGTACCAATAATTACCGGCTTAACACAGCCTGTAATTTCCTAAATCAAATTAGGTAAGACTAGACCGTCGGTTGGGGCACTATGCCTTGATACTGGGCGCTTATCTCTTTCAATTGTTGCGCCAAAATCTTGGCCGCATCAGGCTTTCCAATCTCAGTCATACGCTTGCGCATCTCGTGTAAGCGGCTGTCGTCGCCGATCAAGGCAGCGATGTGATTGAAAATTGTTTCGCCGGTAAGATCTTCTTGCGGTATCACCAGTGCCGCTTTCTGTGACTCCATATAGCGCGCGTTGTGAGTCTGATGGTCTTGGGCAGCATACGGATAAGGCACAAAAATTGCTGGTGTTCCGGTCACGGCTAGCTCAGCCACGGTCATGGCTCCAGCTCTAGTTATAGCCAGATCAGAAACAGCATATGCAATCGATAGATCATCAAAGTAAGCCCGCAAATGATAACGAGGACTAGGAGCTAAACTCGGATTGAGCCTCTCTTTGACGTCATGGAGATTTTTATCGCCGCACTGATGCACAATTTGAATATGTGGCTCAATCTCAAGCAAACGCGGCAAAGCAGCGACAACAGCTTCGTTAAGTGCTTTCGCACCCTGCGAGCCACCAGTTACCAATACAGTTTTCAGGTCTGAGCGCAGACCCAAGATGGCACAGCCAGCATCACGGTGACGCTCGGCCAAGAAGCTCTTGCGCACAGGATTGCCGTTAAAAACGATTCGTCCAAGGGGAGCATTAATGCGAGCGGCTGCACCCTGCATACCGAGCGAGACTAATTGGGCTCGACGAGACAAGAGGCGGTTCACTAGCCCGGGATGGGCATCTGGTTCATGCACCGCGGTTGGCACTCCTAGTGCATTTGCAGCGGCAAGGGGTGGAGCAGAGGCATATCCGCCGGTTCCCAATACAACAGTGGGCTTGAACTGGCGTAAAACTTCTTTGGCCCGTTCGATTGCTGTCCACATTTGAAACGGCCAAGTAATGAGGCGGGGTGACAAACTGCGCGGCATACCAGAAACGTTCAAACCAACAAAATCGAGTCCATTCTCTTTTGCCAGTTTCTCTTCAGGATGACCAATCGCTCCTATATATAAGATGGCTTCGACTGATGGATCGTCCTTAATCTGCTCAGCCACTGAAAGAGCTGGGTAAATGTGACCACCTGTGCCACCACCTGTTAGTACTATGCGATGACCGGCCATCTATCAGAACAGTCCTTACAGTGTGCTTAAAGCATTGGGTGAGAGAGAGGGTTTCGTGGGCGGCTGATTAGGTGGCAGGGGTGGAGTTGTCTCCACTTCATCAGCTTCTTCACCATCTTCATCGTCATCTATAGCAGCGCGATCGCGCGAGATTGATAGCAAAATGCCGACCATAGAAAGAGTGACGACCAGCGATGTGCCACCATAGCTGATGAACGGTAGTGTAATACCGGTAACTGGCAGGAGGCCTGTCGTTACCATCATATTGATGACGGCTTGGGTACAGATTTCACTTGTGATACCAATCGCTAATATGCGACCAAATAGGGTCTTAGCCGAAAGGGCTGCGCGGTAGCCGTAGACACCAAAGAGAGCAAAAAGGCCGATCAGTAAGCAACAGCCAATCAAACCAAACTCTTCAGCTATTACTGCAAAAATAAAGTCGGCAAATTGTACAGGCAGATAATAGAGTTTTTGCAACGAGCGGCCAAATCCTTGACCCCAGAGGCCGCCAGAGCCAATGGCATACTGGGCTTGAATAATATTCCAGCCTTCTTTTTGCGGATGAAGATATGGATTAAGCCAAGTCTCAATGCGGGCCATTTGATACGGGTGTTTTTGTACGTGCTGCCAGGCAAGCAGAGCAGTGCCGCCGAGGGCACCAAGAAGAAGCAAGAAGTTGGTACCACTGGCAAACAATAGAGTGAGCAGGCTAGCAAGAATCATACTGGCACTGCCTAAGTCAGGCTGTTTGATGACGATGCCAGCCATAGCAAGCACCACTACAATTCGTAAGAGAATTTGAGGATCGCGCCAGAAATATCTCGATAGCCCTGAAGCCAAAAGCAAGATAGTAGCTACTTTTGCTACTTCTGACGGTTGGAATTGCAGAGGACCAACGGTCAACCAACGGCTTGAGCCCATGGTTTGCACAGTTAGACCAGGAATATTGACGAGAGTTATAGCGAGCGACGCCAGAGCAAACAAGGCCAGAGGCCAAGCCAGCTTTTTCAAACGGCGATAGTCATAGCGACTGACCGTAAACATGACAAAAAGGCCAATGACAAAAGCCATGGTCTGCTTGCGCAACAGGGTTGTGGAATCGTGGAAGCTTTGCTGAGCCTCGGGTGCCGAGGCTGAATAGACGGCCATTAAGCCGAAGCCACACAGGCTTAAGACAATGCCAACCAGAGTACGATCAATGCCGCCTCTGTATTCAGGTGCGGCAGAAGTTTTATCGTTTGAGTCTCCGCTATTGTCGCGGCGACGCCATCTCTCGCGCTCTTGCGCGGACAAGATCCTTGAAGACACGGCCTCTATCCTCGAAATCCCTGAACATATCGAAACTGGCACAGGCAGGGGAAAGTAATACTGGTCCTTTTTTCAATTTTCCGCCGATTTGAACAGCTTCCTCCATGGTAGCGGCAACGTATATATCGTTAAATCCGGCTTCGCGTAACGCTCTTTCGAAGCGTTCTTTAGCTTCACCAATAAGGATAACGCCCAAAGCGTATTTTTTAACCGAGAGAATTAAATCGGATAGTGGAGTGCCTTTGTCTTTGCCACCGGCTATAAGTACGACACTTTTCTCAGGAAACGACTCTAGAGCTTTGATTGCTGAATCAGTATTGGTAGCCTTTGAATCATTGTAAAAGTCAACGCCATCAACGGTTTCGACAAACTCTAGGCGATGCTCTAGGGCCTTAAACGTGCGCAAATGCTGCTCTATTTCTTTCTCATTCAACCCGGCTAAGCAGCAAGCAGAGATGGCCGCTAGTGCATTCTCGATGTTGTGTTTGCCGATGATGCGCAAATCTTTTTCACTACAGACAACGCGAGTGCGAGCATTGTGCGAATAGCACAAGAAGCCATCTTCTAGATATGCACCTTGTATGCCGTGATTGGGATCGGGCAAAAGAGTAAAAGGAAATAGCTCAGCTTTTGTTTTAGTCGTGGCCACCACCGAATCGTCTTGATTGAGAATGGCGTACGATTCGAGGTCTTGATGGGCGAACATAGAGCGTTTTGCTTCTATATATGGGTCAAGCCCACCATGCCAATCAAGGTGGTCTGGGGTGAGGTTAAGCCAAATGCCAATAAAGGGTGCAAAAGTTGGCGAATACTGAAGCTGATAAGAGCTAACTTCCACCACTAAAAAGTCGAGAGGGCCACTATCTAACCGGCTCAAAATTGGCACGCCGATATTGCCGCAAGCTGGCGCTAAGCGCCCCGCCTTTTCGAGAATGTAGCTAATTAGCGCCGTAGTCGTAGACTTGCCATTGGTGCCGGTTACAGCAATAAAAGGAACGGTCCCTTTGCACTCGCGGAAAGCTAGCTCTACATCAGATATAACTTCGCGGCCATGAGCTTTCGCTCTGAGCATGACGTCAGAGTGGGGCGGAATACCAGGACTAGTAATAACTAGCTCAGACCAGCTTAAGCAGCGCTCACTATGCGCGCCAAACTCACTTTCAACAGGCAGTGCAGAAAGCTCAGCTAGCAGCTTTGGATTGATCTTGTCTTTCGGCTGAGACTCGGATACAAGAACTTTAGCCCCGCGCTTAACTAGGTAGGAAGCGGCGGCGATGCCGCTTCTACCTAATCCTAAAATCGTTACTTTCTTGTTATTCCAGTCTGCCACCCGCTAATTGTAACAGGTGGCTTGCAGTCGGGAGAAAAAGCTCTAACCTCTTTGGCGCTCTTTCTCTTTTTGTTCAAGCTTGTAGGCCTTCTCAGAAAGATTAGCAATTTTCTTGTTCATCTTCTCGACCTCTTTAGGAGGCATGTTGGGAGTTAGAGCCATGTAGGCTTTGTACTGCACAACCGCTTCTTTAAGATCTTTTGAAGCCTCTGGCTTAAGTCTTTCTAGTGTCTTACCAATACCCATGCGGCTATCGGCAATCTTTGGATTGTCATAGATAGAAGCATGATATTTATCGATAGCGCTAGCGAGTTGGCTGCGGCGAGCAAGATCGTCGCCGAGAGTTAGTTCTTGCCGAGCAACATCTTTTTGCTTAGCGACTAAGTTGAGACCGCGCTTAGCTCTCTCTTCACCACCGGGGAAGCTTGCGGCTTTTTTGTAAGCAGCTTCAGCACTAGGAAGGTCTTTGATCATCAAAGCCAGATCGCCGACAGCAAAGGTTTGCTTTGCATCAGCAGCGTTAGCAATGACAGTGTTCATCTGCTGATCAGATTCACTAAATTTGTTCTGGGCAAGAAGAGCCTCTGCGTAAGCCACTCTCTCGCCATCATTGGTCGGTGTGCCAATGCTCGCCAGATCAATTGGAACACCAGCCATCGAACGCAACTTAGCTTGTGCCAGTCTCAGTTCCATGTCATTCGGGTTCATTTTGACCGCTTGATCAATCATGCGTTGTGCTGACTCGTACTCGTTTGAAACAAAGAATGCACCAGTGGCTTCTTTGTTGGCCTTAAGATAATAGGCTCTAGTCAAACCCTTAGCAGCAGCTGAGTTTTGTGGATTGGCATCAAGCACTGTGCGGTACTCTTTAACAGCGTCATCAAGCTTTTCTAGTTGCAAACTTTGATCAGCCACACGCAAATGCAAATCGGGATTGTTCGGCATCATCTCTAGGCCTGAGCGCAGTTCAGCAATCGACATTTCGAGATCGCCGCGGCCTTGTCTGATATCAGCAATATGCAAGTAAGCATCAGGATTCTCTGGCTTGATGCTGATTGACTTTTGCAATTGTTGAATAGCAGCTACAGTGTTGCCTTGGGCTGCGTAAACGTCACCCATGGTCTGGTGCACAGGTGCGCTGTTGCGGTTTTGATAGAGTGATGTATTTAGTTCCTTCAGAGCTTCGTCGTAGAGACCTTGCTTATAGTAAGCACGGCCCAAACCATAGTGAGCTGTTGAATTGCCAGAATTGAGTGACACTGCCTGTTTGAAGGCAGCAACAGCATCAGCATAATTCTCTTTATTGAGCTTAGCGATACCCATTTGGCCGTAGGCCTCAGAGTTTTTAGGATCAAGGTGAGTCGCTTCTTTGTACTCGTTGATAGCGTCGTCTAAACGACCCTGTTCCTTATATATGTTTCCTAAAGTGATGTGGGCCTCTGGCATGCCAGGGTCAATACTGATTGCTTGCTTGGCTTCAGCTTCGGCACTACGCAAAGTGGCGTCTTTGTTTTTGATGACAGTGCCCGACGATGAGGTAAGGCGATTCAACATCACCATTGCTTTACCAGCATGAGCCATGGCGTTCATTGGATCATTGGCCAATACTTTGGCGAAATTTTCTTCAGCAGCATCGAGTTTGAATTGCTTAGCAAGGGCCATGCCATAGCCAACAGCAGCAGCTGTACTTTTAGGACTGCGAGTCATCTCACCCTTATACAGATCGGCAGCTTCAGTGAACTTGCCTTGCATCATGAGCTGATCAGCTCTAACGGTCTCACGAGTAATGCGAATTTGATAAGTCTTGTTCGCCGCAATTTGAAGACCCGAAATCGAATCGGAATCACTACGAGCTGAAGCTTCCATATTCCAGGCCAAATTAGAGCCGACAGAAATAGTTGCAGCTAAAGCAAAAGTGAAAATCCTGAACGAGTTTCTAATAGTCATAGAGTTCTCCGTAATTGGGTCAATGCCACATGTGCATATGACCTTAAGCGCTTGAAAAGCTGAGTGCCTTCCTTTATCTCTAAATAGTCGCAAATTGTAGCAACCTAGCAACCATACAATAAAGGTTAACTAGCTGTCTTTTGTGCACAAGCTATGCGCGTGGGACAATTTAAGGCAGCGAATGAAATTTAGGGGGTTGTCAGATGCTAGCGCTATCGCTTGACTGCCAAATTGCATTCTATATATAAGGAAGTATTTTTCGTTTTTTGTGTGAGGAGTAACAAGTGTCAGGTCATTCAAAGTGGGCCACCATCAAAAGACACAAAGCTGTCGTCGACCAAAAACGTGGAGTGATGTACGCCAAGATGTCGCGTGAAATCATCATCGCCACCAAACTTGGCGGCAGTGACCCCAATGGTAACTTCCGCTTGCGCCAGGCTATAGATAGAGCGAAGGCTGAAGGCGTACCTAACGATAATATTCAACGAGCGATCGAAAAGGGCTCTGGAGCTGGTGCTCTCGACAATTTTGAAGAACTCGTTTATGAAGGATACGGCCCAGGCGGGGTTGCCGTGCTCGTAAAATGCACTACCGACAACCGCAACAGAACCGCCGGCGATGTGCGCATGTACTTCTCAAAATTTGGTGGCAACATGGGCGACAGCGGCTGTGTTGGCTGGATGTTTAAAGAGCGTGGCGAAGTGCTTTTAGAAAAAGGTGCTCAGTTCGACGAAGACGCTCTGCTTACAGCGGCTCTAGATGCCGGTGCAGAAGATCTCGACACTTCAATGGAAGCAGAGGCACTGGTAATCTGCAGTCCTGATCAGTTAGAAAAAGTACGTGATGGTTTAGCAAAAGCAGGTTACAAGGTTTCGTCTGCAGAAAACGCCATGATCCCGAGCACAGTTGTTGAGATCGACAGTGCAGAGACAGCCAGACTGCTGCTCAGGCTGATAGACAGCCTAGAAAATCATGATGACGTGCAGTCAGTTTTTGCCAACTTTGAAATGGATCAAAATTGGATGCAAGAGTTCTTGAACTAGAGCCCAGAGAGCCATTTTAGCGTCCGATACTACTGGCAGTGCCTGATAATCAGACTTAATCAACTATGAGCGGAAGAGCAAATGTCTCTTCGCAACACAATATTTGACGAAGAAAGTTTAAGATCCCAGGACATATACGAGAGCCTGCAGTAAAGCCTTGAGAACGCAGCAGGTACTTGCGATTAGGGCTTTGTGAAATGCTAATAACTTAGCGGATGAAATAAATAGGCCGCGCTTAACAAAGGTTTTACAGAGCGTTACCTTACGCCCCTGACATCACTTACCAAGGAGCAAGATGAGCGACGCTTCATCTTCGTTGTGCTAAAGCCAGTGATGAAAGCTCACAGCAAGCCAAGGGGGCGGCAGATCTCAAACATTTTGTCAACTCCACCTTTCTTAAATTTCGCAAACAATCCCGCAACACCAAATCAGTTCAGAAAAATCGAACTTGTCAGCGGATCTTTGACGTGCCACCAAGCCATCTGTTACCTTTTCGCCTGCTTCGAAAGACCTGGCCGGAAGTTATCTATCGCATATACGCCCAGCGCAGCCATAGAAAAACGGTTCTCTCCCATCCGAGAACGCATCAGCAATACGCCTGGCCCAGGCACTAGAGAGAGTGATCACTTAATGATCTCGATGTTCCTTCAAGCTAAACATAAACGAGTAGCACTGGCCCTCAGCCTGGTGGCAGCTACCTTCTGTAGCACCTCACAAGCATTAGCCTCCGACAACGTCAGTGCGGGTGCAGATATTGACCCAGAAGTTGAATCAAATGTTTGGGAAGAAAACGATCAAGAATGTGCCTCCGTTACTCTTAACGGCAAAGAACTTATTACCTATCGCGGAGAGACCCCTGCTGGCTCAGCAGAAGACCGCGCCGAAGATTTAGCAGATAGACTGCAAGACCTGCTCAAAGGCGAGAAATTAGACCCCGCCAAATTGGTTCCGGCCTGCGAAGGTCAGTTAGCAGCAATTCGTATAGATGGCAGCAACGCTGTGAAGTTCGAATTGCCTGAAACAAACAAGTCGTCGGCACTCGAATATAGCTTCAAAATAGTAAACAGTATTCGCACAATCTTGGGTGTGCAGCAGATTCCAGCTAACTTCCTCAAGCTAGCCGAGACGCAATCACCAGAGCAGGCACTAGTGGCTTGTCTTAACCACTCAGCGCTGCCCAACCTCAATGTGGCACCAGACAATTTTTCTCCTAACTTTAGTGGACACGCCTCCTGGTATGGCGGCAAATTCCACGGCCGTCGCACTTCAAATGGCGATCGTTTCGACATGCACGGCCTCACTGCCGCTCATCGCACATTGCCATTCGGCACAAAATTATTGGTTATGAACCGTCGCACTGGTGCCACCTGCGTTGTCCAAGTTAACGATCGTGGACCGTTTGTGGATGACCGCGTAATAGATCTTTCCCGTGGCGCGGCCGAGAAGCTAAACATGCTCTCATCAGGCGTGGCCATGGTTGATTGCATGGTTATCAACCCAGCTGATCGCTAGTTTTGAGCTAGAAGTGTAAAGCACGTCAAGAGCTAAAGCCGGTTCATTTGAACCTAGGTGCTAAAATGCGTCTTGATATGAACACAGAAGTACGAGTTCGCATAGCCCCCAGCCCGACAGGCAATTTGCATGTTGGCACGGCCCGCACGGCTCTTTACAATTACCTTTATGCCAAAAGGCATAAAGGCACGTTCATTCTTCGCCTAGAAGATACCGATGAAGAACGCTCGAAAGAGACATACACAAAAGACATCATCGACGGATTGAAATGGCTGGGCTTGATTTGGGACGAGGGCCTCGATATCGGCGGACCCTACGCACCATATCGCCAGACAGAAAAAATCGATCACTACAACACCATGGCCAATCAGCTGATTAGCAGTGGCAAAGCTTATTTGTGCTACGCCACCCAAGAAGAGCTAGCGGCTCTCAAAGAAGAGCAAAAGGCCACTAATGCAGCGCCTCGTTACGACAACAGAGGCCGAGAAACTAGCGCTGAACAACGCAAACAATTTGAAGAAGAAGGTCGCATTCCCTCAGTTCGTTTCATCGTCGAAGAACCACAGGTAGTATCGTGGCACGATCACGTCAAAGGCGAAATCGCCATTGACACGTCAGATCTCGGCGGCGACATGGTTATAGTCAAATCAAACGGCGTAGCCATCTACAACTTCGCTGTGGTGATTGACGACGTAGACATGAAAATGAGTCATGTCATTCGCGGCGAAGATCACATTCACAACACAGCCAAACAATTGCTGCTTTATCAGGCCATGGCCAAGGAAGCACCAGAGTTCGGTCACGCTCCGCTAATTTTTGACATTGAGCACCAGAAGCTCTCTAAGCGTAAGCACGGTGAGACTGTTCATATCGATTACTATCGCGCTCAAGGCTACATGCCAGAAGCGATCGTCAACTATCTTGCGCAAATGAGCTTCACCCATCCTGAAGGCAAAGAAATCTATGACCTAGATGAAGCCGCCGCTGTCTTTGATCTCGACAAAGTATCTAAAAGCCCAGCAGTTTTCGACGTTGCCCGCCTCAACTGGTTCAATAGCCATTACATCAGAAGTTTGCCGCTCGAACTAATCGTCAGCAGAGCAACACCATTCCTCACCACCTACGATACCAGCGCCTACAGCTCAGCTCAGCTTGCGGCAATAGTTGCTTCAGTGCGAGAAGGCCTGACCACACTGTCTGAGCTAACCGCAGCGGTGCAATTCTACTTTGAGCCCCTCACTATTCCCGACGATGTTGTCCAAAGCGTTCTTAGTTCTGACAATGCCAAAAAGGTTCTCACCACAATGCTAAATGGTCTTGGGGCAATGCCCTGGGATGACCATCAAGCCTGTAAGAAGGCGGTCGACGCCTTCGGTAAAGAAATTTCCTTAAAAGGAAAAGACCTTTACTGGCCCGTTCGAGCCGCCTTATCAGGAAAAACCCAAGGTCCAGATCTGGGTTCAATTATTTCAATACTAGGTGCCGAGCGAGTAAAATCCCGTCTGGAAGCGGCCCTAACTCATAAGTAAGCAGCTATATCAATGAATAAAATACAAGTTTTCAATACTCTTTCTGGCGCGAAAGAAGAATTTGTTCCGCTCCAAGGTAACGTCGTCAGAATGTATGCCTGCGGACCTACTGTCTACGATTTGAGCCACCTGGGCCACGCCCGCATGGCCATTGTCTGGGACGTTGTACAACGCTACCTGCGCTTTGTCGGCTACGACGTCATCTACGTGCGCAATATCACCGATGTCGACGACAAAATCATTAAGCGTGCCAGCGAGCTTGGTATCACACCAGAAAAGCTCTCTCGGCAGTACACCTATGCCTTCTGGCACGATATGCATGCCCTCAATGTTGAATCACCTGATTTTGAGCCGCGCGCCACAGAGTACATCAGTCAAATGATTGCTTTCACTCAAGGCTTAATTGACGGCGGTCACGCCTACGAAGCCAGTGGCGATGTCTATTTTGACGTGGCCTCCTTCAAAGAATATGGCAAGCTCGGTAAGCAAAATTTAGAACAGCTACTAACTGGCTCACGGGAACAGGCCGTGGCCCAAGAAGCTTTAGCCCATTTGAAAAAGAGCCCCGTTGATTTTGCCCTATGGAAATCGGCCAACGAAAACGAATTGAGCTGGCCAAGCCCTTGGGGCAAAGGTCGCCCTGGCTGGCACTTAGAATGCTCAGCCATGGTCAAGCGCATTTTAGGCGAAACCATCGATATACATTGCGGTGGTGAAGACTTGGTTTTCCCCCACCACGAAAACGAAATTGCTCAGTCTGAAGCTCTACATGGTCAGCCCATGGCGCGCTATTGGCTGCACAACAGTTTCGTGCAAACCAATTCAGAAAAAATGGCCAAGTCACTAGGTAATTTCAAAACTATTAGAGACTTACTTGAACAATTCTCTGCTGACACCATCCGCCTCTTTATTCTGCAATCACACTATCGCAATCCAATTGATTTCACCATAGAGAGCCTGCAAGCAACAAGCACCGGAATTCAGCGTTTGCTTAGAGCAGCTAGCTTTGAGCAAGGCTTAGCCGATGCTGCCGCTCCTAGTGATGGGGCACAGAAAACTGCCGCTAACTTCAAACAAGAGTTTAGTGCTGCCATGGATAACGACTTCAACACAGCCGTGGCTATTTCGCAGCTCTATCAGTTGTCTGATGAGATCACCCAATCAAAGTCAGCAGCCGACAAGCAATATCTGGCCAGCACTCTTGTGCACTATGCCAAAGTCTTAGGTCTAACCATGATCGACACCAGGCAAGAGCTAGATACCGCAACTGGTGCCAAACTAATAGATTTGATTTTGACGTTGCGCAAAGAAGCCCGGGAAAGAAAAGACTATGCTTCATCAGATCTCATTCGCAAGAGTTTGACTGAGATAGGCGTAAACGTGATGGATAGTGCCGACGGAGCTACCTGGGAGAAGGTTTAATCAGCTTTCTTTTCATTCTCGTGCTTACGCTCATAGACGTTATAGCGATAGTTCCAATCAGCGAATTCTTTAGCACCGATACACCTTGAGTGATAGCGGGCCTCGCACTTGCATGTGTAATCTAACAAAATCTGAGCAATAATGCCTGACTTCTCTAAACCGTCAAAGGTCTGACCCCCCTCAATGACAATCACCCCTGGCTTGTTCACCTTTATGTCACTGCGCAAACGCTCAAACATCTTCTGTTTAGTTGTCACTATCCAGCCAGACGGTTTACCGACCATGTGATCTGCCAAATTGTGGTTCTCGATATTAGCCAGGGAGCTAAAGGGTTCAGTGCTAATGAAATAACCCGCGATCGGTTTTTCAGCCTGACTATAAAGAGGAAAGCCCGGCAGCAGGCGGCCATTGAGAATCATAATCGAAGCGCCGGGAGGGCAATACTTGGGAAACGAATCAGCTAGTTCGAGATAAGTTGGATCAATAGCCTGGGGGCCACTCCAAACTGTGACGTTGTCGCGCCGCTGCATCGCTTCAAGTACGGCCAGAGTCAAGAATGCAAGCGTGCACAATGCCACAAGAGCAGCAGACTGAACCTTAGGTAAGCGACGATATGAGAGTTTCGGATAACGACGGCAAAAACTGGCAAAAAAACTACTGTCAAACAAATAACAAACTTCCACGGCAAAGGCCATGCAAGTAGCCCAAATGAGCAGCAAAATATCAGTGCTCAAACCAGACATGCCCATCTGATAGAGGACAAATCCAGACATCATAAAAGCCATAACCGGCCGCAACAAAGGAAGACGATTGACCAGACCAAACGCGCCCAAAGCCGCTGCGGTACAAAGATAAATAACATCGCGACGATCTGGAGTGGCGCCGAGGCCGAAATAAGCAATCTGATCTAAATAGTAGCTTGTATATTTAAGAGGAATGATCCAATCAAAAAGCTCAGCCAGAGCCTTTTGATCAAGACCCAACAGATACGACCACGAAAATAGAAAACTGACAAGCAGCCAGAAGAATTCATCTGCAAAGGTATTGGACTTCCCCCCCAGGTAACGGGTGAGTAACTCTACAACTTCAATTGTTATGGGGACAATAATAAATAAAGGATCTAGAGAAGCGCCAAAACCAGCCATAAGCCCGCAAAAAAATCGAAACCAAGGATTGCCAATCTTGTCACCAGTGTCGGAACTGTTAGCCGCCTTCAGCCAAGCAGACAGACGCAAGAAAAAATAAGGACTAAGCAAAAGAGCAAAAACATGCTGAGCGCAGCCATAAGAATAGCCCATGGCCAAATTGGCTATTGCAGTACCAAGAAGGGCGAACCACAACTGTTTCTGGCTGACCTTGTCTAACTTACTTGCTTGCACAATATAAAAACAAAGGGCAAAAGAAAGCACCGCCAGCAGTGAGATTTCGACAAAAGAAGCAAGGGCAATAGCGCGGAAAGACAAAACTGAATTAACTGGTGCTGAAATTAGCTGGGCCAGCAACACTGTTGGCATGCGCAGATAGACAGTGGTCAGTGGTAAATCAAAATAAAAATCGCGAAAAGGCACCTGACCTTGCAGCATGCGCTTAGCGGCCTCAACCTCGTAACAAACAGCGCCACAAAGGTCGCTAACAAAAAATGCGCGATAGACAATACTCACAGCAAAAATCGCAAGAGCAGCAAGAACTATAGGAAGTAGGTTCCTTTGAATTCTAGTCATTGCGCTTGTACACACTTATACCGTTTCTCTCTTCAAGCTTTTTATAGTTAGACATTATCGTGTTGATAAAATCAACATCACCAAAAACCCAACTCATAGGATTATCTTGAATGTATATGAGCTTTGGCCTATTCTTTTTTATGTCTTCGCTATACCAGTCAATAACTTGTTTCTTATAGCCCTTGAAACGCTCTCGCGCTTTAGCACTAAGGTCTGGCCGATCAATGATGAAAGACAAAATGGGCAGCATCATACCGTGTAAAAATCTCGAACCGGGCTTTCGTTCCATCTGCAAAAGCATAGGATAGCCCGGGGCCATCGATGCACAAATAAACAGAATAGAATCGCCTTTACTACTGTGCTCTAAGCAAGAAGCGACAAAGTTTTCCATGTCATCGGCAGCACCCATACCCCATTCAGGATAGCCAACCTGAACCAACGGGTAGGGCTGGCGGTTGAGAAACTCTTCATTTTCAACGACCTTTGCAGCATTTAGATACATGCCACCACCAATAATGGCTACAGCAAATAACGAAGCCGCCATACCAGCCAACTTGGGCCGACCTAAACCGACCAGGTGTAACGGTAGCACCTGATAAAGCAAGGCCGCCTCTACAGCCAGTGCCATAGAGTTTCCCATGCGCACGGCAATCATATGGCATGACCAAGCCTGACCAGCCAAGACAAATACAACAGCCGACATAAACGAAAAAGCGCAGATAGCTAAAGGCAGGCTGCTGAGGCGAGCCAAAACCAGGGCCAAGACCGACGCTAAAGCAAGTAGCAGAAAATCGATACGCCAGAAACTGGCCATATTGAATATCGGAGAAGTAACGTAGTATTCGTAGCCTTCTTTATAAATTGGTACGACAAAATTGAAAAAAGCTTGTAATTCTTGAGGGGGCAAGAAAATAAAATGGAAGAGATAAATGGCCACTACTGCCACCACAGATAGAACCTCTGGGGCGAGCAATGGCTTAGACTGACGAGTACGCAGCCACCAGACAATCTCTGGGGCACAGGCCATGAGCATAAAGTGCGGCTTCAGCGCCAAGCCAATACCAGCGATGACCCCGACAGCGATGCAAGGCCAACGACCAATTGTAATTCCTTGCCAGCGCAAATAACGCAAGAGAAGAAAAGGAGCATAAACAATGCAAAATATATGCTCTCTCTGACCGAAATCCATGCGCTGAAGGTGGTTGTAGTAAACAAAGCCAAGCAGAGCGCTTGCGCCCAATATAGCAGCACCAGTACGTCTTGCCGCCACCAGTACCCAGAGCACAAGACAACAGCTTAGTAGTTCAAGAGCGCAAACATAGATAGAAAAACTGAGCGGCAAGGGCATATGAAACAGTCGAGACAGCAAGACTGGCAAAATCTGAATGTAGATAGCCAAAGGAGGATTAACGTCAAACATGTCTACATACGGCACTTTCCCTTCGAGAAGAAGCTGGGCCATATGCACATAAAGACCTTGATCACAAAAAATCAGCATCGGGTGCCAGAGCCACCAGTGCAGGCCAGACAAAACAGCAACCAGCGACAAGGCACCCACAGCAAGCAGAACAACAATAGACAAATCACTAGACACAGGTTGATTGTCTACATCTTTGGCCGCCTGCCTTTGCACTTCGTCGACTGCCTGAGCCATTCTAAGAACTCCAGAGATCGATATTATATTGCTTGGTGCAAATAGCATCCATTACAATTTCATCGGCTGCCATCTGTTGTTTATAGACAGGAATATCGTCTGGGCGACCCTGCAGTTCGGGTGAAACTAGACAAAGCTTGAAGTTAGCCTCTTTCAAGCGCTTATAGTCGTCTCTATTGAGCGACAGGCGCGTGAAACAATCGATCCAGACCCAATCTACAAGACCAGTAAAATTGAGCACTGTTTCAATAGTTTCAAACTCTGAATAGCGCAAAGCAATGCGCTTCTCACCACGCTTCGTCAAATTGACTATCATTGGCAGCGACGAATCGAGAAAGAAGTAATTCTCAATTTTGTACTTCTGCATTAGTGGCAAAATAGTATCTTCAATGCGCTCGCTTTTCACATTGAGAATCAATGTGCCATGATTATTGTACTCGGCAAAGAATGGCTCAGCATCTTCGCCGTCTTTAAAGGGATCATGCTGCAATATCAAACGCTCAGCGCGATCACGCAGATCTATTTCACACCCAAATTGAGCAGGCACCTGTCGCAATGACTCTAACTGATTGATGCGATGAGCGATAAAATGCATTCAAACTTCCTTTGATGAGTGACTGAGGGCGCTCTTCAGTTTGATACTAAAATCGATGGTGCGCTTGATGAACTTGAGCTTTGATTTAAAACCGGTGTTCCATTTTGATTCACCGTGAATTCGCGGAGGAAAGACAACATCAAATCTAACAATATTAAGATTCTTCTGACGGGCCATGTAGTAGGCATAGAGATCTAAAGCAAAGTCTGTTGGTGGCTCCTTCCAGGACTGAAAGAACGAGCGGTGAAATATGTTGGGCTGGGCATTGATATCCCATAAATTGGTGCCCATGAAGCAGGTCTCAAAGATACTCATGCCACCGGTAAAGAATGAATCAGCCAGAGGGCGGCCTCGACGCAAACCTTTTACATAAATGTCACTGGCATAACCAGCGCCTTTAACTAGCTCTATTGCCTTGAGAATATCGCTGGGATCAGTTTGCATATCAGCATGGGTCCAGCCGATGAAATCACTCTGACAGGCACGCAGGCCCTCCAAAATACCAAAGCCATAGCCTTGATTAACCGGTACTCTCAGCGACCTAGCAAATGAATACTGGGGCAATTGGCTGGCTAAGACACTAGACGAATCGTCAGTAGAACCGTTGTCGACAAGCAGCAGTTGAACAGCCGTATCGCCACCGGCGATCTTGGCAAATCGACTGAGAAGAAGTGGGATATTTTTTGATTCGTTATAGCAGGGCATCACCACTGTAAAAGTAGGCGATTGGCTGGGTAAGCTAATTACGTCGCGTGCATCTGAGATCATGCCTGTGCTTTGCTGGCCTCCTTTTTATATTGATGCCAGGAGCATTTTCTGAAAAACGACTGCCAATAGGCAAAGGTCTTCAGATCGTTAGGAATGCCAAAAGAAATATAATCGACTACCTCAAATGCCACACACTTAAGGCCAGAGTCGGCTAAGACGCCCACCATGCTATCTACGTAATACTCACCGTTAACACGAATGTCTTGCTCTAGCATCGCCGTCATGGCCTGATTAAAATACTTAGCCTTGCGAAAGAAAAAGGCACCAACGATGGCATGATCGTTTCGTGGATTGTCAGAAATTGCTTTCTTCACCGAAACACCGGTGACCACTGGAAATTCTGTTTGCTTAGTTTCAGCGATTCTGAGCCAGCCAAACATTTGCGGATTGCGTTCGCTCGAGGGATGATTGCGAAAGCTAAAAGCAGCCATATCAATTGACTGATCTGCCATCAGCGCTTGCCATTTGCTCTGATCATAAACAATGCCGTTATCGCAGGCACCAATGAGCAAGCTCCCTTCAGGATCAATTGGCGGCTCAGCTCCATCAATACCTAACTGGCATGACGAAGCTTGTCCGGCAGTGATACCATCAATGGCGACAACGCTGACATTGGGAAACTGTTCAGTCAAAATTCCCTTTAGCTGAGAATTATCTAGATGCTCTTTCTGAGCAACAAATACATAGCGCGCTGCCTCAGGTAAATTGTCGCAAGCGAGCACCACCATGGGTTTATTGGAAACTGGAATTAAGGGCTTAGGTGTTAGGTAGCCAACTTCAGCAAAGCGAGACCCCTTGCCGGCCATCGGAATCAAGCAAGCATCGACAACACTGCTGTCACTAACAACGACACTATGAGCACCTGAAATTCGTTGACTAGCCGGGCGGCTCTTTTGCCCGGTTCTTGGTTCATCCTCAGAGCCTTCTGTAGCCAATCTAGTGAAATAGTCAGACCAGTGCTGGTACTCTTCTAAATCGCGCGGCGTGCCCCATTGCAACATATAGTCTACTTCGTAAACTAGAACCCTCAGCCCATCAGCTACCATCAGGTTATAAATCATGCTGACATAGTATTCGCCATTGACTTGAATATCTTGTTTGATTAGCTCAGCAAAGTAGTGTTTGACGTGCTCACCGCGCGCAAAATAATAGGTACCATTAGAAGCAAACTCGGCCATGCGATTATCGGTAAATGGCTTCTTCTCTTGAATGGCTTCCAGCCAGTGGTTCTTTTCTTTGATAAAAGCATAGTTATCGGTGCCCAACATATGTGGGTGAAAATTGCGATAAGCAGGAATTGCACCAGCAGCTTTTCGACTGCGCACCTTGGCTAGAAACTGAGGATAATTGAAATATGAATAGAAATCGCAGTAGTTGACGATTGTCTCTTCGCCATCTTCAATGCGATCGAAGCACTGTGAAACTGCATAGACTGGCCCTTTTCTATGAGTATCAATAGAAATAATCTCTCCTTGGGGAGCAATTCTATTGAGTACCTGGCGCAAATCAGTTTGACTTAGATGCTCACTGTTGCAGATGAAAGTAAACTTGTCGTTGGCTGAAAACATCGAGACCACATGCTCGATCATAGGCTTGCCGTCTACTTCAATAAGAGGCTTGGGCAGCTCATAGCCCGCCTTGATAAAGCGCTCACCCAAACCAGACATCGGAATTACAACATGGGTCATAGGGTCTGCCTGTATTTTTCAGCTTCCCAATTACTCAAATATTCCACTTCTTCTTGAGCCAGATAGTTCATAGTGTCAAGCTCGCCACCGAGCTGCAACATTACGTGCGAACGAAGTACCTCTTCACTTTCACGGCACTTGCGCAAACTCTGACCAAGTAGCAAAATATGCTCGCCAGAAACAATAACTTTGGGTGGATGACCAAATTTATGCAGGTAATCGGCCACCGCCAGCACCGCATCTGGGCTATCAAACTCGCTTAAGGAGAGCCCACTAGCACCACAGTAGACCAGTTGATCAGGGGTAGCGCACGAGGCCAGCAAATAGTCGGGATTTTTCTTGAGAGCACTCTCGAGCACCTGATCATCACTGAGATAGGCTAACCACTTTGTATTACAAACTTGGTTTACTAAAGCCGAAGCAAAATTGACAAGTTTGTAGCGATACAAGTTAAAAGCGAGGTGACTTGCCAGTTTATCAACAAGCTCATTAGTAATTTGCATCACCATTTGCTTATTAGCACCGGCCACAATGAGACCATGGTTCTCTAAGAAAACAATTGCTAATCCAGGCTGCCAATTCTTCTCTTGCAGCTGCTGATGAAGTGCTACAGCTAGAGCCGGCCCTGGGGTCTTGTAGGGAACAAGAAATAGAGACTCTTGATACTGAGGAAAATCACTGGCAAAAATCTCTCTAACAATCTTTTGCCAGTTCTGGCGACAAACAAGAGCCGCCACTGCAATTGGATGAGTATGCAACGTGTATTTCCCCAAAAGGCAGTGAAGCAAAGCCTCAATCGAAGGCCTTCTAGGTCCAGGGGTAAGAGCCTCAGCAACAGCTACTTTGGCCTGGGCTTCGAGCATCTCAGTTGTGGCAGTACTATCACAGCCAGCTAAAAATTCTAACAACGGCGGCCATTGCAAGAGGCAGAAATCATCTTCTTTACTAACTTCACTAAGAGCCATTCCCGATGCCTTGACAAATATTCTGCCATCATCAAGCTTGACTGAAGTGTTACCGCCACCGGCTTGCACCAAATCAAAACGCTCACCGGCAAAGCGGGAAATTTCAACGAGGTCGGCAATTTCAGTGACTATGTCATTCATTTTCTAACCATCTCAAGCAGCTGAAGAAAATCATCGAAAACGGTAACACTATAATTAGCCTCTGCTAAACGCCCCCTATCGCCTTCAGAGCTATACCAAAAGCAGTTGAGACCGAGTTTGTGCGCCCCTTCGATATCGCGCTCAAAACTGTCACCAATCATACATAGCTGGTTCAACGGTAAATCAAGTTTATCGGCGGCCATTTCAAATATACGAGGATGTGGCTTCTCATGCCCACTCTCTTCGCTGGTGACGATTGCATGCAAATAGCCAGCCAGTTTTAAATGGGCAATTTTCTCGAACTGAATGCGGGCAGTTAAATCAGTAACAATAGCAATGGGCAAACCGACAGATTCTAGAAAAGCGAGGCAGCCCGGACGCAGTTGCATGTTTTCAAAAAAGACTTGCCAATACAAATCTTCAGCCCTGCAGGCCAATTGATGAGGAAAGCGGCCAAAAGATTCAACAATTCCTTGAAAATATAGCAGTCGACTATGCGAAGAAGCCAGACCATGAAGAGTTTGATTGACTCTCTGTCGACAAGCCACATACTGTTTCTCAACAGCATCGAGGTTCTGCTCTAGTTCTCCCGCCAACCACTTCAGAGCCGCAGCTATAGCCGGTTCGTGAGCAGACTTGTAGTCATAGACTGTATTATCGAGGTCAAGGAGAATGCCTTCACTCTTCATGCATTTCTTCCTTGTCTTTCATCAAATCATTGATGATAAGCAAAATAATCAATTGAACAAAGCCGCGTAAATCCTCGGCCCACTCAATTCTGTTCTCGACTAACTCTTCCAAATTTGGAATCATGTCGCTGGCCAACTTCTGCAACAGTGCTGGTGGTACAGGTTCTGAAAGAGTCAAATCTTGCTTAGAGAGATTCTCGCTATAGTCCCAGTGCAACAGCAAACCATTAGCCATCAGCTCTTGCACAAGATCTTCTAAATGAATGCTTGAACTGAGTGACAGCTTAAGTGAAAGTTTTGCTTGGGCAGTGAGCGATCCTTCATCGAGCAAAGCTTGGGGATAGTAACGGATACAAAGATCAGCAAACTCTCTTTGCGGTGAAATGAATTTATCAGCGTCAGTCTTCCTTCTACTAATCTGCGCATTAGCCTGTTTCTCGGTATAACCCCGCTCACGATGGTCACGGCTGACTTTCCAGAAGGTCTTCAGCTCAGCTTCGGGATCCATAAATATCTTGAGATCAATAACTTTGCGCGACTTCGGCAAATAGAAAGTATGCAATCCAGAGAGCACAATAAAGTCGTTGGGTTCGATCAGACGAGCGCTGGTAAAAGCACCGGTAGAGTGGTCATAGTCAACCCGTTCAACACTGCGCCCCCGCTTCAAATTAAAGAGCGTATCGGCTTGACGATGCAGAAAATTGGCTTTCGGATCAAGGTGAGTAATGTCCTTGCCTTTCCAATTCTCATCGTGACGAGCCCACTTATGATCAGCGTCGCCTTCAAGCTCGACCACGCGGTTCTGCAATAGTGATTTTATGTCTTGTAAAAGAGTCGACTTGCCAGCACCACTGTCGCCACCAATGCCAATGACAATTGCCTTCTCACGTTTGTAAATAGAATTACTGCGCACACCAGTGCGGTAACAGAGCACGATGTTGGCCAGTAAAGTCGCTTCCAGCAAAGTAAATGCCAACGATGAAAGATGCTCGCCTGGAATACCCAAATTCCAAATATGGCCACAAAATACAATGGCTGGATAATCAAACTGGTGGAAGAAAAGAAAATAGAACAAGTAGAAACAAGATAAGGCAATTCCAGCAGGCACAATGCGACTATCGCGCCGGCTATATTTGATCATGAAAATACTGAGGAAGGGCACAATCCAGACGTACCAACCCGGAGCTGGAACAATCAAGGCTACAAAAAGGGCAAAGACTATATTGAGAAAGGCGTCGAGCAAATCTAGATTGATTTTAGGGTAAAGGGCAAAACGCACATATGTGCTGCAGACAGCCAGAACGGGCAAGAAAATATGCATTGATCCGATACTGATGTATGACTCAAATATCTGACTCTGCTTGGGGTTATGCAAAACAATGGCTTGAAATCCGGGCGAAGACAAAAACGGGTAAACCCAGAAAACAAGCATAAGAATGGAGCCGACAAGATAGAGCGCAGCAGTCTTAGGCTTTTGATTGCGGTAGATATAAGTAAGACAGAGAGGCAAGGCTGCAGCAACGTGCGACTTTGTGGCCAAAGCCAGCCCAAAGAGCAAAGCCGACTTGAGCGTGTCATGCTTGCGCAAGAAATAAACAGCCGAAAATAGTATCGCCGTTGGTATCAAGTCAAGTTGCGAGTGAATATAGCAGGCGTAAAAAATAATGGGCGAAAGGAAGTAATACCAGAACACCTTGTTAAGGCGAGCGGGAAACATTTTGACTAGTAAGAAGGCAATCAAAATATCGCTGAGCAGAGTTGGCAACTTCATGAAGAAATTGACCAGATAACTGTTCTCAAAACCAATTAGTTTCAGAGGCAGGCAGAAGAAAGCCACAAGATAGAGCATGAGCGGCTGATAAGGAAATTGATCCCGCTGCGTAGTAGTTTGGAAATAGAAGTCCCAGGGATTGTCAAAGTGACTGATAAAATGCTGCACGAATGGCACAAACAGCTGATTCATATAACCAGACGAGAAAAGCACCATGACCGCAACTTTAACCAGAGCGACCAAAATAAAGGCATTGACGCCAATAGGCGGCTGCGAATTTGCAGGCGCACCTGTGGGGCTGCCACCAATTTTCTCAGCTGGATTCAAAGTAGGTTCTGCTTTTGCTTCCATCAATCCTGATTGATCACTTTCAATCTTGATATGCCCGAACTTTCGCAGTGGAACACTACTTACAACCACATCAAAACAATAGATTGCAGACGAATAAATAGCCCGTGAGCCTAGATGCTAGGCACTCAGCGCAAATCTCGTCGATTTAACGAATACTATTTAGAAGGACTACCTTCAGGATAGTAAACGAAGTCGCAGCGGAATGGCGCTGGAGCTTCTTTGAAATCAGCTGGTAAGGGAGCAAATGGTGACTGTATTTTCACCGAGTCAACTGTTCTTTCAATTGCTCTTTGACCACCCGTGGCGCTAACTGTATGCACGTCGGTGCAATAGCCTGGACGAGTAATCAAAAACTCAACAGCCACACTATAGCGGTGGTCAGACTTCAGTGGCCGCCAGCCTTCCGCTAGGCGATTCTGCAAATCTATACAGTAGCGTTGCTGATCAGGAGTATAGCTATGCTCACTAATTGGCGAAACCATTACCTTGTGAGGACCAACAGGTTTAGCTGTCTCAGTGGTCGTGGTTGTAGTGGTTGTGGTGGTCTTGTCTCCAACTTTATCAGTCTTACTGCAGCCAGTCACCACGACAGTCGCAGGGATAAGCAACGAACACAAGAGAACCGACAGGCGCATGGTAAGACCTCAAATAAGATAAGCCCATTCTACACGAGGGCGAATAACTCATCTATGTACAGAGAAAGAAGGGATGCACAAAAATAATTTTGCCGGCAATATTTGCTAAGGCAGTGCCGCGTCAACTGGCCTTCTGATTTGTGCGCCAACACACAAACCGTCACTGAAATCGAGGTCAAGATGGGTTTCTTTCAGGCCCCGACTCATGACATAGCTCAGTTGAACGACTTTGTTGTCAACTACTTTTCGCTCACACAAACGAGTTCCGAGAAGCTTTTCAAGCTGCTCAACGTTTTTACCGATGAGCCTGCCCGACCCAATCAGGTCATGAACCATAGAATAGCGAGTCGGACCGACACCGAAGTCCCAAATTTCACTATTGAAGGGCAGTGGTGTTGGATCTTGCACAAAGGAAATTAGCAGAGCTGCAATAGCTATCAAGAAAATTAATTCGATGGCCAGCAGCAACCTGAAAATCGGTCGAGTCTTCCACAAAGTTTTGAAGTCAATCTTATTCAAAGTTGCGGCCAAGTCCTGTCAAGCAATGCCATGCGCAAGCCTAATTATAGGGGCAAAGAGGAGCGGTATAGAACCACGACAGCTTGACAAAGCAGTAATATTTTGATATTTGTACAAATATGGAAATACAATCAGTATTAAACGCCTTTGGCGCTCTCTCCCAAGAATCGCGACTAAAAGTCTTCCGCCTTTTGGTCCAACGCGGACAAATGGGTCTCCCTGCTGGCACTATCGCCTCACAACTCGGCATAACGCCGGCAACTATGTCACACCACCTTGAACAACTTAGCCAAGCAGGCCTTCTATCATCCCGTCGAGAAGGGCGCTTAATTATTTACAGTGCCAACTACGACACCATGCAAAGCCTCATCAATTTCCTTCTAGAAAACTGTTGTGAGGGAAAAAACAATTGCTGCACCGAAATTAATACGGACAGAAAACCATGAAAGTAATCTTCGCCTGTGTGCATAATGCTGGACGTTCACAAATGGCTGCAGCCTTTTTCAACTTATATTGCGATAGTAGCAAAGCTCAGGCACAATCGGCTGGCACCAAACCCGGTATCACCGTACATGCAGAAGTGCTGCAAACCATGAAAGAAGTAGGTATCGATCTCTCTCAAGTAAAACCGCAGCTGCTCACCGATGAGCTAGCAGCTGACGCCCACATGCTCATTACTATGGGCTGTGGCGAAACATGCCCAATGATTCCCGGGCTAAGGAGAACCGACTGGGCCTTGCAAGATCCAAAAGGGCAGCCAATTGAGCGAGTTCGGGAAATAAGAGATCAGGTGAAGAATCTAGTGCAAAATCTTGTAGAAGAACTAGACGTTGCTCGCGTGCAGTCAGTCAGCAGGACAACCTAATGGTTGAGCAACCTAGTATAGGCTTCTTCGAGCGTTGGCTCACTGTCTGGGTTTTTCTTTGCATCGGTGCGGGTATTGCCCTAGGGCAACTGCTGCCCGGGCCGGTGAAACTAATCGGCTCACTTGAGATCGCCAATGTAAATATACCTGTTGGCTTCTTGATTTGGCTTATGATCGTACCGATGCTTTTAAAAATTGACTTCAGTGCCCTCGGTCAAGTCAAAGGTCACTGGAAAGGCATCGCGGTAACGCTGTTTATAAATTGGGCAGTAAAGCCATTTTCCATGGCCTTTCTTGCTTACATATTCATTCGCGTCATTTTTGCACCATACCTTCCCCATGATCAAATCGACAGCTATATAGCTGGCTTGATTCTGTTAGCCGCAGCACCGTGCACAGCCATGGTATTTGTCTGGAGCCAACTGGTCAAAGGTGACCCCTACTTCACGCTCTCACAAGTAGCTGTCAACGACCTAATTATGATTTTCGCCTTTGCTCCAATAGTAGGTCTCTTACTGGGTTTATCGGCCATCACCGTTCCATGGGACACATTGCTGATATCGGTTGGACTCTACATTGTGATACCAGTTCTGATCGCTCAATTGTGGCGAAAGATACTGCTAAAGCAAGGGCAGAGCACTTTTGACAAGACCCTTGAATTTCTTCACCCCGTCTCACTTGCAGCGCTGCTGACCACACTTATTTTGCTATTTGCTTTTCAGGGAGAAGCAATTCTCAAACAACCACTAGTAATAGCGATGTTGGCTGTACCAATTCTCATCCAAGTTTTTCTCAATTCGACATTGGCTTACTTGCTAAACAAGCAGTTCGGTGTCGCCCATTGTGTCGCCGGTCCATCAGCCCTAATTGGCGCCAGCAATTTCTTTGAACTTGCTGTAGCAACCGCAATAAGTCTATTTGGCTTCAACTCAGGAGCCGCTCTAGCCACTGTGGTTGGTGTATTGATTGAAGTGCCTTTAATGCTAGCAGTCGTAAAAATAGTCAACAGCAGCAAAAAATGGTACGAAAAGGGAATTCCAGAGAATCAATGTTAAATACTTAAAAGCAAGGAACAGAGCCATAACTTCGTTGCACACCAGCCACTTCTATCTCCAGATATGCGCTCAATTAATTTTTATGGCACTGAGTCTGGTGGCACTGTTTCTGGTTGGATAGTTTCTGGTTGGGAAGTTTCTTGCTGGACAATTTCTGTCTGAACATCTTCACTGCCTTTCGTTTTTGACTGCTCGACCGAGCAGCTACGGGACATTCAGGTAGGGATGCCGAGTTTCGGCAATATATAAAGTTGCAAGGCGAAGTATAAGAGCACGAAGCCCACAAGCCAAATCAGATCGTTCATAAGTAACTTACCCCATTTTTTTCGGCTTCTGATGACGACACTTTCATGATACCCCTAAGTAGCCTAGCCACAGCAGCCGCCTTTTGCCTTTGGCTCGTCACATTTAGCTGGAGTGACGCTACGTGGCAGCTGATTCCAGGGTGCTTCCATCAATAGAAGCCCCAAGGCACAGGTGCCAGAAAGCCCAGCAAAAGTCAGCCCGGCACCAAAGAATGCGGGAATAACGAGAAACCATGGATTGACTAAAACGCCCAAAAGCACCCCGGTTAACACGCCAACACCAACAACCAACTGAATCTGGCGCTCAATCGGTAGCATTTTCTTGCCTTCTTTGAGCGGCAAGCCTGCTTTACGCCAAGCAACTATGCCTCCCGCAAGAACTTGTGGCTGGAAACCGCGACCAAGTAGGGTATAGGCGCCCCGCTCAGCGCGCTTGCCTGATCTACATATAACGACCAGCTGTCCTTTTCTCGGCACTTCTTCGAAGCGAGTCTCAAGCTCATTCAATGGCACGTTAATAGAGTTGGCAATGTGCTCAACTTCGAACTCAATCGGGCTACGCACATCCAAGAGCACCGATTCAGAAACTTTGGAAGACAAATCGGCACAAGCTACCTGCTGACAAGCAGTGGTATTTGACTGTTCTGACATAAAGAAGCCCTCTCACAAACAACTGCCTGGCGCCAATAAGCTATCTACGCCAACGAATTCACTATATCACCAATTGGTTATACAGCGAATCAACCCAAAGATTGATTGTTGAAATAACCAGACAGTTGTAAACTGGAAACAGCAATTAGGGTTTCCCATCGTGAAAGACAAAAATAAACCGCTATCGAGGCCAGCGCTCGAAATAGTCGCTGCTCGCTTCCGTGCCCTTTCAGATGCTTCGCGCTTGCAGATACTTCAGCATCTGTTTAATAGCGAGCAATCAGTGCAAGCACTTTGCGAATTAAGTGGCATGAGCCAAGCCAATGTTAGTAAACACCTCTCCGTGCTCGCTGAACAGGGCATTGTGCAGAAGCGTAGGCAGGGTCTGTTTGTTTACTACAGTATTGGTGACAGCACTATCTATCAACTGTGCGACATCGTATGCGGTGCCGTTGGTAAACGCTACGGCCAAGTGATGAAAGAATTTTCGGAGCATTGAAATCTGTCCCGACAGACAGACAGGGAAAGCACTTCGCTCACCTAAGCTGACTTAATCATGCGCACAATCTCGCGGACATGATCGAGGAACTGACTATCAGATGAAAGTTTGCTGATTGCACTCTGCCCTTCGCGACGAAGAGTTTCATGCTCAGCTCTATTGTCTTGCAATAATTTGGTGTAATTCTGCGCCAGGTCTTCAAAAATCGCTTTTAGATTTGCCAACTCTCGATTTGTGCGAGCAGGTATGCTAGAAGGGTTCTGAATATCTAGCAATACATCAATATTGCGCAGCGTACCTTCAAGAGTTTCAATTCTCGCACGCAGTTGAAGCACATCTTCTCGTGGATAACTAATGCTCTGCTTAATTTCTCTCAGCCTTTGCCAGAGATATTCGTAAGCTCTAAGCGCGGGCCTTAGCACCGTCAGCAGTGCCGCAGCTGCCGCCCCGTAGTAACCAACAGGTGTTATATGAGCAGCCGATAGATAAAACAAAACCACCGAAGAAACAGCGTGCAAGCCAATTGCAAGCACAAGCGACACTGTATTGAGCCTTTTTACAAATTTGACTTTAGAAGAATCGAAATCTATTCCAGCCTTCCTACTATTGCTGGCTTCATCGAGTACCGACAACGACTCAAAATAGACATTCCACGGAGCCGTTGTGATAATCAACAACCACCAAGCTGATGCAACACCAATAATCCAATCAACTGTAGTTCCCACTGGAACCTTGAGCCAGGAAAGAATTCCAAAGAGAAATGCAACGAGCACCATTAACAATATGGTGGCATATATGAATAGGCCAAATCCGCGTCCAAGCATTAGTAAACTCCTGTTATTGTGCTCAGCATAGACGGCCGAGGACAAAGTTTGACGAGCTGTCGGTCAGTTTAGCAAGTGTTGGACCCACTTTTCGGAGGGCTCATCAACTCCTAATGCGATCTTTTCTCAGCCGGTACCTTAGTGCGCAGGTAGCCTATAGCGGCATTAATCTGGCTGTCTTTGCTAGTGTTGTATAGCTGCGGTGTTGGATTATCTACCACCAGATTTGGCTGCAAACCGATGCGAGAATCGTGACCATCGCCGGGCCAGAAGCCTGATGGTGTGTAATATCTAAAGGTAGTTACTTTGGTAGCACCTTTGTCTAAGAGATCAGGAAAAACTGATTGGCCGATTCCCTTTCCAAATGTAGGAGTGCCAACTACATAGGCACCATCAGAATCTTTGAGTGCGCCAGCGAGAATTTCTGCGGCTGATGCAGTGCCTTGATCAACTAGCACCACCACAGGCTTATCAACGCGGTCGGCATGCCGCTGGAAGTAGGGGCGGGGCTTTTCGTCATTAGTAGTTTTTGTGATGCCGTCTCTACCGATTCGATAAACATTAGTTTCATACAACGGATGAGCCGGATCAGAATCCAATCTTGTCTTAATCGTGGCAACCTTTCCATCTTTCATGAAGACCGATGCCGAAGTAAACGCCTGATCAAGCAAACCGCCACCATTGTGTCGCAGATCCAAAATATAGCCTTTCGCATTGGGATTATCAATTACGGCTTGCTCAATTTGAGTTGAGGTGTCATCTGTCATAAACGTGCGTACTTTAATACGAGCAAATTTGCCATCAAGCATTTCAGAGCTTACATTTGTCGGCTCTTCATTGGTGCGGGTGAGGACTACATCGCTCACCTTTCCATCGCGCATAATTCGCAGTGTTACCGGCGTACGGTCGGCTCCGCCCAAGGCATTGGCGCCATCGCGCCAGCTCTTGCCCTGCATGTCCTCGCCATTAATGGCCAAGACCTGGTCTCCAGGCTGCAATCCATGACCGCGTGCGTCCGTTCCGTCGAAACTGTGCACAATGAGAGGCGGATTTTTTCCAGTTTTATCGTCTGCTGCGGTGGGCATGACGAACTCCACGCCCACCCCGACGACCTCTCCTTTTTGCGCTTTCTTAAAGTTGGCAAAGGCTTCGGGCGTGAAATAGCTAGTGTAGGGATCTTTATCATCTACATCTAGAGCCAGTTTCACGTATTTAATAGGATCTTTGGTACGCTGGATGTCGCAGTTGTACTTGGTTTTAAGCTCATTTAAATCGCCCAACGTACTCGGGTCAAATATGCGGCGTGCCAAGTCGTTGATACGCTTCTCGTATTCCGCCGAAGTGGGACAAGCTGCTGTATCAACCTCAGGAGGCGCCTTGGCGCTTCCGCTGGAACTAACCGATTTACCACGGCCTTTTTTAGACTGCGTTGGTTCTTTATCGGCGGCAATGACGTCGAGAAAACTTAGTGACTGCTCAACGGACCGCTCGTTGGCTCTTTCGCCAACTGATTCACCAGTCTTGGCGCTATTTGACTCACTGTTTGATTCAAAAGGCTGGCCTTGCATTAACGCCTCAACTTGCTCTCGATGAAGATGACAATACGCTTCGCCAGGTAGTCAAGCAATCAGGAAAATACGTACTTACCCCCAGCATTTCGGGTAGGATGGCAATATGGCCCACTCAGTCGAAGATTTCTATGAAAGTTTTACAGAGCGCTATTCGAGCATGTTCAGGCCAATGCAGCTGGTCAATTCCTCTTCTGGTCTGCTTACTAATCTCGCTCCTGTTTAGTATTAACACCGCATTTGGCCTCAAAGCCGCAGACGAAAGGGAGCTCTGGTACTGTCCTCCTCATTTAGCCTCACTGAAAAGGCAAATAGATAACCAGTATAAGAACGAAAACTTCGATACAGTTGTCGCGCTATGCACTAAAGCTATTGCTATCAGCCCTAAAAACTCACTGTTCTATGTTAGAAGAGCCGACGCCTACCTAATTTTAGGCAAGCTTGAACTGGCTAAAGCAGACTTTACCGCTGCCGCGAAGCTGAAACCTACTATAGGCTGGCCACTGGTCGCCAGAGGTCGAATATATGATAGCCAAGGTAAAGACGCCCTGGCGCTAGCCGACTACAATCGCGGCATCGCCCTCGGCTGCTTGCCCGGATACAAAGATCAAGCACGAGTTTTAGAGCGCAACGGCAGACTGGAAGAGACAGTAGTGAGCTTGACCAAGTTAATGCCAACGATAGGCCCATTAGAGAGAATCCCGTACCTCTTTCAGAGAGCAAATATTTACGAAAAACTCGGTAAAAAAGACCTAGCGAAAGCAGACAAGAAATTGGCCAATGATCTTGTAGACAAATCGGGAGGCCAAAATGCCGACCGCTATTCTAGATAGCATTCATACCTCAATCGATATTTATCACCATCAGTAAATATCTATGGTGGCGCAAATGGTGCCGTAAATATTTTTGATTGAACAGAAAGACACTGTTCAACGGTACAATACTATTCAGTTCTCAAAAATGGCGGAGAGGGTGGGATTTGAACCCACGTGGCTTGCGCCCATCCGCTTTCGAGGCGGCGCCGTTATGACCGCTTCGGTACCTCTCCTCATCAGAAGAAGGTCATTCTATCAGCAAAGTGCGATAATTCGGAAAGGCTAATCTGAACTCCTCCTCACAAACTTAACCATATGCTTGCCCAAGTTAGATCCCTATTAATTGAAGAAGATGTAGACCATCAGTCACTCCTAGAGATTGCTCTAGCGGATGGCCAGACCATGTTCGCCTTTCAAACTAGCGGTAGTAAAGCAGTAGACTGTTGGCATCGCCTAAGAGAGGCACTCTCCAGAACGGCCAAAGCCTCTGCCGCCGACAAAGATGCTGCACAATTTACTCCAGTAATTCTGGGCACAGATCAGTCATTCGAACTCTTGATGGAACACTTAGGTGAGCTCAGTGATGAGCCTCCAGCTTCCACCCAGGCACTAGTTGCCCAAGCAAACAATATAGATTGCCAGAACTGGCTAGCCGAACGCCTTGAGCGCTTTGTCTGCCCCACCGGCGAGTGGCCCTCAGCTATTAAAGTCGGCCTAGTGGCAGAGCCGGACCTTTTCGAGCTACAAGACCAACCGCTTGCCATCAACAACTGGGACCAAGATCAACACAAAATGACCCTAGGCGAGCGCGTTTACATAGGTCTTTTGCCGACCACTAAATCTTATGAAATACCTATTCTGCTGAGATTCGGCGGCTTAGCCAATTGCCCGAACTCACCAGAGCATTGCGCCATGCTTAAGCGCTGGAGCGAAATCTATGGCGCTTGCTTGATGGCGATAGAACCCAATGTGATTGAGTGCTTTGTAGAAGAGCCACCGATGACGAAAGAACAGGCCTTAAAGGCCGCACGCGAACACTACGGCTATTGCAGCGACCGAGTAGAACAGGCCGAAGGCGAACTAGCACCCTATGCCTATGAGCTACTCAACAGCGGCCTTTGGACATTTTGGTGGGACTAAAGATTTAAGCCGCTGAGCTTATTGGCCGTGAGCCTGTGGCCGACCAGCAATCTGAACTCCAGAGTGCACTTCAGCCTGAGCTTTGAGCGTATTCATTACCTCTGGCATATCAATACGGCATTGACGACGAACCAAGGGCTGCGGCATCAAGAAACCGCCATCAACGTAGCTCGCGTAAGTAACTAGAGTTGTGTGGCCACCATCTAGAGGTTCCAACTTCCAATAACCATCAACTTGCTTGAATGCACCAGAAATGCGGTGCCATTCTAATGAATGAGGAGCTGTTTCTTTAACTTCAACGACGTACTCATAAGTGCCTGGCAGGCCAGAAGGAGCAAGAACATGCTTCACGATTTTGGTGGTGCCATGATCTTGAATCAATCGGCTCTTCTTCACCTGCGGAAAAACTTTCGGTGCATTATCGTAGTCAGAAAGAATTTGCCAAACCTTATCAGGAGAGGCCTTTATAGATACTCGGGCAACAATGTAAGTTTTGCCGTGCATCAATTCTTCAGTGATATTTTCATGCTTGCTTTCGTGATGACCTTTTGCAAACGCTGCTTGACCTTGATCAGCTGTACCTGCAAAAAGCGATAGCGACATAGATACGGATACTGCTGAAATAAGTGCAGCTACCGATTTATTGAGAAATTTCACTAGATTCCTGCCTTTCTGATCGGAAGACCACATGTCTTGCGAAGAGGAAATTGCCGCTGTGTCGAATTACTGTAATTTCGGACTGTTATGGTGATGACTTCACGGTTACACATTTGGTTTGCGTGTGTGGACTACAATACTGAAATCCATTTAATTGTCAACCGTGCCATTGAGAACGGTATCACATTACGCTCAGATAATATAGCGATAAGACAGATATAGAAGCCTACCACCAGGGAGATATGGGCTGTAGATGAGAACGATAGTTATCTGCTGCCCAATCAACAAGAGGGATGATTCTACTTGCTATTGACTTCTATCGCAAGCAAGATAGGTCAATAGGTAACGAATGTAAGAAACTATGAAAGAAAGTATCATGGGCCTTGAACTATGCCAGCAGCATTATTGATCTACAACCCCACAGCAGGCTCTGCCGCTGGCCCAGAAATGTGGCTGGGTACATGCGTTCACCGTCTTTGCACCGAGGGTGGTTACGACGTCACTACGGTATCCACCACTGCAAGCACGACTCATGACAACTTATTAGACGGCCTTAATAGTGACTTCGACCTTATTGTCGCCGCCGGTGGAGATGGCACTGTGCGCATGGTGATTCATGCACTAGCCAGTCAGAAAATTGAAACGAAACTAGGAATTGTGCCACTAGGTACGGGTAATTTACTGGCCCGCAATCTGAAAATCTTTGAAGAGAATTTACTATCAGACCCTGTCGACATTGCTATAGACGTCATTTTGAACGGAGAGCCACTGAAGATAGATCTCGGCCTCATGAACGGCAACTACTTTGCTGCTGCCGCCGGAGTGGGCCCATTGTCCGACGCAATCGTTACGCCAGGCAAGGCCGACAAGGAAAACTGGAAGATGCTGGCCTATGCAGGTTCAATGGTTCAAACGTTGGCACAGGCTCCAGTCATTTTCAAAGTCACCGCCGATGGTGAAGAGTTTAAAGTCACGGCCTCAGGAATCTTCATTACCAATATTGCCGATCTTGGCGTAGGTATGCTTTCTGAATCGGCGTCAATGCACGACGGTTTGCTTGACCTGTGCGTTTTGGCCCCGAAAGAATTTAGTGACTATCTAAAATATGGCTTTCACTTTGCTACGGGTCTGACGCCAAGCGTCACTGGCAATACCGCGCCTTATTACATCAAGAAAGTGAAAGAAGTTTTGATCGAAGTGGTGCCGCGTAGGCGACCATTGTCTTTTCTCGAACAGGGATACCACAAAGTCAAATATGCATTGACTGGCCAAACAGATGGCCGCAGCCAGCAACTTCAGGGCCTAGCAATGATCGATGGTGACGCCTGCGGCATGACACCAATGCACATCAAAGCTGTACCGAGCGCCGTGCAAATGATTGTGCCTTCAGCGGCACAAATTCAAAAGAGATCGTGGCTGAAGTAATTGGTTAAAGTCACGCGCGAAGTGTACTAAGTAGGAAAAATGCCAACGCCTAGCTCGGATAAAAAAGATAAATTCACTCAAGAGCAATGGCCAGAACTTTTTGGGATAACACTCGGGCAACATATAATTCATCCAATCGAAAAGCTAAATGAAGCCAGGCGAATCTGGCCGCCTCACGGCTCACCCACACAATTTCAAACTCTTGTCGAGCGAATCGTTCCAGTGCTCATAGAAACTGGCTTCTTTGACAAAACTCCCTACAGAGCGCTGGTGGCCAATCTAGCTCTTTGCGTGCCTTGGGATAGAGACACAGAAACAACTTTCCGTGTTAACAAGGGTGAACTTTTTGCCGGTCGTAAAATTCACTATGACGACTTTCGCCATATGAGCGCTGATGAATTCACCGATTTCCAGACCGGTATAGCAGCAGAAATAATCCTAGCAGCGTGCACGAAGTACAGCCTCTGTGCTACACCAGCGCAAGATTTAGTCAATCAATTTCCAATACCAAAGATTGAACTCTCACTCATTGCACACGAGGCATCAATATCACTGACAAAACCAATACGTCAGCGACAACCGGAACCACTATCTGATGAAGAGCTAGTTTTCGCTAGTTTCAATCCTTACCAATGGTGCGTTAATTCGCCCTTCAACGAAAACCAATTAGCAAAAATAGGACCCGACACCCTCAATGTATGCGTCAATATGGGCTTGGCTCCAGACATTTACGTGGAGATCGCCAACGCAATGTTGCGAGCCCCAAAAGCAACATTACGAATACAAGGCTACGAAGACTCAGGATTTAGAGGAAGTGAACTTCAGTTTCTCAAGTATTTCCAGCACTTACACAGAGTCTGTCTCGAACACGGTGAGTTTACAGATTTAACTGGCCTTACTGGCCTGTCCCCAGAATTGACTAGACTAGATCTAGATCTGCGCGCAGCGACAAAGAAACCTTCATTGAAAGTTCTCAAACATTTCAAGTCACTTCAATCACTCAAGCTAATCGGACACTATGAGCCACTAGATAAAATTCCGAATCTAGAGCAACTTAGAGCACTACTAATCAGCGAGATAACTCTAAAAGATCTATCTTCGCTCACAGCTCTAAGAAATTTGCAATCACTGGCTATTGCTGATTGCAAGGTACATAATCTATCTGCCTTACAAGACATAGGTCGTCTAAAATATTTGGGACTAGCAAGACTACCAAAGATAAGTGGAATTCCAGAGATTGCACTATGCAATCATTTGGAATATCTACAAATTGAGGGCCTCAACAATCTTGAGTCGCTACCGCCGTTTAGCAAACTAGAAAAGCTACGCCGTCTGAACTTGAGAACATTGAAACGACTAAATAACGTGACCGGTGCCGCGGCCGCGCCAGTACTTGAAGAGATTTTGCTGTTCGAACTCAAAAGCCTTACAGCAGAGCAAATTGAGTGTTTCAGGGGCCACCCAGCGCTCATTGGTTTGCGATCCGACGATCCTCAATTCGAAAATACTCTTGCCCTAAAAAGAGCAGGCACAGTTAGTGCCTTTAAATTTAGTCAAGACATCATCGATCGAGAATATACCACTGGCCAGACGAGCCTTTCAGAAGAGAGCGAACCTCCAGAGCGAAGCGGAAAGACAGCAGAAGACAACGCAGAGAGGGAAGCCCCCCAAGCAAAAGAGCCATTACAAGAACTTCGTATTCACATCAAAACAATAGGTGAATTCGACAACGAAGAAGAACTTGTCAGATACAACTATATAGAAGATCGAATTGAAAAAATTCTGGAAGCGGACCTTCTAGGTCGCTGGTCGGGACACGAGGTCGGCATCGGCTACCACACTATATTCTTTAGCGGCCCAGACAGTGCAGCCATGTACGAAGAACTAACCGAGAGCCTAAAGACAATGCTAACAGAAGGCTCATACATTGAACTTGAAGACTCAGAGCACAACTTTCGACGAATTGATTTCTGATTTCTGATTTCCGATGTCGTACCAGAACAGACTAACTACCACATTTCTTGTGGATTCTTTAGTTCTGGTGTGGTTGGCAGCATTTTCACCCACTCATTGCGCCAGTACAGATCGTAAAATCGCAGCCATGTTTTCGCCGGTAGTTTCTGCGTTACACAAAAATTCTTCAGAACTGGTACGGCCTTTTCTACGTCAGTAAGACAAAGATCAAAGTAGTAACTTTCAGGCTTACCTCTGCCTGTGGCAACAACTGAGCCAAGCTGTTTTTCTCGAAGCAACTTATCTAGGGCATCCTCGATGTCAGGCCGCCTATTATCAGTATCGTCCCCGGGCGTTGAGATCACATGCAAGTAGGCGAACTTCTCATTTAGCGCAGAGAAGTGTTCGGAAAAGAAGCGCGAGCTATGGGACATTGCCTGGGCAAGTTCGGCATCAGGAGACATCCAACTGAAACGATATCGTTCATACTTATCTGAATCTTTGAAGGCTGCCTTACTAGCCGTGAGCAGGACAACTCTATCAGGATACTTAATCTGCCATCGGTATTTCTTTGGTCGTTTCGAAGTGATAGACCACTTCTGCTCCTCAAACGACTTTGAAAAATTCTCGGCTTCCTTGTTATAGTCAAACGGAACAGTGCTTTTTAGAGGCGCTTGAGAGGAGCTAACATCGTTCACCCACTTCTCTGCATCTTCTTCACCCAGTACGATCTCAGAAAGAAGCATGGCCGTTCCCAGATCTTCTGCTCGGTTGCTGCCAATAAACCTGGGAGAACTTATTGCGACATCTATACCATCATGCTTACTGCGAGTCACCGATGCTCGGTATGCTGGCAATTGTTTGCGAGTTCTCGCCTGGTAAGCTTCTGCCACTAAATCACTGCGCATTGGCTGGCGAAAGCAGCTGAAATGCCAACCCGGAATATTGCCAGCTCGTTCAATGATGGTATGCAAAAGCGGCATTAAATCGATGTTCTCGGCTGCCGATATATCAAGATCGCTGCCGCCATTTTTGTTACCACCGGCCTCCCATTCAAGCCTGGGGTCAAAGCTATGGACGTGGCGACTAAACCAATTTCCTACTAAAGTCTTATCCGCTTTGGGATCGGAAGTCCAAGTCAGCTTATCTTTATTCGCCTTGAAATCAGCCCAGAATCTATCGATTTTCTTGAGGGTCTCTTCCTTCCTAATTGCTTCTGGCCCTGGTTCAAAGATGAATTCCCATCGTCCTGGTTTGAATTCTGCAACGGGCGCAGAATCACCATTAGGCGAAGCGGTATCGAGAGAAGGCGACAGCGAATTCAAACCGCATCCTTGGAGGCCGTGTAGTGAAAATAGCGCTGCAAATTGAACGAGTAGGCGTCTTTTCAAATTCATCAACTAAGAGACCTTTTGTTCCTTACCACCCTGAGCCCCAGCTAACCAATCTAAAATAACTTCCGCTAGCTCCTTTGGCTTGTCTAGCGGTATCCAATGCGTACAATCAGTCATTTCAACATAACGCCAAGGTGCATCAACATACCTTTTGCTATTGATCATTTGTTCAGCAGTGAGAGCAATATCTGGACCATAAATTCCTAGAGTAGGCACGGTGCAATGTGCTGTTTTCGTCATGAATAGATCACGAGCGTTGGCACGGTACCAATTCAATCCAGCTGTTAAGCGGCCTGGGCGGCTGAGATCGCGTACCCGCCTATCCGAATGCTCATTAGTAGCCGGAAGTGAAATTGTCGAACCCATAGAACGAATTGCGCGAAAATTATCTCTGCTGATGACAAACTCACCGAGGCCTCGACAGAGAAACAGCCAGATATACCAGCCTTTCAATTTCTGCGTCCATCCAGACTGGCGATAAGAAGTAGGATGGCCGACTGAAATGGCCACCAATCGTTGCACAAGTTCCGGGTGACGAATCGCCAACAACCAAGCGATTACTGAGCCCCAATCGTGGCCAACGACAATTACCTTCTCCTTTATATCTAGTGCCTGCAAAACCCCTATGGCATCGCCGATAATGGCATCAATTTTGTATGCAGTCTCCCCTTCCGGTGCATCAGATAATCCAAATCCTCTTTGATCATAGGCAATTACCTTATGACCGGCAGCGATAAAGGATGGCAGGACTTCGTCCCATAGGTGCAACGAATCAGGAAAGCCGTGTAGAAACAGCACGGGCGGCCCCTCTCCTGCTACCAGCACATTGATAGAGATGCCATTAACTTCAATAATTCTTGAATCGTAGTGCATTAGCGTCCTAGCCGTCCGAACATACTGCTGCTGTAGTGTATATTATGCTGCGACTATAACTGCAATTTTGCTTGACTGACCTGTAGATAAAGGGGACATGAAGTGGCCGAGAACAAGGAGCGCATCGCCTGTATCAAACCAGATTGCAAGGGCGATCTCAACCCCCTGTTTGAAAAACACTTGAAGGGATATTGCATGCCCTGTTTTGATGCCATAGAAAAAGCAGCTAGAGATCTGTACATCAAGAACAACATAAAAGATCTCAATCCCTTTCAGAACATATCCGACAAAGTAGAAATACTCCTAACAGTGTTCAACTACCAACAATTTTACGATCCGCTAATAAACTTGATCGAATATCCGAAGTCGAAATTTGAATTAGTTGCTGAGATGACCGAGCACGAACTAAGAAAACTATCTCAAAAGGTTAGTGTCCAATTAAAATCACCAAATCAGAAAGAGCGCTTGCACGCCGTTGAAATAGCAAACCTGATGGCAGGTCTAACGAACTTTGATCTAGACCAATTGTTGCTAGAACTTCTAGATGTGCCAGAAAGCGGAAATGCAATCTTTCGACGGTCTGGCTCAATGGTAATAGAGGAGCTTTTGCTAAGACTACAGGAAGGCAACACAGAGGCGCTTTTGCATTTAGCCTTTGTTGATAATGAAAGTGTCACAGAAAAGCTAATTTCTCTCCTGGACAATGAAGAAAGCAAAATTGACAACTACCACGAAGCTTTGAAACATGCCGCACTCAATGCTGGCTGGGAAATAACGCCAACCCGTCAAAAACGCCATCTTTACTATCATCAAAGCCAAATTCTCGATCTGATGGAACCACCTAGCACTGCACATACACGACTGGATCTCTATACTGACGCGCACCTTGCCTGCCCCCTGTGCAAGGGACCACTTCTTCTCCTTGCAAATTTAGCACCACAAATTGTCGAGAAGCTGCTGGGCTCGGAAATAGCACCAGTGCGCATACCTTTCTATTATTGCAACCAGTGTTCACTCATTTCAGAAGAGATTTTCTGTGAATTCGAGAAGGCTGACCGTGCCAGTTGGCATGCCTGTAACAACATCAAATATCCACCATTGCTCGAACCAGCTTCTCTCCACTTTGAAGATCTGCCTTATAAGAATCTGTCTTTTGAAGTTGGTGCAACACCACAAGACCCATTTCTGTTCTATGAATTTTGGCTAGATAACCTCAGACCCCACAAGTCTAAATTTGGTGGAGCCCCTGATTGGTTACAAAACTGCGACTATCCAACCTGTCCAGCATGCCAAAGACTGATGAAGTTCATTTTGCAAATTGACGCAGCAGGCCTAGGCATTTTCGAACTAGACTCACACTATGCTTTCTTCTGCGATATTTGTCGTTCGATCAGTGCTACAGTCCGGCAGTGTACATAGTGGCTACTTCAGATAACCGAAAGCCTCTTGCAATTCTTGCTCGCGGCCGCTAACTTGGCCATCAAGGCGCTCGGCCAGAACATGCTTCAAGGCTTCGCCAATCTTAGGGCCGGGCTTAAATCCACTGGCAATTAGATCGGCACCAGTGATATCGAGTTTGGTATCAGCTAATTCTTCAAGATAGAGCTTAATTGAGCGACGAAAATCGGTTCCCACTTGTCCAGCAGCGGCCGCAATAGCAAGAGCTTCTCGCACCTTGCCGTGCAGCATCTCATATAGCTCAGAACGTTTCATTTCGCCAATGCTAGAAGGCATAAATCGGTGCAATTCAAGACCACTTTCAATCACTTCGCGCTGATGATTGGTCAGCATCAAGCGCTCGACTACACCGGCAACTCTTTCTGGTGGCAACTCTGATAGCAATGCCCCTAAATAAACAACCCATGGCTCATCGACGTCGTAGCGACTAAGCAGGCGTTCGGCCCGCCTAATGGTTTTGCGCACACCGTCCCCGTACTCTAATTGCGAATCAAGGTAGCAGAGATTTCCGCTTTGCTCAGCTAACAAGTTGAGCGCTCGCAAACGATGAGGAGATTCCAGAATCAACTTCAGCTCAGCTTTGATGCGCACCCCGCCTAGGTCATCAAAGATTCCCATCTGACTGGCACGTTTTGCTTGTTCTTTGGTTTTGGCATCAAGATGAAAACCAAGACGACCGGCAAAGCGCGCCGCACGAACCATGCGAGTGGGGTCTTCAATGAAACTAAAGGGATGAAGAATACGTACGACCTTGCGATCAAGGTCTCGCAAGCCATCAAAATGATCGGTCAGGTCGCCGAATCTATTGGGATTAACACAAACTGCCAAGGCGTTAATAGTGAAGTCGCGTCTGAGCAAATCTTGCTCTAATCTAGAAACTTCTACCTCAGGCAGCGCCGCTGGAAACTCGTAGAACTCAGTGCGAGCAGTAGAAAGATCAACCTCGCGTTCGCTGCCATCATCACAACGATATATGAGGGTAGCAGTTTGGAAGCGGTCGTGAGTTGCCGCAATTTCCATTTTGTTTGGATAGAGCTCAACGAGACGCAGTGCCAGTTGTTGCGCTGAACCTTCAATGACATAATCAAGATCGAAGTTGGGCAAATTGAGCAAAAGATCGCGCACAAAGCCACCTACGGCATAGGCTGACATGCCTAGCTCTTGGGAAACTTCACCAATTGTGCGGCAGAGCCAGGCAGTATCGCTATCTACTTGTTTTAGTTTGGTGTCTAAGTTTGTCGCTACATCTTGCTCATTGGCGGGTGCGGCAAATTGGGCAGCATTCTCTTGCCGAGCGTACTGCTTGCCAAACAAACTATTGAGGATATCGCGTCGAGAAACAAGACCGATCAATTTCTTATTGCCATCCAGAACCGGCAGTCTACCTATGTCTTCCGCCACCATCAGCTCTTGAATCTTGCTTAGTGGAGTATCTTCAGTGACCCAAATAACTGGCTTACTCATGAAGCCAGACACTTTTGCATGGCCGAGTTTGTGGTGGCTCGATTGATCGATATCGCGGCGCGAAACCACACCGACTAGCTCTTCATTGTCGGAGACTATCAGGCCATCAAGGCCATAGCGCAGCATCATACGACCAGCATCATCCATGGACACGCTTGGTTTTATTGTGCGCACCGGACTGACCATAAGATCACGAGCTAATGGCTGTGGTGCAATCTGCTCATGCAGAATCATTTTAATTCGCTCGGCAATTTCTGTGACATTTCCGTTCTTTACCACAGCAGAAGCGGCCCCTGGGTGCCCGTCACCACCAAAGATTTTTACTACCGATTGCACACTGAGAATGCGCGGATCGGCGCGGCCAACAATGTGCACTCGATCTTTCATGTGCACCACGGTGAAAGCACCATCGACGGCTTCAAGGTCAAGTAATTGTCTCGTTATAGAGGCCAATTCTTCGATATACTTCGGCACTTCTGCAGTGGCAACCACAATCTTATGACCTTCTACCGATATGACCTGAGCCGCTCTCAGTAGGTCCTCGAGCAAGGCAACTTGTTCTTGCTCGATGCGCGGACGAATATATTCGCGCACCACCGACAGGTCTGCACCGTGTTGAATTAGATAAGCAACACACTCAGCGTCTCGGGGAGTTGTTCCGGCATAGGTTAAGCAGCCGGTGTCTTCAAATATTCCAATAGCCAAAAGTGTGGCATCAAACTGCGACAAGACAATCTTCTTTTGACGAATTTTTTCCACCAAAATTGTGGTGGCAGCACCGACTGCTTCAATTTGCGAATCGTCTTTAGCTACTGCTAAAAGGCTGTCATCGTCACGTTCGTGATGATCATAAATCGTAAGCGGCAGACCAGTATCTAGCAACTTGCGTACGCCGGTATCCAACCGTTCATAGTGCTGGCAGTCGACAAGAAAGCAGCGCGTCACCTTAGCTGGGTCGACATACTTAACATCGATAATCGGCAGATAATCGCGGTTCAAGCTAATAAAACTGCGCAAGTTCCCAGTCAGAGGATGGCCCAATACCATTTTGCAGGCAGGAAAAAGTTTTGTCAGAGCGTACTGCGCTGACAAAGAATCAAAATCCATGTTGCTGTGGGCAAAGGCAAGTTCCATCTTTTAGCTCGGGAAGGCAAACCTATATTAGACAGTCAATCAATTATTAGCCAGGCAAACAACTATTAGCCAGCAATCAACTACTTTGTCAATTCGCGGTCGCCTTCCACCCTCTTGATTAGTCTTTTCTTTAGTATTCGGGCCGGTTTTTGGAGTTTACCAGTTATCTTTTCGGGGTATCTGAATTGAGAGTAATTCAATACATTCGTTTCTTCGTTCAATTTATTTTGTAAGTGCAGTTTACTTTGACGCCGGTATTTTAAAACATGACAGGATTCGACCTACTTGGGCAAACGTACTTGATGTGCACAGTGTTTGGCTGGGGCTTCATCGTCATTTCTTTGATGATGGGTCACTTTGGCCATGACAGCTCTGACGGTAGTGGACATTCCATTCACTCGGATGGTTCCGATAGTGTCGGTCATGGTGGCGTCGGCGGTCATGCCAGCGGTGTGATCGAGGCTGCTCACGGTATCCACCACCTCGATGGCGGCGGCGGCTCGCACTTCGGCCACGGCCACAGCGGATTAACCGGCGGCCACCACGCGGCCAGCGGTAATAGCATTTCGCACGATGGCGGCAGCCACAGTGGTTCGCACGACGGTGGCGGTGACGACGATGGGCGCACGGCTACCAATCAAATAGTCAATCATGGCCACGCCCAGAAGAATCTTTACTTCACTCTGCTGAGCATTTTCAGCCCAATGACCATTTCAATTTTCATTGGTTTCTTTGGCGCCACCGGCATCACCGTGCGCTCCTTCCTGCCTTGGATGGGGCCTTTCACCCTAATACCTGCAGTTCTTGCTGGAGTGGTTGCAGTCAACTTGATGAAAGCCATTCTCGGTTGGGCCACAAGCAAACTGACAGCCTCTAGCCTCACCAGCTCACAGCAGGCGATTGGACAAATTGCTGAGGTAAACACGCCAATAAAGGATGGCCGACTGGGCGAAGTCAGCTATGTTATCGGCCTTACCCGCTTCAATGCTGCAGCTCGACCAGCCAAGGTCGGCAGCGAAATCTCTCGGGGGTCCAAGGTGATAATTGTTGAGACCGATGGTCCTGTAGTTCTTGTAGAACCATTTTCTGACAGCCAACTAGACGGCCATTAAATGCTGCAAAAAGCCACAGCGCTAGTGCAACCAATGAGCCGCGAGGACGCCACAGGCGGCGACCGATAAACAGATTAAATATCGGGAACAAAAAGTTGTCAAGAATATAAAGAAAAGAACTGGAATCCCTTGTTAGGCACCATATGCGGTATAGGATTGAAAAGTTATTAGGAAGTCATTAGGACATCTGATAGACAACGGTTTTGACTAAATATAGGGAATAAGTCCATCGAGGAAGCTCCGAATTCGGGAGCTTTTCGAAGGCTTTTGGAGGAACGCAAAGATGGATCCAAATATTGTGCTTTGGGGCGGAGGAGCAATTGCTTTTGTCGTCATTCTAAGCATCTTCTACTTCTTGGCCAACGTATATCAAAAATGCGGCCCCAACGAAGCGATGATTATTACTGGCGCTGTTCCTGGAGGCATCAAGGTGCTCAGAGGCGGCGGCGGAATAGTTATTCCTGTCATGCACCAAAGGCATTTGCTCTCTCTCGAAGTGATGACAATTGAAGTGCACTCAAACGCCGCAATGATCACTAAAAATGGTGTCCCTATTTACGTAGAAGGTGTAGCACAAGTGAAAGTGCGTGGCGACGAAGAAGCCATTGCCACAGCCGCTGAGCGCTTCCTCAACAAGACTAACGATGAGATTGCCACAGTCGCCCACGAAACTCTCGTAGGCCACTTGCGAGCTATCTTAGGTACGATGACAGTTGAAGAACTGATTCAAAGTTTCGATTCATTCGCTTCAAGAGTGCAAGAAGTATCGGTTGCTGACTTGGCAAAAATGGGTCTGATAGTAGATTCATTCACCATCAAAGAAATCCGCGACTCGGTTGGCTACCTCGAAGCTCTAGGTAAGAAACAAACTGCCGAAGCTAAACGTAGTGCCGCAATCGGTGAAGCCGAAGCCACCAAAGAGACACAAATTGCTCAAGCTAGTGCTTCCCGCGATGCTCAAATTGCCCAAGCACAGGCGGCTGAAGAAGGTGCAAAAGCTAAGTTGGCAGCAGACACCAGAGTTGCTGAATCATCTAAAAACTTCCAAGTGAGCCAAGCTACCTATCAATCTGAAGTTGCTAGAACTAAGGCCTCATCAGACATGATGTACGAAATTGTCAAAGCGCAATCACAACAAAAACTGACTGAAGAAATGCAGAAAGTAAAAATCGTGGAAGCGCAAAAAGAAGTAGAACTACAACAAGTCGAAGTTATGAAGCGACAAGTGGCTCTGGAAGCCGAGATCACAAAGCCAGCCGAAGCTGAGCAATCAAGAATTAGATTGATGACTCAAGCAGAAGGTCTCAAGCGAACGATGTTGGCTGAAGCCGATGCACAATCGGTCAAACTAGCAGCTCAAGGTCAAGCAGAAGCGACAAAACTAAGAGCCGTAGCCGAAGCAGATGCTGTGCGCACAATGGGTATAGCAAACGCTGAAGCCAGCCGCGCCAAAGGTCTTGCTGAAGCTCAAGTGACAGCAGCTAAAGGTCAAGCCGAAGCCGACGCCATGTCGAAAAAAGCTGAAGCCTACAAACAGTACAACGATGCTGCCGTGATGCAGATGATTATCGACAAGCTGCCAGATCTAGTACAAGCTGCTGCTTCTCCTCTAGCCAAGGTCGGATCGATCACCTTGCTTTCCACCGGTGGTGATACCACTGGCGCCAGCAAGATAAGCGGAGACGTCTTGAATGTTGCCGCCCAAAGTCTGACAATGATTAAGGGTCTCACTGGAATCGATCTAGCCGATCAAATGCGCCGGCGCGGTCAACCAGAAGAAAACAATCATCAAGCGAAACCTGCTCAGGCAGTAGCTCCAGCAGCTAAGCCGCTGCAGCAACAACCACCAGCAAATCCCAATAACTAAGAATTCGCAATTAAGAGTAAGACCATAAGCAAACGCATAATAGTCATTGGAGCAAGCGGAGTCGGCAAAACCACCTTGGTGGAAGCGCTGACTCCGCTTCTGGCATTGCCGGTCATTCCCGAACTAGGCAGAAAGCTGTGCTTAGAGATGGGTTTTCAGTATCCCGGCGAAATTCCAGACCAAGAACTATTTAAAACCAAGGTTTTGCAAGCCCAAATTAGTGAAGAAAATAAGCTCGGTAGCTTTATCTCTGACCGCTCCGCAATTGACGCCTGGGTCTTATGGCAACGCTGGAACATATGCCAGGCGATGACCTACGACAGCGAAAGCTATTATCAGCAGGCACGCCAGCAAAGTTCGCTTTACACCCACATCATTTACATCCCGCCAATGTTTCCACCAACTGACGACGGCTTTCGCTGGACCGATTTGGACTACCAAAAACAAATCGACCGATTGGTTAGAATGACTCTGTTCGATTGGCAATTGCTCGATCGCACACTTACCCTCCAAAGTCTCGATCACCAAGAGCGTCTAAAAGAAGCCCATAAATGGCTGGAAAACCGTCAATAATCCATCGATCGCATTTGCTCTCAGCAGCACTATTTTTTAGCTTAATCACTTGCCTAGCGGCCATAGCAGATCCCGCAAGCCTGAAAAGTTCAGCGGTGCCGCTTGCCAATGTCAATTCACCAGAGAAACCACGAGTGGTCTCCTTGGCGCCCTCAAACACCGAACTACTATGTTCAGTTGGGGCAAGAGAGCAAATAATCGGGGTTTCTTCCTTTTGTGACTATCCCAAAGAAGTGACTGGAATTGCCAAAGTGGGCACTTTCATATCGGCCAACTTAGAGCGTCTGGCCCGACTAAAGCCAGACTTGGTCTTGCTGGTTTCGGGTCAAGAAGAATTGGCAGCCAAGATTAAGAACCATAAAATGAAGACGGTAATTGTTGACAACAATAAACTCACCGATATCGGTAAAAATCTTAAGGCACTGGGGCGGCTTACAGGCCATTACCAAGAGGGAGAGGCCGCCGCTCAGAAATTCGAGGACCGCCTACAGACACTGGCGCAAATTGTCAAAAAGAGCAAGCGCAAACCAAAAGTCTTTTACTGCGTGTGGCCGCAACCGTTGATGACAGCAGGCAAAGCAAGCTTTATCGATGACATAATCACCTCCTGTGGTGGCACAAACATCGCCGGTGATATGGCCGCAAGCTATCCTCGCTTCAGTCTTGAGCGATTAGTTTTGAGCAATCCAGACGTCATTGTCATGCCTTTTGAAGCGCGCAATCAGGCCTTCATCAAGCAGTCTCCATGGAACAAGCTTCAGGCAGTGCGGCAGCAGCACATTTATTATCTGCCGGATCAAAAGAACGACATGCTCTCCCGTCCCACTCTGAGGGTCTTGAAAGGAATGGCCTGGCTTGGAGGGGTATTTCACCCCGAGCTGACCAAAGAGCTGGCGAAGTGGTCAGAGCCGAAAAGTTAGAAAAACAGCCAGCAATTAGCTTGCTACATTCGATTCCGATTTATTCAACATTGTTTATGTGAGAAATTGAGTATCTAAAATGCCCAAAAATGGCGAATCTCTTCAGCCAAAAGATGGATGAATCGGCTCACAATCGGATTTAATATAGGATGAGTAAGGAAATGGGATTGTCTTCCGAATTGTCATTTTGACCATTTTTAGAGAATACGTTTTATTTACTGTGATTATCGACTCGGGCCTACTGGCCGAAAACGTCGCTATAATCTGGGTCAAGGGAAACTTCCGTTTCTGAAAAGCGCTCTGCGCAGGTAACATGAATCACTTAGTCGTAAGCGGCATCAACTACCATTCAGCTCCCATCGCCATCCGGGAACAGTTCTGCATTCCGGATTCTTGCATCGGCCATGCCTTAGAAGCCCTCAAACGCTTCCCCCATATTAAAGAAGCGGCCATCTTGTCAACCTGCAACCGCACAGAAGTGTATGCAGTGGTCGACGACGTCGCTGCTGGTCTCAAAGAAATTGACTTGTTTTTCAGTTCAGTGCAGTCGGTTAGCGACCATGGCGCCCTTAAGCCCAATTTCCGCCTGCTCAGAGATGACGTAGTGCTGCATCTATTGCGTGTGGCTGCTGGTTTAGACAGTATGATTCTTGGCGAAGGCCAAATCATGTCGCAAGTAAAAGCCTCACACCAGGCTGCTCTTGAACGCGGAACCGCCGGACCGATACTCGACATAGTATTTAAACTAGCTCTCACAAACGGCAAAAGAGTTCGCTCCGAAACTACTCTTGGCAAAAAGGCTGTGTCAGTCAGCTCGGCAGCGGTCGAATTGGCAAAAGATTTGTTGGGCAACCTCAAAGACAAATCAATCGCCGTGATTGGCCTCGGCAAGATGGGTCAAATTTGTACAAAGCACCTTCTTTCAGATCCGGGTCAAGGACCAATTGTTCTCTTCAATCGCAATAGCGAGCGTATCGAAAACTTCTTAGGCAACAAGCTCAGCAATAAAGAGCGCTTAAAAACCGGCTTTACTTTTGAAGAGCGCACAGCTGTTGCCGCTCAAGCCGATTTAGTAATTGTGGCCACTGGCTCAAACCAATTTGTATTACAGCGTGATGAATTAGCGCGCCAACGTCACGAAAAATCGCCCAAGCAAATCATCATCGATATTTCGGTTCCAAGAAATGTCGATCCGTCTGTAGCTGAGCTTGAGGGAGTTGAACTCTACATAGCTGATGATCTAAGCCAAATCGTGGCGAAGAACATGGCCCATAGAGAAGCCTTGATTAGCGACGCCGAGTCCATTATTTACGAGACTCTTGAGGAATATCACAACTGGGAACGCTCACAGTTAGTGGTGCCGACAATCGCTATTCTGCGCGAAAAAATTGAAGCAATTAGACAAGAGCACATGGCTAAAAATACAATCTTGTCTGGTCTAAATAGCGGGCAGGACATGGAGGCTATAAGCCGAGCCATTGTTAATCAGATTTTGCATCATCCCACAGTGCAACTGAAAGCCACTAAAGACTATGAGATTTTGCGCCAGCAGGCAGAAGCTCTCCGTACTCTATTCAATCTTGATCCACTATCGCCACTGTCAGCAAACAGCATGGCGAAGTTTGCATCACAGCAATCGGCAGCTTGCGCCGAAGCGCGCAAGAATCGCGTGACGCAAGAGAAAATCCAAGAAAAGATGCAAGACAAATTCCAAGAAAAGACGCAAGAGAAATTCCAAGAAAAGCTACAAGACAAAATTCATGAGGCCAGTGCGCCGTCAGTCCAACGTCCAATTTTAAACTAGTGATGGTTTTGAGTGCCTTTGTGAAAAGTTCAAAAATTAGCACTATTCGCGTTGGCACCAGAGAGAGCAAATTAGCACGTCTGCAAACAGATGTTGTCATCGAAACTCTCAAGAAATCTTTTCCCGATGCCAACTTCGAAGTTCACCCAATCACCACTGGTGGTGACAAGGTTTTAGACCGCCCCATAGTTGAACTTGGTGGCCGCGGTGTTTTCGTCAAAGAACTAGAAGAAGCCTTGCTCGAAGATCGCGTTGACTTCGTTGTCCATAGCTTGAAAGATTTACCGACAGACTTACCAGAAGGTCTAACTCTAGCCTGTGTAATGAACCGGCAAGATGCGCGCGACATTTTCGTCAGCAACAAAGCGGCCTCATTTATGGAGTTAGCACCCGGTAGCACAGTGGCAACATCGAGCAGACGACGGGCCGCACAACTGAGTGCTTTGCGCCAAGATTTGAAATTCGTTGATATGCGCGGCAATATTCCCACACGTATTCGCAAATTAGACGAAGGTCAGTGCGATGCCATGATTCTTGCGGCAGCCGGACTATTGCGCCTTGAGCTGCACGAGAGAATTACTCAATATCTTGATTTGGAAATTTGCACACCAGCAGTAGGCCAGGGTGCTCTAGCAGTAGAATGTAGAGCCAACGACAAAGATATTTTAGAGATGCTAGGCAGCATCGATGACAAAGTGACCAAAGATGAAATCGCAGCAGAACGCGCATTCTTAGATATTCTTGGAGGCGGCTGCTCAGTGCCTGCTGGGGCCTTGGCCCGCGTGCAAACTGAGGATAACAGCAAGCTCACTCTGTCTGGTTGCGTTGCCGCTCTTGATGGCAGCGAAATTTATCGCGATTCAATTAGTGGACCAAGAGAGTATGCCCATTTGCTAGGCAAAGCTCTAGCTAAGAAAATACAAGATGCCGGGGCCGATAAAATCTTAGAAGAGCTGCGCCGCTCAACACCAAATGTGGTATCACCCCCTTAAGTCGGATAAATCATTGCAGGGCCTGAGAGTACTAATAACCAGAGCAGAAGAGCAAGCCGATAGCTTTTCTGCTTTACTAGCCGCCCAAGGCGCCACTACGATTGAAAAGGCGCTTCTAGCGGTGCGGCCACCTTCAGATTGCAGTGAGTTAGATCAAGCCCTCAATAAACTAAATCAATATCAGTGGATCATTTTCGCTAGTCAAAATGCAGTGAAATACACACTGAGAAGGATGCAGGCACTAGGCCTTCCCGCCCACACCTTGAGCCAATGTCAACTGGCAAGCATCGGACCTACTACTACCAACTGCCTAACAGAAGCAGGATTGGCTGTGGCTTTTCAGCCGTCTGTCTATGTAGCAGAAAACCTAGTTAGCGAATTTCCAGGGCAGCCGAAACTTAGTGGACAGCGCATTCTTTGGCCCAGGACTAACATCGGCAGAACGCTAATTGCCGATCAGCTACAAAAGGCTGGCGCCCAAGTTGATAAAGTGATTGCTTACGAGAGCGGCCTGCCGGATGGCGAAGAGCAATTGGCAATTGAACTTGTAACTCTACTTAAAGACAATAAAGTAGACATAATCACTCTAGCCAGTGCCCAGACCGCTAGGAATCTAGGGCAATTACTTGAATTGGGATTGCAGCTCGGATTGGGTTTGGCCCCTGAGTCAGATTTGCTGCCGGAGCTGAATGTATCTGCAAATTTATCGCACGGCAATAATAAAGAGAACTTAGCGCTACTCCAGCAAGAGAAGGCAAAGTTACTGGCCTCAGTTAAAATAGCTGCTATCGGACCGGTAACCGCCGCTGCAGCAGAGCAATGCCTTGGTCGCATTGATGTTGTCTCAGAGCAGCACACGCTTCCGGGTCTGATAGATGCACTCTTGGCATCATTAAAATTCGAACAGAATCATATATAGGCAGAACCCAAGCTCCCCAAGGCGATATATTTAGTAGCTATATGGCTATTGCCCAATAATAAGGACCATTTGATGAAAGAGACTGTGGCTGCAGAGCGAGACAAGGCATCGACCGGGCTAGATAAAGTGCTAGATAAAGCTTCGACAGAGTTAGGTACAAGCAGCTCTAAGTATGTGTTACCTAGAGTCACTCCTGACATGCGTATGCGCCGTCTGCGCTCAAAGGCACCCCTGCGGGCCATGGTGCGTGAAACCCATTTGCGGCTTGAACAGCTGATCTATCCCTTCTTTATTGTTGAAGGCAAGGGCATCAAAACCCCGATCAAGTCTATGCCTGGAATTCATCAACAGAGTATTGATGAAATGTTGAAAGAAGCCGAAGAAGCAGTCAACCTGGGCCTCAGCTCTGTACTTCTTTTTGGCATTCCTTCAAGCAAAGATTCGCAAGCGACTGGAGCATGGTCAGACGATGGCATTGTGCAACGCGCCACTCGCGAGCTGAAGAAACGTTTTCCCGATCTTATGGTTATTGCCGACACTTGCCTTTGTGAGTACATGGATCACGGCCACTGCGGACTTGTGCATGACGGCAAAGTGCTGAATGACCCTAGCTTGGAGATTCTCGCTCGCTCGGCAGTCTCACAAGCGGCTGCTGGAGCCGATATAATCGCTCCTTCAGACATGATGGATGGTCGCATTGCAGCCATTCGCGCTGCTTTAGATGCCAATGGTTTTGAAAATATTCCAATCATGGCCTACAGTGCTAAGTTCTCGTCTGCTCTTTATGGGCCGTTTCGCGAAGCTGCCGAATCGGCTCCGCAGTTTGGTGACCGTAAGAGTTATCAAATGGATCCTGCCAACGGTCGTGAAGCACTGCGTGAAGTTGAGCTGGACATCCAGGAAGGCGCTGACATTGTTATGATTAAGCCAGCCCTGCCCTATCTTGACGTCATTAGTCAAACTCGCAATCTCACTAAATTACCGATTGCGGCCTATAATGTCTCTGGTGAGTATTCGATGGTCAAGGCTGCTGCAGCCAATGGCTGGATAGACGAGCAAAAAGTTGTGATGGAGTGCTTAACGGGTATAGTCCGAGCAGGGGCTGATCTAGTAATCACGTACCATGCCAAAGATGTTGCTCAGTGGCTCAAACAACCAGGGTAAAGATGAAGACAAGCACCGCTTTTCAAATCAGTTTCGCCAATGCTTTTGCCGATCTCTATTTAGACAAAGAAAATGGAGAGTTCGCTCTTGATTTTCGTCGGCAAGAAGTCACCATTTACCTCAACAACACTCAGTACCAAGCGCTTGTGTTGCTGGTACAGCAGAGTCTTGAGGATGACACGTTCATTGAGTATTTAGATTGGCAAAAAGATCCGCTGCAATGCGATGAAACTCAAATGTTCGAGGTTTGTGGACCTGATCACATGGTCTGCATGTCGTGCTCGCCCAATTGCGAGCGGGTCAAACTAACTTTTGATATTGGTCTAGCCATTGATCTTTCCTTCGCTGATTTTCAAGGATTAGCAAGCTTGATCAAAGAAGCTCAAGCAGACTTAGAATGGCGCCGCGAACTGTTGCGCTTGAACAATGCCGATACCGATGTTGACGATGCCGATAGCGGTCCTGGTTTTGCTGCCGGTGGACAAGACTAAGCTAACTAAGTACTTTGTAGTGCTTAATTTTGCGTTGCAATAAATTTGTGGCATAAGCTAGACCTGCACGGTCAGGGAATACCCGCTTGGGTAGTACAAACATTGTTCGCCCACGACTACCTAAGAGCATCATCAACTGATCATCAGTTTCCCAACATTCTTCAAAGTGCCACCACGCCAGGACTACATAGCGCTCACCCGTGCGAACACCGCAGCCTTCCTCAGTTAATTGAAAAACAAACACTTGTGCTGCTTCGTCATTGACTTTGGTGCGCTGCATAATGCTCCAATAAATATAGACAGCATGGCCTATATAAACGGGGATGAGCAACAGCACAAGCTGCTGATAGAGACTCATTACTACAGCTGTAGCTTGGGGCAAGTTCCAGACATAACCTAAGGCAAGAAAGTTAAGTGGCATCAATAACGCAAGCGCCACATAAACTACACCTAAGAGCACAAGCCTTTTACGAAAGAAATAGATATTTTCAGCCTGAGCAATCTCACCAGAAAGGTAGAGAACTTCGACCTCTAGACCAGTTTTCAGACTACTACCGAGACTGGCGCCTAGAGGCGCAGAAGAGAGACTTGCATTAGCCTGATCTGGATTAGCCTGTTCTGGATTAGCCTGATTTGGAATAGCTTGATTTGGAATAGCTTGATCTGTATTAGCTTGATTTGGAATAGCCTGATTTCCATTGCCGTGATTCTCAGCAGGATTAGCACCGGTGTCGTGCGCTGAGCAATCATCGGGCAAGGCATTTGTTGTTAGCTTGTCGCTATCTTGCTCCCGGTTCGGTGGCACCATATCAGGAAGTGGGAAGTGCACTCCGTCGATCATGACCGATGATATTGCTTTCTTTTCATAGACAATCGAATCAGCTTTGCTGTTCTTGCCGACTTTTTTGAAATTGCGCGAATTAGCGACAAGTATTGCCCTTACAGCATCGACTTCTTCTTCTGAGGCGAAACACCGTTTCGGCAAAACAAAAACATCGTTGATGTTGGACGCCAAACAAAAACTTTCAGCGCTCTCCAGTGCAAGTGAAAATTGACGCCAATCGATCATCCCTGTGCCAGTGGCAAACTGAACTTGAATTCCGGTTGGATAGAGGACATACATCATCGGGAAATGAAAATTCGGACGCTTGCGATAACTACTTTCAGACAAGTGCCGCAATAGCAAGTAAAGCATTGCCATACAAGTGGAAGGAATACCAACGCCTGCAATTAAGACTCCAGGCAAGTATTGAAGCTGCATCAGCTCGGCCACTGTATTAGCCGTAGATAGCGGACTCTCAGGTGACAAAAGCACATAGCCCATAGCTACGCTAAAACTCAAGGCAAAAACAGAGAACAATCTATGGGGCAATTGCAGCTGTGCATAAACCTGCCAGTAGCCGTTATTTACTTCTTCCGCCTTATATTGAACCCAAATAAAAATTGGTTCGTTCGCTTGGGCGTTTAGTGTTTTAGATTGATCTGTCATTGCTGCCGCTACTATTTTGTTGCGAACACAACTGGTGAAACGTACTCAACCCCTTGATGGCGATAAACATCACTAAAGCCAGCGGCTCGGCACAGACTGGTAATTTCGTCAAAGCTAAATACGCAGCCATTGGTAGTAGCAAGATACATATTTAGGCCAAACATCAACGGATACAGCGGTGCCGTGCGCTCTTGATTCGGCATGTACTCAGCAATTACCAAGGTGCCTCCTTCTTTGAGCCCTGCAGCACAGTAGGCTAGCAATTTCTTTGTCATCTCTAAGCCCTCCGAATGGAGAATGTGGCCGAGAATAACAACATCATATAAACCAGGCGAAAGCCTTATGTCACGCCAACTACCTGGCACCTCAGTATATTGGCTAGCCACTTCGAAACGCTCGGTGATTTTTCTAGTGACAGCAAGTACAGCAGGAAAATCAATTGCAGCAATGTGGTTATCGCGGTTGTCCTGGGCAAAGGGAATGCTCCAAACAGCTGAACCAGCAGCCAAGTCAAGAACATTGAGAGCTCTTTTCTCTTCTTTTAGATTGTCTTCTCGTGAATTGCCATTCTTTGAGTTAGTGCTGCCAGCACCGCGATTGCGCTCTTTTAGATATTTAACAACGTCAGAGGCAATGCAGTAATTCAGGGGCACAATCGCCTCTGCTAAGTGGGGAAAAATCTCCTCCGCTTTGGCGTCTTCATTGACTTCCATCACTGGAACACCGGTGCGAATTGTTTCACGCAAACCGCGCCACATCTTATCTAGCTCATCGTGCTGTTTTAAGTACATTCCCATGAACAGGGGGCTTTCCGAAATTAAGTAGGTCTGAGAAGTCATGTTCAACTCATAAATCGCTTCGGTGCTACGCACATGCCCATTCAGGTCTGCTCGGTCGAGTAAATTCATGCCCACCAGCGCATCGGCAATTAGCTTCGTTCCCTTCACCTGTAAAGATTGCTTCTTAGCAATTAGGGCAGCCGAGAGCGGTCCAGCGCTAAGCGATTCAAAAATACCAAGATCTACTGCCGACTTCAAAACTTGAATCGCCCAACTTCCCTCTAAAGCCGAAGTTATAGGCGTAGGCGGCATCAAACGGAGGGTTGAAAGGTACTTCAGCATGAAAAATTTGCTCCCACTTGCCAAGCTTAGTCATTTTTTTACCGATATCGGTAAAGTTTCAAATTCACAGATTCCAATTTGGCCGAATGATAAGTGTAAGCCCTTGTCAAAAGGTTCAGAGCGAGGAGTAGCAAAGGCAGTATTTACATTGCACTGCTATTGCTAGGATATTTCGTCTATAATCACTATTCACAGATCGTTGGGTGACGGCGAAGACCGACGAACCTGGTCAGGGGGGAAACCCAGCAGCCATAAGTTGAATTCTTCGGGTGTTGCCCAGCGGTCTGCTTTCCAACTCAAGTAATAAACGAAAAAAGAAAATGCCGAAATCCAAAAGCTCCAAAGAAGCCCAAGACAATTCACAGCAGGACCCAAGCCG